>NZ_CP017780.1:5497747-6162871 GCF_002849735.1 Amycolatopsis sp. BJA-103
CACCGGGCCGAAAGCCGAGGAGAAGCCCGTGGCGGCCACGGGTCCGGTGACGAGCCTGCCCAGTGGGCCGCTGCGGGTCGCGGTCATCTCGCACGGCACGGCGGGCGACGCGTTCTGGAACGTGGTCAAGAACGGTGCCGAGGAGGCGGGCAGGCAGCTCGGCGTCCAGGTCGAGTACAACTCCGACGGGGATCCCGGCAACCAGGCCAAGCTGGTCGACAACGCGGTCGCGCAGCAGGTCGGCGGGCTGGTGGTGTCCATGGCGAACCCGGAGGCGCTCAAGACCTCGATCGAGAACGCGGTCCGCGCGGGGATCCCGGTCATCACCATCAACTCCGGTGAAGACAAGAGCGCGGGCTACGGCGCACTCACCCACGTCGGGCAGAACGAGACCATCGCGGGCGAGGAAGCCGGGAAGAAGTTCAAGGAACTCGGCAAGAAGAAGCTGCTCTGCGTGGTCCACGAGGCGGGCAACGTCGGGCAGGCGCAGCGCTGTGACGGCGCCAAGGCCGGCTTCACGGGCGACGTGCAGACCCTTCAGGTCGACATCAGCAACCCGGCCGACGCCGAATCCCGGATCCGGGGCGCGGTGCAGACGGACACCGCCCTCGACGCCGTCCTGACGCTGAACTCGCAGGTCGCCGCGCGGGCGGTGAGCGCGATCAAGGCGGTCGGCTCGCAGGCCCAGGTCGGCACCTTCGACCTGAACACCGACGTGGTCGGCGCGATCAAGGCGGGCGACGTGGTCTTCGCGGTCGACCAGCAGCAGTACGAGCAGGGCTACCTCCCCGTCCAGTTCCTCAAGCTCTACCGGGACAACGCGAACGTCGTCGGCGGCGGGAAGCCGGTGCTCACCGGGCCCGACCTGGTCGACAAATCCACTGTGGACACCGTCGGCCAGTACGTGCAAAGGGGCACGCGATGACAACCACCACCCTCGACGAACGGATCGCGAAACCGCGCCTGCTCGACAGGCTGGTCGTCCGGCCCGAGATCGGCGCGCTCCTCGGCGCCGTCGTCGTCTTCCTGTTCTTCACCCTCGTCACCGACCAGTTCTTCAGCGGCAGCGGCGTGGCGACCTGGCTGGACGACGCCTCGACGCTCGGCATCATGGCGGTCGCCGTGTCCCTGCTGATGATCGGCGGCGAGTTCGACCTCTCGGCGGGCGTGATGACGGCGTCCACCGCGCTCGTCACCGCGACACTCGCGACGCAGGCGGGCTGGAACGTCTGGCTCGCGCTGTTCGCGTCCCTGGTCTTCGCCCTCGCGGTCGGCGCGTTCAACGGCTGGCTGGTGATGCGCACCGGGCTGCCCAGCTTCATCGTCACCCTGGGCACGTTCCTGGCGCTGCAAGGGCTCAACCTCGGCGTCACGCGGCTGGTCACCGGCACCGTCCAGGTCTCCGGGATGCGGTCGACCGACGGCTACGAGTCCGCCGGTTTCGTCTTCGCGTCCACAGTGGACGTCGGTGGGACGGCCTTCCAGATCTCCATCGTCTGGTGGATCGGGTTCGCCGTGCTGGCGGCCTGGCTGCTGGTCCGGACCCGGTTCGGCAACTGGATCTTCGCCGTCGGCGGCAACGCGCCCAGTTCCCGCGCGGTCGGGGTTCCGGTGGTGCGCACGAAGATCATGCTGTTCATGACCACCGCGCTCGCCGCGTGGCTGGTCGGCTCGATCAACATCCTGCGGTTCGCCAGTGTCCAGGCGAACCAGGGCATCGGACTGGAGTTCCAGTACATCATCGCGGCCGTGATCGGCGGCTGCCTGCTGACCGGCGGCTTCGGTTCGGCGATCGGCGCCGCGATCGGCGCGCTGATCTTCGGCATGGCGCGGCAGGGCATCGTGTTCGCCCGCTGGGACAGCGACTGGTTCATGCTGTTCCTCGGGGTGATGCTGCTGTCCGCGGTCCTGGTCAACAACGCCTTCCGGCGGCGCGCGGAAAGGGTCCGGCGATGAGTCATCTCCTCGAAGTACAGGACGTCGGCAAGACCTACGGCAGCGTGATCGCGCTGCGCGACGTGTCCACCGTCGTCAACGCGGGCGAGGTGACCTGCGTGCTCGGCGACAACGGCGCCGGCAAGTCCACCCTGATCAAGATCCTCGCCGGGGTCCACCAGCACGACAAGGGCGAGTTCCTGGTCGAGGGCGCGCCGGTCAAGTTCGCCTCGCCGCGTGAGGCGCTCGATCGCGGTATCGCGACGGTGTACCAGGACCTGGCGGTCGTACCGCTGATGAGCGTCTGGCGGAACTTCTTCCTCGGCTCCGAGCCGACGGTCGGCTTCGGCCCGTTCCGGGCGCTGGACCGGAAGAAGGGCCGCGAGACGACCAAGAAGGCGTTGTCCGACATGGGCATCGACCTGCGTGACGTCGAGCAGCCGGTCGGCACCCTGTCCGGCGGCGAGCGGCAGTGCGTCGCCATCGCGCGGGCGGTGCACTTCGGGGCGAAGGTGCTGATCCTCGACGAGCCGACGGCCGCGCTGGGCGTGAAACAGGCCGGTGTCGTGCTCAAGTACGTCGCGCAGGCCCGTGACCGCGGGCTCGGCGTCGTGCTGATCACGCACAACCCGCATCACGCGTACCCGGTGGCCGATCGCTTCCTGCTGCTCAAACGGGGCGCTCCCCTCGGCACCTACGAGAAGTCCGAGATCGACCTGCCCGAACTGACCCGGCAGATGGCGGGCGGCGCGGAACTGGAAGCCCTCGAACACGAGTTGCGACAGGTGGAGTCCCCTTCATGACCGCTCTCGAAGCACTGACCGTCGGCCGGGTCGGGGTGGACCTCTACCCCGAGCAGAGCGGCGTGCCACTGGCCGGGGTCAGCACCTTCGCCAAATCGCTCGGCGGCACCGCGACCAACGTCGCGGTCGCCGCCGCGCGGCTCGGCCGCTCGACGTCGGTGCTGACGAAGGTCGGCCCGGACGGCTTCGGTGACTACGTACGGCATGCGCTGCGGGAGTTCGGCGTGTCGCCCGATCACGTCGGGACGTCGGCGGGGCTGCAGACGCCGGTGGTGTTCTGCGCGCTGAACCCGCCCGCGGATCCCCCGCTCTTGTTCTACCGGTCCCCCATCGCCCCGGACCTGACCCTCACCGAAACCGACGTGCCCTGGGACGTCGTGGAAACGGTGCCGCTGCTGTGGGTCACCGGGACCGGGGTGTCCGTCGAACCGGCACGCGGCACCCAGCGCAGGATGCTGGAGCGGCGCGGACGCCGGTCGCATACCGTGCTGGACCTCGACTTCCGGCCGATGTTCTGGCCGGACACCGAGACCGCGCGGGAAGAGATCGGCTGGATGCTCGACCACGTCACGGTCGCCGTCGGCAACCGCACCGAGGCGGAGGTCGCGGTGGGGACGGCGGACCCCGACGAGGCCGCGGCGCGGATGCTGGCCAGAGGTGTCGAGCTGGCGGTGATCAAGAAGGGCGCCGAAGGTGTGCTGGTGGCCACCGCCGAGGGCAGCTGGACCGTGCCTCCCCAGCGGGTCGAGGTCGTCTGCGGGCTCGGCGCCGGGGACGGGTTCGGCGGTGCGCTGATCCACGGGCTGCTGTCCGGCTGGGATCCGGTGCGCATCGCCGCCTACGCCAACGCGGCGGGCGCGCTCGTCGCGTCCCGGCTGGCCTGCGCCGACGCCATGCCCACCGCCGACGAGATCGAGGAGTTGCTGTGAGCAAGCTGCACCGTCCACTCGGGACGCTTTCCGACGAGCGGGACCCGGTCCGGCTGACCCCGGACTCGGCGGGCTGGACCTACAGCGGGTTGCGGGTGCTTTCGCTGGCCGCCGGGGAGACCAGGGTCGTGCGCACCGGCGAGTACGAGGCCTTCGTACTGCCCCTGGCGGGGGCTTGCACGGTCCGGGTCGACGGACTGGTCTTCGAACTGGCGGGGCGGGACTCGGTGTTCACGCGGGTCACGGACTTCGCGTACGTGCCGCGCGACGCCGAAGTCGAGTTGTCGACAGCCGGTGGGATCGAGGTCGCGCTGCCGATGGCGCGGTGCACCCGTCGTCTCGAACCGCGCTACGGACCGGCCGAGCACGTGCCGGTCGAGGTACGCGGAGCGGGGCAGGCGACGAGACAGGTCACCAACTTCGGGGTGCCCGGCGTCTGGGACCACGCCGACAAGCTGAACGCCTGCGAGCTGATCACCCCCGGCGGCAACTGGTCGTCCTACCCACCGCACAAGCACGACGAGGCGTCCGAATGCGAGGTCGTCAACGAGGAGATCTACTACTTCCGCGTCGCCGGGCGCGACGGTGTGACGCCCTCGCGCGAAGGTTTCGGTCTCCACCGGACGTACACCTCGGACGGCGAGCTGGACGAGGACGTCGCGGTCCGGGACGGCGACGTTTTCCTGATCCCGCGCGGTTATCACGGTCCCTGCGTCGCGGCGCCGGGCTACCCGATGTACTACCTGAACGTCCTGGCCGGTCCCGCCGCGGACCGGTCGATGGCCTTTTGCGACGACCCCGCGCACAGCTGGGTCCGCGAGACCTGGAACGACCAGGAACTCGATCCACGCTGCCCGGTCACGAGTCACGAAGGGCGAGTGTCATGAAGCTGACCACGGCACAGGCCCTGGTGCGCTGGCTGCTCGCGCAGCGCTCGGAAACCCTGGACGGACGGGAAGTCCCGTTGTTCCCCGGCGTGTTCGCGATCTTCGGGCACGGCAACGTCCTCGGTCTCGGTACCGCGCTGGAGGAGCACCGCGACGAGCTTCCTTTGTGGCGTGGGCAGACCGAACAGGGCATGGCGCTCGCGGCGGTCGGCTATGCCAAGGCGACCCATCGGCGCCAGGTCGGCGTGGTGACGTCCTCGATCGGGCCCGGCGCGCTGAACATGGTCACCGCGGCCGGGGTCGCGCACGCCAACCGGCTGCCGGTATTGCTGCTCCCCGGCGACACCTTCACCAGCCGCGCGCCGGATCCGGTGCTGCAGCAGGTGGAGCACTTCGGCGATCCGACGGCCACGGTCAACGACGCCTTCCGCCCGGTGAGCCGGTACTTCGACCGGATCACCCGGCCGGAACAACTGCTGTCGACGCTGCCGCAGGTCGCCAGGGTGCTGACCGATCCGGCGGACGCGGGCCCGGTGACACTGGCGCTGCCCCAGGACGTCCAGGTCGAGACGTACGACTTCCCGGACGCGCTGTTCGAGCCGGTGACACATCGCCTGCTGCGCCCGCGGCCCGACCGCCGGGCCCTCACCGAGGCGGCGGGCGTGCTGCGGGCCGCGCGGAAACCGTTGCTGGTGCTCGGAGGCGGCGTCCGGTACTCCGGCGCCGGCGCGCGTGCGCTGGCCTTCGCCGAACGGCACGGCATCCCGGTCACCGAAACCACGGCCGGGCGCACGCTGGTCCCCCACGGCCATCCGCTGCACGCCGGGCCGCTGGGGGTCACCGGCTCGGCCTCCGCGAACGTCCTGGCCGCCGAGGCCGACGTCGTGCTGGCGATCGGCACCCGCTTGCAGGACTTCACCACGGCGTCCTGGACGGTGTTCTCGTCCGATGTCCGGCTGATCACCCTGAACGCCGCCCGCTTCGACGCGGTCAAGCACGGCGCGCTGGCCGTGGTGAGCGACGCCGACGCGGGCCTCTCAGACCTCGCCGCCCAGCTGGAAAGCTGGCAGGTCGATCCTTTGTGGACGGAACGCGCGGTGGCGGAACGCGGCCGGTGGGACGCGCACATCGACTCGCTGCGCGGCGTTTCCGGCGAGGTGCCGACCTACGCCCAGGTCGTCGGCGCGGTCAACGAGCTCTCCGAGCCGGACGACTACGTGATGACAGCGTCCGGCGGGATGCCGGGGGAACTGATCGGCGGCTGGCGCGGATCGGGTTCGGTCAGCATGGACGTCGAGTACGGGTTCTCGTGCATGGGTTACGAACTCGCGGGTGCTTGGGGCGCCGCGATGGCGCACACCGGTGGCCTGGTCACCACGATGCTCGGCGACGGCTCGTACCTGATGCTGAATTCGGAGCTGTTCTCGGCCGCCTTCGCCGGGCATCCGTTCGTGGCGGTGGTCTGCGACAACGACGGCTACGCGGTCATCGCCCGCCTGCAGGAAGGCCAAGGCGGCAAGCCGTTCAACAACTTCCTCGCCGACTGCCGGAGCGCGCACGCGTCGCCGCCCCGGGTCGACTTCGCACGGCACGCGGAGTCGCTGGGCTGCGCGGTCTTCACCGCGTCCTCCTCGGGCGAGGTGCGGGCGGCCTACGCGAAGGCGCGGGAAACGGCGGTAGCGGAGAAGCGGCCGGCGGTGGTCGTGGTCCGGACCCAGCCGAACTCGTGGACCGAGGCCGGCGCCTGGTGGGAGGTCGGCGTCCCTGAACACCTTTCCGGGCGGGAAGGCATCGAAGACGGGAAGTCCGGGCAGGTGCGATACCTGAAAAGTCATTGAGGGGAAGGGCGAATGTGTCGTGTTCGTGAGCCGGGACCGGTGGCGGGGTGAAGGCTCCCTTAGCCGCGTCCGACGCCACGAAGGCGCCTTCAGCCCTAGCCAGGCACGGGCCGCCCGGGACAACGGTGTTGCGAAAGCCACGTTCGCACCCTTCGACGTTGCGAAAGTGGCTTTCGCAACACCCACCCGCGACCGACACCGAAGGACGGCACGAGCACGCCACGTTGCCTTACCCCTCAAGCAAGTAAACGGGCGCGACCGCGTTCAGCGGACCGAACGCGGCCGCGCCCGACCCCCGCCTATTTGTCGAAGCTGGCGAAGTATCCGGCCGCCATGTCCTCGTCGCCATGCCCGGCTTCGGAAGCTCGGGCGAAGCGGGCCCGCCCGGCCTCGACGACGTCCATCCGGACCCCCGCGCGACCCGCGGCTTCGAGTACCAGCCTGGCGTCCTTCGCGGCGTTGTCGACGGAAAACGCGGTGGTGTAGTCGTTCTTGAGGATCGCGGCGGACTTGCCCTGGAAGTAACCGTTGTCCATCGGGCCGCCGGTGACGACGTCGACGAAGTGCCGCGGGTCGACGCCGAGCCCCTCGGCCAGCGCCAGCGCCTCGCCGACACCGTGGGTCAGCGCGATCACCCAGGTGTTCAACACCAGTTTGAGCCTGCTCGCCGCGCCGGAACGGCCGTCTTCGCCGACCCACACCGTGCGCTTGCCGATCGCGTCGAACAGCGGCTGGACGGTCTCGCGCACCTCGTCCGCGCCCGCGGCCAGCACGATCAGCTGGCCCTGTTCGGCGGGCTGACGGGTGCCCTGGACCGGCGAGTCGACGAAGACGAGGCCCTGCTCGTCGGCGTAGGCGATCAAGTCGTCGACGGCGTCGCCGACGGTGCTGAGCTGCACCCAGATCGTGCCGGGGGCGGGGGCGGCGGCGCGGATCGCCTCGAGCGCCGCCGGACCGTCGGTGAGGATCGTGAAGACGACAGGCGCGCCTTCGACCGCTTCCGCGGCGCTCGCCGCGACCTGGACACCGTCCCCGGCCAGGGCTTCGGCCTTGGCCGCGGTGCGGTTCCAGGCCCGGACGGTGAATCCGGCCTTGCTCAGGTTGCGGGCCACCGGGGCGCCGATGATTCCGGTGCCGAGCACCGCGACGGTCTCCGTCATGACTTGCCTTCACTCCTAGCGCTCGATAGTGGAACCCTCGTTAAAGAACGAGGGCGAAGGAAATCCGCGCGGGCGCGGGGGTCTGGTTACGAAACCTGGAACATCAGAACGCCTGGATGGTGGTTTCGACTACTTGGGTGAGCGCCTGCCGGTCCGCGGTCTTGCCCAGCACCCGCAGGCCGTACATCGCGGCGAGGGTGAACCGCGCCAGCGCTCGCGGATCCTGGTTCGCGCCGATCTCGCCCTCCTGCCGCGCGGCGGCGAACTCGACGTGGAACGCGTTCTCCACCCGCTCGAAGTTGTGGCGGACGCGGGCGGTGATCTCGTCGTCGATCCCGCCGAGTTCCAGGGCGGCGTTGACGGCGAGGCAACCGCGGTGCCCGGCCGAGGAGTCCAGCTCGTCGTCGACGACGTCGGTCAGGACCCGCCTGACCCGCTCGCGGATGGTGCCCGGCGCGGCCAGCATCTCCTCCACCCGCGTGGCGGAGGTTTCCTCGTAGCGGCGCAGCGACTCCTTGAAAAGCTGCTGCTTGCTCGAAAACGTGTGATACAGGCTGCCGCGCCCGAGGCCGGTGCCGTCGACCAGGTCCTGCGCCGACGTGGCCGCGTAGCCCTTGCGCCAGAACGTGCCGACGGCCGCGTCGAGCACTTCGGTGGGATCGAATCCCTTCGGACGGGGCATGGCGTCCAGCATCGCACGTTCTGTAACGAGCAGTCAAATAGCAGCGGGTCAGTGCGCCGACAGCAGGGAGCCGAATCCGCGCACGCTGTCGGCGATGCCGTTCTGGCGCAGGGCGTACCAGTACAGGACGGTGTTGTTCGAGATGACCGGTTTGCCGAGCCAGAACTCGGCGGCCGCGGCGAGGCGTGCCATGGCGACGTTGGTGCCGACCTGGACGATGGCTTCGACGTCGGCGCTGTCGATCGTCTTGACCGCGTCCCGGAGTTCGGCCTCGGAGACGTGGGAGATCCTGGCCGGGCTCGACCTGCCGAGGCCATGGAGCCTCAGCAGGTCGTAGCCACTGCCGGAGAAGAACCGGCTCACCGGATCGTCGCCCACCGGCAGGTACGGCGTGATGACCGCGATCCGGCGGGCGTCGTACGCCGACAGCGCGGCGTTGATCGCGTCCGGGCTCATCGTCACCGGCCGCCCGCCCGCGGCCTCCCTCATCGTGTCGAGGACGCGGCCGTGCGACCCCGGCCCCTTCCAGTAACTCTCCGGCGAGACCCCGATGATCACGCAATCGGGGTCGCAGCCGGTGACACTCTCGATCGCCGGGTGGGTCGACGTGCGGATACCGCGCATCACCCGGTCGAAGCCGGGCGCGTCGACCATCGGATCGTCGGCGATGACCATCCGTCCGGTGTGGTTGGTGACGCCGTCGGGTCGCATCGCGTCCAGTTCCGGCTGGGCCGAGGTGTTGGTGGACGGGACGACGACGCCGACCTTGAGGCGGGGACCGAGAGAGTCAGTCACGGGCTGGTTTCTCCTTCGTCGGTCAGCGCCCCTTCCCGGCACGGATCGCCGACACCAGTTCGCCGACCCCGCTTTCCTTGAGGACGCTGTAATGGTCGCCTTCGAGCGTGACCACCTCCGGCGGCGTGGCCGAATATCCGGAACTGTTCTCGACGAACGAGTAGTCGTCGCCGTCGGCCTTGAAGAGGGTCACCGGAGCCATGATCCGCCGCCGCGCGAGTTCGCGGAAGCTGTAGTCGAACTCGTAGGTCTCCTCGACGACGCGGACGATCCGCCGGATCAGCTGTTCGCCGAGGCCGGGCAGCAGCTTTGCCACGAAGGTCACGAATCCGTCCTCGTCACGGACGGTTTCCCGGCAGGCCAGCGGTTCCGGTCCGGAGATCGACCCGATGAAGACCGACAGCAGGATCGTCAGGTAAGCCGGGTTCGTGTAGCTGGCCACCTTTTCCCCGCCGCCTTCGACCTCGGGGTTCCCCGGGCAGATCAGCAGCAGTTCGGTCACCCGCTGTCCCTGCCGCTCCAGCTGCCACGCCGTTTCGAAGGCGACCCGCGCGCCGAACGAGTAGCCCCACAGCGTGTACGGCCCCTCCGGCTGGACGCGCCGGATCTCGGCGACGTCGGCCTTCGCCATCTCCTCGACGGTGGCGTAAGGCGTCTCGTCCGCGTTGATGCCGTGCGCTTGCACCCCGTAGAACGACCGCCCCAGGCCGATTTCCGTGGCCAGCGACCGGAGATTCATCGGATAGCCGCCGAGTCCCGGCCAGCAGAACACCGGATCGCCACCACCGGTCACCAAGGGGACCAGCCGCGACGACGGCCGGGTGGAGTCCTCGCCGATCCGGGCGGCCAGGTCGGCCAGCTTCGGGCACTCGAAGACGACCTGCAGCGGCAGCCGCGTGCCGTATTCGCGATTGATCCGGTTCACCAGGGAGACGGCGGTCAGCGAGTTGCCGCCGGCGGCGAAGAAGTCGTCCCGGACCGAGACGTCGTCGTACTTGAGCGCCTTGCCCCACGCCTCGGCCAGCCACCGTTCGTGACCCGTCGAGGGGGCGACGTACGGCGTGTCACCACTCGAGGACCGGACGGCGTCGGTCTCCGCCAGCGCCCTGGCATCGACCTTTCCGTTGGCGGTCAACGGCAACTCGTCCAGCACCAGCACCCGGTTGGGGATCATGTAGTCGGGCAGGATGTTCGCGAGCTCGTCCCGGATCATCTCCGCCGGCCCCTTCATGTGCACGGCGTCTTCGCGCATCCCTTCGCTGCTCATCTGCTCCGGGCTCACCTTGCCGCCGACGAAGAAGTACGACGGACCGGGGGCGATCCCCTGCCCGGCGAGGATGTCGTCGATCCGCCGGGCGGCCGGCAGCGGATTGCCGCTCTTCGAGCTGTAGCCCGAGGACATGAGACCGAGCGCCGAACCGTTGCGCTGCAGGCGATGCAGCTTCGCGCCGAGGCCGAGGTACTCGAGCCACCCGTCGGCGGTGCGGCTGACCGCGGTGATGCCGAAGCCCGCGCGTTCGTACACCTGCTGGTTGATCGCGATCACGTGCTTGGCTTCGATCAGTTTGCCGGAGATCCGCTCGAAGTCCCCGTCCCGCCAGCGATAGGTACCGGCGGGCAGGCCTTCGACCCGGTCCGGATGGGCTTGCACGAACAGTTCGGTGTCGTCCCGCCGCGGTTCTCCGTCGTTGGCGTGCAAGGAGAACGTGCCGAGGTAGTGGTCGTCGGCGGCGGCACCGAGGTGGAGGGCCACCTCGGGGTCGAACGCCGACGGGCTGATCGCGAGGCCGTACCCGGGCAGGATCTCCTCGAACACCCCGACCATGTGACCGGCTTCGAATTCGAGGACCTCGCGGATGTTGTTCTTGTAGACCGGTTCGATGGCCCCGGTGCGGCCGAGGAAGTGCACCGAATGCCCGGTTCCCGCGCACTCGCCGATCCTGATCAGCGCGTGGTCGATCGGGTGGTAGTAGTAAATGCCGGAGCCGAGCCCGTCGAGACCGCTGGTCTCCAGGTACAACTGCGTCGCGTACAGCGCGCCCGGCGAGGCGTAGGAGTACTTCGGCAGCAACCGTTCGTCGCTTTGGAAGCGGCCGAACCACCGCAGCAGCTCACCCAGTTCGGCGAACGCGAGCTCACCGGGTTCGCGGGAAAGCGTGCTGACCTGGCCCGGCGTCAGGAGCGCGGCGAGATCGTCGCGAGTGACGGCGCCACCCTCGTAGTAGCGATAGGTCTTGCGGGCGAAGACTTCCCGCCGCTGTGAGGCGGTCTCCTGCTTGCCAGGCAGCGCGACGGCCGGAAGGCCCGCGACGTCACGGACGCCGGGATTCGACAGCTGCGCCTTGACCTGCAGCTTGCTGGCCTTGGACTGGTGGTGCCCGCCATGGTTGCCCTGGTCCATCACCGCGGCTTCGCGCGGATTCAGTTCCACACACGCGACGAGCGCCTGGGAACCGGTCCGCGCGTCGTCGGTCACCACCGCCGCGGCCCGGCGCACCCACGTGTGCTCCTCGATCGCCACCGCGATCTCGTCCAGCTCGACGCGGTAGCCGCGCAGTTTGACCTGGTTGTCGGCGCGGCCGACGAACTGGATCGTGCCGTCGGGGTTCCAGTAGGCGAGGTCACCGGTGCGGTACAGCCGTTCGGTCGGCACGAACGGGTTCGGCACGAACCGCTCGCGCGTCTGCTCCGGCCGGTTCAGGTAACCGCGGGCCAGCTGGACACCGCCGATGTACAGCTCGCCCGTCTCCCCGATGTCGACCGGGGCGAGTTCGGTGTCGAGCACGTAGCACTGGGTGTTGTCGACGGGCACGCCGATCGAGATCATCCCGGCGCTCTCGTCGATCGTGTCCGGGTCGACGAGGTGGGCGGTCGCGTTGATCGTGCATTCGGTCGGCCCGTAGAGGTTGACCAGCCGCGCCGACGGCAGTTCACGGCTGAGTTCCTTGGCCAGCTGCCGCGAAAGCGCCTCACCGCCGGAGAACAGCTTCCGCAGCGTGGTGCAGGTCGCGAAGCGTTCCGTGTCGAGCAACGCCTGCAGCAGCGTCGGAACGCACTGCAGAGTGGTGACGTCGTGCTTCACCACCGTGTCGATCAGCGCTTCGGGATCGCGGAAACCGCCCGGCTCGCTCATCACCACGCGGGCGCCCGCGGCGGGCGCCAGGATCTCCCACTGCGCGGCGTCGAAGCTCATCGGCGTCTTCTGCAGCACCGTGACGTCCGTGCCCAGGTGTCCGCAAGCCTGCAGCCAGCGCATCTGCGACACGACGCTGTGGTGTTCGATCATCACGCCCTTCGGCCTGCCGGTGCTGCCGGAGGTGTAGATGACGTAGGCGAGCGAGTCCGGCCGGGGCCCTGGCGGGACCTCGCCGGTCTCGCCGCGGACGTCGGCCACGGACACGATCCGCGTCCCGGCGGGCACCAGCCCGGCGAGCCGTCCGGCGAGGTGCGGCTGCGTGACGACGACGCCGGTGCGGCTGTCTTCGAGCATGTACCGCAGCCGGTCTTCCGGGTATTCCGGGGACAACGGCAGATAGGCGGCACCCGCCGCGAGGATGCCCCACGCGCCGGTCATCAGGTCCGCGGAAGGCTCGACGTAGAGGCCGACGGGATCGTTCGCGCCGATCCCCAGTCCCGTGAGGTGCCCGGCGAGTTCCCTGCTCGCTTCTTCGAGCAGGCGAAAGGTCAGTTCCCGATCTCCGTCGACGACGGCGATGGCGTCCGGCTGTGTCCTCGACCAGTGCCCGAGCAGATCAGGAAGGCAGGTACCGGAACGGACGCGATGAAGCGGCGTGACGTTGTCGGTCGACGGCATGGTCATCCCCCAGTGCGAATTTCGTGTTTTCTGGTACTCGGGTCAAAGGAGTGATGCGGACATCCCGAGATACCGTCCGATAAACGAGAATCCGAAAAGCGCCCGGCAGACCATTCTTTGCCTCCCTTTCGGGCGACGGTCCTCACCGGCCGCCGGAGTACGCCACAATCGGAAGCATGATTCCGACTTTCGTCTTCGTGCACGGTTCCGGAAGCGCGGCGCACGCCTGGTCGGCGACCCAGCGGGAAATGGCTTCGCACGGCCATCGGACCCTCGCCGTCGATCTCCCCGGCCGGGGAGCGGGGATCACCCGGGCCTACCACGAACAGGACCTCGAAACCTTCGCGGCCGAACCGTCGGTGATGAGCGACCTGACCCTGGACGACTTCACCGGGGTGGTCGTCGACGCCGTCCAGCGGGTGCGCCACCACGGCCCGGTCGTCCTGGTGGCGCACAGCTTCGGCGGGCTCCCGGTCACCGCCGCCGCCAACGCGATCCCCGAACTGATCGACCGGATCGTCTACGTCGCCGCCCAGTGCCCGGTCGACCGCGCCCCCGGGGAGTACGCGGTGCTGCCCGCATGGGCGTCCGCCGGGTTCTTCACCGCCATCGCCCCACTGCTCCTCGGAGATCCGGTGGAGCAGGGCTTCGTCCGGGTCAACTGGCGGGGCGCCGACCGCGGGCGACGCGCCGCACTTCGCGACGCCGTCGCCGCCGAACTCACCGAGGACGAATTCCTCCAGGTGATCGTCACGAGCCAGCCGGACGAGGTGTTCTGGCTGACCGGCCCCGAGTGGGACGTCCGTGCCGACAAGGATTCCTGGGGCCGGATCCCGCGTACGTTCGTCAAGCTGACCAGGGACCATTCGTTACCGCTCGCCGTCCAGGACCTCTACATCGCCGAGGGCGACGCGCTCACCCCGGACAACCCGTTCGACGTCCGCGAACTCGCGAGCAGTCACGCCGGTTTCTTCCGGAAGCCCGCCGGGCTGGCCGGGATCCTCGACGACCTCAGCCTCCGAGCAGGCGCCGGATCTCGGTGACGGCCGTGCGGCCCGCCCGGTTCGCGCCGACGGTGCTGGCGGAGGGGCCGTAGCCGACCAGGTGCAGGCGCGGTTCGGCGACGACCCTGGTGCCGTCCATCCGGATCCCGCCGCCAGGCCCGCGCAGGCGCAGCGGCGCGAGATGGTCGATGGCGGCCCGGAAACCGGTGGCCCACAGGATGACGTCGGCGGGCTCGGCGGTGCCGTCCGCCCACACCACGCCGTCCGGGGTGATCCGCTCGAACATCGGGTGCGGGTCGAGGATCCCCGCTTCCCGTCCCGCCCGTACCTCGGGCGTCACCGCCAGATCGGTCACGCTGACGACGCTTTCCGGCGGCAGCCCTTCCCGGACCCGCCTGTCGACCTTGGCGACGGCCTCGCGGCCCCAGTCCTCGCTGAACGGCTCGTCGCGCCAGACCGGCGGACGCCGGGTCACCCAGCGCGTCGACCGCGCGAACGGCGCGATCTCCAGCAGCAGCTGGACGGCCGACGCTCCACCGCCGACCACGACGACGCGCTTGCCGCGGAAGTCGCCGACGCCGGTGTAGTCGGCGGTGTGCACCTGACGGCCGAGGAAGGTCTCCTGCCCCGGGTAGTACGGCCAGAACGGCCGGTCCCAGGTGCCGGTCGCGCTGATCACCGCGCGGGCGGCCCAGGTTTCCGTCGCGCTCGCGACGACCAGGCGGTCTTCCTCACTGCTCACCGACAGGACGTCGACAGGGCGATGGACCGGAAGGTCGTAGGTGCGCTCGAAGCGGCCGAAGTACTCGGAGACGACGTCGGCGGCGGGCAGTTTCGGGTCCGGGGTGCCGAAGGCCATCCCGGGGAGGTCGTAGATGCCGTGGACCTTCTCCACGAGCAGCGAAGGCCAGCGGTACTGCCACGCGCCGCCAGGCCGTTTGCCGTGGTCGAGCACGACGAAACCCGCCTCGTTGGCGAATCCCGCGCGGCGCAGGTGATATGCCGCCGACAGCCCGGCCTGGCCCGCCCCGATCACCGCCACGTCGACTTCGTGATCCGCCTTCATACCGGGTTCAACGGCTCACGACGGCCGCTATTTCGCGCTCTGGGTCACAGTCAGCGCTTCGAGGCGCGGACGATCGCGACGATCAGGAGCACCCCGGCGAGCGCGACCAGCACCGGCGCCACCCGTTTGACCACGGACTCGCCCGCGTACTCCATCAGGTCGATGGCCTCGCCCTCCGCCACCGGTTTCACCGCCTTCAACGGTGGACGCTCCGGGGTTTCGGGCTTTTCGGGCTCGGGTGCGGCCGTCGTGCCGAGCTTGCCGGACAGGCAGTCCGCGAACGAGTCGAGGATCTTGCCGCCGACCTCGGAGATCATCCCGCGCCCGAACTGCGCCGGTTTGCCGGTGACCGCCAGCTCCGTGGAGACGGCGCCATGAGTGACGCCGTCCTTCTCGGAGAGGGTGAGCGTCACCATCGCCGACGCCGTACCCGCCCCCCGGGCGTCCTTGCCGGACGCCTTGATCACCACTTTCCTCGCGTCGGCGTCCTTCTCGACGAAATGGCCGGCTCCCTTGTAGAGCAGGGAGATCGGCCCGAGCTTGACCTTCACCGTGCCTTTGAAGGCGTCCCCGTCGACTTCGGTGACGGTGGCGCCGGGCATGCACGGCGCCACCCGTTCCGGGTCGACGACGGCCTTCCAGACCTCGTCGACCGGGGCGGGAACGGTGAATGCGTGGTCGAGCCGCACGGGCCGACCTCCCTTTCTCTCAAGAACCTGCCGCGGCGAGGACCGCCCGGCCGGTCAGCACCCTGGCGAGATGCTGTCGGTATTCGACGTCGGAGTTGCCGTCCGCCGTCGGGTTCGTGCCTTCGGCCGCGTGTTCGGCCGCGCCGCGGATCGCCTCGGCGGTGGCCGCACAGCCGACCAGCGCCGCTTCGACCCCGGCCGCCCGCACCGGTGTCGAGCCCATGTTGGTGAGCGCGACCCGCGCCTCCTCGATGGTGCCCGCCTCGATGCGGACGCAGGCCGCGACCGCGACCATCGACCACGCCTGCGCGACCCGGTTGAACTTCTCGTAGTGGGCGTGCCAGCCGGTGTGCTTCGGCACGCGGACCTCGACCAGGATCTCGTCCGCGGCGAGCGCGGTGGTGAACATGTCCTGGAAGAAGTCCGCCGCGGCGATCGTCCGCCGCCCGCCCGGCCCGGCGACGACGAGTTCGCAACCGAGCGCGAGGACGGGGGCCAGCAGGTCGCCCGCCGGATCGGCGTGCGCGATGGCTCCGCCGAACGTGCCGCGATGGCGGATCTGCGGATCGGCCACCGTGTCGGTGGCGGCCTTGAGCAACGCGGCGTGCTCGGCGATCAGCGTGTCCCGCTGGACGTCGTAGTGCGTGGTCATCGAACCGATGACCAGCGCGTCGCCGTCCTCGCGGACGCCGCGCAGTTCGCCGATCTTCCCGAGGTCGATCAGCGTGGTCGGCGTGGCCAGCCGCATCCGCAGGACCGGCAGCAGGCTTTGCCCGCCTGCCAGCACTTTGGCGTCCTCGCCCGCTTCGGCGAGGGCGCTGATCGCTTCGTCCACTGTGGACGGAGCGACGTAGTCGAACGGAGCCGGGATCACTGGGCACCTCCGGAAGCGTCGATCGAACCGAGGCCGCCACCGGCTTCGGAACCCAAGCCGCCCTCGGCGGTCGTCTGGTGCTGGATGGCGTGCCAGACCCGCATCGGGGTCAACGGCATTTCGATGTCGTTCACCCCGAAGTGCCGGACGGCGTCGATTACGGCGTTGACCACCGCCGGGGTCGAGGCGATCGTGCCCGCCTCGCCGACTCCCTTGGCGCCCAACGGGTTCGTCGTCGACGGCGTCTCGGTGCGGTCGGTGGTGAAGTTGGGCAGATCCGCGGCCGACGGCAGGAGGTAGTCGGCGAACGTGCCCGTCGTCAGCGTCCCGCCTTCGTCGTGGACGGCCTCTTCGAACAACGCCTGCGCGATGCCCTGCGCGAGTCCGCCGTGCACCTGGCCCTCCACGATCAGCGGGTTGACCGCCACGCCGACGTCGTCGACGCAGACGTAGGAGCGCAGCTTCACGCGCCCTGTCTCGGTGTCGACCTCGGCCGCGCACAGATGCGTTCCGTGCGGGAAGGAGAAGTTCTCCGGATCGAACGTGTCCGACGAGTCCAGCGAGGGTTCGACCCCGTCCGGCAGGTCGTGCGCCGAGAACACGGCCCACGCGATGTCCTGGATGGACGTCGAGGAATCCGTGCCCTTGACGGAGAACTTGCCCGCTTCGAACTCGAGGTCGTCCTCGGCGCACTCCATCATGTGCGCCGCGATCGGCTTGGCCTTGGCGAGCACCTTGTCCGCCGCCTTGACCACCGCGACCCCGCCGACCACCAGCGACCGGGACCCGTAGGTGTCCATGCCCTTGTGCGAGGACTGGGTGTCGCCGTGGATGACCTCGATGTCCTCGAACGGGACCCCGAGTTTGTCGGCGACGATCTGGCTCCAGGCCGTCTCGTGCCCCTGGCCGTGCGCGGAGGCGCCGGTGATGACCTCGATCTTGCCGGTCGGCAGCACCCGGATGTCCGCGTGTTCCCAGCCGCCCGCCGCGTAGTCGAGCGAGCCGAGCACCCGCGACGGCGCGAGGCCGCACATTTCGGTGAACGTCGAGATGCCGATGCCGAGCTGGACCGAGTCGCCCGATTCCCGCCGCTCCTTCTGCTCCCGGCGGAGACCGTCGTAGTCGAAGAGTTCCTTGGCCTTAGCGGTGGCGGCCTCGTAGTTGCCCGAGTCGTAGGTCAGCCCGGCCACCGTGGTGAACGGGAACTCCTCGTGCTTGATCCAGTTCTTCTCGCGCAGCTCCATCGGGTCCATGCCGAGTTCGACGGCGAGTTCGTCCATGATCCGCTCGATCCCGAACGTGGCCTCCGGCCGCCCGGCGCCGCGGTACGCGTCGGTGAGCGTGGTGTTGGTGAACACGTTGGTGCAGGCGAAGTGGTACGCCGGGAACTTGTAGATGGCGTTGAACATGAACGCGCCGAGGATCGGCACGCCGGGACCGACGAGCCCGAGGTACGCGCCCATGTCGGCGAGCAGCTCGACCTTGAGGCCGGTCACCGTGCCGTCGCGGTTCGCGGTGATCGTGAGGTCCTGGATCTGGTCGCGGCCGTGGTGCGCGGCGACCATCGTCTCCGAACGGGTCTCGTTCCACTTGACCGGTTTTCCGAGCCGCCGCGCGATCAGCGTCGCCATCATCTCTTCGGGCAGCACGGCGATCTTGCCGCCGAACCCGCCGCCGACGTCCGGCGCGATCACCCGCACCTTGTGCTCGGGGAGGCCGAGCGTGGCCGCGGTCATCGTCTTGAGGATGTGCGGGACCTGGGTGGCCGACCACATGACCAGCTGACTGCCGGTCGGGTCGACGACGCACGCCCGCGGTTCCATGAACGCCGGCACGAGGCGCTGCTGGCGGAACCGCCGCTTGAGGACGACTTCGGACTTCGCGATCGCGTCCTCGACGTCGGATCCCGTTCCCGCGGCGGCGGAATCGAAGACCCAGACGGCGTTCTGGTTGGTGCCGAGATCTTCGTGCACCAGCGGCGCGCCCTCGGCGAGCGCGTTCTCGAGCCCGAGGACGACCGGTAGTTCGTCGTAGTCGACGTCGATCGCTTCGAGCGCGTCATGCGCTTCGGCCGACGTGCGGGCGACGACCACCGCGACACCTTCACCGGCGAAGTTCACCGTGTCCGAGGCGAGGATGGGCCGCCTCGGCGATTTCATGTCCGGCGTGATCGGCCACGCGCACGGCATGCCGATGGCGCTTTCGGGGTCGAGGTCCATGCCGGTGAACACCGCGACGACCCCCGGCGCCGACTTCGCCTCGGAGACGTCGATCGAGACGATCTTGGCGTGCGCGAACGGGCTGCGGAGCACCGCGAGGTGCAGCATGCCGGGGAGGGTCAGGTTGTCGGTCCAGCGCGTCCGGCCGGTGATGAGGCGCTCGTCCTCCTTGCGGCGGCGCGACTTGCCGACCTCCGGTTCGATCGTGGAGGTCATCACTCACCACCCGCGCCGACGCGGGAGGCGGTGTCCGAGGCGAGCCGCTCGGCTTCGGGACCCGCACCGGGCCGCATCTGGTGGGCGGCGTCGCGCACCGCGCGGACGATGTTCTGGTAGCCCGTGCAGCGGCACAGGTTGCCTTCGAGTCCTTCTCGGACGGCCTTTTCGTCCGGATCGGGATTGTCGGCGAGCAGGTCGATCGACTGCATGATCATGCCGGGAGTGCAGAAACCGCACTGGAGCGCGTGATTCTCGTGGAAGGCCTTCTGCACCGGATGCAGTTCGCCGTCGCGGGCCAGTCCCTCGATCGTGGTGATCTCGCAGCCGTCGGCCTGGACCGCGAGTACCGAACAGGATTTCACGCTGTGCCCGTCGAGGTGGACGGTGCAGGCGCCGCAGTTGCTGGTGTCGCAACCGACCACGGTGCCTACCTTCCCGACCCGTTCGCGCAGATGGTGCACGAGCAGGGTGCGGGGCTCGACGTCGTCTGTGTAGCTGGTGCCGTCGACGGTGACGGTGATGCGCATCAGGCCTCCAAAAGCAAGAGAAACCCCGCGCTGGTCCGGGGTCGTTCGGGAGCGGCCGTACATTCGGTTGTCACGGACCGACCCCGGGATGACCGTGATCGGACTCACAGTCGAGCGTGCTACTTCTGCCCGGCCGGGACAACCCCCACCAGGGGGTGGTTCCCGACCGGGCCCGCAAACGCGTTGCCACTTCGTGCTTTTCTCCGCAGATGCGGTTCTGTTAGGACTACTTCAAACGCTCGAGAAAGCCGTTGGTGATCAACCACCCGACGTTGACCGGACCCGGTGCGCCGGGCAGCAACGCACCGTCCACTTGATACTGGAATCCCCCACCCGGCTGAGCGAACCAGGCCGCGATCGGACCGGAGTGCACGGCGAACGACTTCTTGACCTGATAGGCGTGGTAGTTGCAGCTCGCGCCCGGTGTGGAGTCGAGGCTTTGCGGCGGGATCGCCCGCGAGGCGTACGGGGAGCCCTTCGGTGCGAGGAAGCTGCCGTACTCGCTGCCGTACCGGTCGATCCGCTTGCCCGGCGTCAGCGTGACGACGTACTGGATGGGCGTTCCGTCGGGCCGCAGGACGTAACCGTTCTTGGGCGGGTAGCGCCAGGAAGCGGCCGCCGAGTCGTAATAGGTGTCGAGAAAGCTCTTGTGCGGCAGGGTCCCGGTGCGGCGATAGCCGATGAGCTGGAACCCGACGTCGCCCAGCACCGGCAGTTTCTCCGGGCCGAGCCGTTTGTCCCCGCGATGATCGGCGTCCGAACATTCGGTGAGCCGACCGGCTTGTTGTGCGGCGGTTTGTTCGGTACCGGCTTGCGCGGTGGCGGCCTGCGCGGTGACCGGGGCGAGGAGCAGTCCGATGGCGGCGAACACCGTCAAGGTGCGTCTCAGCAACATGTTCCGAGCACACCAGCCGCCGCCCGGGGCGGGCAGCGGCTGATCGACTGACGTCACTGAGCCGACCGGGTTGGTCGTGAGTGGGGTTTCGGGTTAGAACCTTGATCGGGCTGTGAGTGCTGACTTCGCCTGGTCGCTCAAAGCTGATGCCCCCTATGCGGCGTTGGGGACACTGAGCGTCTCCAATGTGACATTGGGGGCACCCGGCCTTTGTCCTGAAGGCCACCTTGAGGACGTTGACCGTCTCAAAGGTGGCCTTCAGGGCAGCCGACCGGCTGGCGCGGCCCTCACGACGGCCCACCACGCCACTGCCGCTCTGGCTCGCCCCCGCAGTACATGAAGGCCCCCTTCCTTGCGCCTAGGTACAGGAAGGGGGGCCTTCATGTACTCGGAAAAGGGGTGAAGGGGACCTTCACTACCTTCAGAGTAGGCAAGGAGGCCTTCACGGACCTGCGACCAACTCCAGCCACAACAGCAGGTACCTAAGACCCCTTCGGTTCTAACCCGAATCCCCACTCACGACCCCCTGGACCGACGCGCCCGCTCAGCCCGCCATGCCCAGCACCGAGAGATCCGCGTTCGCCCCGGTGACCACGGTGGCGGCCGACTCGCCCGGCAGGTCGTGCACGGTCAGCGCCGCCAGACCGGCGGCACCGGCGGGTTCCGGGACGACGCCGAGGGTTTCCGCGCCCAGCCGCATGGCCGCGCGCAGATCGTCGTCGGTGACCAGGACGAAATCGTCGACCAGCGACCGCAGGCGCCGGACGGATTCCGGTTCCGGGGTCCGGATCGAGATCCCGCCGGCGAACCAGTTCGCCCGGTCGACGGTGACCGGCTCCCCTGCTTTCCAGCTCCTCGCCATGGCCGGCGCCGACGTGGTGCCGACGCCGACGATCCGGACGTCCGGCGAGTGCGCCTTGAGCCAGAGCGCGACCCCGGCGATCAGCGCGCCGTCGCCGACCGGGAGCACGACCGTGTCGATCCCGCTTTCCCGCGCCAGCTCCAGGCCGATCGTGCCCGCCCCTTCGGAGATCTCGGGCTCACGGCCGTCTACCACGAAGACGCGATCCGGCGCTTCGGCGGCGAAGGCGGCAGCGACGGCTTTTGCCTCGCCATCGACACGGCGCACCCGGGCGCCCAAGGCCTTCATCCGCCGGAGTTTGACCGGGGAGATGTCGATGGGGACGAAGACTTCGGCCCGCAAGCCGCGTTTCCGGGCGGCGAACGCGACGGCCTGCCCGAAGTTGCCGCTGGTCCCGCACACCATCGTGGTGCCCGGCTCCAGCCCGGCGGCGAAGTAGTCCGCACCGCGGCCTTTGAAGCTGCGCAACGGATTCAGCGTCTCGATCTTCACCAGCACGCGACGGCCGAGGCGCTCGTTCAGCTGTTCGTCGCTGTACTGCGGGGAGTTCAGGAAAACGGGATCGATCACCTTCGCCGCCTCGGCGACGTGGTCCAGCTGCAGGTCGATGTCGGTCATGACGCCCAAGCTAGGCGGGAAGCCGATCATGCCGATTGTAAATTTTCGCGCCCGCGTGCAAAAATCTTGCGTGACCCTGGACGAGATCGACCACCTGCTGCTCGACCTCGTCCAGGTCGACGCGGCCCACCCGCTGCACGAGCTGGGTGACGCCGTCGGCCTCTCCCCGAGCGCGGTCCAGCGGCGGCTGACCAGGCTGCGCGCCGCGGGCGTGATCCGCGCGCAGGTCGCCGTGCTCGATCCGGAGGCGCTGAGCGCCGGGATGGCGTCGGTCATCCTGGTCGCGCTGACCGACGACGACGTGGAGCATCACGACGCGTTCCGTGCGCGCATGCTGGCCGAACCACGCGTCCAGCACTGCTACAGCATCGTCGGGCAGTGGGACTACGTCGTCGTCCTGCTCACCCCGGATCTCAAGGCGAGCCGCCACCTGGCCAGGGACCTGTTCACCGAGCACGTCAACCGGTTCGAGACCCTGCCGGCCTTCGACGTGGTCAAGTCGAGTCAGGCGGTCCCGGTGCCCGGCGTCAGCCGTGGATCCGGCCGCTGAGTTCGGCGAGCCGCGAACCCGAACCGCTCCACCGCAGCGCGATGATCTCCGCCGCGATCGACACCGCGGTCTCCTCGGGTGTCCGCGCGCCGAGGTCGAGGCCGATCGGCGAAGACAGCCGTTCGAGTTCCGCTTCGGTGACCCCGGCCTCGCGCAGCCGCGAGAACCGGTCGTCGTGGGTCTTGCGCGAGCCCATCGCGCCGACGTAGCCGACGTCGAGGCGCAACGCGACCTCCAGCAGCGGCACGTCGAACTTCGGATCGTGGGTGAGCACGGCGATCGCGGTCCGGCCGTCGACCCGGCCCGCGTCGGCTTCGGCACGGAGATAGCGATGCGGCCAGTCGACGACGACCTCGTCCGCGTCGGGGAAGCGGCTCTTCGTCGCGAACACGGGCCGCGCGTCGCAGACGGTGACCTGGTAGCCGAGGTACGCGCCCATCTTCGCCATCGCGGCGGCGAAGTCGATGGCACCGAAGACCAGCAGGCGCGCCGGCGGTTCGAAGGAGTTGACGAAGACCGTCATCCCCTCGCCGCGTCGTTGCCCGTCCGGCCCGTAGTGCAGCGTGCCGGTGCGGCCCGCCACGAGCATTCCGCGCGCGTCGTCGACGACGGCGTCGTCCATCCGCGAGGAGCCGAGCGAACCGGCGACGCGGTCCGGCCAGACGATCAGATGCTCCCCGACCAGGCCTTCCCGTTCGTGCTCGATCACCGTCACGACGGCGACCGGCTGTCCACTGTGGACCGACTCGACGACGTCGCCGAGTTCCGGCATCGACTCGCGGTCGACCTGCTGGACGTAGATGTCGATGATCCCGCCGCAGGTCAGCCCGACCGCGAACGCGTCGTCGTCGCTGACGCCGTAGCGCTGCAGCACGGGGGCACGTTCGGCGACCACCTGCTGCGCGAGTTCGTAGACGGCGCCCTCGACGCAGCCGCCGGAGACACTGCCGGTGACCGTGCCGTCCGGCGCGACGAGCATCGCCGCGCCCGGGCTCCGGGGTGCCGACGAGAACGTCGCCACCACCGTGCCGACCCCCACGGTTTCACCGGCCGTCCAGCGGCGGTGCAGTTCGTCCAGTACGTCACGCATCGGCGATCTCCACCAGCAGTCGTTCCAAAGTGGCCAAGCTGTGCCCGGCGAGCAGCCGATCGAGGTACGGGAGCGCGGCCACGATGCCGGACTGCACGGGAGCGTAACCTGCCCGCCCCGCGTGCGGATTCACCCAGAATACGGCGTGCGCGAGCCGCCGCAGCCTGGCGAGCTGCTCGCCGAGCAGGCCGGGGTCGCCCCGTTCCCAGCCGTCGGAGAACACGGTGACCACGGAACGCCTGGCCACGCCGCGTTGCCCCCAGCGGTCGAGGAAGGCTCGCAGGGTCTCGCCGAGCCTGGTCCCGCCCGCGAAATCGGGGACGGCGGCGGCCGCGGCGAGCATCGCGTACTCGGGATCGCGCAGCCGCAGCTGGCGGGACACCCTGGTGAGCCGGGTGCCCAGGGTGAACACCTCGACCCGGCCGGGGGCACGCCGGGCCACGACGTGCGCGAACCGCAAGAGAGCGTCGGCGTAGGGCCCCATCGAGCCGGAGACGTCGATCAGGAAGACGAGACGACGTGGTTTGGTCCCCCTCCGCCGGTACGCCAGCCGCACGGGCTCGCCGCCGCCGGCCAGCATCGCCCGGAGCGTGCGCGACGGATCGAGGGTCCCCCGCCGGGCGGCGCGGCGGCGCGGCGATGACCGCGGTGGGAGGGCCGGGCGCAGTTTCGCGAGGAGTTCCCGCAGGTGGGCGCGTTCGGCGACGGTCAGTTCGGCTAGGTCTCGATGGCGCAGGACCTCGTCCTCACTCGCGGCCACGCGGAGCTGATCGGGCTCCGCGCCGGACTCGCCCTGGCCCGGTGACTGCGCGAGCGTCGCGATCCTGGCGCGCTTCGGGGCCGCCTCCCGGCCTCGCCGCCGTGGTCCGGTTTCCGCTTCGGTGAACCAGCTGTCGAACGCGGCGTCGTAGCGGGGGAGGTCGTCGGGGTCTGCGCACAGCGTCAGCCGCCCGGCCCAGTACAGCTGCTCGGGATCGGCCAGGTCGATCTCGCCCACGGCCGCGAGGTACGCCTGCACTCGGTGCGCGTCGCACGGCAAACCGGCTTCGCGCAAAGCCTCCGCGAAGCCGACGAAACCCGCGAGTGGGTCGCTCACCTCTCCATTGTGCCCGCGTTTCGTCCTCTGGTTGCGGTAGTTGCACGCGCAAGGACCGCGACCAGAGGACGAAACGCGGCGTCAGCGGCGGGCGAAGGCCGGGGTCTTCTCGCGAAAGGGGCCGATACCACCCATGAACGCACTCAGGCCCGTGAGCAGCGGGAACCGGTCCGAGATCCGGAGAGGCAGGGGGATCGTCCGCTCGGTGAGCGTCCCGTCGAGGGCGGGCTCGACGAGCATCTTGTGCTCCCCCAGTTGCATCTTCTGGGTGAGAGTGACGACGAAGTTCCGGCGGCGCTGCACCCGGCCCAGGTCCCGCGCGGTCAGCGTGCCGCGCCGCAGCGGGGCGGCGAGGATCCGCGCGGCCGCCACGGCGTCCTGCACGGCGATGTTGACGCCCATCCCACCGGCAGGCGACATCGCGTGCGCGGCGTCGCCGATGCAGAGCACCCTCTCGGAATACCAATGCGGGAGCTTGGACATCCGGACCTTCAGCAGTTTGACGTCGTCCCAATCGCGGATCGCGGCGAGTTCGCCCTCACCCCAGCCGAACAGCCCACCGATCCGTTCGCGGAACTTCTCGATGCCCTCGGCACGCAGTGCCTCGTCTTGCCCCTTCCGGATCAGGTACGACGTCTGGTAGTACTCGCCGCGGTCCATCGTCATCCCGGCGAGGCCGTTCGCGAAACAGCCGAACACCTGGGCTTCCTTGCCCGTGTCTTCGAGTTTGGGCACGCGGACCCACCACACGTCCATCGGCACGTCGTACTCGTGCGGCACGAGTCCCGCTTCCGCGCGCACCAGGGAATCCCGGCCGTCGCAGCCGACCACGAGCGACGCGGCCAGTTCCCGTTCCACGCCGTCGGAATCGCGGTAACGCACCCCGCCGCCCTCGCGGAGCCCGATGACTTCGGCGCCCATCCGCAGGGTGAACGTCGGCTCCCCGGCCGCCGCTTCGGCGAGCAGGTTCAGGAAGTCCCACTGAGGGACCATCGAGATGTACTTGTACGGCCCGGGAATCCGGCTGAAGTCGGCGGCGACGATCGTCGCGTCGCCGATCACCATCCGCATCTTCTCCAGCCGTTTCGACGGGAGTTCCGCGAACCGTTCGCCGAGCCCGAGTTCGTCGAGCAGCATCAACGTCGGCGGATGGACCGTGTCACCGCGGAAATCGCGGAAGAAGTCCTTGTGCTTCTCGAGAACGGTGACCTCGACCCCGGCTCGTGCCAGCAGGAGCCCGAGCACCATCCCCGCCGGACCGCCCCCCACCACACAGCACTGTGTACGTTCCATAACCGAGTTGTAGCGCGCCCGCTGAGCCGTCGCCATGGATTCGGCGCGGAAGAGGACCTAGGTCCTGCCGGAAATCCTCGCTACGGTGACGCCATGTTCTCGTCCCGTGCCGTGCTCGCCGCCTTCCTCGCCTGCGCCCTCGGCGTGGCCGTCGCCCCGGCCGCCTCGGCGACCCCGCCGTCCTCGCCGGTCCCGGTCGTGTTCGACGGCGACTCCGACTTCGCGGACATCGCGACGCTCGCGTATCTGTGCCAGGCGCACAAACAGCGCCGCATCGACCTGCGCGCGGTCACCGTCACCAACAACGGCGCCGGGACCCCCGGGCGCGCGCTGACCCACGTGCGGACGGCGCTCGGGAAATGCGGTCTCTCCGGCATTCCGGTCGCCGACGGTTCCGACCACGGCGTGAACCCGATGCCCGCCGATGGCCGCGCCTGGACCGAAAGCATCCTCAACGGCGCGCTCGGTGACGTGGGGGTCCCGGACCGTCCGTCCAAGATCCGCGCGTCGGCGCTGCTCGCCGCGACGGTGCTCAAGTCGGCCAAACCGGTCGTCGTGATCGCGACCGGGCCGCTCACGAACGTCGCGAAAGCCATGGACGTTCCCGGTGTGGCACAGCGCATTTCGCGGCTTTCGGTGATGGGCGGCGCCTTCGACGTCCCCGGCAACGTGTTCGGCCCGGACGCGGAGAAGTTCGACGGCACCCAGGAAGTCAACATCTGGCTCGACCCCGCTTCGGCGGACAAGGTCTTCGCCGGGCTCCGCCGGGTCGACATCGTCCCGCTGGACGCCACGAACGACGTCCCCATCACACCGTCCTATGTGGAGCGTCTGGGCCGGGAAGGCCGGACAGCGGAAGCGAAACTGGTGCACGCGATCGTCACGCAGCCCGATCTCGCGCCGTACGTCCAGGACGGGACGGCGTTCTGGTGGGACACCCTCGCCTCGTCCGAGGTGCTCGACGACGTGAGCCCGGTCAAGTTGCGGACGGCGAAGGTCGACGTGCGACAGGATGGCGCCGCGGCCGGCCGTACTTACGTGACGCCGAAGGGAACTTCGCAGCATGTCGGCTACGACGCCGATCCCGTGCTCTACGAGAACGGCTTCCTGAAGATGCTGAACGGCTAAGTCCTCAACCCTGCGATGAGGACCCCGACCATCCGGCGCGCGTCGTAGCGAGGGTCGCTGTCGGCACCGATGCAGAGGTTCCCGACGCCGCGCATGACCTCGATCGCCTGCAGATCGGAGCGGATCTCACCGGCCTTCGCCGAGGCGTCGAGCAGCTGACCGCACACGGGCAGCAGACGGTCGAGGAAGTAGGCGTGCAACGTCTCGAAACCGGTGTTGTCCGCCTGGAACGCCCCGGCGAGGCCGTGTTTGGTGACCAGGAAGTCGACGAAGAGGTCGATCCAGCGGCGCAACGCCTCATACGGCGAAGCGCTCGACGCCAGCAGTTCCGGCCCGGCTTCGGCGCAGGCGTCGACCTGATGCCGGTAGACGGCGATGATGAGGTCAGCCCTGGTCGGGAAATGCCGGTAGATCGTGCCCATCCCGACGCCCGCCTTGGCCGCGATGTCGCGGACCGGCGCCTCGACGCCCGAAGTGACGAAGACCGCGGCGGCCGCGTCGAGCAGGGTCTTCTCGTTGCGCCGGGCGTCCGCGCGTTTGGTCTTGGTGCCCTCTTCACTCATCACGCCACTCCTTCGGTTGCCAAACGGAACAGTGCTCCGTATTGTTAGCGGAGCAACGTTCCGCTTGCTCATTTTGCCATGGAGGACACCGTCATGCAGTACCGCACCTTGGGCAGGACCGGTGTGCAGGTCAGCACCCTCGCGCTCGGCGCGATGAACTTCGGCGCGATCGGGCGCACGACCCAGGACGAGGCCACCGCCATCGTCGACGCCGCGCTGGCGGGCGGGGTCAACTTCGTCGACACCGCCGACATGTACAGCGCCGGGGAGTCGGAGAAGATGGTCGGCAAGGCCATCGCCGGCCGCCGTGAAGATCTCGTGCTGGCCACGAAGGCGACCATGCCGATGGGCGACGACCGCAACCATCAGGGCGCGTCACGCCGCTGGCTGGTCACCGCGCTGGACAACAGCCTGCGCCGCCTCGGCGTCGATCACGTCGACCTCTACCAGATCCACCGCTGGGACCCGAAGACCAGCGACGAGGAGACCCTTTCGGCGCTGACCGATCTGCAGCGCACGGGGAAGATCCGCTACTTCGGTTCGTCGACCTTCCCCGCGTACCGCGTCGTGCAGGCGCAGTGGGCCGCCCGCGAAGCCCGCCTGAGCCGGTATGTCACCGAGCAGCCCAGCTATTCGATCCTGCAGCGCGGCATCGAAACGCACGTTCTTCCGGTGACCGAGGAGTACGGGCTCGGCGTGCTGGTGTGGAGCCCGCTCGCTTCGGGCTGGCTTTCGGGCGCCGTCCGCGAGGGCCGGGAGATCACCACCAACCGCGCGAAGAGCCGGCCGCAACGCTTCGACCTCGCCATCCCGGCCAACCGGGCCCGGATGGAGGCCGTCGAACGCCTGGCCAAGGTCGCCGACGAGGCGGGCCTGACGCTGATCCAGCTCGCGCTCGGCTTCGTGACCGCCCATCCGGCCGTGACCAGCGCGATCATCGGACCGCGCACGCCGGTGCACCTCGAGTCGCAACTCGCCGCCGCGGACACGGTGCTGCCCGCCGACGTCCTCGACGCGATCGACGAGATCGTCGCTCCCGGCGTCGACCTCGCGCCGGAGGAGAAGATGGACACCCCGCCGTCACTGCTCGACGCGTCGCTGCGGCGGCGCTGAAGCGGCTCAGGCGAGGAGTTTGTCCAGTTTGGCGCGGACCCTGTCGAGGTCTTCGCTGTACTTGAGGACCGAACCCAGGGTTCGCGCGCCGGTCGCGGCGTCCAGTTCGGACATCCCGAGGGCGAGCAGCGCCTGGGCCCAGTCCAGGGATTCCGCCACTCCGGGCGGCTTCAGCAACTCCATCGCCCGGAGGCGCTGCACCGCCGTCGCGACCTGCACCGCGAGCCCTTCGCCCAGGCCCGGGATCTTGCGGCGCAGGATCTCGATCTCGCGGGCGAGGTCCGGGTGTTCGAGCCAGTGATAGAGACAGCGGCGTTTCAGCGCGTCGTGCACCTCCCGCGTCCGGTTGGAGGTGAGCACCACCAGCGGCGGATGTTCGGCACGCACCTCGCCGAACTCGGGGATCGTCACCGCGTTCTCGTCGAGGAGTTGCAGCAGGAAGGCTTCGAACTCGTCGTCGGCCCGGTCGATCTCGTCGACCAGCAGGACACACGGCGCGGTCTGCAACGCCTTCAGCAACGGCCGGGAGAGCAGGAAACGTTCGGTGTAAAGGGATTGCTCGGCGGCCTCGACGTCGAGGCCGCCGTCACCCGCGGCTTCGAGCGCCCGCAAGTGCAGCAACTGGCGGGGGAAGTCCCATTCGTACAGTGCCTGCGCCGCGTCGATCCCCTCGTGACACTGGAGCCGGATGAGCGGCAGGCTCAGCGCTTCGGACAGCCCCAAGGCGAGCGAGGTCTTGCCTGTGCCCGGTTCGCCCTCGCAGAACAGGGGGCGGCCGAGCCGCAGCGCGAGGAACCCGGCCGTGGCGATGCCGTCGTCGGCGAGGTAGCCGACCGATTCGAGGGCTTCGGCCAGTTTCTCCGGCGATTCGACGGTCACTTCCCGATCGTATGCCCCGGGGAGCGCGAGATCAGCCTGGAAGGTTCTCGCGGCGGTCCACGTCGTGCCCGGTGCCGAGGTCGCCGCATTCGACGAGCCGCAGGTCCGGGCGTCCCTTCAGCCAGTCTCGCGCGCCTTTGTCCCCAGACGCGCCCGCCACGATCTCCGGCCACCAGCGGCGGCCGAGTACGACGGGATGACCGGGAACGCCGTCGTAGGTGGCGCGCGCGACAGTGTTCCCATCGGCTCCGGCGGCGACTCGGCGCACCACGTCGGCACCGACGCCGGGCAGATCCACGAGATGCACGACGGCGGCTTCGGCGCCGCTCTTTTCCAGTGCG
The DNA here is from genome assembly GCF_002849735.1 of Amycolatopsis sp. BJA-103. GTDB lineage: Bacteria > Actinomycetota > Actinomycetes > Mycobacteriales > Pseudonocardiaceae > Amycolatopsis. The sequence continues at coordinate 5,527,617 of NZ_CP017780.1, forward strand.
TTCAGGCCCGCGCGGAGTGACGCACCCATGCCGGACTCCCAGTCTTCGGCCAGGACGGCGACCTCAGGACCCGGCAACAGCCTGCGGACTTCCTCGGCCGAGGCACCCAGGACCACCCGGACCGGTGCGCAGCCGGCGTCGGCCAGCACTCGCAAGGCTCGGATGACGAACGGCTCACCGTCGAGAACGGCGAGCGCCTTCGGCCCGCCGAACCGGCGCCCGGCCCCGGCCGCGAGCAGCAGCCCGGCGACCTCAGCCATGCCCTGCCTTCGTGTTTCCTGCCTTGGTCGGCGGCGCCGACGCCAGATCGGCCTCGATGGCCTGTGCCGCCACGAGCAGCGACGGCAGCAGTTCGCGCTCGACCGACTCCGGCGTCGTGCGGCTGGCGTGGGTGGAGAGGTTGACCGCGGCCACGACCCGGCCCCGCCGGTCCCGGATCGGCGCGGCGATCGAGCGGAGACCTTCTTCGAGCTCCTGGTCGACCATCGCGTAACCCTGCCGGTAGACCCGCTTCAGCTCGGCGATCAGGTCCTGCTGCCTGGTCAGCGTGTGCGCGGTCAGCTTCTCGAGCTTGGCCGCGTCGAAGTAGCCGTGCAGGTCTTCGCCTTCGAGGCCGGCCAGCAGAACGTGCCCCATCGAGGTCGCGTGGGCCGGGAAGCGGGTGCCGACGTTGATGCTGACGGTCATGATCCGTGAAACGGCCACGCGCGCGACGTAGACGATGTCCAGGCCTTCGAGCACCGAGACCGAACTCGACTCGTGCACCTCGGCGGACAGCCGTTCCAGATGCGGCTGGGCGACCTCGGGCAGCGACAGACTCGACAGGTACGAGTAACCGAGTTCGAGGACCCGTGCGGTGAGCGAGAAGTACTTGCCGTCCGTGCGCACGTATCCCAGGTCGACGAGGGTCAGCAGGAACCGGCGGGCGGCCGCCCTGGTCAGCCCGGTGGAGCGGGCGACGTCGCTCAGCGTGAGTTCCGCCGCGTCCGCGTTGAACGCCTTGATCACCGCCAGCCCGCGTTCCAGCGACTGGACATGGTGCGCTCCGCGCTCGGTCACCTCGCCTTCGTCCATACCGGAACCCTAACCGCCACCCTCTTCCTGAGCCGCAGGCTCACCGAGTTCGGCCAGCACACGCTGGGCGACGGCGAACGCCGCGTTGGCGGCCGGGGCGCCCGCGTAGACGGCGGTGTGCAGCAGGACCTCGGAGATCTCCTGCGCGGTGAGTCCATTGTGGACGGCGGCTCGGACGTGCATGGCGAGTTCGTCGTGGGCGTGCAGCGCGGTGAGCGCGGCCAGGGTGACGCAGCTGCGGGTCTTGCGGTCGAGTCCGTCGCGCGACCAGACCGAACCCCAGGCGCCCCGGGTGATGTAGTCCTGGAACGGGCGGCTGAACTCGGTGGTGCGGGCGACCGCGCGGTCGACGTGCGCGTCGCCGAGGACTTCGCGGCGCACCCGCATGCCTGTCTCGTAGGGGTCTTCGCTCATCGGGCCACTTCCAGTTGTTCGAGGATCAGCGCGGTGAACCGCTCCGGCTGTTCGAAGCTCCCCAGATGCGCGGCGCCTTCGACGACCTCGAGCCGCGCGTCCGGAATGCCGTCCGCGATCACCTCGGCGTGCTGGACCGGGGTCGCCGGATCCTCGGCCCCGGCGATGACCAGGGTCCGCGCCAAGATCTTGGGCAGGTCACCGACGAGGTCCATCCGTTCGATGGCCTCGCAGGACGCCGCGTACCCCTCGGCGGGGACGTTCGCGATCATCTCGCGCAGGAACGCGACCTGCTCGGGATAGGCGGCGGCGTAACCGGCTGTCACCCAGCGGCCGGCCCCGGCTTCGGCGACCGAGCCGGTGCCGTTCTCCCGGACCGTCCGCGCCCTGTCGGCCCACATCCGCGGCGGCCCGAGTTTCGCGGACGTGCAGCACAGCGTCAGGCTCTCGATCCGGTCCGGCGCGTTCACGCCCAGCCACATCCCGGTCATCCCGCCGAGCGAGAGCCCGACGAAGTGAGCGCGTCCGACGCCGTGCTCGTCGAGCAGTGCGAGCAGATCACCGCCGAGATCCTCCAGCGTGTACGGCCCGGACGGCACCGGGGACGCGCCGTGCCCGCGGGTGTCGTACCGGATCACCCGGAATCCTTTGGCCACCAAGGGTTCGACCTGCGGCTCCCACATGCGGTGGTCACTGCCGAGCGACCCGCTGAACACCACGACCGGACCGTCCTCGGGCCCTTCCGCGACACTGTGCACTTTGACAACACTGTGCACCTTCACCGGCTCGGACATCGAAAAGCTAGACATCGAAGAACACCGTTTCCCCTTGGCCCTGGAGCCGGATGTCGAACCGGTAGCCGTCGCCGGTCGCGGTGGCGATCAGCGTGCCCCGGCGGGCCTCCGGCACCGAGGCCAGCACCGGGTCCTGGGAGGTGTCGTCGTCCTCGAAGTAGATCCGGGTGACGACGCGGTGCAGCAGCCCGCGGGCGAGCACCGAGACGTCGATGTGCGGCGCCTGGGAGCTACCCGCCGGACCGGGCACCACGCCGGGCTTGATCGTCCGGATCTCGTAGTTGCCACCGGGATCGGTCGGGCAGCGCCCGAAGCCCCGGAACCCGCTCGCGACCGCTCCACGCGGATCGTCGGGGTGGTCGAACCGGCCGTCGGCGTCGGCCTGCCAGGTCTCGATCATCGCGTCCGGGACCGGTTCGCCCGCACCGTCGAGGACCCGGCCGTGGATGCGGATCGCGGCCGGTTCGCCCGCGGGAACGACGTCCGGCCCGTCCGGCCAGGGCAGGCCGATGGACAGGTACGGGCCGACGGTCTGGGAAGGCGTCGTCTCCGGCATCAGTGCTCGTCCTCCTCGTCCTCGAAGACCGACGCCTCGCGGCCGCGCACGACGATGTCGAACTGGAAGGCCAGCGCCCACTCGGCTTCGGTGCGGTCGAGGTCGAACCGCGCGATCATCCGCTGCCGGGCGTTCTCGTCCGGAATGGAGTTGAAGATCGGGTCCTGCGAGAACAGCGGGTCTTCCGGGAAGTACATCTGGGTGACCAGCCGCTGGGTGAACGCGCTGCCGAAGACGGAGAAGTGGATGTGCGCCGGCCGCCAGGCGTTGTCGTGGTTCTTCCACGGGTACGCGCCCGGTTTGATGGTGGTGAAGGTGTAGCGGCCCTCGCCGTCGGTCAGCGTCCGGCCCGCGCCGTCGAAGTTGGGGTCGATCGGCGACGGCCAGCGGTCACCGGTGTGCCGGTACCGGCCACCCGCGTTCGCCTGCCAGATCTCCACGAGCGAATCCCGGATCGGGTGCCCGTCGCCGTCGAGCAGCCGCCCGGTGACGATGATCCGCTGTCCCTGAGGCTCGCCCTCGTGCCCCTGGGTGAGGTCGTTGTCGAACTCGCCGATCCGCCCCGGCCCCAGCGCGGGCCCGGTGACCTCGGTCAGCAGATGCGGGAGCACGATCAGTGGCTCCTGGGGGTGCCGCAGCGCCGTCGACCGGTAACCGGCGTAGTCGAGCGGCGGATGCGTCCCTTCCGGATCGCGCCGGTAGCGCGGGAGCCTCAGTTCTGCGGGTGCGGACATGCTGCCTCCTCCAGGCGCGGGTCAGTGGCTCAGCGGGCTTCGAGGACGACGGCCAGCCCCTGGCCGACGCCGATGCAGATGGCCGCCAGCCCCCATCGGCCGCCGGTGCGGCGCAGGTGATGGGCCAGTGTGCCGAGGATCCGGCCGCCGGAGGCGCCCAGCGGATGCCCGATCGCGATCGCTCCGCCGTTGACGTTGACGATCTCCGGGTCGAGCTTCGACCAGTCCCGCAGACAGGCCAGCGACTGCGCGGCGAACGCCTCGTTCAGTTCCACCGCCGCCAGGTCTTCCCAGCCGATCCCGGCCCGTTCCAAGGCGATCTCGGCCGCGCGGACCGGGCCGATGCCGAAGACGTCGGGGTCGACGCCCGCCGCGCCCCGTCCGGCGATCCTGGCCAGCGGCGCCTTGCCGAGCCGCCGGCCCGCGGCCTCGTCGCCGAGCAGCAGCGCGGAAGCGCCGTCGTTGAGCGGCGACGCGTTCGCGGCCGTGACCGTCCCTTGTGGACGGAAGACGGGCTTGAGCTTCGCGAGTTTCTCCGGGCTGGAGTCCGGCCGGATGCCTTCGTCACGAGTGAGTTCGACACCCTCGACGGGGACGACGTGATCGTCGTAGAACCCCTCGTCCCAGGCGCGGGCGGCGTTGACGTGGCTGCGGACGGCGAACGTGTCCTGCTCGTCGCGGCCGATGCCGTACCGCTCGGCGAGTTGTTCGGTGGACTCGCCGAGCGAGACCGTCCACTGCTCGGGCATCTTCGGGTTGACCATGCGCCAGCCCAGCGCTGTCGAGTACAGCGTCTGGTTTCCGGCGGGGAAGGCCTTCTCCGGCTTCTGCATGACCAGCGGTGAGCGGCTCATCGACTCGACCCCGCCCGCGACGGCGAGCGAAGCGTCGCCGACCTGGACCGACCGGCTCGCCTGCATGACCGCGTCGAGACCGGAGCCGCACAGCCGGTTGACCGTCGCACCCGGGACCGTCGTCGGCCAGCCCGCCAGCAGCGCCGCCATCCGCGCGACGTTGCGATTGTCCTCGCCCGCGCCGTTGGCGTCGCCGAGCACGACCTCGTCCACGGTGGCCGGGTCGAGGTCGTTGCGCTCGGCCAGCGCCCGCAGCACGGTGGCGGCGAGGTCGTCCGGGCGGACCCCGGACAGGGCGCCGCCGTACTTGCCGAACGGGGTACGGATGGCGTCGAACAGGAAGACGTCGGTCATGCGCTCGCCCTTTTGAGGTCTCGGAGGATGCGGAGTTCTGCCTCGGTCGGCGCCGGGGTGGTTCCCAGGTCGCCGGACACCTTCAGTTTCCACCCGGTCGCCTCGACGACCTGATCGACCTCGATCCCGGGATGCAGTTCGGTGAGCGTGAGCTCGGCGGTCTCCGGGTCGGGCCGCATCAGGCCGAGGTCGGTGACCACCAGCGTCGGCCCGGCGCCGGGGAGACCGAGGCGTTCGCGATCGCCCTTGCCGGTGCCGTGACCGAACGACGTCACGAAGTCGACCTTCTCGACCAACGTGCGGGTGCTCTGCCGGAGCACCACGAACACCTCGCGGCAGGAAGCGGCGATCTCCGGCGCCCCGCCCGCCCCGGGCAGGCGCACTTTGGGGTTGGCGTAGTCCGGGCCGATGACGGTGGTGTTGATGTTGCCGAACTTGTCCAGCTGGGCGGCGCCGAGGAAACCGACGTCGATCCGGCCGGGCTGGAGCCAGTAGTTGAAGACCTCGGGCACGCTGACCACGGCGTCGGCGGTGTCGGCGAGTTCGCCGTCGCCGATGGACAACGGGAGCCGGCTCGGTTTGGCGCCGAGGCAGCCGGATTCGTAGATCAGCGTGAGGTTCGGCGCGTGCCCGCGGCGGGCCAGGTTCGCGGCCGTGCTGGGCAGGCCGATGCCCACGAAACAGGACATCCCGTCGCCGAGCGCGCGAGCGGCGGCGACGCTCATCATCTCGTCGGAGGTGTACTCGGTCATGCCTTCACTCCCGTCAGCTCGTCGAGCCAGCGGGTGAAGCTCTCCCTGTCCCGGCCGATCGCGTCCCATGCCTGGTAGGCGTCGTTGTCCCGTTCGTAGTACCCCGCCGCGTACGACGGCTTCGCGCCGCCGGGAACCTCGGCGACGGCCGTGACCGCCCACGACGGCAGCACGATCGCGCCCGGGCGGGGTTCCAGCTCGTCCACGACCTCCTCGACGGTGATCAACGACCGCTTCGCCGCCAGCACCGCTTCCTTCTGCACGCCGGTGATGCCCCAGATCTGGACGTTGCCTGCCCGGTCTGCGCGCTGGGCGTGCACGATCGTCACGTCCGGGTTGAGCGCGGGGACGGCGGCGAGTTGCTCCCCGGTGAACGGGCAGGTGATGGGCTTGATCGTGTCGGTCTGCGCGGGGAGATCGGTGCCCGTGTAGCCGCGCAGCACGGCGAACGGCAGGCCCGACGCACCGGCGACGTAGCGATTCGCCATGCCCGCGTGACTGTGTTCCTCTATCTCCAGGGGTACCGGCCACGAGTGCTGGACCGCGTCGCGGAAGCGGTGCAACGAGCCGACGCCGGGGTTGCCGCCCCACGAGAAGATCAGCTTGCTCGCGCAGCCCGCGCCGATGAGCTGGTCGTAGACGATGTCCGGGGTCATGCGGACCAGCGTCAGGCCGGTGCGGCGCTGACGGATGATCTCGTGGCCCGCGGCGACCGGAATGAGGTGCGTGAAGCCCTCGAGCGCGACGGTGTCCCCGTCGCGCACCAGCCGCGCCACGGCCTCCTTCAACGACAGCAGCTCCGCCATCCCCACTCCCGGATTGTTCGTATCGCGCACACTTGTTCTGCATCTGAACATAGCACAGCCGAGCGAGTCGGGGCACTCCTTCTTTGGTGGACTGAAGGGGCCTTTCACCGCATGACATGCAGCGAAGGGGCCCTTCACCGCGTGAGACGCGGGGAAGGGCCCCTTCAGCTCATCAGTGGACCTGACGCACTCGCGGGAGCGATCCGGCACCGTCCGAAAAGGACTACGCGAGTGCACCGATCCCGCTCAGTTGACCCCACTGCCCGGCGGGAACCATTCGACGACCTTGACCTTCCGCGCCCGACGCCGGACCGGCCGCGACGAGCGTCGCGGCGAGGACCATCGCGGCACCGACGGCCGCCAGTTCTCGTGATCGTTTCATCTTCCACCCCTCGAATCCCCTGCTCGCGGAGGTTTTCCGCCCTTACGACCATCCGGGGTCCCCGACCGTGACGACTCCCCCGTGCAGGGGAAGCGCCTCCCTCATGACGGGGATCCGAGCGTTTGGGATACCAACTGCCGCACACTAGGCTGAGGGAGTGACCTCGACGATCGCGGTGACCCGGTGGATTCCCGACGAAGCGCTGAAAGTGCTCGCCGAAGCCGGGGAGGTGAAGCTGTCGCGCGCCGATCGGCCGTTGACGCCGGACGAACTGCGAGAGTTCGTCCGGGGCGCGTCCGCGATCGTCGGCATGCTGCACGACCGGATCGACGGCACGGTCGCCGACGCGGCGGGCCCCGATCTGAAGGTTGTGGCGAACGTGGCCGTCGGCTACGACAACATCGACGTCCCGGCGCTGGCCGAACGCGGCGTCACCGTCACCAACACCCCCGGCGTGCTCACCGACGCGACCGCGGATCTGGCGTTCGGACTGCTCCTCGCGGTCACGCGACGGCTCGGCGAGGGCGAACGGCTGATCCGGTCTCGCACCCCGTGGTCGTTCCACCTGGGTTTCCTGCTCGGCTCCGGCCTGCAGGACAAGACGCTCGGCATCGTCGGGCTCGGCCAGATCGGGCAGGCGGTCGCGCGGCGGGCGCTCGGTTTCGGCATGCGGATCGTCTACTCAGGACGATCGCGGGCCGCCGAGGACGTCGAGAAGACCTTGGGCGCGAAGTACGTGTCCGTCGGCGAACTTCTGGAAAGCTCCGACGTCGTTTCCCTGCACTGCCCCCTGACACCGGAGACCCGCCACCTCATCGACGCGGACGCGCTGAAGTCGATGAAACCGGGCGCGTACCTGATCAACACCACCCGCGGCCCCGTCGTCCACGAGGCGGCGCTGGCCGACGCGCTCGAAGCCGGGGAGATCGCCGGAGCGGGCCTCGACGTGTTCGAAGCCGAACCCGAGGTCGAGCCGCGCCTGCTGGATCGCGAAAACGTCGTCTTGACGCCGCACCTCGGATCGGCGACGGTCGAGACCCGTACTGCCATGGCCGTGCTCGCGGCCGAGAACGTCGCGTCGGTGCTCACCGGCGGAAACCCCCTGACGGAGGTTCGTCCATGACTCGTGTCGTCATCGCGCCCGACAAGTTCAAGGGAAGCCTGACCGCGGTCGAGGCCGCGGAGGCGATCGCCCACGGCGTCCGCGACGCGCTGCCCGAGGCCGAAGTCTCCTCTTGCCCGGTCGCCGACGGCGGCGAAGGAACGCTCGACGTCCTCGTCGCGGCGGGCGGCCGTCTCGTGGAACTCCCGGTCCGCGGGCCGCTCGACGACACCGTCGACGCGCGCTACGTGATGCTCGACGGGACGGCCTACATCGAATCGGCCCGCGCGTGCGGGATCGAGTTCGTCGAGCCGAGCCCGGAAGTGGCGCTGGCCGCGCACACCTGGGGCGTCGGTGAACTCCTCGCGCACGCGCTCGACCACGGCGCGCGGCGGCTGGTGCTGACGGTCGGCGGAACCGCGAGCACCGACGGCGGCGCCGGGATGCTGGCGGCGCTGGGCGCCGGGGTGTTCGACGCGTTCGGCGCACCGGTCGGACTCGGCGGCGGCACGCTGGGCCGCGTCGCGTCGGCCGAACTCGGCCCGGTGCGCCACCGGCTCGGCTCCGTCGAGGTCGCCGTGGCCACCGACGTGACGAACCCGCTGCTCGGACCGCGTGGGGCGGCCGCGATCTTCGGGCCGCAGAAGGGCGCGGGCCCGCGCGAGGTCGAGCAACTGGACGAATCCCTGGGCCGCTGGGCGCAGGCATTGCGGAACGCCGGGACCACCGACGTCTCCGACCTTCCCGGAGCGGGCGCGGGAGGCGGGGTCGCGGCAGGCGCGATCGCGGGACTCGGCGCGTCGGTCGAGTCCGGTTTCCAGCTCATCGCCGGGCTCACCGGGGTCGCCGGCGCCATCCAAAGCGCCGACCTCGTCATCACCGGCGAGGGCTCACTGGACGAGCAAAGTCTCGACGGCAAGGCCCCGGCGGGCATCGCGGCGCGCGCGCAGGAGCACTCGGTACCGCTGATGGTGCTGGCCGGGCGGATCCAGCTGGACGAGAGCCAGCTCGCCGGCCTCGGTGTCGTGGGCAGCGCCGCCCTGATCGACCACGCGCCTTCGCTCGACCACGCGCGTGCGCACGCGGCGGAACTCCTGCGCGAGCGGGCCGGCGAGCTGGTCCGTGCCTGGGCCCGGACTTAAAGCCTGAACCCGCCGGGCTCAGCTGCCAGGCTGGGGCTGAGCCTGCGGGAGTACGGCGAAGGCGACTTCGCCGGTCTCGTCCTGCTGGACGTCGAGCACCTTGTCATCGAGCAATGCGGCCGCTTCGGGCTCCAAGAACACCTTCGGGCCGCCGTCCGCGCCGAGCACCTTGTCGCCGCTTTCCGGTTCGGGGGCGACGGAAACCGCGAGCTGGGGACTGTCCCCCTGCTGGGAATGCATCGCGAAACGCAGCCCGCCTCCGTCTTGTCCGTTTTCCTGCCCGGTCAGTGCGGTGATCGCCTCGGCGGCGGCTTCGGTGACTGTAAGCATCTCTGCCCTTCCTTCGTCGCGGTCTTGCACTTGACGGACCACGCTAGGGGGTCTCGGCATGGCCTGCCGTCTGAGTGAAGATCATTTTCAGCCGATGTCCGGCTCCTCATCGGACGTCGGCCGGGACGTGCTGTACTCGACCCGGCCCTTGTGGCCTACCCGATGGCGCCGACGACCAAACGGCGACGGACGCTGTCGCGGGGATCACAGCCCCCAGCGGGTTTACTGGCTTCACAAGTTTGTGAAACAAGGAGTAGCGTCGTCGGTATGACCACCACCAGGTGGGCGCCAGGGCACCGGATCATCCGGCGCGCGCCGGAACGGCACCACGAGCTCGGCCACCATGCCGCGTGGTACGTCGTCGCCGGTGTCGTCGCCACCGGCCTGCAGGCGGTGCTGTTCCTCGTCCTGCAGCCGATCCTCGGCCCCCAGGTGGCCAATCTGGTCGCGCTCGCGGTCACGACCGTCGGGAACACCGAGTTCCACCGCCGGGTCACCTTCGCCACCCGGAAGAGTCACCCGGGCAAACGGCACTTCCAGGACCTGATGACGTTCGCTTTTTACGCCGTCTATGGCTCGATCGTGCTCGCGTCACTCGACGCGGTGATCACCGAGCCGACCGCACTGGAGCAGACAGGCGCTCTGCTCGCGGCCAGCGTTGTGGGCGGCATCGCGCGCTTCGCAGTCCTTCGCTGGTGGGTTTTCGCGCGACGCAGCGCCTAGTGTTCGTCGGGTGACAGAGATCAACGGACCGCACGAAGGTGGTTCGGAACCCGATTACCGCTTCACCCTCGCCAACGAACGGACCTTCCTCGCCTGGCTCCGGACGGCGCTGGGCCTGCTGGCCGGCGGCGTCGCCGTCCATCAGCTGGTTCCCGACCCGAGCGCGCTGAGCACCGTCCTCGCGGGACTGTGCGTCGTGCTGGCAGCCGTCCTCGCGGCGTCCGCGTATCCGCGCTGGCGGCAGGTCCAGAGCGCGATGCGCGAGGGACGGCCGCTGCCGAAGAGCGGGCTGCTGGTCCTGCTGACGGCCGGAATCCTCGTGATCACCCTGACCGCCGCGGCCCTGGTGGTCTTCTCGTGAACGTGAAGAGCACGTGAGCGATCACGGAGCGCAAGCGGAACGGACCGGGCTGGCCTGGCGCCGGACAGCGCTCGCGGCTACTGCCTGCACACTCCTGCTCTTGCACACGGCCGCCCGGCAGGGCTGGGGGACGGCGGTCATCCCGGTCGTGGTCGCGGGCGTCATGGTGGCCGTCCTGGTCGCCATCGGCTCGATCCGTGAACGGGCACTGCGCGGGGCGGACACCCCGAAACCTCTTAACCCAGCCCTCGCTGTCACCGCGTCGGCACTCGTCGTAGCGACGGCGGTCGCTTTGATCGCGGTGCGCTAAGGGCCGCGCACATCCTGCGATCGCGGCCGCCTTCTTCGCGACGCAGAGTCTCGGTTGTATTAAGCCGACTCCGTCGAATGGGCTATCTCTAGTTGAAATCTTTACTGCCGTCCGATCGGCGCCTACGATTACGCTGCGTCGCATCGGCGGCAGGTGAATCTGATCTTACGGAGCATCTGCCGCCTTGAATCGTTACGGAGTGTTGACCCCTCGACAGCGACGGTCGCAGGGTCGGCCGGGGAGGACGACCATGCAAACCATCTCCAGCGCGTCCAGATCCGTCACCCCCGATGCGGTTCCCGGATACACGACTCCGGAGAACCTGCCTCGACCGGGCGGACGGCTGACGAAGGAGGATCTCGACCCCCTCGTCAAAGACGCGGGCGACGGGAATCCCGCCGCGATCCAGGCACTGCTGCGGATGATCGGCCCTGTCGTGGTCCGGTACTGCCGCGCCAGGATGGGCGGCCGCGATCTGTCCTACCTGTCGGCGGACGACGTCGCGCAGGAAGTCTGCATGGCCGTGCTGAAGGCACTGCCGGGCTACCAGGACCGCGGCGGTTCGTTCCTCTATCTCGTGCACGCGATCGCCGCCAACAAGGTCGCCGACGCCTACCGCGCGGTCTCCCGCGACCGGTCGGAGCCGGTACCGGAACTCCCGGAACGGCCCATCGGCGACAACGAGCCCGAAACGCACGCTCTGCACCTGGACCTCGGCGCCCGGCTCAGCCGTCTGCTCTCCACCCTTCCCCGGGTGCAGCAAGAGATTCTCGCCCTCCGCATCGCCGTCGGCCTTTCCGCCGCCGAAACCGCCGAGGCTCTCGGGATCTCCGCCGGCAACGTGCGCGTGACGCAGCACCGCGCGCTGGCCCGCCTGCGGACGATGGTCAAGCAGGACGAGTTCTGATCTTTTCTCCCCCTGCCGCAGGTCGTCGATCGGCGGTTCGCAGGCGCCCGGACCCCGCGCCGCCCACTTTCTTCTTCTCCCCGGACTTACCTCGTGAGTGGTAAGTCCGGTTAGAACCGTCTTTACCACTCACGAGAGGCGGTACGCCCGCCGCGCGGTGCCGTCGAAGAACTCCAACCGCTCCGCGTCGCTCAACGAACCCGTCAGCGAAAAGGCCGTGTCCACAACCACTTCGTACGCGGCCGCGAGTTCGCAGACCGGCCAGTCGGAGCCGAACATCAGTCGCGAAGCCCCGAAGGACTCCAGCACGTGCTCGGCCCAGCGCGCCAGATGTCCGACCTTCCACTGTGCCCAGTCCGCCTCGGTCACCAGCCCCGAGAGCTTGCAGTACACATTGTCCAGCTCCCCCAACGCCGCGACGCCGTCCGCCCACGGCTGCCATTCCCCCGAAGAGATCGGCGGCTTCGCGGCATGGTCGAGCACGAAGACCTGGTCCGGTAGCGCGGAAGCCGCCGCGAGGGCCGCCGGGAGCTGGGGCGGCTTCACCAGCAGGTCGTACGCCAGCCCGGCCTCACCGAGCGCGGCGAGACCACGCGAAACGTCGGGCCGCGTCAGCCAGGAAGGGTCCGGTTCGTCCTCCACCTGATGCCGGATTCCCACCAGGGGGCCGGAAAACGCGGCCACACGCTCCGCGACGTCGGGGGCGGTGAGGTCGGTCCAGCCGACGACACCCGCGATCAGCGGTTCGGCACGAGCGGTGGCGAGGAACTCGTGCGTCTCCTCCTCCGACGAGACCGTCTGCACCAGCACGGTCCCCTTCGCCCCCGCCGCCTTGGTCACCGTCCGGAGATCGTCCACTGTGTACGGACGACGGATCGGTTCCAGCGCCGTACCCGTCATCCACGGGTAGTGCCGCCGCGAGGGATCCCAAAGGTGGTGGTGCGCGTCGATCACGACTGTCCTTCCGGCCGCAGCGGGGTGTCCTCTCGCAACAGTCCCGCACGGATCAGGTCCGTCCACAACTCGCGCGGCACCGGGCGCCGGAACCGTTCCGCGTTGAGCCGGACCTGGCCGGGATCGTGCGCGCCGACGACGACGGACACCACCGCCGGATGCGCGGCGGGCAAACCGAGCGCGGCCTGAGGCAGTTCGACGCCGTGCCGCTCGCAGACCTCGGCGATCCGCTGGGCCCGCTCGGCCAGTTCGGCCGGGGCCTCGGCGTAGTCGTACATCGTGCCCGGCGACGCGGTGGCGAGGATCCCGGCGTTGAACGCGCCCCCGACCACCACGTCCACACCGCGTTCCACGCACAGCGGCAGGAGATCGTCCAGTGCGGGCTGGTCGAGCAGCGTGTACCGCCCGGCCAACAGGATCACGTCGAGGTCGAACCGGCGGACGAACTCCGCGAGCATCGGCGCCTGGTTCATCCCGGCCCCGATGGCGTCGATGACGCCCTGCTCCCGCAGTTCGAGCAGCGCGGGGAACGCGCCGTTGACGGTGTCCTCGAAGTGCTCGTCCGGATCGTGCACGTAGACGACGTCCACGCGGTCGAGCCCGAGGCGCGTCAGACTGTCCTCAAGCGACCGGAGGATCCCGTCGCGACTGAAGTCCCAGCGTCGTTTGTAGGCCGCGGGGACGACGAAACCCTGCGAGTCGGTGCGCGAAGCGCCGGCGGGATTCGGTTCCAGCACCCGGCCGACCTTGGTCGACACCACGAAGTCCGCGCGGGAGCAGGCCGAAAGCGCCTCGCCCAGCCGCCGTTCCGACAGGCCGAGACCGTAGTGCGGGGCGGTGTCGAAGTACCGGATGCCTTCGTCCCACGCCTGCCGGACGGTCGCTTCGGCCGTCTCGTCGGTGATGGCGTGGTACAGGTTGCCCAGCTGCGCGCAGCCGAGCCCCAGTGGGGACAGGGAGATCTTCACGGAAGCTCCCAAACCAGGCCGAGGCCCGAATCGTCGCCCGAGTAGTCGTCTTCGACGTCGAGCAGCTCCGACATCCTGGCCTGCCAGGGAATGTTGGCCGGATGCTCGCGCAGGGCCGCGCGCATCTTCGCGTAGTCCTCGACCTCCACCACGTGGAACAGGTCGAGACCGTCGCGCCAGATCCGCCACGAACGCACACCCGCACCGCGCAGCGCTTCGTCGAGGTCAGGCGGGATGACGGCGTGGACCGACTCGTATTCGGCCTCCTTGCCCGGCTTCAACCGGGTGTGGAGTGCCACTCTTTGTAGTGCGACACCGTGGGTCACCGCGCCTCCTCAGCTCGAAACATGGCACTCTGTCAACTAACACTCAAACATCCGAGGTCTTCGGGGAGGGCGGTGGAACATGCCGGTCACCGATGTCGCGATCGACAAGATCAAGGACATGATCATCTCCGGCGAGCTTGCTCCGGGCGACAGGCTGCCGAAAGAGGCGGAACTGGCCCAGCGGCTCGGCTTGTCCCGCAGCTCGCTGCGCGAAGCGGTGAAGGCCCTGTGCCTGATCCGCGTGCTCGACGTCCGCCAGGGCGACGGAACGTACGTCACCAGCCTCGAACCGAATCTCCTCCTCGACGCGATGACGTTCGTGGTGGACTTCCACCGCGACGACACCGTGCTGGACTTCCTCGCCGTCCGCCGGATCCTCGAGCCGGCGGCGACGGCGATGGCCGCGTTGCACATGAGCGACGAGGACATCGCGGAGCTAGGCCGCCTGCTCGACGAACTGGCCGATTCGCCGACGGTGGAGGCGCTGGTCGCGAACGACCTGCAGTTCCACCGCAAGATCGCCGACGGCTCCGGGAATCCGGTGCTGTGCTCGCTCCTGGACAGCCTGTCCGGCCCCACCGCGCGCGCCCGCATCTGGCGCGGGCTCACGCAGGAGGGCGCGGTCGCGAAGACCCGCGAGCAGCACTCCGCGATCTACGAGGCCATCGCCGCCCGCGAACCCGAACTGGCTCGTTCGTGGGCCACCGTGCACGTCGCGGGCGTGGAGCAGTGGCTCCGCAACGCCCTCGGCACCGCCGACGACCCGACAGCGGCCGCCGAAGCTTCCTGACACAGCTTCCTCCATTTGGGTCCTCGAACCGGCTTCCGGCGTGCAATGAAGGGGACTTTCATCGCAGAATCCGCAATGAAAGTCCCCTTCATTGCATCCCCTGGCGGCTAGGTCTGGGCCTTCCCGCTCGCGTAGCGGGAGATGATCAACGCGACCAGGATGATCACGCCGTAGATCGCCTTCAGCCACTCGGGCGGCACCTGCGCCACCTGCAGCAGGTTGGTGACCGTCTGCAGGAGCAGGACACCGGTGAGCGCTCCCACCAGAGTGCCCTTCCCACCGTCCAGTGAGACACCGCCGATCACCGCAGCGGCGAACACCTGAAGGATCAATCCGTCCCCCTGATCGGCACCGAGCGCGCCGACGTACCCCGTATAGGCGAGCCCGCCGAGCGCGGCCAGCACCCCGGCCACGACGAACACGCCCCACGAGATCCGGTCGACGCGGATACCCGCGGCCCGCGCGGCTTCGCGGTTCCCGCCGATGGCGTAGAGCGACCGGCCGATCCGGTGATACCGCAGCCCAAGCCCGAACGCGGTGAACAGCGCCGCGGCCAGCCACACCGACATCGGCAGCCCGATGAACGTCGTCGTCGCCAGCGCGGTGAACACGTCCAGCTGGTCGAACAGCGTCTTTCCCTGTGTGGAGCCGATCTGCGTGCCGCGCAGCACCGTCAGCATCGCCAGCGTGACGATGAAGGCGTTCAGCTTCAGCTTGACGATCAGGAAGCCGTTCACGAAACCGATCGCGGCACCGGCCACCAGCACGGCGAGGATGCCCGCGAAACCGGGGATCTCGGTGCCGAAGCCCGAGGACGCCACCGGGATCACCAGCATCGCGCCCAGCGCGGGCGCCATCCCCATGGTGGATTCCAGTGACAGGTCGAACTTCCCGGTGAGCAGGACGAGCGATTCGCCCAGCACCACCATCGACAACGCCGCCGAAGCGGACAGGATGCCGACGATGCTGCCGAAGGTCAAGAACGTGTCACTGATCAGTCCTCCGATGATCAGCACCACGACGAGCGCCGGAACCAGGGCCAGCTCACGCAGCCAGCGGAACTTCCGGCGTTTCGGCGGAGCCGCGAACGAAGAGGTCTTCGGATCGGTCATCAGTTCGGTCACCCGCGCTCGACTCCTTCGATGTCGGCCACCAGATCGCCGTCGGACCACCCGGCCCGGTGTTCGGCGACCACGGCACCGGCGCGCAGCACCAGCACCCGGTCGCTCAGGCGGAGATCGTCCAGCTCGTCGCTGACGATCAGCACCGCCTTGCCCTCGGCACGCACCCGGTCGACGACCGCGAGCAGGGCCTCCTTCGATTTCACGTCCACCCCCGCGGTCGGGTTGATCAGCACGACCAGGCGAGGCTCACCGGCCAGCGCGCGGGCGAGGACGACCTTCTGCTGGTTGCCACCGGAAAGGTCGGACACCGGCTGGTCGGCGTCGGCCGCGACGATGTCGTAGTCCTTCAGCGCTCTCGACGCCCGCTCGTACCGGGCGCCCGGCGCGGCGATTCCCGCCTTGCCCATCCGATCCAAAATGGACAGTGTGGCGTTGTCCATGATGGAGTGTTCGAGCACCAGGCCTTCGTGGTGCCGATCCCTCGGCACACAGCCGATTCCGGCGCGGATCGCGGCCGGGATGTCGCCCGGCTTCAACGGCTTTCCCGCGACCCTGATCGTGCCGGACGTCGCCGAACGGAGTCCGTACACGGTCTCGGCGACCTGATGCTTGCCGCTGGCGTTGCTGCCCGCGAGCCCGATCACCTCGCCGCGGTGGATCCGGAAGTTCACGTCTTCGAAGCCGTCACCGGAGAGCCCGTCGACGGTCAGCACCTCACCGGCGTCCGAAGCCAGGGCCTCGCGCGTCGAAGCGTCGCGGACGGCGAGACCGCCCTGTTCGCCGGTCATCGCGTCGATCAGCTCGGCGCGGCCGACTTCCGAGACCGGCGCGGTGAGGACGTGCTTGGCGTCGCGCAGCACGGTGACCGCCTGGCACACCTCGTACACCTCGTGGAGGTGATGCGAGATGAACAGGAACGTCACCCCGTTCGCCTGCATCTGGCGCATCCGCCCGAAAAGCCGTTCGATCGCCTGGCTGTCCAGTTGCGCCGTCGGCTCGTCGAGCACGATGAACCGGGCGCCATAGGAAAGCGCCCTGGCGATCTCGACGAACTGCCGGTCCTCGACCGAAAGCTCGCCCGCCGGGGTGTCGACGTCGACACGCACGTCCCAGGAGTCGAGCAGTTCCCTGGCCTGGCGCCGCAATCGCTGCCAGCCGATCGCGAACCCTTTCCCCGACTGGCGATTGAGGAACAGGTTCTCCGCGACGGTCAGCTGCGGGACGACCATCGCGTGCTGGTAGACGCAGGCGACAGCACGCTTCCAGTCGTCCTGTTTGGACAAGGGCGGCGCGGGGACCCCACCGAACTCGACCTTGCCGGTGTCCGTTTTGGACAGTCCGGTGAGGATGGAGACGAGCGTCGACTTTCCCGCACCGTTGCGGCCGACGAGCGCGTGCGACTCGCCCGGATGCACGGTGATGCTGACGTCGGACAGCGCCACGGTCGGGCCGTAGCGTTTGCCGACGCCCTGTGCGCTGACCACCGGCACGGCGGCGGACCCGGCGGGCAGCGCGCTCACAGGTTGTTCCCCCAGAGGGCCTTGTCGTCCACGTTGGCCTTGGTGATCACGGGCGCGGGCAGCTGGTCTTCGAGGATTCCGGGCCGGATCTCGACGACGGTGCTGCCGTGGTCGGTCGGCCCGGCCTCGAAGGTCTCCCCCGCCATCGCCTTCTTCACCCAGTACATGCCGTACCTGGCGTAGTCGTCGGCGGGCTGGGAGACGGTCGCGTCGAGTTCGCCCGCGCGGATCGCGGCCAGTTCCTGCGGAATGCCGTCGTTGCTGACCAGCACGACATGCTTCGGGTCACCGATCGGGAAGTAGAGGTTCTTGCGCTTGAGCGCCTGCTGCGTCGGCGCCAGGTAGACCCCGCCCGCCTGCATGTACACGGCCTTGATGTCCGGGTTCGCGGTCAGCAGACTGTCCAAACCGGACGAAGCCTTGTCCGCCTTCCACTCGGCGGCGACCTCCAGCACCTGGACGTCCGGGAACTTCGCCTTCATGCACTGCCGGAACGCTTCGGACCGGTCGCGGCCGTTGACCGAGGCGAGGTCGCCCATGACCTGCACGACCTTGCCCGAGGTGACCTTCGCGCCGATCGCCTCGCAAGCCTTGGTGCCGTACGCCTTGTTGTCCGCGCGCACCACCATCGCGACCTTGCCGCTCTCCGGCGCGACGTCGACCGCCACCACCGGGACGCCCTTGTTCTCCGCGGCCTTGAGACCCGCCACGACGGCGGCCGAGTCGAGCGGCGTCACGACCAGGCCCTTGACGCCCTGGTTGAGCAGGGTGTTGATGTCGGTGATCTGCTTCGCCGAGTCGCTGTCCGCGTTGACCGTCGGCAGAACGTCGACGCCCTGTTCCTTCGCCTTCAGCGGTACGTAGTTGTTGTAGGCCTGCCAGAACGGCGAGGTCAGCAACGGGATCGTCGCGCCGACCTTGCCACCCTGCGCCCCACCGCCACCCGGTGACGGCGCGTTGTCCTTCGTGGACCCACAGGCCGACAGGGCCAGCCCGAGCGCGGTGGCCGCGGCGGCCACCTTGATCACCCTCGTACGCACCGCATCCTCCTTGATGACAGCGGGGAAAACCTACTGCTGGACCGGGCCGCGCGGACGCAGCCCGTACATACCGCCGTCGACGGCGAGTGCCGTGCCGGTGGTCGAAGCCGACAGCGGACTGGCGAGGTACACGATCGCGTTCGCGACCTCGTCCGCGGTCACCAGCCTGCCCATCGGCTGGCGGGCGGCCAGCGCGGCCCGTTCGGCCTCCGGGTCGCCGGCGGAGTCGAGCAGCCTGCCGACCCACGGGGTGTCCGCGGTGCCGGGACAGACGCAGTTGACCCGGATCCGGTCGGCCAGGTGATCGGTCGCCATCGCCAGGGTCAGCGAGAGCACCGCGCCCTTGCTGGCCGAATACAGCGCGCGGTTGGGCAGGCCCGCCCACGCGGCGATCGAACAGGTGTTGACGATCGCGGCCGACGGCGAATTCTTCAGATGCGGCAACGCCGCCCGGGCCAGCCGCACCATGCCGACGACGTTGACGTCGAGCACGCGGTGCCATTCGTCGTCGTCGTTGGCGGTGACGTCGCCCTGTGCGCCGATCCCGGCGTTGTTGACCAGGACGTCGAGCCTGCCGAAGCGTTCGGCGACCGCGTCGATCGCCGAACGGACCTCGGCGTCGGACCCGACGTCGCAACGGAATCCGGTGAGACCTTCGGGCAGGTCGTCCGGTTTCAGGTCGAGCACCGCGACCGTCGCCCCGCGGGAGGCGAGCTGGCCCGCGACGGCCAGGCCGATTCCCGACGCGCCACCGGTCACGGCGGCGACGAGGCCTTCGAACTCACTCACTGGCGATCTCCGTCCATTCCGGACCCTCGGGGAAGGTGAACCGGCGCAAGGTCGCGTCGTGCATCCGGGCGGAGAAGCCCGGCGCGGACGGCGCGAGGTACCGGCCATCGGTCACGACGGCCGGATCGGTGAAATGTTCGTGGAGGTGGTCGACCCACTCGATGGACCGGTCGGCGTCGGAACCGGACACCGCCACGAAGTCGAACATCGACAGGTGCCGCACGAGTTCGCACAGCCCCACCCCGCCGGCGTGCGGGCACACCGGGACGTCGAATTTGGCCGCCAGCAACAGGATCGCCAGGTTCTCGTTGAACCCGCCGACCCTGGCGGCGTCCAGCTGCAACACCGAGATCGCACCCGCCTGCAGCAACTGCTTGAACACCACGCGGTTCTGGACGTGCTCGCCGGTGGCCACGCGGATCGGGGCGAGCGCCTTGGCGATCGCGGCGTGCCCGAGCACGTCGTCGGGCGACGTGGGCTCCTCGATCCAGTACGGGTCGTACGGCGCCAGCTCGGTCATCCAGGTGATCGCGGCCGAGACGTCCCAGCGCTGGTTCGCGTCCACGGCGACATGGATGTCCGGGCCGACGGTCTCGCGGGCGAGCTTCATCCGGCGGACGTCGTCCTCGAGGTTTCCGCCCACCTTCAGCTTGATCATCTCGAAGCCGTCGGCGACCGCTTGTTCGGCGAGCCGGACGAGTTTCGCGTCCGAGTAGCCGAGCCAGCCGGGAGACGTGCTGTAGGCGCGGTATCCGTCGCGCTCGATCCGGGCGATCCGTTCCGCGCGGCCGGGTTCGGCGGCGCGGAGGATGTCGAGCGCCTCCTGTTCGGTCAGCGCGTCGGACAGGTAGCGGAAGTCGACGAGGGAGACCAGGTCTTCGGGCGACATCTCGGCGGCGAACCGCCAGACCGGGAGCCCGGCGACGCGCGCGGCGAGATCCCAGGCGGCGTTGACCACCGCGCCGATCGCCATGTGCGCGACACCCTTTTCCGGGCCGAGCCAGCGCAGCTGCGAGTCGCCGACCAGCGCCCGCGAGAGGTCGCCGAGCGCGGCCGCGCCGGTGGGGACGTCCCGGCCGACGACATGCGGTTCGAGCGCGCGGATCGCCGCGGCCTGGACGTCGTTGCCCCGGCCGATGGTGAAGGCGAGCCCGTAGCCGTCCGGGCCGCCGTCGGTGTGCAGCACGACATACGCGGCCGAGTAGTCCGGGTCCGGGTTCATGGCGTCCGAACCGTCCAGCTCCCGCGAGGTGGGGAAGCGGACGTCGAGCACCTCCATGCCCACGATCTTGGCCATCACGCCTGCCTCGCGGTCTGGCGCTGGCGGCCGAGGCCGTCGATCTCGAGCTCGATGACGTCACCTTCCCGCAGGTACGGCTTGGGATCGGGCTGACCGAGCGCCACGCCCTGCGGGGTTCCGGTGTTGATGAGGTCGCCCGGACGCAGCACCATGAACTGGCTCAAATAATGCACGATCTCGGCGACCGTGAAAATCATGTCCCTGGTGGAGGAGTCTTGTTTCTTCTCGCCGTTGACCCACAGCCGCAGGCCGAGGTCCTGGGGGTCGGGCACCTCGTCGGCGGTGACCAGCCACGGGCCGAGCGGGTTGAAGTTCTCACACGACTTGCCCTTGTCCCACTGGCCGCCGCGTTCGAGCTGGAACTCGCGCTCGGACACGTCGTTCGAGACGGCGTACCCGGCGACGTACTCCAGGGCTTCGTCGACGCTGTCGAGATAGCGAGCGGTCTTGCCGATGACGACGGCGAGCTCGACCTCCCAGTCGGTCTTCGTCGAGTTCCGCGGCACGAGCACGTCGTCCTCCGGGCCGACGACGACGTCGGAGGCCTTCATGAAGACGACCGGCTCGGTCGGCACGGCGGCACCGGACTCCTCGGCGTGCTGCCGGTAGTTGAGCCCGATGCAGACGACCTTGCCGGGCCGGGCGATCGGCGCGCCGACCCTGGCCCCCGCGGCTTCGGCACCGGCTTCGGGCAGCTCACCGGCGGCCAGCGCGGCCGCGACCCTGGCGACACCGTCGCTCGCGAAGAAGCTGCCATCGATGTCGGAGGTCAGCCCCGAGAGCTCGCGCACCGTGCCATCCCCGGCACGTACGAACGGACGCTCACTTCCCGGCTCCCCGAGACGCAACAGCTGCACGGATTTTCCTTCCGACCGAACCATCAGCAACGAACAGACATCCGATGTATACCCGACGAGGTCCGGAAAGATCTAGAGCCATCCGGATTTGTTCGACAATTGATCGGATCAGTTGTCGAAAGTTGGCGTGCGCTGGCTCACAGCGGGAATAGTTACCTACTCTAAGCAAGTTGTTCCTCGCGGAACCGTCACTGGGGAAGGGAAGAGCATGACCATCGCGCCCGAGCGAGTGGAAGAAACCATCGCGCGACCGAGCACGACCGGACGCGTGAGGTTCGTCCTGATCCTCGGCGGCCTGTCCGCCTTCGGGCCCCTGTCCATCGACATGTACCTGCCCGCGCTCCCGCAGATGGCGGGTGAGCTGCGCGCGGCGGACGCGACCGTCCAGCTGACGCTGAGCGCGTTCATCATCGGGCTCGCCATCGGCCAGCTGATCCTCGGACCGCTGTCCGACGCGATCGGCCGCCGCAAACCGCTCGTGGCCGGGCTCGTTCTCTACATGGTCGGCTCGCTCCTGTGCGCCTTCGCCCCGAGCGCCGAGCTGCTCATCGCCGCCCGCGGTGTCCAGGCCTTCGGTGCCGCGGCGGGCATCGTGATCGCCAGGGCGACCGTGCGCGACTTCTACTCCGGCACCGCGATGACGAAGTTCTTCTCGCTGCTCATGCTGGTCAACGGGCTCGCCCCGATCCTGGCGCCGATCATCGGCGGCCAGATCCTGAACTGGACCTCGTGGCGCGGCGTGTTCGTCTGCCTGACCGTGTTCGGCGCGATCCTGCTCGCCGTCGTCTTCTTCCTGCTGCCGGAGCCCCTGCCCGAGGAACGCCGCACGCCGGCGCGCTTCGGCTCGGTGATGCGGAAGTACGCGAGCCTGTTCCGCGACCGCGGCTTCCTGGGTTACGCCCTGGCTTCCGGGCTCATGTTCGGCAGCCTGTTCGCCTACATCTCCGGATCGTCCTTCGCGCTGCAGGGCGTCTACGGGCTCAGCCCGCAGGCGTACAGCCTGGTCTTCGGGCTCAACGGCATCGGCATCGTGGCCGTCGGCCAGCTGAACGGGCGCATCGTCGGACGCTTCCCCGAACGGACGCTGCTGACCGTCGGCCTCGTCATCGCGGCGGTGGCCGGGTTCGGCGTGCTGGCCGCGGCGGTGCTGGACCTGGGCCTGATCGGGCTGCTGATCCCGCTGTTCGTCCTGGTGTCGAGCATCGGCATGGTGGCGCCGAACGCGAGTTCGCTGGCGCTCGCCGACCAGGCGCGGTCCGCCGGTTCGGCGTCGGCGCTGCTGGGTGTGCTGCAGTTCGTCGTCGGCGGGCTGGCGACGCCGCTGGTCGGGCTGGGCGGCGCCGGTACCGCCGTGCCGATGGGGATCACCATGGCGGCCTTCGGTGTCCTCGCCCTGCTGGCCTTCGGGACCATGACGCGTCCTTCGCGGGCGTTGGTCGTTCAGGCTGCTTAGCCCCTCGCGAGAGTGCAATGAAGGGGACTTTCATTGCGAATTTTGCAATGAAAGTCCCCTTCATTGCACGGGTCACGCGAGCGACTTGAGATCAGCTGTCCGCAGCTGCTCCGCGGTCACGGTCGCACGCCCGTCGACCAGAGCCTTCAACGCGTCCCCGTCGTCCCACTGGTTGACGTTCATCGCGGCGGTCACCTGACCGTCCCGCACCCAGAACGCCGTGAAGTCCCGCGCCGCGAGATCGCCGCGCACCACCAGCTGATCGGTGTCGGGATCGGCGAGGCCGCGGTACTCGCAGCCGAGGTCGTACTGGTCCGAGAAGAAGTACGGGCTCTTCAGGTACGGCTCGTTCTCGCCGAGCAGGTTCCCCGCGACGTGCTCGCCCTGCCACTTCGCGTTCGACCAGTGCTCGACGCGGACGCGTTTCCCGTAGCGGGGGTGGAAGTGCGCGGCGATGTCGCCGATCGCGTAGACGTCGGGCGCGGCGGTCCGCAAACCGGCGTCGGCGCAGACACCGCCGTCGTCGGACAGTTCCAGTCCGGCGGCGTGCGCGAGGTCGACCCGCGGCGCGGCGCCGACGGCCACCAGCACGACGTCCGCGGGGAGCTCGTCACCGTTCTGCAGGCGGACGCCGGACACCCCGGCCGGACCGCCGGTGAACCCGGCGACCCCTTCACCCAGACGCCAGTTCACGCCGTGCTCGGTGTGGAGGTCCTTGAAGACGCCGGACACCTGATCGCCCAGCACCGCGAGCAGCGGCGAGCCGACCTGGTCGACCACGGTCACCTCGGCGCCGTGTTCCCTGGCGGCCGCCGCGGCCTCGGTCCCGATCCAGCCCGCCCCGACGATCACCACCCGTTCGGCGTCCTTGAACGCCGAACGCAACGCCAGCGCGTCGTCGAGTGTGCGCAGGGTCCGCAGGCCGGGGAGATCGCCCCCGGGAACCGGGAGCGGGCGCGGCTGGGACCCGGTGGCGAGGACCAGCCTGTCGAACCGGTGCTCACCGCCGACGTCGTCGAGCACGAGCCGCGCGCCGAGTTCGATCTTGGTCGCGGTCGCCCCGCCCCGGTGGGCGATGTCCTTCTCTTCGTAGAAACCCTCGTCGTGCACCCAATCGGGTTCATCGGTGTTGCCCAGCAAAAGACCCTTGGACAACGGCGGTAGTTCGTACGGGCGATGCGTGTCGCTCCCGAGCAGCAGGATTTCGCCCGCGTAGCCACGTTCTCGCAGCGCCCCGGCGGCCGTCGCTCCGGCCAGGCCGGCCCCGACGATGACGATCTTCCTGGGTTCGGACACAGAGACCTCCCAAGCAGGCTTTCCCTCGGACGCTACTCCGGTCCGCCCTCGTCCGGCCTAGCGAAACCGGAAGTCGATCACAGGACGCACGCCCGGTTAACCCATCAGTAGGAATGTCGGGTAACCCGCGTCACGGCCCCGAAATCACCTCGTCCCAGCCACGGACGAGAAAGGGAGATCATGGGATACGGGAGGATGAGGACGTTGGCACCCCGGGACGAATGGTCGGTCGGCTGCCGGGATCTGGCCGGCAGGCGCAGGGACGTGACGGTGTTCGTGAGCAGCGACAAGATCGTGCTCGTGGCCCCGCCCGGAGAAGCCGCCGTACTCGGGCCGCTGGACGTGGGGCGCCTGCGCGCCGCGCTCCGCGACGCCGTGGTCGCGGTGGCCGAACATCCGGATCACAGTGAATGACAACTACCGTTCCTACTTCTGAGTAGGTAGAGTCGGCTCCGTTCGGAAGGAGCCGGCCATGACCACCTACTTCGTGACGGGCGCGACGGGTTTTCTGGGCAAACGCCTGGTCGCGCGCCTACTACGGCGACCTGAGACCGTAGCCGTCCATGTTCTCGTGAGGGAGACCTCACGCGGGAAGCTCCCGAGCCACGAGAAGCTCGTTCCCGTCACCGGCGATCTGACCGACCCCTCGCTGGGCATCGATCCCGCCCGTCTGGGTCACCTCGACCACGTCGTGCACCTCGGCGCGATCTACGACCTCACCGCGGACGAAGCGGCCAACCGGGCGGCCAACGTCGACGGCACCCGCAACGTCCTGGAGTTCGCCGCCGCCGCGAAGGCCGGGCTCTTCCACCACGTCTCGTCGATCGCGGTCGCCGGGCAGTACGCCGGGCGCTTCACCGAGGCCGACTTCGATCTCGGCCAGTCCTTCGCGTCGCCGTATCACGCGACGAAGTTCGAGGCCGAGAAACTCGTGCGACGGCACGGGAAAACGCCGTACCGCGTGTACCGGCCGTCCGCCGTGGCCGGCGATTCGCGCACCGGCGAGATGGACAAGATCGACGGCCCGTACTACTTCCTCCCGGCGATCTCGCGGCTCGCCACGCTGCCGCGCCGCCTCCCGCTGGCCGCCCCGGATCTCGGCGCCACGAACATCGTGCCGGTCGACTACGTCGTCGAAGCGATCGAGCACCTCATGCACGTCGACGCGCCCGGCGGCAGCACGTACCACCTCGCGTCGCCGCGACCGCAGCCGTTGCACGAGGTCTACAACGCCTTCGCGCGGGCCGCGGGCGGCCCGAAGATCTCCGCCGTCCTCCCCGCCCGGCCGTCCGGAGCGCTGAAACGCGCCGGAATCCGGCTGGCGAAGTCCGCGGCTGCCGGATTCGATCGCGTTCCTGGCGGACGCTCGGCCCGCGCGGCGGTACTGGCGGAACTCGGCATCCCGCTCGAGGTCCTGCCGCATCTGAGCCTGGAGGTCGACTTCGACACGAGCGCGACCACGGCGGCGCTCGAAGGCAGCGGGATCTCCTTGCCGCCGTTGAAGGAATACGCCGGTCCGCTCTACCGGTACTGGCTCGGGCACCTGGACCCCGATCGCGGCCGCCGCCGTCCGGGGCCGGAACCGCTCGACGGCCGCAAGGTACTGATCACCGGCGCCTCTTCGGGGATCGGGCGCGCGTCCGCGCTGGCAGTCGCCGCGAAGGGCGCCGAAGTGATCCTCGTGGCCAGGCGGGCCGACGAACTCGAAGAGGTCCGCGAGCAGATCGTCGCGGCGGGCGGCAAGGCGTCCGCGTACCCGTGCGACCTCACCGACGGCGGCGCTGTCGACGCTCTGGTCAAGGACGTGCTCGCCGCGCACGGCGCCGTCGACATGCTGGTCAACAACGCGGGCCGCTCGATCCGGCGCTCGCTTTCGCTGTCCACCGAACGGATCCACGACTTCGAGCGCACGATGGCGATCAACTACTTCGGTCCCGTGCGGCTGACGCTCGGCCTGCTGCCGTCGATGACCGCCCGCGGGTTCGGCCACGTCGTCAACGTGACCACCCAAGGACTGCAGACCGACACGCCGCGGTTTTCCGCTTACCTGGCCTCGAAGGCCGCCCTGGAGGAGTTCGGGCTGACCGCCGGCCGGGAGACCCTTTCCGACGGCGTCACCTTCACCTCGGTCCGGATGCCGCTGGTGCGCACCGACATGATCACCCCCACCGGGTCCTACCGCGGCATGCCGTCGAGTTCTCCCGAACGCGCCGCCACTCTCGTGGTGAAGGCACTGGAGAAACGACCGGAGATCCTGAATCTGCCCGAAGGCACGGCGGCCGAGTTGGTGACGCTCGTCGCACCCAAGACGACGCGGTTCTTCGCCCATCTCGTCTACCGCGCGATGCCGGAGTCCGCGCCGGAATCCCGTGGCCTGCCCCGGAAGGCCCCGCTCGCCTCGGTGGCGGGCGCGGTCACGAGGCTGGTCTGGCGCCGTCGTCCCTGACGTCCTCGCCGCCGGGCTCGATCGGGGGACGCCCCCGGCCGCTACCATCGGTTTCCGATACGCCGGGGTCGGCGGGCACGGGCCGAGGTAGGGACGAGCGGGAAGGGGCAGTGTGGACGTCGCCAGTCCCCCGCTGTCGACCGGACCGGACACCGCGGTGGTACGTCCGTCCAGGACAGTGCTGCGGATTTCCCTGCACGTGACATGGGTCCTCGTGCTCGCCGTCGTCACCGAACTCCGGGTGGGGCGCTTCGGTTTCCACCCGTCGGACCAGGGTTTCATCCTCGCCCAGGCGTGGCGGGTGCTGCACGGCGAGGTCCCGCACTCCGACATCATCTCCGCGCGCCCGCTGGGTTCGGCGTACCTGCACATCGTCGATTTCGTCCTGCCGGGGCCGCTGTTCTTCGTCTCGAGCGTGCTCAGCATGCTGGAGATCATCCTGGCGACCATCGCGTTCGCCGTCCTGGTCACCCGTCGCCGCGTCCGCGACTGGGGGCCGGGGCTCACCGGGCTGACGGCGGCCGCGTCGCTGCTGAACCTCAACGCGTTCCCGCTGATGGCGTGGCACACCATCGACGGGATCTTCCTGACCGCCTGCGGTGCCTGGGCACTGGATTCCGGGTTGCGCAACGGGAAGGCGTGGCCGCGACGGCTCGGCCTGGTCCTGCTGGGCACCGCGGTGTTCGTCAAGCAGAGTTTCGCGCCGGTGCCGCTGATCGCGCTGCTCTGGTTGCTGCTGCACCCCTCGCTGCGCGAGGGCGCGTTCCGCACCGGCCGCTGGTGGGCGCGCCTGGCCTGGGATCTGCTGGCGCTCGGCGCCTTTTTGGTCTTGTACATCGGAATCGTCACCCTCGACGGCGGGCTCGGGGCGATGGCCGAGCAGCTCACCGGCGGCGTCCCGGCGTACGGCGAACGACTTCTCGGACTGTGGCTGGGAAATCCCGAGACCCTCCTGCGGCCACCGGTACGGGGCTTGACCTTCTTCGTGATCGCGGGTGCGCTCCTCGCCCTGCTCGGGATCTTCCGCGACCGCGCCGGATTCACCGGCGCGATCGTCGCGCGGCTGCTGGTACTGGCCGGGGTGGCGGTGGTGGTCGGCACCGTCGTCGATGGGCACTTCACCGGCGCCTCGCGCTGGGCGGACGTCCTCTGGTGGATCCTCGGCGTCGCGCTGCTGGTGAACTGGGCGGCGACGCGCCGGTTCCCGCGCATGGGCGCGCTGGTCTTTGCGACCGGCTTCATGACCAGCCTGTCCTGGGGGAACGACACCCCCACGCTGTTCACCGGAACACTGGCGCTGACGGCGATCCTGCTGCTGTCGGACGCGCTGCCGCCGCTGCCCGCGCCGTCCCGGCGGCTCGGGCTGGCGGGTGCCACGGCGATGGGCCTGGTCGCGGTGCTGGCGTCGGGCTGGGCCGTGATCGCGCACCACGACGAGGCCGCGTACCTCGACATGGCGCACGAGAAGCTGACCGGCGACCTCGGCACGGTGACGCCGTCGATGCGCGGGATCCGGACGAACCCGGGCACTTTCACCTACGTGTCCCAGATCCAGGACTGCGTCACGCGGTTCCCGGCGGGGCGCACGGCGGTGCTGCCCGACAACCCGTTCGCCTACCCCGCCTTCGGCCTGCGCAACCCGTTCCCGCTGGAATGGCCGCTGCCGCTGGAGATCGTCGCCGACGCTCCACAACGGATGCTCGCGACCGCCGACGAACTCAACCGCGACGGCGACTACCTGGTGCTGTTCCAGACCGTGGACATGCCGACGCTGACCCGGGGCGGGCCGGTGCCCGCCGAGGTCGCGGCGGACGCGCCGATCTTCGACTACCTGGGGATGGAGAACGCGCTGCGCTCGCGGCTCACCGGGCAGACCGTCACCTGTGGCAGCTTCATCGGCAAGTGGGCACCCCACCCCTGACCTCCCGCGTTTCGTCCTCCAGTTGCGGTAGTTGCACGCGCAAGGACCGCAACTGGAGGACTGAACGCGGCGGGAGTCAGTCGACGCCGGCGTCTTCGGGGCGGCCGGCGGCGAGTCCGGCGAGGACGTCCAAAGCGGCCGCGAGTGTCTCCAGCGGAGGCGAGGACACCGCGAGCCGGACCGCGTTCGGGGCGTGTCCGGGGACGATGGCGAACGCGGCCGCCGGGGTGACCGCGATCCCGCGTCGCGCCGCCGCGGCGACGAAGGTCTCGGCACGCCAGTGCTCGGGGAGCTCCCACCAGCAGTGATACGCCCGCGGATCCGCGCGCAGGGCGAACCCGGCCAGCCGGTCCGCCGTCACCCGCTGGCGTTCCGCGGCGTCCAGGCGTTTGGCCCGTTCGACGGTTTCCAGCGTGCCGCCGGTGATCCACCGGGTGGCGGCTTCGAGCGCGAACCGGGGCGCGACCCAGCCGCCCGAGCGCACCGCCGCGGCGAGCCGCTCCGTCCATTCCGGTGGCACGGCGAGGAAACCGGTGGTCAGCCCGGGAGCGAGCCGTTTGGACATGCTGTCGGCGAACACCGTGCGTTCCGGCGCGTAGGTCGCGAACGGACGGACCTCGGGCCGGAGGAAGGTGTAGATCCCGTCCTCGATCACCGGGATGTCCAGCCGGCGCACGGTTTCCGCCAGCTCGGCGCGCCGCTGTTCGTCCATTGTGGACCCGAGCGGGTTGTGCAGCGTCGGCTGGACGTAGAGCGCGCGGACGGGCGCGGCGGCGTGCGCGGCCGTGAGCGCTTCGGGTACGAGCCCCTGGTCGTCGGTCTCGACGGGCACCAGCTGGACGCCGAGCCGTCCGGCGAGCGCCTTGACCACGGGATAGGTGATGGCCTCGACGGCGAGCCGCTCCCCCATCGGCACGAAGGAGGCGATGGCGGCCGCGATGGCCTCGCGGCCGCTTCCGGCGAAGAGGACTTCCGGCGTCCAGCCGTCTCTCGCGAGCAACCCGGTGACGGCGTCACGCGCCTGCTTCGAGCCGGTGACGCTGCCCGGCCTCAGCGCCGCTGTCAGGACGTCGTCCCGCAGGAGCGGTTCCAGTGCCTTCCCGACCAGCGCGGATTGCTCCGGGAGGACGGCGAAGTTGAGTTCGAGGTCGACCGTCGCGCCGCCCGGTTCGGCGAGCGCGGTCTCCAGCGGCGGCCTCCCGGCGCGGACGAACGTGCCACGGCCGACCTCGCCGACCACGACGCCCCTCCGCACGAGTTCGCCGTAGACCCTGGCGGCGGTCGAGTTGGCGATTCCCCGCTCACGGGCGAACCTTCGCTGCGGCGGAAGCCTGTCGCCAGGGCGGAGCCTGCCCGCTTCGACGTCGGCGGAGATCTCGTCCGCGACTATCCGGTAGTCCTCCATGCCTCACCCTCGATCGCACCGAGTCCGCTCGTGGGATTGCACTGCGGAATGCACTGCGGATGATGCCATCGAAGAGGGATGTGAGCCGACTGCGACCTACGGAACACCACAACGGCGGACTCCTAGGTTAGCCTAACCTGCGTGGAGACCGTGGAAACCCTCACCGCGCAGAGCACGACGTCCCGCCTGCACGCGGACGCGCTGACGCTCGCCTATGACGGCAGGACCGTGGCCGAAGACCTCGGGGTGGTCATCCCCGACCGGTCGTTCACCGTCATCGTCGGCCCGAACGCCTGTGGCAAGACGACCCTGCTGCGCGCGCTCGCGCGCATGCTCAAACCCCGCCAGGGGTCGGTGTTCCTCGACGGCCAGGTGATCAGCTCCTTCCCCGCCAAGGAAGTCGCGCGGCGGCTCGGCCTGCTGCCGCAGAGTTCGATCGCGCCCGACGGCATCACCGTCGCCGACCTCGTCGCGCGCGGCCGGTACCCGCACCAGCGTCTGCTGCGCCAGTGGTCCCGTGAGGACGCCACCGTGGTCGCGGAGTCCATGCGCGCCACCGGGGTCGACGACCTCGCCGAGCGGCTGGTCGACGAACTGTCCGGCGGACAGCGCCAGCGCGTGTGGATGGCGATGGCGCTCGCGCAGGAGACCGATCTCCTGCTGCTCGACGAGCCGACGACTTATCTCGACATCGCGCACCAGATGGACATTCTCGACCTGTGCGCGCAGCTGCACCAGGAACAGGGCCGGACGCTGGTCGCCGTGCTGCACGACCTCAACCACGCGGCCCGCTACGCGACGCACATGATCGCGATGCGGGACGGCGAGGTCCTGGCGACCGGAGCGCCCGAGGACGTCGTGACCGCCGAGAACGTCGAGAAGATCTTCGAGTTGCCGTGCCGGGTCATGCCCTGCCCCGAAACCGGGACCCCGCTGGTGATCCCGAAGGCTGGCCGCCGCGCCGCCTGAGATGCGTCCCGATGGCTGCCCCGATGGACGCATCGCGGTCCGGATCACGACACTAGGTTGGCCTGGGGAGGTTCAATGACTCAGGAAATCTGGTCCAAAGTAGACGAGTACCTCATCGAGGCGCTCGTCCCGTCCGATCCGGCTCTCGAAGCGGCCCTAGCCGCCTCTGACGAGGCCGGGATGCCGGCCATCGCGGTGGCCCCGAACCAGGGCAAGCTGCTCCACCTGCTGGCCAGGATGATCGGTGCCCGCTCGATCCTCGAGATCGGCACACTCGGCGGCTACAGCACCATCTGGCTCGCCCGCGCCCTGCCGGCGGACGGACGTCTCGTGACGCTCGAGTTCTACCCGAAATTCGCCGACGTCGCGCGCAAGAACCTCGATGCCGCCGGCGTGGGCGAGCTCGTCGACATCCGGCTCGGGGAGGCGCTGGATCTGCTGCCCGGTGTCGAGGGGCCGATCGACCTGACCTTCATCGACGCGGACCGGGTCAACAACCCGGCCTACTTCGAGGCGGCGCTGCGGCTGACCAGGCCGGGCGGGGTGATCGTGGTCGACAACGTCGTCCGCGCCGGGGCGGTGGCCGACGCGTCGAGCACCGCCGACGAGATCGTGGGACTCCGGCGGATGCACGAACTGATCGCCGCCGAACCGCGGGTCGACGCGACAGCGCTGCAGACCGTCGGCAAGAAGGGATACGACGGGCTGACCGTCATCCTGGTGACTTCCTGAGCCTGCGGTCCGGATGGTCGTGAGTGGCGATTCGTGTTCTAACCCGAAACGCCACTCACGACCAACCCGACCCACTCGGTACCGGCGCCCTGGTCGCTTGAAGGAGTGAAGGTCGAGTTTCCTCGGCTGAGCCCAGAAAGGGAGCCTTCACGCGCGGCCACTGTGGCTGCTGGTGCGTGTGGAGCGAAAGCGGCGATCACGAAAGTAGTGAAGGCCCCCACCACTACCTTGAAGGTAGGCAAGGGGCCCTTCACGGCCCTCAACCCGAAACGCCGCTCACGACCACCCCTCACTAGCGCGGGCGGGCCGTTGCGGTGGTCCCGGCGGGTACGGGCCACCGCACCGGCACGCCCTGGTGGACGCCGGTCATGAAGCGCTGCCAGATGTCGCCGGGGATCGTCTTGCCGGTCAGTTTCTCCCCGGCCGCGTCGCGCATCCGGCGCGGCTCGTCGGAGCCGACCCAGACCGCCGTCGCGAGCTGCGGTGTGTACCCGACCGCCCAGCCGGCGGCGTTGTCGTCGGTCTCGTTGTACTGGAGGTCGCCGGTCTTCAACGCCGCCGGACGGTCCTTCAGCCCGGTGGTGAGCACCTGGCTGATCGTGCCGGCGATCCGGCGGCTCAAGGCCTCGTCGTCCTTGAACGCGGGCGCCTTGTCGGAAGGCCGTTCCCAGACGATCTCGCCGTTCTCGTCCCGGATCTTCGACACCAGATGCGGGGTGGCGCGCATGCCGTCGGCGGCGAAGGTCGCGTAGGCCCCGGCCATGTCGCTCGGCCGCAACGGGTACCGGCCGACCGCGATCCCCGGTCCGATCAGGAACCCGTCCTTCTCGCGCAGGGTCACCTCGCCGTCGACGGCTTCGGGGATCCCCGCCGCACGCGCGCCGTCGCGGACCGCTTCCGCGCCGAGTTTCTTCGCCAGCTCGACGAACGGTCCCCGAGCGCCCCGCGCGATCGCCTCGCGCAGCGTGCACTTCCCGCCCTCACCGCATGGGTCCTGGAACTTGAAGGTCTCGCCGAGGAAGTCGACCTGCCCTGGCGACTTCATCGGGGCGTCGACGTCGACGCCCCGCTCGATGCCGGCGGCGAGCGTGAACGGCTGGAAGGCCGAGCCGGTGCCGTACGGGGTTCCGGCGTAGTCGTGCACGCTCCAGCCGCCGCCGTTGTAGGCGCGGATGGCGCCGGTCCCGGGTTCGACGGCGACCAGCGAGGCCCGGAAGTGCTCCGGCTGGCCCTGTAGCCGCTCCTTGAGCACCTTCTCGGCTTCGGCCTGGGCGCGCGGGTCGATGGTCGTCTCGACCTTCATCGCGCCGCCGCGGAGACGGTCCAGTGGGTAGCCGATCTGCTCCAGCTCGGCGAGAACCCGCTGCTTGAGGTGGTACTTCTCGAAGGTGACACGACCGGCGCGGGTCTCCGACGGCGCCTGGATCGCATCCTCCGGATAGGTCATCGCGACCGCTTCGGCCTGACCGAGATAACCCCGCGTGACCAGCTTGTTCACCACGTAGGACCAGCGCTTCATGGCGTGCTCGTGGGTGGAGGCGTACGGGTCGTGCACCGACGGCGACTGGATCATCCCGGCGAGGAAGGCCGCCTCGCTCCAGGTGATCGAGTCGTCGAGCTTGCGGCCGAAGTAGGCGTTCATCGCCGAGGCCGGGCCGTAGGTGCCTCGGCCGAAGGAGATGATGTTGACGTAGCTCTCGAAGATCTCTTTCTTGGTCTGCTGCTGGGTGATCTTCGTGGCGAGCACCAGTTCGGAGAACTTGCGGGTGAGGGTGGCGTCCTCGTTGCCGGTGGACTTCTTGATGTACTGCTGGGTGATCCCCGAGCCGCCGCCGACACCGGTCACCAGCGCGCGGCCCAGGCCGGTGAGGTCGAAGCCCTCGTTGTCCCAGAAGGTCGGGTCCTCGGTCGCGACGATCGCGTCGCGCAGCTTCGCGGGGATGGCGTTGTAGGGCACGAACAGGCGGTCGCCGCCGGGCGGGATCACCTTGAGCAGCTCGGATCCGTCCGTGTTCTGCAGGACGACGGTCTTGTCGAGGTCGGCGAGCACCTCCTCCGGGCTGCGGACGTCGAGCAGGACGTACGCGATCCCGAACGCGGCCACCGGGATGCCGATCAGGAGGCCGAGCGACCAGGCGGCGATCCGGCGCCACCTGCGTTTCTTCCCTTTCGGCTCCGGGGTGGCCGTGGTTTCCGACTCGGGTGCGGTTTCGTCATCCGGGTTTTCCACGCCAGGTAAGACGCCCGAACGAGTGAAAAGGTTGTGGGAAAATCACCTATTCGTGTCCTGAGCCCGCTCCGCGTTTCGTCAGGCGAGGAAGGCGCGAAGCAGCGAAGCGGTGCCTTCGACGTGCTCGGTCATCGCCCGGCGGGCGGCCTCGGAGTCACCCGCGAGGATCGCGTCGACGATGGCCTCGTGCTGGGCGTTGGAGTGCTCCAGGTTCGGTTCGAGCAGCGGGATCATGTCGAGCAGCTGGTTGACCCGCATCCGCGCGTCGGCCATCGCCGTGGTCAGCGAGCCGGACGCGGTGACCTCGGCGATCGCCAGGTGCAGCCGCGAATCCTTGCGCCGGTAGTCGCCGACGTCGGCCGCTGCGGCCTCGGCGAGCGTGCTGGTCAGATGCTGCCGGTCGGCCGGGCTGAGCGAGCGCGACGCCGCCATCTCGGCCGCGCCGGTCTCCAGGACGTGCCGGAGGCCGAGCGCGTCCTCCAGGGTGGCGTTGTCGACCTTCCGCCCGTCGGCGGCGGGCGGATCGGGCAGGACGTCGTTGACGAACGTGCCGCCGTAGCGACCACGCCGCGATTCGACGTAGCCGGCGTCGGCCAGCGCGCGGATCGCTTCCCGCAGGGTCACCCGGCTGACGCCGAGCCGTTCGGCGAGCTCCCGTTCCGAAGGCAGCCGTTCTCCCGCGCCGACCACGCCCAGCCGGATCGCCTGGAGCAGCCTTTCGACGGTCTCCTCGAAGGCGTTGCCCGCGCGCACCGGGCGGAACAGCGCGTCACCCGCGTTCGCGACCGTGCTCGACTCCACCCTTCGAGTTTAGGCCGCCCGCAAGTCGTCCTCTTGGTGCGGTACTTGCGTGTGCAAGTACCGCACCAAGAGGACGGAACGCGGGGGTGTCAGCACTCGATGACGTTGACGGCGAGACCGCCGCGCGAGGTCTCCTTGTACTTCACGCTCATGTCGGCGCCGGTCTCGCGCATGGTCTTGATCGCCTTGTCCAGCGTCACGATGTGCGAGCCGTCGCCGCGCATCGCCATCCGCGCGGCGTGGATCGCCTTCGACGCGCCGACGGCGTTGCGCTCGATGCACGGGATCTGCACCAGCCCGCCGACCGGGTCGCAGGTCAGCCCCAGGTGGTGTTCGACGCCGATCTCGGCGGCGTTCTCCACCTGCGCGGGCGACCCGCCGAGGACCTCGGTGAGCCCGGCCGCGGCCATCGCGCTGGCCGAACCGACCTCGCCCTGGCAGCCGACCTCGGCGCCCGAGATCGAGCCCGTCTGCTTGAGGATCGAGCCGATCGCGCCCGCGGTGAGCATGAACGTCACGATGCCGTCGTCCGACGAACCCCGGATGAACCGCTGGTAGTAGTGCAGCACCGCCGGGATGATCCCCGCCGCGCCGTTGGTCGGCGCGGTGACGACGCGGCCACCCGCGGCGTTCTCTTCGTTGACCGCCAGCGCGTAGAGGCTCACCCAGTCCATGGCGTACAGCGGATCGCCGACACCGTCTTCGGCGAGCAGCTTCTCGTGCAACGCCCTCGCGCGGCGCGGGACCTTGAGCCCGCCGGGCAGGACGCCCTCGTGCTCACAGCCGTTGTGCACGCACTCCACCATGACCTGCCAGATCTCCAGCAGGCCTTCGCGGACCTCCTCGCGCGTACGCCAGGAGAGTTCGTTGCGCAGCATGATCTCGCTGACCGGCAGTCCGGTGTCTTCGCAGTGCTTCAGCAGATCCGCGCCGGTGCGGAAAGGGAACTCCAGCCGCGTCGAGTCCTCGACGACGACAGTGTCGGTCTCGTAGGACTCGTCGCGGACGAACCCGCCGCCGACGGAGTAGTAGGTGCGCTCGCGCAGCACCTTCCCGTCGGCGTCGAACGCGCGGAAGATCATGCCGTTCGGGTGCGCCGGCAACGACTTCCGCCGGTGCATGGTCAGGTCGGTGTCCTCGGTGAACACGATCTCGTGTTCACCGCGCAACTTCAGCAGGCACGCTTCCCGGATCTCGGCGACCTTGCCGGGCACCGAGTCGGTGTCGATTTCCTCCGGACGCTCCCCGGACAGCCCGAGCAGCACGGCCTTGTCGCTGCCGTGCCCGAACCCGGTCGCGCCCAGCGAACCGAACAGTTCGGATTGGACCCGGGTCGTGGCGGGCAGGTCGCCGTCTTCGGCGAGACCGTCCACAAAGGTCAGTGCGGCACGCATCGGACCCACCGTATGGGAGCTGGAGGGGCCGATCCCGATCGAAAACAGGTCGAAGACGCTGATCGCCATTGATCTGCCCTCCTTCCTATCTGGCCAGCAGTGAGCTGGCTTCTTGGGCCGCGGGCCCTTCGGCGGCGAGGTGGGCCAAGTTCTCCGACAGCGCTTCGCCGCGGTGGGCCTTCGTCTGCGCGAAAAGACGTCCGGCCCGATAAGACGAGCGTACGAGCGGCCCGGCCATCACGCCGGCGAAGCCCATCGCTTCGGCTGCCTTCGAATGCTCGACGAACTCTTCGGGCTTGACCCAGCGGTCCACCGGATGATGCCGCGGCGAAGGACGCAGGTACTGGGTGATCGTCAGGATTTCGCAGCCCGCGTCGACCAGGTCCTTCATCGCCGGAGCCACCTCCTCCGGAGTCTCGCCCATGCCCAGGATCAGGTTCGACTTCGTCACCAGACCGGCCTCACGGGCCCGCGTGATGACTTCCAGCGACCGCGCGTACCGGAAGCCGGGGCGGATCCGCTTGAAGATCCGCGGCACCGTCTCGACGTTGTGCGCCAACACCTCCGGCCGCGAACCGAACACCTCGGCCAGCTGATCCGGATCCGCGTTGAAGTCCGGGATCAGCAGCTCGACACCGGTACCCGGGTTCAGCGCGTGGATCTGGCGCACGGTTTCGGCGTACAGCCATGCGCCGCCGTCTTCGAGATCGTCCCGCGCCACACCGGTCACCGTCGAGTAGCGCAGCCCCATGGCCTGCACCGACTCCGCCACCTTGCGCGGCTCGGTCGTGTCGAGCGCCTCGGGCTTCCCTGTGTCGATCTGGCAGAAGTCACAACGCCGCGTGCACTGGTCGCCACCGATCAGGAAGGTGGCCTCACGGTCTTCCCAGCATTCGTAGATGTTGGGACAACCGGCCTCCTCGCACACGGTGTGGAGGCCTTCACGCTTGACCAGGCCCTTGAGCTCGGTGAACTCGGGGCCCATCCGCGCGCGGGTCTTGATCCACGGCGGCTTCTTCTCGATCGGCGTCTGCGCGTTGCGGACTTCGAGCCGGAGGAGCTTGCGACCTTCGGGTACAGCGCTCATCGGTTGAGGTCCGCGTACAGCGGGTGCTTCTTCGCCAGCAGTTCGACCCGGGCGGACAGCGACTGGCGCAGGGCCTCGTCGAAGTCCGGGCGCAGCGCCTCGGCGATGATGTCGCCGACCTCGGCGAAGTCCTCGGCGCCGAAGCCGCGGGTCGCCAGGGCGGGCGTGCCGATCCGCAGGCCCGAGGTGATCATCGGCGGGCGCGGGTCGAACGGGACGGCGTTGCGGTTGACCGTGATACCGACCGAGTGCAGCCGGTCTTCGGCCTGCTGACCGTCCAAAGTGGAGTTGACGAGATCGACGAGCACCAGGTGCACGTCGGTGCCGCCGGTCAGCACGCGGACGCCCGCTTCGGCACAGTCCGTGCGCGAAAGGCGGTCGGCCAGGATCTTCGCGCCTTCGAGGACGCGCTGCTGACGCTCGCGGAACTCCTCGCTCGCGGCGACCTTCAGCGCGACGGCCTTGGCGGCGATGACGTGCTCCAGCGGACCGCCCTGCTGGCCGGGGAACACCGCGGAGTTGATCTTCTTGGCGAGATCCTGGCGGCACAGGATGATGCCGCCGCGCGGGCCGCCGAGGGTCTTGTGCGTGGTCGTGGTGACGATGTCGGCGTAGGGCACCGGGCTCGGGTGCAGCCCTGCCGCGACGAGACCGGCGAAGTGCGCCATGTCGACCATGACCTTCGCGCCGACCTCGTCGGCGATGCGGCGGAACTCGGCGAAGTCGAGCTGACGCGGGTACGCCGACCAGCCGGCGATGATCAGCTTCGGCTTGTGCTCCTTGGCGAGACGCTCGATCTCCTCGACGTCGACGATCCCGGTCTCTTTGTCGACGTGGTAGGCGACGACGTTGTAGAGCTTGCCGGAAAAGTTGATCTTCATCCCGTGGGTCAGGTGACCGCCGTGGGCGAGGTCGAGACCGAGGATGGTGTCGCCGGGGTTGAGCACGGCGACCATGGCGGCGGCGTTGGCCTGCGCGCCCGAGTGCGGCTGGACGTTGGCGTGCTCGGCGCCGAAGAGCGCCTTCGCGCGGTCGATCGCCAGCTGCTCGATGACGTCGACGTGCTCACAACCGCCGTAGTAGCGGCGTCCGGGGTAGCCCTCGGCGTACTTGTTGGTCAGCACCGAACCCTGCGCCTCGAGCACGCCCACCGGGGCGAAGTTCTCCGACGCGATCATTTCCAGGGTCGACTGCTGCCGGTCGAGTTCGGCTGCGACGGCCACGGCGACCTCGGGGTCCACCTCGGACAGGCTCGCATTGAACACGGAAGCGTTGGTCATGGATCAGCTCTCCTGGGTGAGCACGGCGTAGGCCTGGGCGTCGAGCAGGGCGGGCACGTCGCCGGACAGACGCACCTTCAGGAGCCATCCTTCGGCGTACGGGTCCGAGTTGATCAGCTCGGGGGTGTCCGTTGTGGCCTCGTTCACCTCGACGACCTCGCCGTCCACGGGCGCGTACAGCTCGCTGACCGACTTGGTCGACTCGACCTCGCCGAACACCTCGCCCGCGGTGACGGTGTCGCCGACCGAGGGAAGCTGGACGAACACGATGTCACCGAGCGACTCGGCGGCGAAGGCGGTGATGCCCACGGTAGCGACGCCGTCGACGACGTTCAGCCACTCGTGTTCCTTCGTGTACTTCAGGTCCTGGGGGATGCTCATGGTCGTTCAAGGGCCTTTCAGGCGCGGGAATAGAAGGGCAGGGCGACGACCTCGACGGGCTCGATGCGGCCCCGGATGTCGACGGAAAGCTCGGTGCCGGGCTCGGAGTGCTCCCGGTCCACGTAGGCCATGGCGATCGGGTAGCCCAGGGTCGGCGACAGGGCGCCGCTGGTGACCTCGCCGATCTCGGTCTCGCCCGCCAGGACGGAGTAGCCGTGACGCGGCGCGCGGCGGCCGGAACCCTTGAGGCCGACGCGAACCCGGGGAACGTCCTTCTTGGACAGCTCCTCCAGCGCGGCCTTGCCGACGAAGTCGCCCGGCTTCTCGAACTTGACGACGCGGCCGAGGCCGGCCTCGAACGGGCTCAATTGGAGGCTGAGTTCGTTGCCGTACAACGGCATTCCGGCTTCGAGACGCAGCGTGTCGCGGCAGGCGAGGCCGGCCGGGAGCAGACCGTGCGGCTCGCCCGCCTCGGTGAGGATGCGCCAGACGGCGGGAGCCTCACCGGCCGGGACGTACAGCTCGAAGCCGTCTTCGCCGGTGTACCCGGTGCGGGCGAGCAGGACGTCGTGACCCTTCACGACGGCCGGGACGCTCGCGTAGTACTTGAGCGCGCCGAGGTCGGCGTCGGTGACCGCGCCGAGGATCTCGACGGCCTTCGGGCCCTGGACGGCGATCAGCGCGACGTCTTCGGACTTGTTGTCGACGACGGCGTCGAAGCCGGAGACCCGGGCGGCCAGCGCCTCCGCGACCACGGCGGCGTTGCCCGCGTTGGCCACGACCAGGAACTTCTCGTCTTCGAGGCGGTAGACGACCAGGTCGTCGAGCACGCCGCCGGTCTCGTCGCAGATCATCGTGTAGCGCGCCCGGCCCGGCTTGACGCCGGACAGGTTGCCGACCAGCGCGAAGTCGAGGACGTCGGCGGCCTGCGGGCCGGTCACCTCGATCTCGGCCATGTGGGACAGGTCGAACAGGCCCGCGGTCTCGCGGACCGCCTTGTGCTCCGCCAGCTCGCTGCTGTAGCGGATCGGCATCGACCAGCCCGCGAAGTCGGTGAACAGCGCACCCAGTCCTTTGTGGACTCCGTGCAGGGACGTCTCTTTCGACATCAAGTGCCTCAGTTCTCGTAGGCGTTGAGCGGCGGGCAGGAGCAGACGAGGTTACGGTCCCCGCGCGCACCGTCGATGCGGCGCACCGGGGGCCAGTACTTGGCCTTGCGGTTCACTCCGGCGGGGTACACCGCCAGTTCGCGGTCGTAGGGCAGGTCCCAGTCGCCGACCAGGGTCTCGGCGGTGTGCGGGGCGTTGCGCAGCGGGCTGTTGTCCGCGGCCCACCGGCCCTGGGCGACGGCGTCGATCTCACCGCGGATGGCGATCATCGCCTCGATGAAGCGATCGATCTCGCCGAGGTCCTCGGATTCGGTCGGCTCGACCATCAGCGTGCCCGCGACCGGGAACGACATGGTCGGGGCGTGGAAGCCGTAGTCGATCAGGCGCTTCGCGACGTCGTCGACGCTGACGCCGGTCTCCTTGGTGAGGCCACGCAGGTCGAGGATGCACTCGTGGGCGACCAGGTCGTCCTGGCCGGTGTAGAGCACCGGGTAGTGCTGGTTGAGTCGCTTGGCCACGTAGTTCGCGGCGAGGACGGCGACCTGCGTCGCCGCGGTGAGCCCGCCCGCGCCCATCATGCGGACGTACGCCCACGAGATCGGCAGGATCGACGCGGAACCATAAGGAGCGGCGCTGATCGGGCCGACGCCGGTCGAGGGACCGGCCTTCTCCAGCAGCGGGTGGTTCGGCAGGTACGGCGCGAGGTGCGCGCGCACCGCGACCGGGCCGACGCCGGGGCCGCCGCCACCGTGCGGGATGCAGAAGGTCTTGTGCAGGTTCAGGTGCGAGACGTCGCCGCCGAACTCGCCCGGCTTCGCCAGGCCCAGCAGGGCGTTGAGGTTCGCGCCGTCGACGTAGACCTGGCCGCCCGCGTCGTGGACGATCTTGGCCAGCTCGTCGATGCCGTTCTCGTACACACCGTGCGTGGACGGGTACGTGACCATGATCGCGGACAGCGTGTCGCGGTTGGCCTCGACCTTGGCGCGCAGGTCTTCGAGGTCGACGTTGCCCTCGTCGGTGCACTTGACCACGACGACGCGCATGCCTGCCATGACGGCGGAGGCGGCGTTCGTGCCGTGCGCGGACGACGGGATCAGGCAGACCTCGCGCTCGGCCTGGCCGTTCGCGTGGTGGTACGCGCGGATCGCGAGCAGACCGGCGAGCTCGCCCTGGCTGCCCGCGTTCGGCTGCAGCGACACCTTGTCGTAGCCGGTGACCTCGGCGAGCCAGGTCGACAGCTGCTCGACGAGAACGTGATAGCCCTCGGCCTGGTCGGCGGGGGCGAACGGGTGGATGCCCGCGAACTCGCGCCAGCTGATCGGCTCCATCTCGGTGGTGGCGTTGAGCTTCATCGTGCAGGAGCCGAGCGGGATCATGCCGCGGTCGAGCGCGTAGTCCAGGTCGGACAGGCTGCGCAGGTAGCGCAGCATCGCGGTCTCGGAGCGGTGCGAGTGGAAGACCTCGTGGGTGAGGTACTCGCTCTCGCGGCCGAGTCCGGTGGGCAGCGCGCGGGCGTCGTCTGCGGCGGTGTCGACACCGAAGGCGTTGAGCACCTTGGCGATGATCGCGGGCGTGGTGACCTCGTCGACGGCGATGCGGACGTGGTCGGCGTCGACCGGGCCGAGGTTGATCCCGTTCTCGCGCGCGACGGCGACGACCGCTTCGGCCTGGCCGGGCATGCGGGCGAGGACGGTGTCGAAGAAGCCCTCGTGGACGACCTCGACGCCACCGGCGCGCAGCGCTCCGGCCAGCCCTGCGGCGAGCTCGTGGACGCGGGTCGCGATGCGCTTGAGGCCGTCCGGACCGTGGTAGACCGCGTACATCGCGGCGAGCACGGCGGGCAGGACCTGCGCGGTACAGATGTTGGAGGTGGCCTTCTCGCGGCGGATGTGCTGCTCACGGGTCTGCAGCGCGAGGCGGTACGCGGGGTTGCCGTCGGCGTCGACCGAGACTCCGACCAGGCGGCCCGGCAGCGAGCGCTCGAGCCCGGTGCGGACGGCCATGAACCCGGCGTGCGGGCCGCCGTAGCCGAGCGGGACACCGAAACGCTGGGTGGATCCGGCGGCGATGTCGGCGCCGAACTCACCCGGCGCGGTGACCAGCGTGAGGGCGAGGAGGTCGGCGGCGACGGTGTACAGCGCGCCGGCGGCCTTCGCGGTCTCGGAGATGGCGGAGTAGAAGCCCGCGCCCCGCAGCACGCCGGAGGCACCCGGGTACTGCACGACGACGCCGAAGAATTCCTCCGGCAGGCCGGTGAGCAGGTCGCGGACCTCGACCTCGACGCCCATGGCCTCGG
Organism: Amycolatopsis sp. BJA-103; assembly: GCF_002849735.1. Lineage (GTDB taxonomy): Bacteria > Actinomycetota > Actinomycetes > Mycobacteriales > Pseudonocardiaceae > Amycolatopsis. The sequence continues at coordinate 5,569,680 of NZ_CP017780.1, forward strand.
CGCGGGTGCGGACGACGGCGATGGTCTGCGGCAGGCACTCGGCGTCGAGGACGACCTTGTTCGACTTCGCCTTCGACGCGCGGCGCATCAGCATGACGGCCTCGGCGACGGCGGTGGACTCGTCGAGCAGGGAGGCGTTCGCGGTGGCGAGACCGGCCAGCTCGGAGACCATGGTCTGGAAGTTGAGGAGGGCTTCGAGACGGCCCTGCGAGATCTCCGGCTGGTAGGGCGTGTACGCCGTGTACCAGGCCGGGTTCTCCAGCACGTTGCGGCGGATGACCGCCGGGGTGACCGTGTCGTGGAAGCCGAGGCCGATCATCTGCGTCATCGGCTTGTTGAGCGCGGCGAGCGCGCGAAGTTCGGCGATGGCGTCCTCTTCGGACGCGGCGGGGGGAAGCTCGAGGTCACGGGTGACCCGGATCGCGGACGGCACCGCGGCCTGTACCAGGGCATCGAGGCTGCCGTAGCCGACCTCGGCGAGCATCTTGGCCTGCTCGGACTCCGAGGGGCCGATGTGCCGGTCGTCGAAGGACGTACTGGTCAAGGGAGCTCCTTCAATCAGGCGCCGGATAGACCGGTGCGCTGGGAACTCCCCCTCTGTCATGGCACCTGAGAGTTTCACCGTCCGTGAAGAGGACGGCTTTCACCTTGGGTGAGGCGCACTTGCGCGCCTGCTTTCCAGAGTGGCCTCGCGGAAGCGGTAGTGGGTACCTGAGAGATTCCGGGGAGTTTGCTCCTTCGGTGCCCCACCACGTTCGTGAGGGCTCTCCCGCTCCAGCTCAACGGCCCGATCTGCAGTTGTGCGCACACCGTACCTGGCGTGTTCGGCGCGCGTCTACTTCTGGCCGGGCACGTCACTTCTCCCGTTCGCCCGGACACCCGACGTGCCCGGGCCGTCGGGCCTGGCTAGGCGTTCTCCATCATCATCTCGGCGGTGATGGTGCCGCAGAGCTCGGCGCAGCGCATCATCATCTCCGCGGCCTCGGCGAGTTCGGCGTCGCCGGTCTTGGCGCACTCCTCGGCGCACATGCGCATCATCTGGGAGGCGAGGCCGCACATCTTCGCGCACATGCGCATCATCTCGAGGTCGGCGATCATGGCCGAACAGCGCATCATCATGTCCGCACTCATCCGCGACATGTCCGCGCAGGTCACCATCATCATCCCGAGCTTGGCGCCGCCGATCTCCATGCAGCGCGTCATCATCTCCTCGCACCGGACGTGACACTCGTTGCACAGGTCGATGCAGTCGCGCATGGCGGTGCTCATCTGCCGGGTCATCCTGGGGGCCTCCGCGCTTCTGGGATCGCGGAACCGTGCGGTTCCGCGATCCCAGAACTACCGCGCAGGCCAGAAGGACGCCATCCCAACCACCGGGACGAGTGAGAGCGGGTGGGGTGAAGGGGCCCTTCACCGCATGGCACGTGGGCAAAGCGCCCTTCACCGCGTGCGATGCGGGGAAAGCGTCCTTCAGCTCCCGGGACCAGGGCCGGGCGGACCGCAAGTAGCCGACTAAAGGGCGACGGGGCGACGGGGCGGCCTCACAGCGGGGTGACGTAGGCCCCCGAGATGCCCCCGTCCACCAGGAACTGCGACGCCGTGATGAACGAGGCGTCGTCGCTCGCCAGGAAGGCGACCGCGCCCGCGATCTCCTCCGGCTCCGCGAACCGCCCGACCGGCACGTGCACCAGCCGCCGCGCGGCCCGCTCGGGGTCCTTCGCGAACAGTTCCTTCAGCAGCGGCGTGTTCACCGGACCCGGGCACAGCGCGTTGACCCGGATGTTCTCCCGCGCGAACTGCACGCCCAGTTCCCGGCTCATCGCCAGCACCCCGCCCTTGGACGCGGTGTAGGAGATCTGCGACGTCGCCGCGCCCATCACCGCGACGAACGACGCCGTGTTGATGATCGAGCCCTTCCCCTGCCGCCGCATGTGGGGCAGCACCGCCTTGCAGCACAGGTACACCGAGGTCAGGTTGACCTTCTGCACCTTCTCCCACGCGTCGATGCCCGTGGTGAGGATCGAGTCGTCCTCGGGCGGGGAGATGCCGGCGTTGTTGAACGCGACGTCGACCGAGCCGAAGGTGTCCACAGTGGTCTGGAACAGGGCCTCGACCTGTTCGGCGTCGGTGACGTCGGCCTGCACGAACAGGCCGCCGACCTCGTCCGCCGCCGCTTTGCCCGCCGCGGCGGAGATGTCGCCGATGACGACCTTCGCGCCCTCGCTCGCCAGCCGCCGCGCGGTGGCGAGGCCGATGCCGCTGCTGCCGCCGGTGATGACCGCGACGCGGCCTTCGAAACGCTGAACCATCATTCCTCCGTGCTGACGAAAACGTTTTTGGTCTCGGTGAAGGCATCGACAGCGTCCGGGCCGAGCTCGCGGCCGAGCCCGGACTGCTTGAACCCGCCGAACGGCGTCCAGTACCGGACGGACGAATGCGAGTTCACCGAAAGGTTCCCGGCTTCGACGCCGCGCGCGACGCGGAAGGCGCGGCCGACGTCGCGGGTCCAGATCGAGCCGGACAGGCCGTACTCCGTGTCGTTGGCCATGGTCACCGCGTCCGCCTCCCCGGCGAACGGGACCACCGCGACGACCGGGCCGAAGATCTCGTCCGAGGCCAGCGGATGCCGCAGGTCCGGCGGGGTGACGACGGTCGGCGGGAACCAGTTGCCCGGCCCCAGCGGCGCGCTTCCCCGGAACGCCACCGGCGCGGCGTCGTCCACATAGGACGACACCTTCGCGTGGTGCCCCGCCGAGATCAGCGGGCCCATCTCGGTCACCTCCAGGCGGGGATCGCCGACGACGACACCCTTCACCGCGGGTTCCAGCAGCTCCATGAACCGGTCGTACACACTCGCCTGCACCAGGATCAGCGACCGCGCGCAGCAGTCCTGCCCGGCGTTGTCGAACACCCCGTACGGCGCGGTGGCCGCGGCCTTCTCCAGATCCGAGTCGGCGAAGACGATGTTCGCGTTCTTGCCGCCGAGTTCCAGCGTCACCCGCTTCACCCGCGCGGCGCAGCCCGCCATGATCTGCTTGCCGACCTCGGTCGAGCCGGTGAAGACGATCTTGCGCACCGCCGGATGGTCCACGAACCGCTGGCCCACCACGGATCCCTTGCCGGGAAGCACCTGGAAGACGTCCGCGGGGATCCCGGCCTCCCTGGCCAGCTCACCGAGGCGGATCGCGGTCAGCGGGGTGAGTTCGGCCGGCTTGAGCACGACGGTGTTCCCGGCGGCGAGCGCGGGCGCGAAACCCCAGCCCGCGATGGGCATCGGGAAGTTCCACGGCACGATCACCCCGACCACGCCGAGCGGCTCGTGGAACGTCATGTTCACCCCGCCGGGCACCGGGATCTGCTTGCCGATCAACCGTTCGGGCGACGCCGAGTAGTACGTCAGCACGTCGCGGACGTTGCCCGCCTCCCAGCGCGCGTTGCCGATGGTGTGGCCCGCGTTGGCGACTTCCAGCTGGGCGAGGTTCTCGATGTCGGCGTCGACGGCGTCGGCGAACCGGCGCAGCAGCCGCGCCCGGTCTCCGGGCGCCACCGCGCGCCAGGCGGGGAACGCCGCCTGCGCGCGGGCGATCGCCGCGTCGGTCTCTTCGGCCGAGGTCGATTCGACCGACCTCACCACCTCTTCGGTGGCGGGGTTGATCACCTCGAACACCGCCGACGTGTTCCCTCCCTCGGAGGCGGCGTCGTAACCCGTCATGAGCGCTCCTTCGCAGCTGTCACGAGTGCCTCGAAAAGCCTTATGTCGTCGAGATTCTGTTCTGGATGCCATTGGACACCGAGTACGAAACCGTCACCGGGCAGTTCCGCCGCTTCGATGGTCCCGTCGGCGGCCCAGCCGACCGGGACCAGCCCGTCGCCGAGCTTGTCGACGGCCTGGTGGTGATAACACGGCACCTTGGTCTCGGTGCCGAGGATCGACGCGGCCCGGCTGCCCTCGGCAAGGGTCACGGTAGTGGTGCCGAAGGTCGCGGGCGCGGGCTGGTGATCCTTGGTGTCCAAAGTGTCCGGAAGGTGCTGGGCGAGTGTCCCGCCCAGCGCGACGCTGAGCACCTGCAACCCGCGGCACACGCCCAGCACCGGTTTTCCACTGTCCAAAGCGGACCTCAGCAGCCCGAACTCGAACGCGTCCCGGTTCGGCCTCGTGTACGTCGTCGCGTGCTGCTCCTGGCCGTAGCGCGCCGGTTCGATGTCGGCGCCGCCGACCAGCACGAGACCGTCCACGGCGGACACCAGCCTCTCGTGCGCCTCGCTCACCGGCGGCAGGAGGACCGGGATCCCGCCCGCCGCGACGATGCCGTCCACGTACACGCGGTGCAGCAAAGCCGCTTCGGTCTCCCACACCAGGAACTTCGCGGGCTCCAGGTAGCAGGTGAGCCCGATCAAGGGTTCAGAGCCGTTCGAAGCCACGGATCCTCTCCCAGTCGGTGACAGCGGCGTCGTACGCGGTGAGTTCGACCTTCGCCGCGTTCAGGTAGTGGTCGACGACCTCGTCCCCGAACGCGGTCCTGGCGAGCTCGCTCTGGTCGAGCAGCGCGGCGGCCTCCCGCAACGTCGTCGGCACGGTCGGCTTGTCGGAACCGTAGGCGTTGCCCTGGAACTCGGGCTCCAGCTCGAGTTCGTTCTCGATGCCGTGCAACCCGGCCGCGATCAGCGCGGACACCGCGAGGTACGGGTTCACGTCGCCGCCGGGCACCCGGTTCTCGGTGCGGAGCGACTCCCCGTGCCCGACGACGCGGAGCGCGCACGTGCGGTTGTCGGTGCCCCACGCGACCGCGGTCGGCGCGAAGCTGCCGGGGACGAAACGCTTGTAGGAGTTGATGTTCGGCGCGAGGAAGTAGGTCAGCTCACGCAATCCGGCGAGCTGCCCCGCGAGGAAGTGCTCCATCAGCGGCGAGAACCCGCTCGGCTCGTCGCCCGCCAGGACGGCCTCGCCCGCGGTGGAGCGCAGGCTGATGTGGATGTGGCAGGAGTTGCCCTCGCGTTCGTTGTACTTCGCCATGAACGTGAGGCTCTTGCCCTCCTGCGCGGCGATCTCCTTGGACCCGGTCTTGTAGATGCTGTGGTTGTCGCAGGTGGCCAGCGCCTCGGCGTAGCGGAACGCGATCTCGTGCTGGCCGGGGTTGCACTCGCCCTTGGCCGATTCGACGTACAGCCCCGCGCCGCCCATGTCGTTGCGGATCCGGCGCAGCAGCGGTTCGATCCGCGAGGTGCCGAGCATCGAGTAGTCGACGTTGTACTGGTTGGCCGGGCGGAGGTCCTGGTACCGCTTGTCCCAGGCCGACTCGAAGGTGTCGTCGAAGACGATGAACTCCAGCTCGGTGCCGACGTGGGCACTGAGACCGAGGGCGGCCAGCCGGTCGAGTTGCCCGCGCAGGACCTGCCGCGGCGACGGGGCGACGGCGCCGCCCTGCACCCGTTCGAGGTCGGCGAGGACGAGCGCGGTGCCCTCCTGCCACGGGAGAAGGCGGAGCGTGTCGAAGTCCGGTTGCATGACGAAGTCGCCGTAGCCGGTCTCCCAGGAAGACATCGCGTAGCCGTCGACGGTGTTCATGTCGACGTCGACGGCGAGCAGGTAGTTGCACGCCTCGGTGGCGTGCTCGACGACCTCGTTGAGGAAGTATTCGGCGGCGCAGCGTTTGCCCTGCAGCCTGCCCTGCATGTCGGTGATGGCCACCAGCACCGTGTCGACGGTGCCGTCCTCGACGAGTTCCCGGAGCCGATCCAGTGTGAGCATGCCGCGCCTGTTCGCCATCAGCCTCACCTAAAGGTTCGAAGCGGTACCTTTGCGGCTTCTTCCTACCGGGTCAGCCGGACCCGGTCAACTCGACCAATGGTCTGATCGGTTACCCATTGCGGACTGTAGTTGATCCCTGGGCGGATTGTCTGTGATGCCCGGCTGAGAAGATGCTGTGAATCCCGCCGGACGGGAGGAGATCCGTACCTCCGGAACGTTGTACGGATCAAGAGAGGTGAGAAGGAATGACACAGGCATTCACGCAGCAGACCACGTTCACCGAGCCCCAGGGGCGGGCTCAGCTTCCGACGCTGCCCAGCGGGTGGCCGATCGGCTCCTACGAGTCGTACTCCGATGCGCAGCGTGCGGTCGACCACCTCGCGGGAACGGACTTCCCGATCACGGACGTCACCATCGTCGGTGTCGAACCGATCCTGGTCGAGCGGATCGCCGGGCGGATGGGCTGGAGCAAGGTGCTGACCAGCTCGGCGCTGTCCGGCGCGATGTTCGGTGTGTTCCTCGGCCTCGTGCTGAGCCTGCTGAACCCGGGCGCCGGACTGGTGCCGATCCTCGTCGGCCTCGTCGGCGGTATCGGGTTCAACCTGCTGTTCGGCGCGCTGGGGTACGCGGCTTCGAAGAACAAGCGCGGTTTCATCTCGCAGAGCCAGCTGGTCGCCCGGCGCTATGACGTCCTGGCCCAGCCGCGCAACGCCGAGAAGGGCCGCGCCCTGCTGGCCGACCTGGCCGCCAGGAGCGCGTTCATCCACTGAGCCCGATGTGTCATGAAAGGGGCTTTCAGGACGGATTTCGTCCTGAAAGCCCCTTTCATGACCTCCACTACGGGGTCAGGCGGTGCAAGTCCCGCGGGAACAGCGTCGCCTGACGCACGTTGGGCAGCCCGAGCACCCGGGCGGTCCAGCGTTCGAGACCGAGCGCGAACCCGCCGTGCGGCGGCATCCCGTGCGCGAAGACGGACAGGTAGTCGCGATACGGCTCGGCGGACTCACCCCGCGCCGCCAGCGCGGCGAGGTAGTCGGCGTGCCGGTGCAGCCGCTGGCCACCGGTCACCAGTTCCAGCCCGCGGAAGAGCAGGTCGAAACTGTTCGAGTACTCCGGCCGTTCCGGGTCCGGATGGGTGTAGAACGGCCGCTTCGCCATCGGATATCCCGTGACGAACAGGAATTCCGACCCGTGTTGGCGCAGCGCCCAGTCCGAAAGCAGCCGTTCGTGCGCGGGCGCGAGGTCCGGCTCGCCGCGTGGGTCTTCACCGGACAGCCGCGCGATCAGCGCTTGAGCGTCCGCGAAGTGGATCTCCGGGATCTCCCCGGGCACCACGACGCCGGTCTCCGGGACGGCGGCGGCCATCCCCGCGACCACCTCCCGCAGCACGGCCATCACGTCGTGGTGGCCGTCGATGAAACCGAGTTCGGCGTCCAGGCTGGTGTACTGCGCGAGATGCCGCGCGGTGTCGTGCGGTTCGGCGCGGAAGACCGGCCCGACCTCGTAGACCCGCTCGAACACCCCGACCAGCGCTTGTTTGTAGAACTGCGGCGATTGCGCGAGGAACGCCCGCTGACCGAAGTAGTCGATGCCGAAGACGCATCCGCCGGATTCGGTCGCCGACGAGACGATCTTGGGCGTCCGGGTTTCGGTGAACCCGAGACCGTCGAGCGCGGACCGGAAGCCGGCGACGCTCGCCGCCGCGATCGTGAACGCCTCCTTCAGCCGCGGATGCCGCAACGCGACGGCGGCGTTGTTCAGCATCGTGGGCAAGGTGGCCCGCGGCGACGGCCGGTAGAGGTCGAACGGGGGCGGCTCGGCCGGTTCGGACAGCAGCCCGATCGCCGGCTCGGTCAGTTCCAGGCCGCCGGGAGCCTGGGGATTGGCCGTGACGAGGCCTTCGACCTCGACCACGGTCTCCTCCGGCGGGCCGCCGGGTTCGGCGAGGACCACCTGGGCGAGTCCGGAGCGGTCCCGGATCACCAGGAAGGTGACGGATTTCAGGCGGCGCCGGCGGTGCACCCAGCCGGCGATGCGGACACGGCCGCCGACGTGCCGGGGCAGGTCGGCGACGAGGACACGCGAGATCATCACAACTCCTGTACGGATTGCGCGACCCCTTGGGAGTGCGGGCGAGAAGGGAACTCGCGGTACCACCGCACTTTCGCCGCCGCCCTGGACGAGCGGCGGCCTCGAAGGCCCGATGACGGGGGCCGGACGGCGGGGCATGGGGCGCGGACGCCGTTCCTCCCCGCACTCGGGAGGGTCTTCACCGAAGGGCGCGAGGCCGCCTTCCCAGCTACCGGCGGCTCTCTGGGTCTCGCGTGCTCCCCTGGCTACTCGTCTCCGTCAGCGTGTTGCCCCGGAGGTTACGACCTCCGGGGCACCGCTCGCATCCGTGTTTCGGTCAGGGGGCGACCATGTCGAACCAGTTGAAGTTCTCGATCATCTGCCGCGTGCTGCCGATGTACTGCGGCCCGGTGAGCTCCCACCGCTCGACGAACCGGAAGGTGCCCGGCTCCAGGCTCTCGTCGACGCCGGTGTCGGGGTCGTCGGTGACCGGCCGGTACTCCCAGATCGTCTTCTTCTCCAGCGTGACGTCCAGCAACTGGTACTCCGACTGCGTGCCCAGGTAGCCCGGCGCCTTGTGGTCACCGGCGCGCCCCGGGTCGGACAGTTTCAGCTGGACGGTGTCGCCGTTGAACGAACCCTTCGCCGCGACCACGGTGACGATGTGCCCGCCGGAGCGCTGCAAGCTCCCCCACGGTCCGGCCTTGTAGCGGCCGTACGCGATCTGGAGCGGCCCTTCGTTGAGCTTCTTCGCCAGTTCGCCGGAGAAGTCGGCCGTGCCCGCGGTGCTCACGTTCCCGGTCGAGGACGTCCAGCCCGCGTCCCGCGCCGGTTTCGTGGCGATGGTCCACGCCTTCTGCAGGTTGCCGAGCGTCGTCTTCCCGTCGTATTTGGCATCGACGCCGATTCGCCCGATCGAGTTGGTGATGACGTTGTAGTCGGCCGGGTCCTTCGGATCGAGCTGGCCGACCCGGGTGGTCACCCAGCCGACCGGCGCGTTCTTCACATGACCCCAGTAGTGCAGGACGTTATACAGCGAAGCCGGTCCGCAGTACGCGTTGCCGTCGTTCTCCAGTCCGGCGCGGAACTGGTCGACGTCGCTGACCCCGCACTGTTTGACGTCGAAGTCGGCGCCGGTGACGTCGGTGGCCTTGACGCAGGGGGCGGGGGTGCCGATCTTGTCCGCCGCGGCGGTACCGGGGAGGGTGGCGACGGCGGTGAGGGTCGCTGCGGCGGTGAGGATCAGGCTGCGGATCATGGCTCCTACCTTCGGGTTCGTCCGGCTCGGTAGGTAAAGACTGATCTTCGCGACCCCCCAAACGCATGAGGGGAGATCCCTCAACTCTGTCGGGCTCCGGTCTGGGGGTCCCTCACGAAAGGACTCGCGCCAGCTCTCGCCGTCCGGCGATGCCGAGCTTCGTGTAGATCCGCCCGAGGTGGTTCTCGACCGTCTTCGGGGTGACGAAGAGTTCCTGCGCGATCTCACGGTTCGCGCGTCCGGACGCCGCCAGATCCGCGACCCGGCGTTCGCTGGCGGTCAGCGAGGACGGGCCCGCGAAGACCATCCGCCGCGGCCGGTCCCCCAGGGCCTCCAGTGCTTCGACGGCGCGGGTGCGCAGCACGACCGAGCCGCATTCGGTGGCCAGTTCGATCCCGCGGTTGAGCGGGGTCCGCGCGTCCGTGCGGCGCCGGGCGACCCGCATCGCCTCGCCGAGGTCGATCAGCGAACGGGCGAGGTGCAGCCGGGCCGGGGACCGCTCCAGCACCCCGACCGATTCGGCCAGCAGGTCCAGCCGCCGGTCGCCGTCGGCGTGCGCGAGCAACCGCAACGCGGCGCCGATCTCCGTCGTGGTCCCCCACTTGCGCGCGATGCTCACCTGTTCCTCGGCCAGTTCCAGGGCGTGGTCCGACTCGCCGAGCAGCATCGCGGCGCGCACCGCGGGGACCCGCCACGGGATGGTCGGCGGGTCGACCCCCGCCGCCAGCATCTCGTCGCGCTGCAGGAACGCCTGCGTCCTGGCGAGGACGGGATTGCCGATGGCGAGCGCGATCAGCGCGCGGGGCTCGTGCAGCCACATCGTCGGCATCATGCTCGGACCGTCGCCGTGGTCGCTGTCGAACCGCGCGAGCACCTCGGCCGCGGCTTCGAGGTCACCGCGTTCCATCGCGGCGTAGGCCAGGAAATGGGTCGACGTCGCCCGGAGCGCGACCACCTGGGGCAGCGGCTCCTCGGCGCCGATGGCGGCGAGCGCGCCCTCGGCTTCGGCCTCCATGACACTCACGTTGCCCAGCCGCCAGTCGAGGAACAGCGCGGCGTTGGCGACCATCGCGAACTCGACGGGCGAACCGTGCGCCCGCACCCGGCGGCGCGCGCTCTCGATCTCCCGCCGGGCCTCGTCGACGCCGTCGGCCGAGATCAGCGCGAGCATCGCGACCACCCAGCCGACCATCACGTCGATGCTCCCGGTGGCGTCCTCGAAGTAGGCGCCGTGGGACAGGGCCCGGCAGGCTGTCGCGGCGACCTCGTCCGCGGGCCGGACCTCGTACCGGCCCATCTGCGCGAGCAGGCCGAGCAGGGTGCGCTCGTCGGGGGTGCCGCCGCTCAAACTCGCGTACGCGCGCAGATGATCCGACGCCACGCCGCGGTGGTGCGGCAGGAACGAGCGGATCACCGCGAGCCGCGCTTCGAGATGCATCCGGCCGGGGTCACGCGGACCGCCGGGGCGGGCGGCGATCGCCTCGACAAGTTCGGCGACGGCGGCTTCGGGTCCGTCGACGACCGCCGTGGCCGACGCGGCGGCCGCGACGAGTTCGGCGTCGGGAACGCCGTCCGCGGCCACGAGGAGTTGTTGCCGCGCTTCGGCCGCCTCGCCCGTGCGGAGCAGCGCGCGGCCGAGTTCGGCCCGCAGCGCCGCGTCGTCCGGGGTCTCGTCGACGGCCCGGCGCAGATGGGCGGCGGCCGTCCTCGGGTCACCCGCCGCGAGCAGCGCGGCCGCGGCCTTGCGCAGGATTTCGGCCGCGTCCGGCAGGGTGCCTCGCGGTGCCTGCGCGAGATGAGCGGCGACACGGTCCGCCGGGGCCTTCGCCGCACGCAACGCCTTCGCGGCGGCGCCGTGCAGTCCCGCGCGAGCGATCGGGCCCAGATCGGCGAGGACCGCCTCACGGACGACGGGATGGACGAAGACGAGATGGTCGCCGTCGCCGGTGAGCACGTTGGCCGAGGTCAGCGCCTCGACGGCGACCGAGAGCCCGGCGGCGTCGAGCTTCGCCAGCGCTCCGGCCTGCCACGGATCGCCGCCGGTGCCCAGGATCGCGACGGCACCGGCCAGCCCGACCGCCTCGGCGGGCATCCTGCCCAGCGCCGCGCGGAAAACGGTGCTGGGGCCCAGTTTCCCGACCTGGCCGGCGGACGTGTCGGTGTCGAGGGGCAGCCCGAGGGCGTCGAGTTCGTCGACGAGAACCCTGGCCAGGAAAGGGTTTCCTCCGCTGGCCGCGTGCAACGAGGTGACCACGGCCCAGGCGGGGACCACCCCTCGGGCGGCCACGAGCTCGGCGAGCGCTTCGAGCGAAAGCGGCTTCGGCAGGACGCGTTCCGCCTGCCGCGAGACGCTCAGATGCGCCAGCGGTCCGGCGTTCTCCGCGGGCGGGCGGGTCGCCACCACGAGCACGATCGGCAGGTCGGCGATCCGGCGGGAAAGGTAGACGAGGAACTGCAGCGACGAATGGTCCGCCCACTGCGCGTCGTCGACCGTGATCAGCAGCGGCCGGGTCGACGAGAGATCGACCGCGACCCACCACAGCGCGTGCAGTGTCCTGCCCAGTTCGGCCTCGCTCGGATCGGCGGCCGCGGCGTCGAGCGCCCGGAGCGCGTCGCCGGACGGACCGGCGAGGATCTTCTCGCGGATCTCCCCGCTGTAGCGCGACACCGAACGCTCGACCATCTGACGGACGACGCCCCAGGCCATCGCCCCTTCGAGCGCGTCGCCGACCGCCTGCAGCCGTCCGAAACCACGGTCTTTCGCCAGCGCGCGGGTCTCCTGGACCAGCCGGGTCTTGCCGATCCCCGCCCGGCCTTCGATGACCACCACCCGGCCCTCGCCCGCCAGGGCCGAGTCGAGCGCCGCTTCGATCCTCCCGAGTTCGCGGCCGCGTTCGAGGGTCGGCTCGTCGCGGTTCATCCGGTCAGGCGCTCGAGCCGGTCGGGATCGCGCAGCGGTTTCCCGTGCCCGAACAGGACCAGCCGTGGCCGGAGCCCGGCGAGGCGCCGCATCGACTCGCGGTTCAGGTCCGCGTCCCAGGTGAGGAAGTCCGGCGGGGCGGTCAGCCGCCCGATGTGGAAGAAGACGTCGCCGCACAGCAGGACGCCGTCGCTCTCCCGCCAGAGCGCGATATGCCCCGGCGAGTGTCCGGGGACGTCGAGCACCGTGAACCCGGCGACGTCGTCCCCCTCTTTCAGAGCACGGGCGACGGGGTGGGGCTCGGGCATCTTCATCCGGGAAAGCAGTTTCGGGATCCGGCCGGGCGCCGTCGCCGGCGTCGCCGTCTCGATCGCCTGGACGTCCTTTTCCCCGGCCCACAAGGGGATTCCGAACTCCTCGCACAGAGCGTGGCTCGACCCGAAATGATCCGGATGGGCGTGGGTGACGACGTGCGCGGTCAGTGTTTCCCCGGCGAGCTGCCGGGAGACCCGCCGCCGCGCCCCGGGCGTGCCGGAGTCCACCAGGACGTCCTCCACCAGATAAACGTTCATCAGGTGCGGCGGACGGCCGAGGAGTTGCCGTACTCCAGGGGCCAGTTGGCGCATCCGAGAATCGTAGCGGTCACGGGGCGGGACGAAAGGGCTCCATTGGGTCACGTTCCGCTCGGAATCGCGGCTTGGCGCGGCTCCGGGTCGTCCGGCCGGGCGCTTCCGGTGCGCAAGAGCGTTCGCCATTGGTCCGTGTCATGGCTGGCGACGTCGGTTCCGGTGAGGAATTCACGCAATATGGCGAGAAAGCGTGCGGGATCGCTCAAATACGGGAAATGTCCCGCGCCTTCGAAAACGACCAGCCTGCTGCCCGGCATGGCCGCGTGCGCGACGGCGGCGTGCGCGCTGGGCACGACGTGGTCTTCGGTGCCCCAGACGAGCATCGTCGGGATGCCCGCGGTGAGATAGCACCGGTCGAGCAGGTTGACCACCTGGCCGCGCCAGTCGACGACCGAGCGGAGGGTGCGCAGGAACGCCTGTCGCGTGGGCGCTTCCACCAGCCGGACGTACTTGCCGAGCACGTAGTCCAGATCCTCGCCGAGCCCGAACCCGCCCGCCTGGCGCAGCAGCCCGCGAAAGGCGCGGAGGCCGAGCCGGACCGGCGCCGAACCGACGACCGGGAGCAGGAACCCCGCGCCCGGCGCGGCGGCCAGCCGCAGCAAGGGATGCACACCGGGCCCGATTCCGCCGGAACCGACCAGCACCAGCCGTTCGCACCGGTCCGGGAATTGGTAGGCGAATTGCATCGCGACCCCGCCGCCGAGCGAATGCCCGACGACGCTGACCTTGTCGACGCCGAGCACGGAAAGCAGGTCGCGCATTCCGCACGCGTACGCGGCGACCGAATAGTCGGCGCGGGGTTTCGCGGATTCCCCGTGTCCCAAGAGATCCGGGGCGATGACGGTGAATTGCCCGGACAACGCGGCGAGGACGTCGAGCCAGGTCGACGAATCGTCGCCGATCCCGTGGACGAAGAGCACGGCCGGACCGCGCCCGGCCATCCGGTAGGCACGTTCGTAGCCGTGGACGACCTTTTTGCGCGGGGCGAGATCTTCCACACCGGTCAGCACCCGATCAGTGCAGCAGCGGGATATTCGGGGCACGTTTCGGCCCGGTTCGCTTCTCGTTACGCGCGGAGCTGAAGGGAGCTTTCCCCGCATCCCACGCGACGAAAGCTCCCTTCACCTCATCCCACGCGGGGAAAGTCCCCTTCAGCCCCCGCGCGGGAAACGGGTGGAGGCGGCCCCCGACGTCCGCCTCCACCCGGGCCACCTAGCGCGTCGGCTGGGTGGAGTTCGACGGCGGAGCCGCGGAGGACGACGGCGCCGGCGGAGCGGACGAAGAAGGCGGCACCGGCGCGCCCTTCGGGATCGCCGCGCTGAACGGGACGTCGGTCCGCTCCTGGCAATAGGAGCGGTTTCCGTTGTAGCCGTTGAGATTCCCGTCGTTGTCCTGGACGCCTCGCTCGAGCCGCGGCCGCGGGTAGCGGTTGTCGTCGCCGACCTTCCGCTTCTCGCCCGAGCTCCGCTCGCAGGCATACCGGGTCGTGCTGAGCGGGCGGCCTTCCTCGTCGTAGAGGAAGATCTCGGTCAGCGGCTTGCCCTCGGCGTCGAACGCGTAGATGTTGTCCACGCTTTGGCTTCCGTACATCAGCTGCGAATTGCCGTAGGTGTCGCTGTAGCTCGTCGGGTAGCCGTTGTACGAGTCGCCACCGTAGGACCGTTTCGCGATCAGATCGACCGCCGCGCCCGCCCCGCCGACCATGCTGCCGATGACGAACGCCGAAACCGGCACGGCCAGCCACAGCAGCCGCCTGTCCCCCTTCAGCTTCGGCCCCGCCCAGACCACCGCGACGGCCGCCAGCAGCATCAGCGGCAGCAACAGCACCGCCTCGGTGTCGCGAAGCACGAGCAGCAGCCCGAACACGACCAGCACCGCCGCGCACAGGATCCACCACGCAGGCTTGAGCGAGCGGAAGTAGGTCATTCCGTTGCCGTTCCGGTTGGCCTGGAACGAAGTCACGGTCTCGCGGAGCTTGACCACCTCGGGCAGTTCCGCGATCGGGCCGACTCCCCTCCGCACCACGTAGACGACGCTGATCGCGAGCACGGGTGCGACGAAAAGCAGGCCCAGCAACGGTTCCACCCGGACCCACACCGCGGCCGCGAAGCCGAACAACGCGAACCCGCCCATGGAGAACACCAGGCCCCAGAACGCGAACCGCGCTCCGCCGATCCCGGTTTTCGCCTTCAGCAAGGTGGTCTTGTCGCCCGCGTCGCCCGGACGCGGCGGATAGCCACCGGACGCCCGCAGCTCGGCGGCGTAACTCTCCGGGCTGCCCAGGCGCTCGATCAAGGCGTCGACCTTGGGGTTGTCCCCCAGTTCCGCCTCCATTTCGGCGAGATGGGGCCGGACGTCTTCGAGGATTTCCTCGACTTCGCTCTCGGGCAGGTCGGCGAGCGCGCTCCTGACCCTCGTCAAGTACACCCGCACGGCGGTCGGATTCTGCGTGCTCATGCTGCCTCTCCCAACAGGCTGTTCATCGTCGTGGCGAAACTCCGCCAGGTCTGCGCCGATTCGTCCAGGCGCTGACGACCCGGCTCGTTGAGGCTGTAGTACTTCCGGTGCGGGCCTTCTTCGCTCGGCACCACGTACGACGTCAGCAGGCCTGCCTTGTACAGCCGCCGGAGCGTCCCGTACACCGAAGCGTCGCCCACTTCCTGCAACCCCGCGACCCGGAGTCTTCGGAGTACGTCGTAGCCGTAGCCGTCCTCCCCGCGAAGCACCGCGAGAACGGCGAGGTCCAGCACGCCCTTGAGTAGCTGACTGATCTCCACAGTCGCGTCCCTCCCAGCTCTTACGCAACAGAAGGTACCACGCATTGCACAGTAGTGCGCAAGGCGGAGGCGACTTGCGTCCGAGCGAGGTTCATGGGTTACTTAGTCCAGTAATGAACCACCGCACCCGGGGAGGGTGCATGACGACTGGGAACGGAGGTGTCGTGCTCGACGACGGAACACCACTGTTCGCGCAGATCGCCGAACAGATCGCCGACGACATCGCCGAGGGAAGCCTGGCCGAGGGGGAACGCGTGCCGTCAACCAACGAACTCGCCGCCTTCTACCGGATCAATCCGGCGACGGCGGCCAAGGGGATCAACGTGCTGGCCGACGACGGCCTGCTCGAGAAGCGACGCGGGATCGGCATGTTCGTGGCCGGCGGAGCGCGGCAGAAGCTGCTCACCGACCGGCGTCGGCGCTTCGCCGAGCAGTACCTCGACCCCATGCTGATCGAAGCAAGGCGCCTCGGCATCGACGACGAAAGCCTGATCTCGCTCATCCGCGGGAACGGACACCAGAACGGAGGACCGGCCGCATGACGCCGACCATTTCGACCACCGGCCTGACCCGGCGCTACGGCGACCACCTCGCCCTCAGCGACGTCTCGGTCGGCATCGAAGAAGGCAAGATCACCGGCCTGCTGGGCCGCAACGGCGCGGGAAAGAGCACCTTCCTGCGCATCATCACCGCACAGGAGTTCGCCAGCGCGGGCACGGTCCGCGTGTTCGGGGAGAACCCGGTGGAGAACGAGCGGGTGCTCCGGCGCCTGGTGCTCGTCCGCGAGGACCAGCAGTTCCCGGACTTCAAGGTGCGGCACGCCCTGTCGGCGGCGTCGTGGTTCTACCCGAACTGGGACGCCGAGCTGGCCGACACGCTGCTCCGCGACTTCGACCTGCCGCTGAAGCGCCCGATCAAGAAGCTCTCACGAGGGATGCGCTCGGCGCTGTCGATCACGATCGGGCTGGCGGCACGCGCGGAACTCACGCTGCTCGACGAGCCGTACGCGGGTCTCGACGCCGTCGCCAGGCACCTGTTCTACGACCGGTTGCTCGACGACTATTCGGCTCATCCCCGCACGGTCCTGCTTTCCACGCACCTGATCGACGAGGTCGCCGATCTGCTGGAGCACGTCGTGATGATCGACAAGGGCCGCGTCGTCCTCGACGCGCCCGCCGACGAACTGCGCGGCTCGGCCGCCACCGTCAGCGGACCCGCCACGGCGGTGGAGTCCTTCGTCGCCGGCCGCCGGGTGCTGCACCGCCGCAAGATCGGTTCGCGCACTTCGGTCACCGTCGCCGACGCGCTCGACGCGGCCGCGAAGGCACGGGCACAGGCCCTGCACCTGAAACTCGAACCGCTGTCCTTGCAGCAGTTGATGGTGCACACCTCCAACGGACAGACGACGGCAGAGGAGGCGTCCGCATGAACATCCTGGTCAAAGTCGCGCGTTATCACCTGGTGGACCGGCTCCAGTTCCTGGTGCTCCCGGTCGGCGTCACGCTCTTCGCCTTCGGGGTGAACCTCGCGATCTTCGCGCTGATCCCCGAAAAACCCGAGGACAACTTCTCCGGCGGCCTGTTCACGCTGTTCGTGTTCATGCTCGTCTGCGGCGCCTTGAGCATGACGAAGTCACTGCCGTTCGGGCTCGCGCTCGGCGTGTCGAGGCGGTCGTACTACCTGGGCACGGTTTTGCTGGTCGCCGGATTGTCCGCGCTGTACGCGGTGGGGATCGCCGTGTTGCAGGTGATCGAGGACGCGACCCGCGGCTGGGGGCTCGGCCTCCACTACTTCCGGGTGCCCTGGGTGCTCGACGGCCCCTGGTACCTGACCCTGCTCACGGCGTTCGTGTTGCTGACGCTGATGTTCGTCTACGGCATGTGGTACGGCCTGATCTACCGGCGCGCTTCGGTGGTGGGTGTCGTCCTGTTCGCCGCCGCTCAGGTCCTGGTGCTGCTGGGCGGGGTCCTGCTGCTCAGCTGGACCGACAGCTGGCCGAAGCTCGGCACGTTCTTCGGCACGCTGACCGTCGGCGGGCTGACCGGAGTGCTCGCGGTCCTGGTCGGCGTCGCCGCCGCCGGCGGGTTCGCCACGATGCGCCGGGTCACGGTCTGACCTCGGGAACACTTCCACATCAAGGAGTTCTGTCATGGCCGTGGTTTCCGTAGTGCTGTCCGTGATGCTGGCCGCGATCTTCGCCGTAGTGGGGGTGGCGAAGGTCCTGCGTCAGCCGTCGTTGATCTCCCGGACCGAGAGGCTCGGCTTCTCGGTCCGGGAAATCCAGGGGATCGGCGCGCTCGAGGTCGCCGGCGCGGCCGGGCTGGTGGGCGGGTTCTTCTGGCCGCCCCTCGGGATCGCCGCGGCGATCGGCCTGACGACGTTGCTGATCGGGGCGGCGGTCTCCCACGCGCGGGCGGGCGACGGGGTCAAGGACGTCGCCCCGCCGGTCTGGCTCGCGCTGATCTCGGCGGCGGCCGCGGTCACCGCGATCGTTTCGGCTTAGGCCACCAGGGTTTCGCGCGCCCGGTCTCGGATGCGTCCGACCACAGTGGACCTTCGCCAGGCGTGCGTGACCTCGACCAGCCAGGCCGCTTCGGTGGCGATGTCGGGTTCATCGAGATAGGTCGCCGGAACGTCGTCGGGGGCGTACCGGCGGCCTGCCTCGGAGGCCACGAGCGCGGCGGCCAGGGCCGCGGCCTCGATCGTCGCGGGGACACGGGCTTCGGGGATCTTCGCCTTGCGTGCCTCGGCTTCCGCGACCGGCGGGACGTCCGGGTCGAAGTAAGGGCGCAGCGCGAGATGGCCGTCCCGGATCTCGATGACCCTGCGGTACAAGGCGAATTCGACGCCTCCCGGCATACCGGGGCCCGGGTCCAGCGCGATTCCCGGGACGGCTTCGCGCATCGCGGTCCACAACGGCTCGATCCGGCGGTAGGTCCGGTACGTGCCGATCAGGCGGAACGGGGTGGCCAGCGCCGGGCCCCACACGCTGAGCGTCGCGCCCGCCCCGGCGAGGCCGACGCTCAGCGCCGCCAGGATCGACGAGAGCGTGTCCTCCCCGGCGTCGACCTCGCCGGTGGTGGCGAGGATGTAGATGTCGTCGACGTCCCAGAAGGTCCAGCCCAGCGCGGCGACCCCGCCGCCGACGAGCAGCCAGAGCCCGGTACGAAGCGGGCCGGGATCGGCATGCCGCGCGAAGCGGGCGAAGACGATCGAGAAGGTCAGCAGGCTGATCAGCCCGTACGCGAGGAAGACGACGTTGTACGCGACGAACCAGCCGAGCCTGCCGGGACCGGCGGCGGTGTGTTCGCCGACGCGATAGCTGCCGGAGAGCAGGAAGAGCGCGATCTCGGCGGCCACCACGGTCCAGGAAAGCACCACGTGCCAGCCGATCCGCTTGCCCTCCCCCAGTTTCAGCGAATGCGAGAACGCGACCGCGAAGGCCATCGCGCCGATCTTGAGCAGGTCGGCCGCGAGGTTCAAGAGGCTGCCGATGGGCTCTTCGACGCCGACGGCGGTCTCCATCGCCGGGGTGAGCAGCATGATGCCGCCCGCGATGCACATCCCGAAGGCGCTCAGGAGCCACATCCGCCGCAACGGCTGGGTGTGGCGAGCTTGGATCAGCTTGTAACCGAAGCCCGCGAAGGCCACCACGCAGCAGAAGTACGCGATGGTCTCGGTCACGGCAGGCGCCGCTTCCGGTTGCCGAAGAGGTTGTCGACCCTGGCCATCCCGCCGGCGAGGTCGCTCCCGCTCTCGTCGGTGGGCGCCGCGCCGCGTATCCCAGTTCTGGCGACGCGTTGCGCGAGGATGCTGGCGAGCAGTTCGGCCTCCTGCTCCTCGACGGCGCTGTAGCTCGTGCGGCCGAGGACGCGGCGGACGAGTTCGGGCGACAGGTTCGGCATCAGGGCCTTGCTGGCGGCGGCGTCGAGGGCGATGCCGTCGGCGCCCGCGTCCGAACCGACATGGCCGCACAGGAGATGCCCGACCTCGTGCAGGAGGATGTGCCGCCGGTGCAGGGCGGTGGTGTTGGTCGGGTAGAGGATGTAGTCCGCGCGCTCGGTGCTCATCAAAAGTCCGCACGGGCCGCTGGAGGGGACGTTGACCTGCATCAACTCGATCGGGCGGCCGCGTTCGCCCGCCAGTTCCGCGATGAAGGCCTCGGCGTCGAAGGGTTCGGGAAGACTCACGCCGTCGGCGAGACTCCGGCAGCGGCGCCACAACTCCTTACGGCGGCGGTCCACTTCACGCCTCCCTCTTCGTGCCGCCCCGTCCGGATTCCCTGCGGGCGATCGCGTCGATCATGTCGCTGATGGTGTCGAGTCCATCGGGTGAAAGCGTTACGGCCCGCAACGCGACGTCCCGGACACCGGCATCGCGGAGGGCTCCCAGAAGGGCGAGCTCCTCGGCGATCTTGGCGCTCTGCTCGTCGTCGAAGAAGTACGCCGGTGAGACACCGAAGAACTGGGCCAGCGCCTCGAGGTGCCGTTTCGTGGGGTTGTCGCGACGACCGGTGCGCAACTGCCACAGGTACGTCGTCGAGAAACTCTCGCCGGTGGCCTCTCGACAGGCCTTGGCGACCTCCTCATGGCTGTACGGCTCACGATCGGGTCTCAGCACGATCTGGAACAGCTTGTCGATCTTTTCGGCGAGCGTCGTCTTGCCGGGCTCGGTCGCGGCCACCATCCCACTCCCTACATGTCGTGCCCGTTCATGCTAGTTGACGCGGTGCCCGCATTCATACACGACAGTTTTCACCTCACGCGAGGGCGTGGCTGACATCGCGGGCACGAGAAGGACGAACGGTTCATGAAGGGGTCCCGGCGGATCGGCGTCCCACATCGGCCGCACGGCAGACCTTCCTGACCGTAGGCGTCGAGAGAACGGTCGAAATACCCGGATTCGCCGTTGATGTTGACGTAGAGCGCGTCGAACGACGTCCCGCCCGCGACGAGCGCGGCGGCCATCACCTCGGTGGCGGCGGTGAGCACGGTGCGGCCGTGGGCCGCGGTGAGTTTGTCGGTCGGGCGGGCCCAGTGGAGTTTGGACCGCCAGAGTGCTTCGTCGGCGTAGATGTTGCCGATGCCGGAGATGAGGGTCTGGTCGAGCAGGGCGCGTTTGATCTCTGTCCGCCTCGACCGCAGCGCGCGGATGGCCTGGTCGAGGTCGAAACGCGGGTCCATCGGGTCGCGGGCGATATGCGCGATGGTGCTCGGCAACGCCGTCCCGTCGACCTCGGTGAGTTCGGCGAGCGCGAGACCGCCGAAGGTCCGCTGGTCGACGAAGCGCAACTCCGGCCCGTTGTCGGCGAAGCGGAATCGCACCCGAAGGTGCTTCTCGTCCGGGGCCTCTTCAGGCTGGACGAGCATCTGGCCGCTCATGCCGAGGTGGGCGAGCATGGCCTGCCCGTCGGACAGATCCAGCCATAGATATTTGCCGCGACGGCGCGCGGCGGTGATCTTGATACCGGAGAGCCGTCCGCTGAAGTCCTCCGCGCCGAGTTCGTGGCGACGGATCGCGCGGGCGTGGAGGACTTCGACCTCGGTGATCGTCCGGCCGGAGGCATGCGCCTCCAGCCCGGCACGGACCACCTCGACCTCGGGGAGTTCGGGCATGAGGCCGATTCTCCCACTGTCGTCGGTCAGGTCGTTTTCGGCGGCTGTTCGATGTCGAGTTCGGCAGAAAGCTGGCGCCAGGCCGTCTCAGCGGCCTTCTGCTCGGCTTCCTTCTTGGTCGTCCCCGAGCCGTAGCCGAGTTCACGCCCGCCGACGAGCACGGTGGCGCTGAACTCCTTGCGGTGGTCGGGACCGGTGTCCTCGACCTTGTACTCGGGTACGCCGAGGCCTGCCGACGCCGTCAGCTCCTGGAGACTGGTCTTCCAGTCCAGGCCGGCACCGCGCAGCGGCGCCTCGGCGAGCAGGCCGTCGAACAGGTGGTGCACGAGCTGGCGCGCGATCTCGATGCCGTGCTGCTGGTACGCGGCGCCGATGACGGCTTCGAGACCGTCGGCGAGGATGCTCGCCTTGTCCCGGCCGCCGGTGAGCTCTTCGCCCTTGCCCAGCAACAGGTGCGTACCCAGCCCGCCTTCGCCGAGGCCGCGCGCGACCCGGGCCAGTGCGTGCATGTTGACCACGCTGGCACGGAGTTTCGCGAGCTGACCTTCGGCCAGGTCGGGATGCGTGTTGTAGAGGTGATCGGTGACGACCAGACCCAGCACCGCGTCCCCGAGGAACTCCAGACGCTCGTTCGGCGGCAACCCACCGTTCTCATAAGCATAAGAACGGTGGGTCAGCGACAGCGTCAGCAGCTCGGGCTCGATGGTGATCCCGAGTGCTTCGAGCAGTGGTGCGGGGTCAGCGGGTGGTCCACCGGCCGATTTGCCCCCCATGTCGGTCAGCTGCCGATCAGGCGGGCTCGACGACCTGGCGACCGTTGTGCTGGCCGCAGGCCGGGCACGCGATGTGCTGGAGCTTCGGCTGCTTGCAGGCGCGGTTGGAGCAGGGCACCAGCTGCACCGGAGCCGCCTTCCACTGGCTGCGGCGCGCGCGGGTGTTGGATCGCGACATCTTCCGCTTCGGGACGGCCACGAGTAGATCTCCTTCAGACGGTCTGCCCGCGGTCGCGAGCGAACTTGCTTCTCCGGAACGAGCTGGTGCTCGTCAGGCTTGCTTTCCGGGGCCATCAGCCTGGTCATCGGCCGTTTCGTCACCGAAACGATCGACCAGCGAGGCCCACCGAGGGTCTATCTTCTCATGCCCGTGCCCAGGCTCGAGATCGGCCCACTTGACACCGCATTCGATGCACAGGCCCTGGCAGTCCTCGGTGCACAACGGGGCCAGCGGGAGCGCGAGCACCACCGCGTCGCGGACCGTCGGCTCAAGATCGATCCGGTCGTCCACCAGGCGAGGGATCTCGTCCTCGTCGGTGGTCTCCTCGGTCGCGGAGCCGGGGTACGCGAAGAGCTCGGTCAGGTCGACCTCGACGTCCTCGGTGATCGGGTCGAGGCACCGCGAGCAGTGCCCCGTCGCGACGGCGGACGCCGTACCGCTGACGAGCACACCCTCGACGACGGACTCGAGGATCAGGTCGAGATCGAGGCTGGAGCCGGCGTCGATGGTGATGACGTCGGGCACACCGAGCGCGGTCTCGACGGGAATGGCGCGTTGGACGGCCTTGCTCAGGCCGGCGTGACGGCCGAGCTCGCGGGTGTCGAGCACCCACGGGTTCCGGTCGTCCAGTTGCGCAGGCCTGGCCTGCGGCGACTTGTTCTCAGACATCGGTGACCAGGGTACGCACGTCCCGCCACCGGTTTACCGGCACGCCCCGCGAAGCCCCCAAGCGCGCTATGAAAGGCCCGTTACTTGCAAATTTTGCAAGTAACGGGCCTTTCATAGCGCGCTTGGGGGCCCTCGATCAGGACTGGTAGTCGTACAGCGAGGTCCGGCTGTTGCCCGGCAGGTTGACCGGGGACCGCAGGTGGTTGCGCCCGGAGTCGACCGTCCGCAGCGTGGTCGCCAGCAGTTCGGAGAACTCGGCCAGCTTGCCGTCGACGTACGCGTCGCAGTCGCCACGCTGCTTGTCGGCATCGGCGTGCGCCTCGTCGACGATGCGTGCCGCCTCGCCGTGCGCGGCCTGGACGACCTCGGTCTGCGCGACGAGCCGGGCCTGTTCGGCGCGGCCGTCCTCGATGGCGCGCTCGTAGGCGTCGCGGCCCGCCTGGATCATGCGCTCCGACTCGGCCCGCGAACGGTCGGTGAGGTTCTGGAATTCGGCCTGCCCGGCGGCGACCATGCGTTCGGCCTCGCCGTGCGCGTCGCTCATCATCTGCTCGGCGCGGGCACGGGCGTCGGCGAGGATGCGCTCGGCCTCGGCCTGCGCGTCGGCGACCGTGCGGTCCGCTTCGGTGTTGGCCGTCGTGACGGTCTCCGCCGCCTCGGTGCGGGCGGTCTGGATCAGTTGATCACGCTTGTCGAGGACGTCCTGCGCGTCGTCCACTTCGCCCGGCAAGGCATCGCGGATGTCGTCGAGCAGCTCGAGAGCCTCCCCGCGCGGTACGACGCAACTGGAGGTCATCGGCACGCCGCGGGCTTCCTCCACGATGGTGACGAGCTCGTCGAGAGCCTCGAAAACCCGGTACACGGCCACTCCCTACCTACAGCGATCCCCACTATTCCCTGTGTTCAGTTTGCCCTGATGACCGCCGTTAGGGGTGAAAGCGCGCGGTACCGGGCGTGTCCCCGCCGGTACCGCGCGCCATGATCACCGGAACGTGAAGGCCGGGTCCGTGACGAGCTTGATCAATTGTTCGTCGGTCAGCGACGGCCCGGAGTCCGGCGCGCCGAAGTCACCGACCTCACCGAGGTCACCGACGTTGACCGAACCGCCGTCCGGCTGCCAGGCGATCGCGTGACGGCCGAGCACCTTGCCGGTCGAAAAGCCCTGGCCGGTCACGATCGGCTGACCGACCTGGTCCGGGTTCTTCGGTGTGGTCTCGGAGATCACCACCGGGATCCCCGCCGGGGTGACCAGCTCGATGCATCGCATCGGCTTCCGGTCGGGCCCGATGGCGTCGCCTCTGCGCCCCAGGTCGCAGCGGCCTTCGCGGGGATAGTCGGTCTTCGTGCTCACCGGACCGCTGATGGTGAGGTTGACCTGCCGTTTCATCCCGGCCGCGTCGGTGTACTCGACCTCCGAAGTCATCAGGTCCCGGTCGTTCACCTGCACGAAGTCATGGACGTTGATCTCCCTGGCGCCGACCAGGATGCCCGGCAGCACGTCCTTCAGGTGCCGGAGATCACCCGCCTTCTGCTCGGCCCGGCTCGGGGGCGCGGCCGGCGCCACCTCCGCCGCCCTCTCCTTCGGCGCCACGAAGACCACCGCCGCCGCGATCACCGCCAGCGTCGCGACCCCCGTCAGCGCCACGGCCCGCCCGTTCCGCACCTTCTTCGCCGCCTTCCCGGCGACCTCGTCCGGATCGAAGCCGAGCGGGGGCTCGGCCAGTTTGATCCCGCGCAACCTGTCTTCGAGTTCGTCCATCACGCGCTCCTCCCGGAGACAGCCTCGTCGTGCTGTCTCTTCAGGGCCGCGCGGAGGACGTCGAGTCCCCGCGCGGCCTGGCTCCTGACCGTCCCTTCCGAACAGCGCAGCGCGACGGCGACCTCCGCGACCGGGAGATCGGCGCAGTAGCGCAGCACGACGGCGGCGCGCTGTTTCGGTGGAACCTCGGAGAGGGCGCGAAGCAACGAATCCGAGATACCGGCTTCAGCCGGGGCTGAAGGCTCTTCGGGGACGACGCCGTCGCGGTTCTCTCTGCTCCGCCAAGGTCGTCGCCGCTCGTCGAGCCAGCAGCGCAACAGGATCTGCCTCGTGTAGTTGTCTACGGGCCCTTTCCGGCTGACCTTCGGCCAGACCCGGTACAGGCGGATGAGCGCGGTTTGGACCAGATCCTCCGCGAGATGCCAGTCGCCGCAGAGCAGGTACGCCGTCCGCCTGAGCGGCAGCGCCTTGCCTCTGGCGAACTCCCTGAAGCTCGCATCGTCCCCAGACCGCATCGTGCCTCCTCTTCCGTGTTCCGGTGTATCTCACGGACGAGGAGGCACGTGGCGTTGCATGGCGGGATCAAGCGCCGGGGTTCACCAGCTTGAAGGTCGCGTAGCGGTCCGGCGTGTAGACGATCTCGCCGCCCTTGCCGGAGATCACGCGGTCGCTCGTGCCCACCGGGAACAGCTGGTAGTAGCCGGCGGCGCACGAGGGCAGCACGCCTTCGCGGTTCTCGTAGACCGTGCCGGTCGCGCCGCCGCGGGCCTTGTCGACCACGGACTTCGCCGCCGAGGACAGCGTCGAGTAGCCGACCTTCGTCAGCTTCGAGGTGTCACCGCACTTCGGAGCGGGCGCGCCGTTGACGTCGATCACGGAGAAGGTCTTGTAGTGGTCGCCGGTGTAGAAGTACTCCCCGCCGGTCCCGGTGACGATGCGGCGCGTGCCGCGGTTCGACGAGCCGGGGGTCGGGACGGTGTACTCGTGGTAGTAGCCCGAAGCACACTTCGGGAGGATGTTCTCCCGGTTCGAGAAGACCGTCCCGTCGTTGTCCGGGTACGGGTACGGCCCACCCTTCTGGATGAGGTTGTACGTCGTCGTCGCCTCGGCGGGCAGCGACGAGAGCGACGAGTGCTTGAACCCGGTGAGATCCCCGCAGGGGTTCTGCTGGATCGAGACGGGGGCGGCCGTGGCCTGGGAAGCACTGATCCCGCCACTGAGTCCGCCGAAAAAAGTGACTACCAGAACGAGCAGCGCGGCGGCTATCCGCGATCGTTTGTTGGTCATTTTCGGACCGTAACCCGATCGTGTATTCACCAGAAGGCGCCGAGATGAACTCTTCATCGCCGGTCACCACTGCCCGACCAACGGCTTCGGCCGTTCGGGTCAACCTCGTTCGGCGTACTTCTCCCCGAGGCGTTTGAACACTATCGGCGGCACCAGATGCTCGATGTCGCCACCGAGCGCGGTGATCTCCTTGACCAGCGAGCTGGACACGAACCCGTACTCCGGGTTGTTCGCCATCAGCAGCGTTTCGAGCCCGGTCAGCTCGCGGTTCATCTGGGCCATCTGGAGTTCGTAGTCGAAGTCGCTGACCGAACGCAGCCCCTTCGCGACCGCGATGATGTCGTTCTCACGGCAGTAGTCGACCAGGAGTCCTTGCCAGGAGTCGACGCGCACGTTCGGCAGTTTCGCGGTGATCTCGCGGAGCATGTCCAGCCGTTCCTCGGTGGTGAACAGGCCCTTCTTGCTCTTGTTCACCCCCACCGCGACGACCACCTCGTCGAACAGCCTCGCCGCCCGCTCGATGATGTCGAGATGTCCATTGGTGGCCGGGTCGTAGGACCCGGGACAGACCGCACGCCGCATGGCGCGGACGCTACCAAGGAGCAGGGTCCCCTGCGCGTTCATCCGTGCGCCGTCTCACACCTGATATTCGGCCCAGTACAGCGCCGTGTCGCCGTAGCGCTTCGTGCGCATCGGCTCGAAGCCCGGCGGCCAGTCGGGCTCGCCGTCCCGAGCCGCCCGTTCGATCACCAGCAGCGCTCCGTCCGCGATCCACCGGCCCGCGGCGAGCGCGGCCATGACCTCACCCAGGCGGGTGGAATCCACCGCGTACGGCGGATCGGCGAGGACGATGTCGAAGGTTTCCGGCGCCGGAACGGCGACGACGGACTCGACGGCCCCCGCCCGGACCGTGCCGCCGAGCCCGAGCGCGGCGACGTTCCCCTTGAGGATTTCCACCGCGCGCCGGTCGTGTTCGACGAACAGCGCGCCCGCCGCGCCCCGGGACAGCGCCTCCAGCCCGAGGGCGCCCGAACCGGCGTAAAGGTCGAGGACCTGGGTCCCCTGCAGCTCGCCTGCGACCTCCAGCGCGTTGAACAGCGCTTCGCGCACGCGTTCCGACGTGGGTCTCGTGCCCTTCGGAGGGACCTTCAACCGCCTGCCGCCCGCGGTCCCCGCCACGATCCTGGTCATTGGAGCATCGTGCCTCAACGGCATCCGCCGTGACGTTCGGCAGGACTTGGTGAAGCCGCCGCCCAGCTCGCGTAGAGTCGTCCTTCGCCCTCGGAGGGCGATAGAAGCGTTTAGGAGCGTTGCGTGTCCGAACCTCGGGTCAGACGGGCCGAGATCGCCATCGAGCAAGCCCATGTGGACATGGTCTACACCAGGCTCGCCGAACTGCGAGCCCAGGCTGAGGCCATGCGTACCAAGGGCTATGAGATCGGCCATGGCGCCGGGCGTGAAGCGATCTTCGAACAGGCGTCGATGCTGTTCGAGCGGGACATGATGGTCTATCACGCCAATCAGACCCTCCAGACCCTCGACGCGGAGTACGAGGGGCTGGTCTTCGGCAGGCTCGACCACCTCGACAACGACCACATCTACGTCGGCCGTCTCGGCATCCGCGACGCCGAGTTCGACAACCTCGTCACCGACTGGCGCGCGCCCGCGGCGGCGGCGTTCTACCAGGCGACCGCCGAGGAGCCGATGGACGTCGTCCGGCGCCGGGTGATCCGGTGTTCCGGCCAGAACGTGCTCGATGTCGACGACGACGTCCTGATCGCCGACGCGGTCCCCGAGACCATGCAGATCGTCGGCGAAGGCGCGCTGATGGCCGCGCTCGGGCGGTCGCGCGGCGAGAAGATGCGGGACATCGTCGCCACCATCCAGAAGGAACAGGACGAGGTCATCCGGGCGCCGTGGCGCGGGGTCACGGAGATCACCGGCGGCCCCGGCACCGGCAAGACCGCGGTCGCGCTGCACCGCGCGGCGTACCTGCTCTACCGCCACCGCCGTCAGCTCGGCGGCGCGGGTGTGCTGGTGATCGGCCCGTCCGGCGTGTTCACCAGCTACATCTCGCGGGTGCTGCCGTCGATGGGTGAGACGAACGTCGAACTGCGCGCGCTCGGCGAGGTCCTCGACGGCCTCGAAGCGACCCGTCAGGACCCGGCACCGCTGGCGGCGATCAAGGGATCGCTGCGGATGCGCAAGATCCTGCTGCGCGCGCTGCGGGACACGCCGGAAGAGGCGCCCGAGGACATGAAGATCGTCTACCGCGGCGAGGTGCTGCGGCTGGACGCGCGCGAACTCGACAAGGTGCGCCGCAAGGTGCACACCGCGGGCGGGCCGCCGAACCGGTCGCGGATCCGCGCCGCGGAACTGCTGCTCGACGCGCTCGCCTCGAAGGCCGAGCAGCACGCGAAGGACGACGGCCGTCAGATCGACAAGGCCGAGCTGGTCAGCGAACTCGGCGAGCGCATCGAGTTCCACCGGTTCCTGGTGGTCTGGTGGCCGATCCTGTACCCGGCGCAGATCCTGCGCTGGCTCGGCGTCGAGAAGCGGCTGGCCGGCGCGGCGAAGGGCCTGCTCAACCGCACCGAGATCAGCATGCTCGCCGCCGACTTCGCCGACCGCTCGCGCGGCTGGACCATCGCGGACATCGCGCTCCTCGACGAACTGCGCGTCCTGATCGGCCAGCCGCCGAAGAGCCGCCGCGGCCGCCAGAGCATCGAGGTCAACCCGGAGCGCGGCGGCGCCCCGACCAGGCCCGAGCACTACGACGAGTACTCGCACGTGGTCATCGACGAATCGCAGGACCTCTCGCCGATGCAGTGGCGGATGGTCGGGCGGCGCGGCAAGTACGCGAGCTGGACCGTGGTCGGCGACCCGGTGCAGAGCTCGTGGCCGGATCCGGCCGAAGCCGCGATGGCGCGGGACCAGGCCTTCGGGATCAAGACGACGCGGCGCCGGTTCACCCTGCGCACCAACTACCGGAACTCGGCGGAGATCTTCGATCTGGCCGCGAAGGTCGTCGCCGGGCACGCCGAGGCCGACGAACTCCCGCGCGCGGTGCGGCAGACCGGCATCACGCCGGAGGTCCGGCCGGTCGAGGCCGCCGGGCTGGAGGCCGCGACGCAGGCCGCGGTGAAGGAACTGATGGGGGCCGTCGAAGGCACCGTCGGCGTGATCACCGCGATGGACCGGGTGCCGGAGGTCGAGGGCTGGCTCGACGGGCTTTCGGACGAGCGGCTCAAGGTCGTCGGCAGTCTCGACTCCAAGGGCCTCGAGTACGACGCCGTCGTCCTGGTGGAGCCGAACGACCTCATCACGGAGTCGACCACCGGGCGCCGGGTGCTGTACGTCGCCCTCACGCGAGCGACCCAGCAGCTCACGGTGCTGGCCTCGAACCCGGACTGGATCCCGGCCGCCTGATCCCGCGTTTCGTCCTCTGGTTGCGCTAGCGGGGATCGCGTACTACCGCGACCAGAGGACGACTTGCGGTAGATAAGCTGAAGGGCTCCTTCAGGGCACTGGTGAATGTCCTGAAGGAGCCCTTCAGACCCCCGGTGAGTGAACGTCGTGGGGACGTGTCGCACGTCCAGGGGTATTTCTAGCGCCTATTCGTTGTTCGGTGTCACGCCGCCGTCACCGAACAACAACGCCGAACAACGAATCGGCGGTGGTCACGGGCACGGAGGCTTGTAGTCGAGCCCCGGCAGGTGTTGCTCCCACTCGGCCGCCGTGATCCGCGGGTGGACGGTCGCGCAGATGCGTTCGGCGGCCCGCTCGGGGCTCGTTTCCCACAACCGCACGCTGCCGTCCGCGACGGAGCCCGCGAGGGTATGCCCGTCGGGTGCGAACGCCACGGCGTTGACCCGGTCGACATCGTCGGTCAGGTTCGCCGACGAGCGGACCGTCCCTGGATCGGAGACATCCCATAGTCGCACGGACCGGTCATAGCTGCCGGTCGCGAAGGTCTTCCCGTCACCGCTGAACGCCACCGAGATGACGTTGTCGGTGTGCCCGGCGAGCAGCGCGGCTTCCCGGGGCGCCGCCGGATCGGCCACGTCCCAGAGTCGCGCGGTGCGATCGGCACTGCCGGTGGCGGCGAGTTTGCCGTCCGGGCTGTAGGCCACCGAGAACACCGTGTCGGAGTGGCCCTTCAGCACCGAAAGCTGCTTCGGCGCCTTCACCATGGAGATGTCCCACAGCCGCGCGGTGTGATCCCAGCCGCCGCTGAGCAGGGTGCGGCCGTCCGGGCTGAACGCGATCGAATGGACGTCGTCCTCGTGCCCGGTGAGGGTCGCGAGTTCGACCGGCCGCCGGATGTCGGCCACGTCCCACAGCTTCACCGTGTGCCCGCTGCCCGCCGTCGCGAGCGTCCGGCCGTCCGCGCTGAACGCGACCGGGTCGATCTCCTCCTCCGGCCGGTAGAAGACCCCGGTGTCGACAGGCTCGCGCGGATCGGTGACGTCGATCAGCCGCATCGTGTGGTCCCACGAACCGGCGGCGAGGGTCCGGCCGTCCGGGCTGAACGCGAGACCGCAGACGCCCTGGCCGAAGCCCGCGACCTTGCCCACCTCGCGCGGGTTCCGGGTGTCGGCGACGTCGACCAGGCGGACCACGCCGTCCTGGCTGCCGGTGGCCAGCAGTTTCCCGTCGGCGCTGTACACCGCCCGGCAGGCCGATCTCGCCGGACCGCTGATCGCGGGCCCCGGCAGATCCCACAGCCGCACCGTCTGGTCGTCGCTCGCGGTCACCAGCGTGCGGCCGTCCTGGGAGAACACCGCCCAGACCACCGCCGCGGTGTGCCCGGTGAGCGGCGGTTTCTCGCGCGGCTTCGCAGGATCGGTGATGTCCCACAGCCGCGCGTTGCGGTCGAAACCGGTCGTCGCCAGCGTCGTCCCGTCGGGGCTGAACGCCACGGACCGCACGATGGTCTTGTGCGCGGTCATCGTCCCCAGCGGAACCGGCGCCATCGGGTCGGCGATGTTCCACAGGCGCGCGCTCAGGTCGATGCTCGCGGTGGCGAGGGTGCGGCCGTCCGGGCTGAACGCCGCGGAGTGGACGCCGGCGGTGTGCCCGGTCACCACGCCGAGCGGCTTCGCCTCGAGCGGGTCGGCGACGTCCCACAGCCGCGCTGTCTTGTCCGCGCCCGTCGAGACGAGTGTCCGCCCGTCCGGGGCGTAGGCGAGCCCGTTGACGTTGCCGGTGTGCCCGGGGAGGGTCGCCACGAGCACCGGTTTCGCGAGGTCGCGGACGTCGAACAGGCGCACCGTGCCGTCGCCGTCCGAGGTGGCGAGCACCGCCGCCTTCGGGCTGAACGCCACCGCGTTGACCCGGCTCGGATGCTCCCCGACCACCACGCCCTGCCCGGGTTTCGCCGGATCGGCGACATTCCACAGCCGCGCGGTCTTGTCCCAGCCCGCCGTCGCGACCGCGCCGCCGTCGGCGCTGAACGACACCGAGTTGACGTTGGCGGTGTGCCCGGACAGCGTGGCCAGTTCGACCGGGTGATGAGGGTTCTTGACGTCCCACAGCTTGGCCGTCTGGTCCCAGCTCCCGGTCACCATCACCTGGCCGTCACCGCGCAGGGCGGCCGAATTGACCCGATGGCCGTGTCCGGAGACCCGGGTCGAGTACGGCGACTCGAACATCCCGAGCACGCTGCCGCGGGTATCCACGCTCGGATCGACGCGGTACGCCGCGAGCGCGAGCTGCGCGGCCAATGCCGGGTTCGTCGCCCGCATCTCGATGGCCTGCCCGGCGACCTTCTGCGCGAGCGCGCTGTTGCGCTGGCTGGTCGCGGTCTGCTCGGCGCGGACGGCGTACACCATCGCGGCCGTCGCCAGCACCAGCAGCACGGCCAGGAGCGCGACCAGCTGGCGCAGCCGCCGGGTGCGACGGCGCGCGACGGCCTGCTCGTGGTTCTCGATGGCCACACTCGCGTCGAGGAACCGGCGCTCACGCTGGGAGAGCGCGCTGTCGTGCTCACTCGCCCACTCCGTGGCGATGGCCAGCCGCGCGCCGCGGTGGAGCCAGCCGTCGTCGCGGCCGACCGATTCCCACGCGTCGGTCGCTTCGGTGAGCTGGCGGTGCACGCGCAGGCCCTCACGGTCCTGGGCGAGCCATTCGCGCAGGCGCGGCCAGCCGCGGATCAGCGCTTCGTGCGCGATCTCGATGCCGTTGTCGTCGAGGGTGACCAGCCGCGACGACGCCAGCCTGTCCAGCACGACGGCGACGTCGGGATCGTCGGCGTCCAGCTCGTCGCGGGTGATGCGGCGTTTGGTGTCCTCGGTGCCCTCGCCGAGCGCGGTCATCCGCAGGAAGATCTGGTTCGCCAGCCGCTGCTGGTGTTCGCTCAGCGCGGTGAACGTGTGCTCGGACGTCTGCGCGACCGACCGTTCGATCCCACCTGTGGACTCGTAACCGGTGAGGGTGAGCGTGTTGCCGTGACGGCGGCGCCAGGTCTCCAGCAGCGCGTGCGAGAGCAGCGGCAGCACGCCGGGCTGCCCGGTCGCGTCGGCGACCAGCCGCGAGACCAGCGCGTTCTCGACGCGGTACCCGGCGTCGATCGCGGGACGCGAGATGGCCTGCCGGAGCTCCTCGGTGCTCATCGGGCCGACGAGGATCTGCGCGTCCTGCATGGCCTCGACCAGCCCGGGATGCCGCGCGCAGTGGGTGTAGAAGTCGGTGCGGATGCCGAGGACGACCCTGGTCCGGCTCTCCGGCTCGGTCGTCGCGGTGACCAGCGCGGACAGGAAGGCGGCTCGCTCGTCGGCGTCCTGGCAGAGCGTGAAGACCTCTTCGAACTGGTCGACGACCAGGACGACGTCACCCTCGCGGTCGGCGACCAGCTGACGGGCGGCGAGGCCGAGGTTGCGCGGATGCTCGGTGAACTCGGCGAGCAGCCCGCCGGGAGCGAGCCCGAGCGCCGCCCCGAACTGGACCGCGCACTCCTGAAGCGGCCGCGAACCGGGGGTCATCAGCACCGTGACGGAGGTCTCGCCGACGGCGGGCAGAAGACCCGCCCGGAGCAAGGAGGACTTACCGGAACCCGATGCTCCCAGAACGGCCAGGAATCGCTGCCCCGAAAGCCTTGTCACCAGTTTTTCGACAAGTCGTTCGCGTCCGAAGAATCGGCCCGCGTCATCCGGCCCGAATGCGGTCAGGCCGATATAAGGGGCGGATTCCCCATTCAGCGGCACAAGCCGTGAATCGCTGACTCCGGTACGCGTGCGCTCGGTCACGTCGTGCCATCGGGCTTCCCACTCCGCCTCGGGACCGTCACAGGCCCGGACGTAGGCCAAGGCCACCGCCAAGCTGGGCATCTTCTTCCCGCCGGCGGCTTCGGAGAGGGTGCCCGCGGAGTAGTGGGCACGCCTGCCCAGCTCTCGGTACGTCGGGTTCCCGGCTTTCTCCCGCAGGCGCCGGAGATCGGCGGCGAACTCCAGCAACGGATCGTCCCCAGGGCCCAAAGGTCGCTCCGGACGCGGCACCTCAATCCTTTCTTTTCAGTGGTTTTCCCACGGTCGCATTCGGGGGCAACCGTACCGTGAAAACCGATGAAGCCCGCCGAGTATCGGACACATCGCGTCGGTTAATTTCGATCGAGTGACAGGTGCCCGATGTCACGGGAAGGGATCGGGGCCCGGGCGCGTTGTACCGAAGCGTGACCTCTTTGCCTGACATCCCGCTGTCCGTGCTCGATCTCTCGCCCGTCGTGGCCGGGGGCGGCGTTGGCGACTCGCTGCGCAACACCCTCGACCTCGCCCGCCGGACCGAAGCACTCGGCTATCACCGGTACTGGCTCGCCGAGCACCACAACATGCCCGGTATCGCGAGCTCCGCGACCGCCGTGATGATCGGCCAGGTCGCGGCCGCCACCGAACGCATCAGGGTCGGCTCCGGCGGGGTCATGCTGCCGAACCACGCGCCACTGGTGGTCGCCGAGCAGTTCGGCACCCTGGAGGCGTTCCACCCCGGCCGGATCGACCTCGGCATCGGCCGCGCCCCGGGTACCGACCAGCGGACCGCGCTGGCGCTGCGCGGCCCCGGCGGGCTCACCGCGGAGAACTTCCCGCAGCAGTTCGCGGAACTGCTGGCCTACTTCGAGCACTCCGACCAGCGCGCCGTCAACGCCGTGACCGCCGAGGGCAACAAGCCGCCGGTCTGGCTGCTCGGTTCGAGCGGCTTCTCCGCACGCATGGCGGGCGAGCTCGGCCTGCCGTTCTCCTTCGCCCATCACTTCAGCGCCGAGAACACGCTGCCCGCCGTCGCGCTCTACCGCGACTCGTTCAAACCGTCGGACGTCCTGGACGAGCCGTACGTCATGCTCGGCGTCTCCGTCGTGGCCGCCGAGACCGACGAGCGGGCCCGGTACCTGGCCGCGCCCAGCGGCCTGACCTTCCTCAGCCTGCGCAAGGGCCGTCCCATCCCGCTGCCGACACCGGAGGACGCCGCGGCCTACCCGTACACCGACATCGAGCGCGTGTTCATCGAGGACCGGGCCGCGAGCAGCATCATCGGTTCGCCCGAGACGGTCCACAAGGGACTCGAGACGCTGCTGACCGACACGGGCGCGAACGAGCTGATGATCACGACCATGGTGCACGACCAGGCGGACCGGGTGCGGTCCTACGAACTGGTGTCGGACCTGGCTCGCTGACCGGGCCCCCGAGAGCGCCATGAAAGGCCCGTTACTTGCAAAATTTGCAAGCAACGGGCCTTCATGTCACTTGAGGAGGGCGCGGACGAGAGCCGGGCTCGAGACTCGAGGACCGCTCGAGACTCCAAGCGGGTGACCCACCCGCCGTCACTCACCCTCGCCGGGCCTCCCCGCCACCGAACACGAACGAACGGACAAGACCCACCCCCGCCTTTGTCACAAAGGAACAAGAATTCACCGGTTACCAGGACGTGATGTCTTGATCACACCGAAGTTCTTGTCACCAAGCAGGCGCGTGATTAGCGTACCGACCAGTAGCAAACAGCACGGTAACACCCCGTTGACCCTATTCAACGATTCCGTTCCTCCATTCGGAGCAAAGGAATAGCGCAAGCTGGGGTGTATTCGCCGTGCCCGGAAAACTGGAGGGTCGGCGTGGGCGTCCGGACTAACGCACCCTCATTTCCCGGCGCGGGTGCGCTCCGGGAGACCGGCAGGCTCTACTCACTCGGCCTCGACGTCGTCCGCCTGACCTTCCGGCGGCCGTTCCAGGCCCGCGAGCTGATCCAGCAGTTCTGGTTCATCGCGAGTGTGTCGATCCTGCCGACGGCGCTGGTCGCGATCCCGTTCGGCGCGGTGATCGCGCTGCACATCGGCTCGCTGACCGCGCAGATCGGCGCGCAGTCCTTCACCGGCGCGGCCAGTGTGCTGGCGATCATCCAGCAGGCCAGCCCGATCGTGACCGCGCTGCTGATCGCGGGCGCCGGCGGTTCGGCGATGTGCGCGGACCTCGGGTCCCGCACGATCCGCGAGGAGATCGACGCGATGGAGGTGCTCGGGGTCTCCCCGATCCAGCGCCTGATCGTGCCGAGGGTGCTCGCCGCGATGGGCGTCTCCGCATTCCTGAACGGAATGGTCAGTGTGGTCGGCGTCCTCGGCGGCTATTTTTTCAACGTCATCATGCAGAACGGGACACCGGGTGCGTATCTGGCCAGTTTCTCCGCTCTCGCGCAACTGCCGGACCTCTGGATCAGCGAGATCAAGGCGGTCATCTTCGGTTTCGTCGCGGCGATCGTCGCGTCTTATCGCGGGCTCAATCCCAAGGGTGGCCCGAAAGGCGTCGGTGACGCGGTGAACCAATCCGTGGTGATCACGTTCCTTCTCCTGTTCCTGTTGAACCTGGTGCTGACGACGCTTTACCTGCAGCTCGTCCCGGCGAAGGGCAGCTGATGACCACGACGACACCCACCCGCGCCACGCGGGTCCGCGAGGCCGTGGACCGCCGGTTCGGGTTCCTGGACACGCTCGGCGACCAGATCCTCTTCTTCCTCAAGGCACTCGCCTGGGTGCCGCGCGCGCTGCACCGCTATCTCCGCGAGATCACCCGCCTGCTGGCCGAAGTCAGCTTCGGCAGCGGCGCGCTCGCGGTCATCGGCGGCACGATCGGCGTGATGATCGGGATGACCGTGTTCACCGGCACGGTCGTCGGGCTCCAGGGGTACTCGGCGCTCAACCAGGTCGGCACGTCGGCGTTCGCCGGGTTCGTCTCCGCGTACTTCAACACCCGCGAGATCGCGCCGCTCGTCGCGGGCCTGGCGTTGTCGGCCACCGTCGGCTGCGGCTTCACCGCGCAGCTGGGCGCGATGCGGATCTCCGAGGAGATCGACGCGCTCGAGGTGATGGGCATCCCCAGCGTCCCGTACCTGGTGACCACCCGGATCATCGCGGGCTTCCTCGCGGTCATCCCGTTGTACGCGATCGGCCTGCTGACCTCGTATCTCGCGTCGCGCCAGATCACCGTCTGGTTCTACGGCCAGTCCGCGGGCACCTACGACCACTACTTCCTGCTGTTCCTGCCACCGGGTGACGTGCTCTGGTCGTTCGGCAAGGTGCTGGTGTTCAGCGTCGTGATCGTGCTCGCCCACTGTTACTACGGTTTCCGGGCCAGCGGCGGACCGGCGGGCGTCGGGGTGGCCGTCGGGCGGGGGGTGCGGACGGCGATCGTGGCCGTCAGCGTGCTGGACTTCTTCCTCAGCCTCGCGATCTGGGGCGCGACCACGACGGTGCAGGTGGCCGGATGAGCCGGCGCGGGCTGCGCAAAGCCGGGGTCAGGACGGCCGGGGTGTTGTTCCTCGTGGTGATGTCCGCCCTCGTGCTGCTGTCGATCAAGATCTATCAGAAGGACTTCGTCACCTCGGTCCCGGTGACACTGCAGGCGGACCGCGTCGGCAACCAGTTGCGCGAGGGCGGGCAGGTCAAGGCGCGCGGTGTGGTGGTCGGCGAGATCCGCGGCGTCCGCGCGACCCCGGCGGGCGCGGAGATCGACCTGGCCATGGAGCCCGGCAAGGTCTCCCAGCTGCCGAAGTCCGTGTCCGCGCTGCTCGTCCCCAAGACCCTGTTCGGGGAGCGGTACGTGCAACTGTCCATTCCGGACGGATCGGCCGGTCCCCCGCTGGCCTCCGGCGACGTGATCACCCAGGACCGCTCGGCCAACGCGATCGAACTGGAGCGGGTCTTCGACAATCTGCTGCCGCTGCTCAAGGCGGTGCAACCGCAGAAACTCGCGACCACGCTGACCACCGTCGCCACGGCGCTGGAAGGACGCGGCGACCAGATCGGTGACACGCTGGCGACCGCGGCCGAGTACCTCAAGGAGTTCAACCCGAACCTCCCGGCGCTGAACGACAACATCCGCGACCTCGCCACGGTTTCGAGGCTGTACGGGGACATCGCGCCGGATCTGCTCGATTCGCTGAGCGCCTCGGCGGTCACCCTCGACACCGTCCAGGAGAAACGAGCCGAACTGGCCACCGTGTACCAGCAGGTGACGGCGTCTTCCCAGCATGTCACGACGTTCCTCACCAACAACCGCGCCAACATCATCGCGCTCGCCGTCGACAGCCGGGCACCGCTCGAAGTCGGCGCGAAGTACTCGCCGAGTTTCGCCTGCACGCTGGACGCGCTGGCGAAACTGAAGCCGCAGATGGACAAGGTCCTGGGCAAGGGCACCGACGAACCCGGCCTGCACGCGGAGGTCGTCGTCACCGAGTCTCGCGGCAAATACCTGCCGGGCAAGGACGACCCGGTCTACAACGCCACCGGCGAACCGCGCTGCTATCCGACGAACGGCCTGATGAGCCCGGGAATCGCGGCGACCGGCAGGGACACCGGCGCGCTGCCGTTGCTCCCCGGCGCGGAAGGCGACCTCGGCCTGGCGAACTCGCCGCAGGAACGCGAACTGATCTCGACGCTGGTCGCGCCGTCGGCCGGTATCCCCGCCGCCCAGGTCCCCGCCTGGGGCAGCGTGCTCGTCGGCCCGCTCTACCGCGGCACGGAGGTGACCCTGCGATGAGGAACTTCGTGAGCCCGCTGATCAAGGGGCTGATCTTCGTCGTCATCACGACACTGGCCACGGTGCTGCTGGCGGTGTCCATCACGAACACCGGCCTCGGCGACACCAAGACCTACAGCGCGAAATTCCTCGACGCGACGTCGCTGAACGTCGGCGACGACGTCCGGATCTCCGGGGTGCGGGTCGGCCAGATCGAGGAACTCGAGATCGCCGACCACAGCGTGGCCCGCATCAGGTTCTCGCTCGACTCGCAGCGCAGGCTCCCCGCCGACGTGAACGCGGTGATCAAGTACCGCAACATGGTCGGCCAGCGCTACATCGCCCTCGAACGCGGCAAGGGCTCCACGGAATTCCTCGAACCCGGAGCGGAGATCCCGCTGGAACGCACGACTCCCGCGCTGGACCTCACGGAACTGTTCAACGGCTTCAAACCGCTGTTCCAGGCACTGTCGCCCAAGGACGTCAACCAGCTCTCCGGCGAGATCGTCCAGGTACTGCAGGGCGAAGGCGGCACGGTGGAAAGCCTGCTGGCGCACACGGGTTCGCTGACCACCACGCTCGCCGGCCGGGACAAGGTGATCGGCGACGTGATCACGAACCTGGACACCGTGCTGAAGACCATCAACGGCAAGGGTGACGCCCTGTCCACTTTGGTCTCGACGCTGCGCGAGCTGGTCTCCGGCCTCGCCGGCGACCGCACCGAGATCGGGGAAGCCGTCTCCGGGCTCGCGGACCTCACCACCGCCACGGCCGGTCTGCTCGAACAGGGCAGGAAACCGCTCAAGGACAGCATCAACGGCGTCGGCCTGCTCTCGGAACAACTCGTGAAGGGCAAAGCGGACATCGAACAGTCCCTCACCGTGCTTCCGGGAAAGCTGAACGAACTGGGGCGGATCAGCTCCTACGGATCGTGGATGAACTTCTACCTGTGCTCGGCCGTCCTTCAGACCAAACCTCCCCGCGGGGTCCCGGCGACGGCGGAGAGGTGCACGTCGTGAAACCCTTCAAGGAGCGGAACCCGATCGTCATCGGTCTCGTCGGCAGCGCCGTCGCGGCCGGGCTGCTGACCGCGACGCTCAACTACGAAGACCTCCCGATCATCGGCTCCGGAACCACCTACCAGGCCGAATTCTCCGAAGCGGCCGGGTTGCAGGAGGACGACGAAGTCCGCATCGCCGGGATCAAGGTCGGCGCGGTGAGCGACGTCCGGCTCGCCGAAGACCACGTCGTCGTCAGCTTCCGGGTCAAGGACGCGTGGGTCGGCGACAAGACCGCCGCCGAGATCAAGATCAAGACCCTGCTGGGCCGGAAGTTCCTCTCGCTGCGCCCGACCGGCGAGGCGGTGCAGAACCCGAAGCAGGTCATCCCGCGCACCCGGACCGTGACGCCCTACGACGTCACCGAGGCGTTCAACGGGCTGGCCGACACCGCGGGAGCGATCGACACCGATCAGCTCGCGGAGAGCTTCACCACGCTCAGCGACACGTTCAAGAACTCGCCGGAGCACATCCGGAAGGCGCTCGACGGGCTGACGTCGCTGTCGAAGACGGTCTCCTCACGGGACACCGAACTCAACAGCCTGCTGTCGAACGCGCACGGTCTCACCACGACGCTCGCGAACTCGAACGACGACTTCGCCAAGCTCCTCTCGGACGGCAATCTGCTGCTCACCGAACTGGACAACCGGCGGCAGGCGATCCACGACCTGCTCACCGGCTCGCAAGAGCTCGCCACGCAGCTCTCCGGCCTGGTGCGGGACAACAAGGACCAGCTCGGCGGCGCGCTCAGCCAGCTCGGAGAGGTGACCGACATCCTGCAGCGGCAGAACGACAATCTCGCCAAGAGCCTCGACCTCGCCGCGCCGTACTTCCGCGTGGTGAACAACTCGCTCGGCAACGGACGCTGGGTGGACGGCTACCTGTGCGGGCTGATCCCGGAGAACCGGGACCCCTGTACGCCGAAGATTCCCGGAGGTGGCCGATGACCAGCAGGTTCGTCACCCTCGCCCTCGTACTCGCGCTGGCCGTCGTCGGCGGCCTCTGGTGGATCTTCTCCGGCAGCGGGCTCGACCGCGTCACGGTGTACTTCTCGCGCGCCGTCGGTGTCTACAGTGGATCCGACGTGCGGGTGCTCGGCGTCCGGGTCGGCCAGGTCGAATCGGTGGCCCCGGAAGGCGAACAGGTCAAGGTCGTGCTGACCGTCGACGGTTCGACGCCGATCGCCGTCGACACCAACGTCCTGGTCGTGGCGCCGAGCGTGGTGGCCGACCGGTACGTCCAGTTCACCAAGCTCACCCGCTCCGGGAACCGGCTGGACGACGGCGCGGTCATCCCGGTCGAGCGCACCGGCACGCCGGTGGAACTCGACCAGCTCTACTCCAGCCTCGACACGCTCGCCAAGGCGCTCGGCCCCAAGGGCGCCAACGCCGACGGCGCGCTGTCGGACCTGCTGCGCACCGGCGCGAAGAACCTGCAGGGCAACGGCAAGCCGTTCAACGAGTCGGTGCGCAACTTCGCCGACCTCGCCAGGACCCTGTCCGGGAACTCGGAGAACCTGTTCGCCACCGTCGACGAACTGCAGCGCTTCACCTCGATGCTGGCGACCAACGACCGGAACGTCAGCGAGATCAACAAGCAGCTCGCCTCGGTGACCGGCACACTGGCGCAGAACAAGAACGAACTCGCCCGCGCGCTCAACGGCCTCGGCGGCGCGCTGGCCGAGATCCAGCAGTTCATCCGCGACAACCGCGCGCTGATCAAATCCAATGTGGACAAGCTCGCGGTGACCACCGGGACGCTGGTCGACAAACGCGCCGCGCTGGCCGAAACCCTCGACACGATCCCGCTGGCGGTGACGAACGTGCTCGAGGCCATCGATCCGAAGACCGGGAAGCTGCAAAGCCGCGGCAACATGCTCGAGTACGCCCCGCTCCCGCTGCCGGTCGCCGGCGCCACCTACACCGGGGGGCGCTGATGACCGCGAAACGGAAGACCGCCGTACTCGCCGCCTGTTGCCTCGCACTCACGGCCTGCTCCTCCGATTTCAAGGGCGTCTACGACCTGCCGCTGCCCGGCGGCGCGGACATCGGCGACCATCCGTACCGGGTGACCGTGCAGTTCGCCGACGTGCTCGACCTGGTCCCCCAGGCCGCGGTGAAGGTGGGCGACGTCCCGGTCGGCCGGGTCGAGACGATCAAGCTCGGCGAAGACGGCTGGACGGCCGAAACCGTCTTGGCGGTCAACGGCGACGTCCTCCTGCCCGCCAACGCCATCGCGCGGCTGCGGCAATCCAGCCTGCTCGGCGAGAAGTTCATCGAGCTCGCCCCGAGTGCGGCGAAAGCCGAGGGCAGGCTGGGCGAGGGCGGGGTGATCCCCGTCGCGAGCACGAACCGCAACCCGGAGTTCGAGGAGATCTTCGGCGCGCTGTCCCTGCTGCTCAACGGCGGCGGGATCGGCCAGCTGCAGACCATCAACCGCGAGCTGTCGAAGGTGATGGACGGCAACGAGGAGGAGATCCGCTCGTTCCTGTCCACTGTGGAACAGCTGGTGTCCAACCTGGACTCGCACCGCTCCGACATCACCTCGGCGCTCGACGGGCTCAACCAGCTCTCGACGACGCTGGCCAACCGCAAGCAGCAGGTCGAAGGCGCGCTCACCGACCTCACCCCCGGGCTCAAGAGCCTTTCCGACCAGCGCACCCAGCTCGTCTCGATGCTGCAATCGCTGGACCGGCTTTCCGGGGTCGGCGTCGACGTGATCAAGAAGAGCCGTGACGACCTCGTCGCCGATCTGACCGCGCTCGCACCGATCCTCAAGCGGCTGGCCGACGCCGGCCAGAGCCTGCCCCAGTCGCTGGAGATCCTGCCGACGTTCCCGTTCACCGACGCCGTGCGGGACGGGATCAAGGGCGACTACCTGAACGTCTACGCCTCGATGATCCCCGCGCCGGGCGTCGAACTCCCGCCCCCGGGCGAAGGCGTCCCACCGGGACTCCCGACACTGCCGCTGCCGTCCTCCGGAGGTAGCTGATGCTCACCACCCGTATCCGGATCCAGGTGATCGCGTTCGTCATCATCGCCTTGGCGACGACGGCGTTCGTCGGCGCCAGCTACGCCGGGCTCGGCCGGCTTTTCGGGGCGAGCGGGTACACCGTGAAACTCGCGCTGACCGACGGCGGGGGCCTGTTCACCAACGGCGAGGTGACCTACCGCGGTGTCGCCGTCGGCCGGGTCGGCGAACTGCGGCTCACCGCCGGGGGCATGGAAGCGGATCTGCTGATCGACGACGACGCGCCGCGGATCCCGGCGAACTCGCGGGCGGTCGTGGCGAACCGGTCCGCGGTCGGCGAGCAGTTCGTCGACCTCCAGCCGCGCACCGGCGACGGGCCGTTCCTCGCCGAAGGTTCGGTCATCCCGCGTGAAGCGACGAGTGTCCCGCTGCCGGTTCAGCATCTGCTGACCGACCTGGACTCGCTGACCGCGTCCGTGCCGACCGAAGATCTGCGCATCGTCGTCGACGAACTCGACAACGC
The DNA here is from genome assembly GCF_002849735.1 of Amycolatopsis sp. BJA-103. GTDB lineage: Bacteria > Actinomycetota > Actinomycetes > Mycobacteriales > Pseudonocardiaceae > Amycolatopsis. The sequence goes on from NZ_CP017780.1 coordinate 5,611,953, forward strand.
CCTGCGCGGTTCCGGCGCGAACCTCCAGGTGCTGCTGGATTCCACCACCGACTTCACCAAGCGGGCCGCGCTCCACCTGCCGCAGACGGAGAAACTGCTCACCGACGGCTCGACCGTGCTCAAGACACAGGTCGACTCGTCGCTCGAATGGCGGCAGTTCAGCGACAACGCCAGGCAGTTCGCCGAACAGCTGTCCCGTTCGGACGGTGACCTGCGCAAGCTGATCGCGACCGCGCCCGACGCGGCGACCCAGCTCTCCGGGCTGCTGCGGGACAACGAGCCGGGGCTGCCGATCCTGCTGGCGAACCTGCTCACCACGTCGCAGGTGTTCTCCGCGCGTACCGACGGCCTGCGGCAACTGCTGATCAACACCCCGAAGGCGGTCTCCGCGGTCGACGCGGCTGTCGACGAACAGTCCGGCAAGATCGCCCTGGTCCTGACCTTCTTCGACCCGATGCCGTGCACGAAGGGCTACGGGGGCACGCAGATCCGCGACAGCAGGGACCTTTCGGCGCTGCCGTTCAACACCGGTGCCGCGTGCACGCTCGAAAAGGGCAACCCGAGTTCGGTCCGCGGTTCGCAGAACGCGCCGAAGGGCGGCGTCCCGCCCGCCGCCGTCCCCGGCGGGTTCGGCGCCGACGGCCAGCCGACGTCCACCAGCCTCGAGGAGATGTTGTGGCTGCGCAACTGAAGATCGCGATCGCCGTGTTCACCGCGGCCTGCGCGTTCGCGGGATGGGCCGGGTACACCTGGTTCACCGCGACCGGTTCCGAGGCCGCGTCGTACGGGACCTCGCGCGACGACGCGCTGAAGAACGGACGTGAGCTCGTCGCCCGGCTGACCACCCTCGACCACCATCGGATCGACCAGGGCATCGCCGACTGGCTCGCCGCGTCGACCGGCCCGCTGCGCGACCAGCTGAGCAAGACCGACGACGCGACCAAGCAAACGCTGGCCAAGGACGCGACCGTCTCGACGGGCAAGGTGCTCGACGCGGCGATCAGCGAGCTGGACGACCACGCGGGAACGGCCAAGATGCTGGCTTCGGTGGAGATCACGATGGCGCGGGAAGGCACGGCGCCGACGACGAAGCGCAACCGGTTCGCCGCCGGGCTGACCAGGACCGGCGACGGCTGGAAGCTCAGCGCGCTCGACCAGCTCCCGGTGGGTGCGCGATGACCGCCACGGCCAACACCGCCGACACCGAAGCCGAAGCCGGAGCCGATGCGGAGACCGAGCCCGAGACCACGGTCGAATCCGTCACCGAAGAGACCTCCGACGGGCCGTCCCGGCGGCCGAAGCTGCCGCTGATCCTGCTGGTCGCGGCGGCCGTGCTGGTGGCGGCGGGGGTGTGGGGCACGCTGGAGGCGAGGTCGATCACGGCGGCGCCGTCGGCGGCCAACACCGCGCTCACCGACGTCGGGGCCACGGCGGAGGTGAACTCCGCGGTGACGGTGGCGCTCAACAAGGTCTTCTCCTATTCCTACGACCGGACCGACGTCACCGAAAAGGCGGCCGCTTCGGCGCTGAGAGGTAAGGCGCTGGAGTCGTACAACCAGTTGTTCGCGCAAGTCAGGGAAAAGGCTCCGGCGCAGAAACTCGTTCTCACTACCCGCGTCTCCTCGTCTGCCGTCCAAGAACTCGGCAACGGTAAAGCACGACTGCTGGTATTCCTCGATCAAGCGGCGACCCGGGCCGACAACAATTCTTCGACAGCGGCCGCCGCGCAGCTTTCGGTCACGGCCGAACGCGAAGGCGACACCTGGGTCATCACCGACCTTGTCCCCCGGTGACAAACCGGGCATTCCCCCTTTCGTCCGCGTTATAAAACAGGAGAGAAAACGAGGAGAAACCCATGTTCGGTCGAACGCGCCCGAAAACCGCCCGTCGCCGTCTCGGCACGGTCGTCGCGCTCACCTCCGCGATCGCCGTGGCGGGCAGCCTCGCCGCCACCCCCGCCCTCGCGGACGACCCGGTGGAGATCCCGGTGTCCTACACCGTCACCGGGAAGACCGTGGTCAAGAAGACCGGCGGCTCCCTCGACCTCGGCCCCGGTCAGCTCAACGGCGCCCTGGTCATCGACGGTGACAACGTCGGGATCCGAGGCGACCTCGCGTTACCCCCGTCGACGGCGAACATCTCGCTGGTCTCGGGTGTCTTCAAGATCAAGGCCCGCGTGCGGATCGAGCCGACCGGCCCGGTCACCGGCACGCTGGCCAACGGCGACCTGACCACCCGTTCGCAGGCGAACATGCTGATCGACAACATCGTCGTCGGCCTGTTCTGGCCGGTCATTCCGCTCCCGACGGTGCCGAACGCCTGCAAGACCGTCAAGCCGCTCGACCTGACCCTGGTGTCGAAGAACGTCGACCTGTTCGCGGAGACCATCCCGTCGTCGGGCGTGTTCACGATCCCCGAGTTCAAGGACTGCTTCATCAACGACCTCGCGCTGGGCGCGTTGATCTCCGGTCCGGGCAACACGATCAACCTGAACATGAAGTCGAACCTGTCCTGATTCCCAACCCCGGCCTCCTTGAGGGACCCTGGGTCCCTCAAGGAGGCCTTCACGGACTCGCAGCAGCCTCAGCAGAAGTACGGCGCCGCCGGGTCGACCAAGGCCACCCCAGTGCTGTCACCTGCGGAAATGGCGTAAACCGGGACGCAGACACCGGAGAACTTCCAGAAGTCCGTCGGCGGTTCGGTGCTGGTGTCCCGGCTTTCCGACTTCACGTTGCTGCCCCAGGCGAAGACGCTGCCGTCGGACTTCAACGCGACGTTGTGGTTGAAGCCGGCGTCGATGGCGACAACGCCGGACTGCGCCTCCGGCGGAACCGTCGCCTGGCCGTAGAAGTTGTCACCCCACGCGATCACACCGCCGTTCTTCAACGCGATGCTGTGCCGGAAGCCCGCCGAGACCGCCGACACCCCGGACGTCGCCGCGGCAGGCACGGTTATCTGCCCTTTTCCGTTGCTGCCCCAAGCGACGACGCCGCCGTTCTTGAGCGCGAGCCCGTGATCGCCGCCCGCGGAGATCGCGGAGACGCCGGACGAAACCGTCGCGGGAACGGCGGTTCTCGAACCCCAGCTCAGCACGCTGCCGTTCGTTTTGAGCGCCAGGTTGAAGTACGCGCTGGTGGAGATCGCTTTGACCCCCGAGGTCGCGGCGGCCGGGACGACGTTCTGGCCGTAGAAGCCGTTGCCCCAGGCGATCACGCCGCCGTTCTTGAGCGCGAGTTCGTGTGCCCAGCCCGCGGCGATCGCCGAAACCCCGGACGTGGCCGCGGCCGGAACGGTGGCCTGGCCGTAACTGTCGTTGCCCCAGGCGATCACACCTCCGTCCTTGAGAGCCAGGTGCGTGATCGCGCCCGCGGAGACGGCGCTCGCCCCGAGCGCGGCGGGCGGGATGGTCCCCTGCCCGTAGTCGTTGCTCCCCCACGGCCGCGCTTCGCCGGTGGGCGCGGCGTGGGCGGTACCGGAAAGGGAAACCGTGGCGATCATTACGGCTATCGCGCCACTCGTCACGCGCCGTGTCGTGGATCGTCGATTCTCGGAAGCCATGGGCGGAATGTTAACCCGGCTCCGCCGATCGGCCGCGTCTTTGTCACCGCCGGACAAACTTCATAATCGCATTCAGCGCGCACTGACAAGAAAGAACGGGCTACTCACCCACCCTGAAACATGTAGACATGAATCCTTGTTACGTACATAACTCGCGGGTAACCTCGGTTTACCCCACCACCGAGAAAGCCGCTCAAGTCGAGCATATTTGATCAGAAGAATCCGCCGAAAGGCGCATGGGGAAAGCCGCCCGAGACGTAAACTGGATCAAAGGAGATGACAGGTATGTCCCGCAGACTTGGCAAGTTGTCAGCAGGCGTCGCCACCACCGGCATCGTGATGGGCGCGGTCGCCGTGCTCACCGCCGGCACGGCCCTCGCCGCGACCACCTATGCCACCGGCACGGTCGCGTACATGTGCAACTTCCCCGGCATCGGCCAGCAGCAGCTGGACGTGAAGGCCCAGTTCGACGGCCCGACGTCGATCGCCTCGGGCGCCACCGCCACCCCGACGAACATCTCGGGCAGCGCGACGATCAACGCCACCATCAACGCGCTGCTCAATGCCGCCAACTACGACGGCGTCCGCGGCAAGGCCAACATGCCGATCACCATCACCAACGCCACCCCGGCGTCGGCGACGGTGACGAACCTGGACGTCCCGACGCAGATCAACCCGTACGTGCCCGGTCCCCGGACGTTCAACATCGTCCAGGCCACGGGCACCGGCGTCCCGACGTTCACCGCCGGCGCCCCCGGCTCGGCGACCGCTTCGCTCGGCACCACGATCAACGCGCCGCTGGACTTCCACAAGAAGGACGGCACCTGGACCGCGTGGAACTTCAACTGCACCGTGAAGAACACCAACCCGGCCCAGAACCGCGCGTTCAGCCCGTCGATCACCATCACCTGATGAACCATCCGTGCGGGGCGGGGACGCCCGCCCCGCACGGTCTCCACCCCCGCGACGCGAAGGGAGTCCTCATGGGACAGCGGATCCGCCGGTCAGGCGCGATCGCGGCCGTCATGGTCGGCGCGGTCTCCCTGCTCACCGCCGCACCGGCGGCGGCCACCACGTCCTTCGCCACGGGAACCATCACGTACATGTGCAGCTTTCCGACGATCGGTCAGCAGCCACTCGACGTGAAGATGGCCTTCACCGGCCCCGATTCGGTGCCCGCGGGCGGCTCGGTCACCCCGGCCGGGATCACCGGGAGCCTCGTGTTCAACGCGACGCTCAACGCCGTGACCTTCAACGCCAGCAACAGAGACGGCCTCCGCGGCACGATGACCGCACCGGTGACCGGGACGAACGTCACCCCGCCTTCGGCGGTCGTCACGTCTTTGAGGATCCCCGAACAGCTCGCGCCGTATGTTCCGGGGCCGCGCACGATCCAGTTCACACAGGACGCGAGCACCGTCGTCCCCGGCTTCGGCGCGGGCACGCCCGGTCAGGCGGTCCTCTCGCTCGGAACCACGCTCCGCATCGAGGCCGATCTTCATCAGAAGGACGGGACGCGGAGCCCCTGGACGTTCAACTGCACCGTGAAGAACACCAACCCGGCGCAGAACCGCGCGTTCGGCCCGTCGATCCCGATCACCTGACACACTGGCTCAAGGCACGAGAGGAACCCCATATGACGCAGCAGGTTCGCCGGGCACTCGGGAGGTTTCCCGTTCTGGCGGGCGTCATCCTGCTCGCGGGGGTCAACGGCGCGCTGGCCTCGTCGGCGGCGACCGATCCGACGGCACCACCCAAGACGCCGCTGCAGGGCGAGGCCGCCGCACAGCGGACCCTGGCCAACACCTGCGTCTTCCCGGATCCCGTCGGCGCGCGACCGGTCACAGTGGACACCAAGGCCACGTTGCCGAAGGTCGTCCAAACCGGAAAACCGGTTCAGGTCAAGGACTTCTCCCTGACCTTCACCATCGGCGAAGGAGCGCTCGGGGCCACCACCGAAGTCGCGGGTGGAGCGGCCGTCGAGCTCACGGCCGCGAACGGGGACAAGAAGACGCCGATACCGGTGTCCCTGACGATCCCGGCGACGAAGATCCCCGCCACCGGCGAACTGAAGCTGGTCGCGACGGGCAAGGTTCCCGAGATCCTGCTGAACGTGCCGTCCGAACTGCGGCTGAGCACGGGGGTACCGTCCCTGGCGCTCACCGCCGCCGAAACACCGCTCAAGCCGATCACCTGCACCCAGGCCCCGGACCAGGACACACTGCTCGGCAGTGTCGCGCTGCTCCCCCTCGGGAAGCCCAAGCCACAGTCCGGCAAGCCCGATGAGCAGAAGAAGCCCGGGGCCGACACGCGGGCCGCGGACGACGTCCATGCCAGCGGCCTGTTCCCCATCGCGTTGCAGCCGTTCGAACTGCAGGGCACGTCGTCGATCACCAAGCTCGGCGCGTTCGCGCGCCTGAAGCCCGCGATCATGATCAACGCGGTCTGGGAAGTCGACCTGGAGAACACCGAAGGGCCCGGAAAGGTCACCGGCTCGCTCATCATGCCGCCGAGCCGGATGACGTTCCTCGGCTACGGCTTCGTCCCGATCAGCGCGACCATGGAGTTGCTGCCCGAGGACCACGCCACCGGCAACCACATCATCGACGTCGACGGGGTGGCGATCCCGGAGCCGTCGGGGAGCTCGACGGTCCTCACTCCGCTCAAGGTCTACGGGAAGCTGAGCGAGGTCACCGTCAACGGGGTCGTCCTCGACGTCGGCGACAACTGTCTCACGGCCGAGCCGATCAAGATCAATCTTCGCGGTGAGAAGTACGGGATGTTCACCGGCGGTGTCGTGCGCACCGATCCGCAGTGGGAGGACCCCGCCTACAAGGACTTCACCTTGCCCGCGTTCTCCGGTTGCGGGGTGAAGGAAAACCTCGACTCGCTGCTGACCGGGATGGCGTCGGGGCCGGGCAACCAGGCGTGTGTCGGCATCAACCAGGTCGGCCTGCCCTGGGAGCTGGAACGCAAGTGCCCCAACGTGGATCCGCCGGTGGCGCGCCGCTGACGAGCGTCATGAAAGGGGCTTTCAGGACGAAAACGTCCTGAAAGCCCCTTTTATGACATCCGGGTGACCACGTCCCCGCTCAGCTCGGCGTCCACTGGGGACTGCGACGCGGCACCGGGAGCACCTCCGGGATCGCGTGGTCGGTAGCCGGATGGGAGGCCTGGCCGACCCCCGCCCGCAGCGCGAGTTCCATTTCGAACCGCGCCCCCGGGTCGCGCAGATGCGCGCCGAAGGTCGCCTGCAGCTGCCGCATGCGGTACCGGACGGTCTGCGGGTGGACCTGGAGGCGTTCGGCGATGTCGACGACGTTGCCCTGGCTGTCGAGCCAGGCGCGGAGGGTTTCGAGCAGCCGTTCCTGCTGTTTCCCGGTCATCTCGGCGAGCGGGGCGAACAGCCGGTCGCGCAGCTGGCAGGTCAGCGCGGCGTCGGCGTTCACGAGCAGGGTGGCGAGGTGTTCTTCGGCGCGGATCACGCGGCGGGCCTGGATGATCCCGCGTTCGGAGAGGTGCAGCGCGTCGCGGGCCCAGCGCAGGGAATCGGCCACGGAGTCCAGCGGACGGCACGGGCCGATCGACAGCCGGTAGTCCGGCAGCGCGGCCTGCAGGGTGGCCAGCCGGGCGCCGGAGATCTCGCCGGGGACCAGCAGGCGCGGCTCGGCGCAGTCGAGTTCGGCCAGGACGTCCGAATCCACCGCGTTGTGCCGCCGCGGTCTGACGGTGTCGTCGATCGGGAGCAGCACCACCGGCGTCGCGCGTTCGGGCACCGTCCAGCCGGTCAGCTGCGCGAGTTCCGCGATCGCCTTCGACGGCGCGGGCGGGGTTTCCAGCACCAGGTGCAGCAGTTTCCGGCGCCAGGTGTCCAAGGCGCCCGCGGTGCGCGCCTTCGCTTCGAGGTAGCCGTCCAGCGCGACGGACGCGAGTTCGTCCATGAACGCGAGCATGGCGTCGGCCAGTTGCGACATCACCGCGGACGAGAGCCCGCTGCGGCGGCCGACGCGCATGATGCGCCGCCAGGAGACGCGCGCGCCGACCCGGTAGGCCGACTGGAGGGTGTCGAGGCTGCGGCCTTCCCGCATCTCGTTCTGCCCGAGCCGGTGGTGGACCTCGTGCGACTGTTCTTTGGAGACGGTGGGATCGGCGATCTGGGCGACGAACAGCGTGATCGCGTACTCGACGCCCGCGCGGATCGACTTGCCGTAGGGCCCGTCGAGCGGGCGCGCGTACGCGGGGATGGTCGCCCGGATCTCGTCGACGATCTCGTTGGCGAGACTGCCCAGCTCCGGCCGCAAAATGTCGGCGAGCTTGCGCGGCAAGGCTGCGGGATGCGGCGCAGCGTGTTCGATTCCGCGCTCCAACGTCATCGCAGCTCCTTTGCTCCGCCCAGCGTCCGGCACCCCACAATCGTCGTGGGGTGACAACGAACACATCGCAAACTCGCTCGTGAATGTGTCACCTTCCGCAGAAGAAACCGATTTCTTGTCACCGTTGTGACAAAATCACGGGTCGCCCCTGAATTTTGATGACAAGTGCCCGGCAAACGCCTCGCGTGGTACGTACGAACGGCCGAAGGTGAAGTTGCCGTGACGGAGCGTCACCGCGCGGGAGTGAGCAATTCCCCGAGTGCTTCGAGCACGGGTTCGAGCACGCGCACCTCGGTGCCCACGCATTCGGTGATTCCCGCGCCGACGACCTCGAAGTCGCTCAGTCCGCGAAGCATCGCCACCAGACGCTCGATCGTCAAGCCACCCGGCTCCGGGTAGTTCAGGCCGTCGAACTCCCCCGGGTCGAGCACGTCGAGGTCGAGATGGACGTACACCTTGTCCGCGCCGGCCAGCCCGGCGGCGAGGTCGGCGGATTCGACGACGAGCCCGCGATCGACCACGGCCCGCTCGGCGTCGTCGAAGACCCGGGTTCCGGCGAGCACGACGCGGCCGGGTTCGACCGGCGGGTTCGCGGCGAAGTCCGGGTCGCCCTCGCCGAGCAGCGAGCGCAGCACCATGCCGTGGAACGCGCCCGACGGCGACGTCTCCGCGGTGTTGAGATCCGCGTGCGCGTCGAACCAGGCGACGCCGAGGCCGGGACCGAAGCGGTAGCGCGCGACCCCGATCGGGACGAGTTCGACACCGCAGTCACCGCCGATGGTGAGCACCGGCCCGCCCGGTGCCTCCAGCGCGGCGAGTTGCGCGGCGCGGTTCTCCCCGATGAGGACCTCGCGGTTGGCGACGCCGTCGACGACCGGCGAGGTCTCGCGCGTCTGCCGGATGTGGTGCACCGGCACGCCCAGCACGTGACCGGCCAGCTCGGCGAGCGCGACGCAGCCTTCGGGCAACTCCGGCGCACGCTTGGTCAGCGCGCCTTGAAACTGGGGTACGGCGTTGATCAGCACCGGACCACGTTAGTGGCTGAAGGGGCCTTTCACCGCATAAGACGCGACGAAGGGGCCCTTCACCGCGTCGCATGCGGTGAAGGGCCCCTTCAGCTCACGTCAGTCACTCCAGGACGAGCAGCAGGTCTCCGCCTTCGACCTGCTGGACGGCGTTGATCGCGCGCCGCGACACCTTGCCGCCGGCCGACGCGGTGATCGACGCCTCCATCTTCATCGCCTCGATGGTCGCGACCGTCGCACCGGCTTCGACCTCGTCGCCCTCGGACACCTGCAGCGTGACGACGCCCGCGAACGGCGCGGCGATCTGCTTCGGGTCGCCCTTGTCGGCCTTCTCCGTCGCCGGGATGTCCGACGCGATCGAGGTGTCGCGGACCTGGATCGGGCGCAGCTGGCCGTTGAGCGTCGACATCACCGTGCGCAGGCCGCGCTCGTCGGCCTCGCCGATGGCCTCCAGCTCGATCAGCAGCCGGACACCCTGCTCCAGGTCGACCGAGTACTCCTCGCCCGGGCGCAGCCCGTAGAAGAAGTCCTTGGACGGCAGGACCGAAGTGTCGCCGTACTGCTCGCGGTGCGCCTCGAAGTCCTTCGTGGGCCCGGGGAACAGCAGGCGGTTCAGCGTCTGGCGCCGGTTCTCGGCCAGCCCCTTGCGGTCCTCTTCGGACAGTTCCTGCACCGGCTTCGGCTTCGCACGGCCTTCGAGGGCCTTGGTGCGGAACGGCTCCGGCCAGCCGCCGGGCGGGTCGCCCAGCTCGCCGCGCAGGAAGCCGATCACCGAGTCGGGGATGTCGAACTTGTTCGGCTCCGCCTCGAAGTCCTCCGGCGAGACACCGGCGCCGACGAGGTGCAGCGCGAGGTCACCGACCACTTTGGACGAAGGCGTGACCTTCACCAGGTGCCCGAGGATCCGGTCCGCGGCCGCGTACATCGCCTCGATGTCCTCGAACCGCTCGCCGAGGCCGAGCGCGATCGCCTGCGTGCGCAGGTTCGACAGCTGCCCGCCGGGGATCTCGTGGTGGTACACGCGCCCGGTCGGCGAAGCGAGACCGGCCTCGAACGGCGCGTAGATCTTGCGCACGCTCTCCCAGTACGGCTCCAGATCGCCGATGGCCTGCAGGTCCAGCCCGGTCGGCCGGTCCGAGTGGTCGGTGGCGGCGACCAGCGCCGAAAGCGACGGCTGCGAGGTCGTGCCCGCCATGGACGCGACGGCACCGTCGACCGCGTCCGCGCCCGCCTGGATCGCGGCCAGGTACGTGGCCAGCTGCCCGCCCGCGGTGTCGTGCGTGTGGATGTGCACCGGGAGGTCGAACTCCTTGCGCAGCGCGGTCACCAGCCGCACCGCCGCCGGCGCCCGCAGCAGGCCCGCCATGTCCTTGATGGCCAGGACGTGCGCCCCCGCGCCGACGATCTGCTCCGCCAGCTTGAGGTAGTAGTCCAGTGTGTACAGCTTCTCGGCCGGGTTCGACAGATCCGAGGTGTAGCAGAGCGCCACCTCGGCGACCGCGGATCCGGTCTCGCGCACGGCTTCGATCGCCGGGCGCATCTGCTCGACGTCGTTGAGCGCGTCGAAGATCCGGAAGATGTCGATCCCGGTCGCCGTCGCCTCCTCGACGAAGGCGTTGGTCACCTCGGTGGGATACGGCGTGTAGCCGACGGTGTTGCGGCCGCGCAGCAACATCTGCAGGCAGATGTTCGGCACCGCCGCCCGCAGCTTCGCCAGCCGCTCCCAGGGATCCTCGGCGAGGAACCGCAACGCGACGTCGTAGGTCGCGCCGCCCCAGCACTCCAGCGAGAGCAGCTGCGGCGTGGTCCGCGCGACGACCGGCGCGACGGCGAGCAGGTCCTTCGTCCGCACGCGGGTGGCGAGCAGCGATTGGTGCGCGTCGCGGAAGGTGGTGTCGGTGACGCCGATGGTCGGGGACTCCCGCAGCCAGCGCGCGAAACCGTCCGGGCCGAGCTCGTCGAGCTTCTGCTTCGAGCCGGGCGCGGGTTCGAGGTCCTTGGCCAGCTTGGGCAGCTTGACCTGCGGTTCGAGGGTGCGCGGACGCTCGCCGTGCGGCTTGTTGACCGTCTTGTCGGCGAGGTAGGTCAGCAGCCTGGTCCCGCGGTCGGCCGAGTGGCGCGCGGTGAGCAGATGCGGGCGCTCCTCGATGAACGACGTCGTGACGCGGCCTTCGCGGAAGTCAGGATCGTCGAGGACGGCCTGCAGGAACGGGATGTTCGTGGCGACGCCGCGGATCCGGAACTCGGCGACGGCGCGCCGCGCGCGGCCGACGGCGGTCGTGAAGTCGCGGCCGCGGCAGGTGAGCTTCACCAGCAGCGAGTCGAAGTGCGCGCTGATCTCGGTGCCGGAGAACGCGGTCCCGCCGTCGAGGCGGATGCCGGAACCGCCGGGCGAGCGGTACGCGCTGATCATCCCGGTGTCCGGACGGAAGCCGTTGGCGGGATCCTCGGTGGTGATGCGGCACTGCAGGGCCGCGCCGCGCAGGTACACCTTGTCCTGTGAGAGCCCGAGGTCGTCGAGGGTTTCGCCGGAGGCGATGCGCAGCTGCGACTGGACGAGGTCGACGTCGGTGACCTCCTCGGTCACCGTGTGCTCGACCTGGATCCGCGGGTTCATCTCGATGAAGACGTGGTTGCCGTCCTTGTCGAGCAGGAACTCGACGGTACCGGCGTTGCGGTAGCCGATCTGGCGGGCGAACTTCACCGCGTCGGCGCAGATCCGGTCCCGCAGTTCGGACGGCAGGTTCGGCGCGGGGGCCAGCTCGATGACCTTCTGGTGCCGCCGCTGGACCGAACAGTCGCGCTCGTAGAGGTGGATCACGTTGCCCTCGCCGTCGGCGAGGATCTGGACCTCGATGTGGCGCGGCTCGACGACGGCCTTCTCGATGAACACCGTCGGGTCGCCGAAGGCCGACTCGGCCTCGCGCGCGGCGGCCTCGATGGACTCGCGCAGCTGTGCGGGTTCCAGGACGCGGCGCATCCCGCGCCCGCCACCGCCGGCGACGGCCTTCACGAAGACCGGGAAGCCGATCTCCTCGGCCGCGGCGATCAGCGCGTCGATGTCGGAGGACGGTTCGGAGGAGCCCAGCACCGGCACCCCGGCCTCGCGCGCGGCCTTGACCGCGCGGGCCTTGTTCCCGGTCAGCTCGAGGATGTCCGCGCTCGGCCCGACGAAGGTGATGCCTTCGTCCTCGCACGCGCGCGCGAGGTCCGGGTTCTCGGAGAGGAAGCCGTAGCCGGGGTAAACGGCGTCTGCGCCCGCCTTCTTGGCGGCCGCCACGATTTCCTCGACCGACAGATAGGCCCGCACCGGATGACCGGGTTCGCCGATCTCATAGGCCTCGTCGGCCTTCAGCCGGTGGAGCGAATTGCGGTCTTCGTGCGGGAACACAGCCACCGTGCCCGCGCCGAGCTCGAATCCGGCGCGGAACGCGCGGATGGCGATCTCACCCCGGTTGGCGACCAGTACCTTGCGGAACATGCCGGTCCTTCCCATCATCGGATCGGTAGGTGAGGCACGTTACCTGCCGTTCCCGCAGGGCGGGAGTTGTCGCCCAGGTGATGGACGTCATTCCTGCTTGAGTTGCGCCCCCGGACTCTGCAGCAACCGGTTCGCGGTGCCCGCGTGGACACCGGTCAGGACGTCCACCGAAGCGAGGTCCACGAGTGCCTTCGCGACGTCCGCCGCGGAGACGGCGGGATGCAGGGACCGGTACTGCGCGGCCACCCCGGCGACATGGGCGGCGGCCGACGATGTGCCGCTGAGCACCCGGCCGCCGCTTCCCCCGGCGTTGGGTCCCGGCACGTCGACGCCGGGAGCGAACAGGTCGACGACCTCGCCGTAGTTGGAGGTGGATCCGACCTGGTCACTGGCGTCGGTCGAGCCGACGGTGAGCGCCTCGGTCACCCTGCCGGGTGAGAACTGCCCCGCGTCGGTGGCCTCGCCGCCCGCCGGAAGGGCGACCGGGACGACCGCCGCGAGCGCGCGGACGGCGGTGTCGAGCTGGTCGTTGGGCGTGCCGCCGATGCCGAGGACGGCGACCGCGGGCTGTTTCGCGTTCTGCGTCACCCAGTCGATACCCGCGATGATCTTGTCGGTCGACCCGCCGCCCTGCGCGTCGATCACCCGGACCGGGACGATCTGCGCGGCCTTCGCGACGCCGAAGGTCCTCGACGCGGCGACCCCGGCCAGGTACGTCCCGTGACCGTTGGTGTCGGAGGTGTCCGTGCCGCCGTTGAGGAAGTCCTTACCGGGCTTCACCCGGCCGCCGAAATCCGGATGGGCGGCGTCGACCCCGCTGTCGATCACGTAGACCGTGACGTCCTTGGCGTCGGTCTCGTAGTGATAGAGCTGGTCGAGGCCCGTTCGCTGGTCGATCCGGTCCAGCCCCCAGTTCGGCGGGTTCTGCTGGACTTCCGTCGCGGAGGCGGGCTGCGCCACGAGCACCACGAGGGCGAGCGCGGCCATGACCCTTACCAGTCGAATGATCATTCCTCGGGCCTACGCCTGTCACCCGCGGGTGGCAACCTCAACCTCCGGTCGTCACCCGATCGGTTGGGGCTGGTCGGAGGTGGCCGCTGACCGTCGATTCCGGGAGGCAGACCAGCGCGTCGAAGGCGCTGACGACGTCGACGGCGTTGAACATGTGCGCGTGACGGATGCTCTGGGGTCCCTCGGTTCCGCGCCGGGCGCGAAGGTCCACCAGCCCGGGCCCCTCGGCTTCGACGCTGCCGTCCGCGGGCACGTCGAGTTCTTGGCGGTACACGGTGAAACCGAGCCGTGCGGCCGGATCCGGCTTGAGGCCGGTGGTCTCGCCCCCGACCGCGGTGAGCGCCAGCGCGAAGTAGTCGTCGCCGAACTCGGCGGCCAGATGTGTTCCGGCCGAGGGTGACGTGAGCCCGGGGAACGGTGCGAAAGGCACGCGCTGAAGGTGTCCGTTGTGGAGCATCACGACGATCTTCGTGTCGTCACCGTGCAGCCGCCGGATCAGGCGGACGGTCTCGGCCAGATACGCGTCCCGCGAACCGCTCTGCAGGGCGGGCGCGTCACCGGACATCATCGCGGCCACCTCGGCGAGGTAGGTGTCGAGGCGCAGCGCGCCTTCGGCATGGTGTTCCGCGACGGCTTGCGCCTCGGTGTTCCCGTACACCGGGCGCAACGAGGTGAGATGTGCTTTGAGCCTGGTGAGCGCCGCCGTGGCCTTGTCCCGCGCGGCGGCGTCGAAGGCGGCGTACTTGGCGGGCGATTCCGCGCTGCTGACCGACGCGTACCCCTTGGTCGCCTCGATCGCCACGTCGACAAGGCTCACGGCCACTTCGTCCACAGTGGACAGGTAGGCGCGGACCGCGTCGAGCGACGGTACGGGCGAGCCCGCGGAACTCGGCACGTCGAGGCCGAAGTAGCGAACGTCACCGCGCTCGCGGAGCCAGGTCAGCATTTCGTGCGCCTCGGGCGACTCGCCGAGCGAGAAGGTGAAGCCGTCGCGGCCGATGTCGGCGACGTCTCCGGGGGCGCCTTTCAGCCAGCCGTCGACGAGCTTCCCCTCGGCGAAGCCGGACTCGAAACCGACCACGCGGAAGCCGTGGTGCTCGACGAGGTGCTGGAGCAAACGCTTGCGCAAGTCCCCGAACTCGTGAAGATGGTGGTTGTTCTCGCCGATGGCGACGATCTTCGCGTCCCCGATGAGTTCGGCGATCTTCGCTGGGTCTGACATACTGACCAGACTAACGCAACAGGAGTAGCAATTGGCAACCTCCGGTACCCAGCGGCCGGGCGGCCGGACCGAGCGCACCCGCCAGGCCGTGCTGCACGCCACCCTCGACCTGCTGGCCGAACGCGGGTTCGGCGAGCTGACCGTGGACGCGGTCGCGGAACGGTCCGGAGTGCACAAGACGACGGTGTACCGGCGCTGGTCCTCATCGGACGGCCTCGTCGCGGCCGCGCTGCAGATGGGCGCCGAGGACGACTGGAAGGCGCCCGACACCGGGTCCCTCGAGGACGATCTGCACGCAGTGGCGGCGGAGGTCGTGCGGTACTTCACCGAACCGGCGCTGAAGGAGTTGCCGACGGCGTCGGTACTGGCGGCGTTCCAGTCGCCGCAGGCCGCCGAGGCGCTGCACGACTTCTATCGGGACCGGCATGTCCGGATGGCGCCGATCGCCGAGCGGGCCGTCGCGCGGGGCGAGGTTCCGCCCGGCACGGACGGCGACGAACTGGTGCGGGCGGTGTGCGGGCCGATGTTCTACCGGCTGTTCCTGTCTCGGGAAGGCGTCACGGTGGCGGACGCGCGGGTGACGGCGCGAGCGGTCGCCCTTGCCGCACGGGAAGGCGCCTTCGTCCCGAGCTCACATGGGTCGTAAGAACTTTTGGCCACTCGCCCGCCCGGCAGCGGTGGTCGCCTGAAGTACGTGAAGGCCCCCTTCACTGCGTCTAGCGCCAGGGTTCCGGCAAAGTCGGCTATCCGCTGGTCGCAGGGGGTGACGGAGTGGGCTCGTCAACCGTGACCAGACACGCTCCTCGAATGTCCACAGAGGACACTTCCGGCGCATCTTTGCCTGATTTGGGCGGCTTGCGAGGGGGTCGTGAGCGGTAAAGGTCGTTCTAACGCTTTGTGTTGTTTCAGGACCTCACGGACAGATGTGTTTCAGGACTTGTCGGACAGTCGCACCCGGCCAGGCGACAACCAGCCCACTGGAAGCCTTCGAAACCTGACACGTGCGGATAGCCGACTTTGCCGAGACCCGGGCGCCTAGCGCAATGAAGGGGGCCTTCACTCGCTCGCGAGCTTCGGATGTTGCGAACGTGGCTTTCACAACGCCACTCCCCGTCAAGCCCCACCGAGCTGCGGTGGTCGGGAGGTGCGTTCGATCGCGGCTTCGGCCTGTGAGGCCACGCGGCCGTGTCGCGAAAGCCACTTTCAGGACATCAGACGTCGCGAAAGTGGCTTTCGCGACACCCGGGACGGCTGGCGTGGCCCTCACCACGGCCAGGCAGGGCGTCAAAGCTCGTGAGTGGCAAGGACGTTTGTCACGGGCTGCGGACACTTTTACCCTCAACCGCCGGTGACCTCCGGGCCCACACTGGCGTCTTCGTGCCGAGAGAGGGAGCCCGTCATGATCGAAGAAGTCCGGAACCGGCCGCTGGAAATGCCGCGCCAGCTCAGGTTCGTCCGTGGCTTCCTCTGGTTGCAGGCGGTCCTCAACATCCTCGTCAGCACGCTCTTGACCTTCCTGTCGATCAACGAGCTCGACCACGGCAACGAAGAAGCGGGACTCTTGCTGGCGCTGGCGATCCTCGGCTTCGTGGTCTCCGCCGTGCTGATCGCGTGCGCGGTGCGGATCTCCCACGGTTCGGCGTGGGTGCGGCCGACGGTCATCGGCGTGGAAGGGCTGTCCGTGGTGTTGGGCGCGATCAGCCTGTTCAGCGGCGGGGCGATCACCCAGCTGATCGGGATGGGGATCGCCATCGGTGTCATCGTCGTCCTCAACAAGCCCGAGGAACGCGCCTGGTTCACCCGCTGACGAGGTCGATCCGGTAACGCACTTCGGAAAGCGGGACGTCCTCGCCGGGCATGGTGTCGGTTTTCGCCGCCCCGTCCGGCATCCATCCCGCGGCCGAGTAGAAACGCCGGGCGCGCACGTTCGTGTCGAGCACCCAGAGCGTCGCCTCATGGTGCCCGGAATCCCGCAACGCGGCGACGGCGGTGTCGAGCAGCAGCCGTCCCAGCCCCGTGCCCCAGCGCTCAGGTTCGAGGTAGATCGCGCGCAGTTCCCCGCGGACCCTGTCGACGGCGGTGAAGCCGAGGAGCGAGCCGTCCTCGACGAGCACCAGGATGTCGCCCCGGTTGGCGGGGTCTGCCAGGACGCGCTGCCATCGGGCGGCTCGGCCCTCGACCGAAAGATCGCGCAGGTAGAGCTCGGGCAACAGGCCCTGGTACGCCGACTGCCACGACCGGACGTTCACCTCGGCGATGGGCCAGGCGTCCTCGACGGTCGCGAGGCGGATCGTGGCCATCGTCAGGCCTTTCCCTGCTTCCTGAAAGCGGCGAAACCGGTGACGGCGGCGAGCGCCAGCACCGCTCCCAGCGCGATCCCCCAGCCGGCACCGGTCACGCGCGAACTGCTCGGAAGCGCGTAGGACAGCACGCACACCATGACGGTGCCGCCTCCGGCCACGCCGCCGAGGAAGGCGATCCCGAACCCGGCAGGCCGCAGAAGCGCGCCGAGCACCGTCGCGAGCAGGAGAACCACCGAGACCATGAGATAGATCGCACCCTCGTCCGCGCGACTCGACGAGTAGTCGATCAGCTCGCCCGCCTGGATCGCCAGGCCGGTCGTGGCGACGAGGGCGAGAACGACGGCCGCCACGGCGAACCGGTCGCGGGGTTTGCCCAGCCCGAGCCGGAAACTCCGGTCACGCCGCACCGCCACCAAAGCGCAGACGGCCGCGATGAGCAGGCATCCGTCGGCGAGCACGTAGACGGCCGAGCCGAACGGGATCGCCATGAGCAATGCCAGCCCGCACAGCGATCCTGGACCGACCATCCGGCGCGTCTTCGAGGCGAACATCGCGGCCGCCCCACCGAGCGCGAGCGCGATGAGCGGGATCACGGTCCAGCCACCGTCCTCGAAGAAATCTTCCACGTTGCTGCTGAGCGTGAAAGCGATGACCACCAGGTAGATCGCGGCCGTGATCGCGAACCCGCCCGCCACGCGGGTGAACGGGTCGACCTTGGTCCGCGGCGCCGCGGGTTCGGCCTGCCGCACGGGTTCGGGCACCGGTGGGAGCACGAGAACCGGGACGGGTTCCGGCGGCGGACTCGGCTCGGGCGCCGGAATCGGCTTCGGCTTCGGCTCCTCGACGATCTGGCCCTCGACCCGCACCACCGCCTCACCGGTCGGCCCGGTCACCGTGATCCGCCCCTCGAACGCCCCGAGTTCCACCAGGTCCAGCGAAATCTCGGCCCCGTCGGCGACTTCCGTGACCCGCAGCCAGGAATGCGACGCCGCGAAACGGCAGGCCCGCGCGATCGGCGGCCCGTCCAGCCGGATCCGCGCGGTCGGCCGCGATCCCCGGACGACCTCGCCGAAACGCACCCCGCCGGGCTCGGCCCGCACCCGTCCTTCCCGCCGCGCCAGTTCGGCCGCCTCGGCGATGTGCTGGATGTCGTTCTGCGCCATCGTGGTGAGGACTTCGTGGGCCCCGATGGCGACGGGAAGGTTCTCACTCGTCAGGCGCCGTTGGAGTTCCGTGACCGCTCCGAGGCGGGTGAACATGTTCGAATCCTCGCTCGCCGCGCGCAGATCGGCCGGGACCGGCGACGGTTTGATCCGGCGGCGCCTGCTCCTGGCCAGGTACAGCTCGCCCTGCATCTCGATGTCGCGGCTGGGCGTCTGGTTCGGGTTCCGCTCGCGGACGCTGTCGAACAGGTAGTCGTAAAGCTCGCTGAGCGCGATCCAGCCGTCTTCGTCGCGGTCCGCGTCCCCCGTCCGGAGACCGTCGACCAGAGCCGAGGTGAACACCGACGGCCGGGCGTGCTCGTCGGCGAGATGATCGCCCTCGAAGGCGTACTCGATGGAGTTCGACGCGGTGATCACCGCCCGCCCGCGGCCGCCGAAACCACCGCCGGGGAACGCGTCGAGCACGTTGACCTCACCGGAGGAGCGCACCGCGACCCCCTGGCTGAAAGCGCCGCCGTAGCAGCAATCCAGCAGCAGGACGATGCTCCGCGACCGGCTCATCCGCATACAGCGCTGGACGAAATCGGCGGGGACCGCACTCGACGCCAGCCGTTCCGGCCGGGTGTTGCGGGCGGCGAAGAACAGCTCGCCCGACTCACTTTTCAGGCCGTGGCAAGAGAAATGCACCAGCAGGACGTCGTCGGCCGCACTGTCGGCGAACAGGTCCTCGACCCGGCTCGCGATCACGTGCGCGGTCTCGTCGCGGACCACCTGGACGTCGAACTCGCTGATGTTGCGGTCGGCCAGGACTTCGGCGAGCGCCTCGGCGTCGGCCGCCGGGGAACGCAGTGAGCTCAACCCTGGGTTGTCGTACTCCCCGTTGGCGATGATCAGGGCACGCCGCTCGCCGGTCATGGCGTCGAATGCCTGCTCACGAAAAGGTCGACGAGCTTGTCCTGATCGGTGAGGCTCGCTTCGGACAACTCCAGCACGTCGCCGTCGATCTCCAGCCGCACCGTGCGCTTCACCCGCCCACCGCGCGAAAGCCATTCCCGCACGGCCACGACGACCGAGCGCAGGCCTTCGGCGGACTTTCCCAGGGTGACCAGCAGCCCGCCTGCCGTCGCGACATCGAATCCGCGGGAGCCGGGCGGAGCCGGGCCGGCGGGCAACGCCTTGACGTCGGCGACCCCGCGGTCGAGCAGTTCGCCCCGCAGGTACCCGGCAAGCCTTTCGACACGCTCCGCGTCGGCCCCGTCCTCACCGAGTTGGATCCGCACCGCTGACGTCATCCCCGGCCTCCCTCGCCCGCACAGAACGAGGCTGTGCGGAACAAGCACACCCTTCGGCCCGCCCGGCGGCAAGGTCCGATCGGGCAGAGATGTTCACGTCAGCTTTTTTCCAGGTACTCCACACGATCTTCGTCGACGACGTCGGCGATCATGTGTGCCAGCCCCAGGTAATTCCCGAGAGCCGGGTCCTTTTCGACTATTTCCAACGCACGGGCACGTGCCTCGGCGATGACTTCCTCGTCCTGCAGCAGCGACAGCAGTTTCAGGGTCGACTTCTTCCCCGACTGCGCGGCGCCGAGGATGTCGCCCTCGCGGCGCAGTTCCAAGTCCATTCTGGACAGCTCGAAACCGTCCGTCGTGGATTCGACGGCGGCGAGCCGCTCCCGGGTCGTCGTGCCGTCCAGGGTCTCGGTGACCAGCAGGCAGAGGCCCGGCACGCTGCCCCGGCCGACGCGGCCGCGCAACTGGTGCAGCTGGCTGATGCCGAACCGGTCGGCGTCCATGATCACCATCGCCGTCGCGTTCGGCACGTTCACGCCGACCTCGATCACGGTGGTCGCGACGAGCACGTCCAGGTCGCCCCTGGCGAACGCCTGCATCACGGCGTCCTTGTCGTCGGCGGGCATCCGGCCGTGCAGGACGCCGATCTTCAACCCCTTCAAGGGACCTTCGGCCAGCTCGGGTGCCACTTCGAGGACCGCGAGCGCCGGCCGTTTGTCGCCTTTGTCCGACGCCGGTTCGTCGCCGATCCGCGGGCAGACGATGTAGGCCTGGTGCCCCTTGCCGCATTCCTCGCGGACCCGCTGCCACGCCCTGTCCAGCCACGCGGGGCGCTCCGCGACCGGCACGACCGACGTCTTGATCGGCGACCGGCCCGCGGGCATGACCCGCAGCGCGGAAATCTCCAGATCGCCGTAGACGGTCATCGCGACCGTCCGCGGGATGGGCGTCGCCGTCATGACGAGCACGTGCGGGCTGGTCTCGTCCGCGCCGCGGGAGCGCAGCGCGTCCCGCTGCTCCACCCCGAAACGGTGCTGTTCGTCGACCACGGCCAGGCCGAGGTCCGCGAAGGACACCGTGTCCTGGATCAGCGCGTGCGTGCCGACGACGATCCCCGCCTCGCCGCTGACCGTCTCCAGCAGCGCCTTCTTGCGTTCCTTGGCGCCCATCGAACCGGTCAGCAGGGTCACGCGCGTCGCGTTCTCCGCGCCGCCGAGTTCGCCCGCCTGCCCGAGATCACCGAGCATCTCGCGCAGCGACCGGGTGTGCTGCGCGGCGAGGACCTCCGTCGGCGCGAGCATCGCCGCCTGCCGCCCGGAATCGACGACCTGCAGCATGGCGCGCAGCGCGACCACGGTCTTGCCGGAACCGACCTCGCCCTGCAGCAACCGGTTCATCGGATGCTCGGTGGACAGATCCCGGGAGATCTCCTCGCCGATCTCCTCCTGGCCCGACGTCAGCGCAAACGGGAGCCGTTTGTCGAAGGCGTCGAGGATGCCGCCGTCGGTGTGCGGACAGGCTTTCGCGGGCCGGGAGACCAGGGAATGCCTTCGCTGCGCGAAAATCAGCTGCACCGCCATGGCTTCGTCCCATTTGAGTCTGCGGCGCGCGGAGTTCAGCGCGTCCCAGCCCGACGGACGGTGGATGCCGCGCAGCGCGCTTTCCAGGCTGGGCAAGCCGTACTGGGCGAGCAGCTCCAGCGGCATCGGGTCCTCGTCGACCTCCAGCACGTCCAGCACCTGGCGCACGCTCTTGGCGATCACCCAGGTCGGGATCCCCTGCGCCGCCGGGTACACCGGGATGATCTCGGCGAGGAAGTCGTCCATCGCCTCGGCCTGGCGCTCGGCGTCGAACAGTTCGTACTCGGGATTCGCCAGCTGCAGGACGTCGCGGAAGGCGGTGACCTTGCCCGCGAAGAGCCCGTTCTTGCCGGGCACCAGGTCCTTTTCGCGCCAGGCCTGGTTGAAGAAGGTGCACTGCAGGCGGCGTTTGCCGTCGGTGATCACCATTTCGAGCAAGGTGCCGTTGCGCGCCTTCATCCGGCGTTTGTTGACCCGCTCGATCCTCGCCATCACGGTCGCGTGCTCACCGAGTTCGAGACCGGCGATGTCGGTGAGCTGGCCGCGTTCGGCGTAGCGGCGCGGATAATGGCGCAGCAGGTCGCTGACCGTCTCGATCTTGAGGCCCTTGGCGAGTGCCTTCGCCGTCGCCGCGCCCACGACCAGCTTGAGGTCCGCGCGCAGGTTCGTCATCCGGTCACTCCACCCCCATCAGCAGCACGGCGTCGGTCTGGCCGCCGGCGTAACTCGTCAACTCGACCTCGGGATGTTCCAGGCGGAGCTGATCGGCCAGCTCGCCGGGCAACCGGACCGGGACGCCGACGCCGGTCAGCACGGTGACCAGCTCGCCGCCGAGGGCCAGCATCCGGTTCAGCACACCGACCGCCGCCGCGACCAGGCTCGTCTCCGAGGCGGGCGCGGGCTCGATCAGCACGACCTCGCCGTCGACGAGACCGACGACGTCACCGGCCTGCGCCCGGCCCACCCAGGTTAGCGACTCCTCCTGCGCGATCCGCAGCTCGCCACGCCTGGTGGCGGCGGCCGCTTCGGCCATCGCGACGACGTCGTCGTTGGTGCGGCGGTCCTTGTCGTGCACGGCCAGCGCGGCGAGCACCTGAACGGGTGACACGCACGGGATGACGACGACGTCGCGGTCCGCGGCCATCGCGTGCCCCGCCGCCGCGTCGGCCGCCGCGGTCAGCCCCTGACCGCCGGGGAGGACGGTGACGTGGTGCCCGGCGGCCTCGTTGATCAGGCCCAGCATCTCTTCGACCGTCGGCGCGACTCCCGGCGGCACGGACAGCACCGCGACCCCCTCGGCCCGCAGCAGTTCGGCCAGCGGCCCGCCGTGGACCACGGCGACCACCGAACGGTCGATACCGCCGCCGACCTCGACCGGCGTGGGCGTGATCAGCGGCTCGACCCGGACCTTGCGCGGGCGGCCCAGCTCGATCCCGGCCTCCAGCGCCGCGCCGATGTCCGCGCAGTGCACGTGGACGGCGAAACTTCCCGCGCCGTCGCCGGCCACGGTGACGCTGTCGCCCAGGCCGCTGAGGGTCTTGCGCAGCCCGGGGAGGCTTTTCTCGTCGACGCCGTCGAGGAGGTACATGACCTCCCAGGCCGTCGGCGGGTCGATCGTGTGATGGTGGTGCGCTTCGAGCGGATGTTCCGGCTCGGTGATGCCGCCGGAGATCACGCCGGCAAGGGCGTCGAGGACCGCGACCAGCCCGCGGGCGCCCGCGTCGACCACCCCGGCCACCGCCAGGACGGGCAGCTGCTTGGGGGTCTCTTCCAGGGCTTCGGCGGCGACGCTCGCCGCGGTCGCGGCCACCTCTTCGAGTGAGCCGGTCGCGTCGCGGACGGTCGCGGCGACGGTGTGGAGGACGGTCAGGATGGTCCCGGCGACCGGGCGGCTCACCGCCCCCGTGGCGGCCCTGTCCGCGCACCCGAGCGCGTCCGCGAGCCCCGGCCCGTCGAGGTCCCTGGCCGCCGCCGACTCGGCGATCCCGCGCACGACCTGCGACATGATCACGCCGGAGTTGCCCTTGGCCGCCGCGACCGCGCCCTTGGCGAAGGCCGCCAGCGCCTCGGCGGTGGTCCCGGGCTCCGCCTCCGCCAGTGCGTCGCGGGCCGCGGTCATGGTGAACAGCAGGTTGGAGCCGGTGTCGGAGTCGGCGACCGGGTAGACGTTGATGCCGTCGATCGCCGGCCGCAGCACCGACAAACTGTGCACACAGGCCGCCGACCAAGCCGACACCGCCGCCACGTCCAGCACCCGCACGCCGTAACCTCCTAGCTGTTCCAGCGAGGGTATCGACCCGGTGCCGGAGGGCTCTGAGCCACTGGTTACTATGGTCGAGTTGCCCAGCATGCTGGGCGCATCATTCTTTGTCCCAGATCCAGAGGAGTTCGACGTGGCTGCCGTGTGCGACGTCTGTGGCAAGGGACCGGGCTTTGGCAAGTCGGTCTCGCACTCCCACCGGCGTACCAACCGCCGGTGGAACCCGAACATCCAGACCGTTCACGCCAAGATCGGTCTGTCCCAGCGCAAGCGCCTGAACGCCTGCACCTCGTGCATCAAGGCGGGCAAGGTCGTTCGCGGCTGAGCCGGATTTTTGGGGAATGGCGGGTGCTCTTCGGAGCACCCGCCATTTTTTATGCGCGTTTGGTCCTCTGGTTACGTCGTGGTGCCGCGTGCGCCGGGTGGCGGTTGGTCGTGAGTGGCGATTCGGGTTCTAACCCGAATCGCCACTCACGACCAACTCGACCGAACGCCTGGCCGCACTGTCCGTGAAGGCCTCCTTGCCTACTTTGAGGGTAGGCAAGGAGGCCTTCACGGACTTGAGCGTCACCTCAGGAGTCACACCGGCCACAGCGACGTACGTGGACCGCCGAGGTACGTGAAGGACCCCTTCCTTGCGCTAGACGCAAGGAAGGGGTCCTTCACGTACCTCGGGAACGCCTCAGCTGTCACAGGTGCCACGGCCGTCCCGGCAGTCACGTGGCAGCGTCGCGGGGTCTTTCGCAACTAGAGGACCAATCGCGCGGTCAGGGGAGCTTCCAGTCCACAGGGCCGGCGCCCTGGTCGGCGAGCAGCTGGTTCGCCCGGCTGAACGGACGCGAGCCGAAGAACCCGGCGTGCGCCGAAAGCGGGCTCGGGTGGGCCGACTCGATGCACGGCACCTTCCCCAGCATCGGCTTCAGGTTCCGCGCGTTGCGGCCCCACAGGATCGCCACCATCGGCTCGTCTCGCGCGGCGAGCGCCTTGATGGCCTGCTCGGTGACGTCTTCCCAGCCCTTGCCCTGATGCGAGTTGGACTTGCCGGGCTGCACCGTCAGCGCCCTGTTGAGCAGCAGGACACCCTGGTCTGCCCACGGGGTCAGATCGCCGTTCGACGGCAACGGGTGCCCGAGGTCCTCGCCGTACTCCTTGTAGATGTTGATCAGGCTCTTCGGGATCGGCCGGACGTCCGGCGCCACCGAGAAGCTCAGCCCGACGGCGTGCCCGGGCGTCGGGTACGGGTCCTGGCCGACGATCAGCACCCGGACGTCGTGGAACGGCTGCTGGAAGGCCCGCAGCACATGTTCCCCGGCCGGGAGATAGGTCCGGCCCGCGCCGATCTCCGCGCGGAGGAACTCCCCCATCGCGGCGACCTGCGGCGCCACCGGTTCGAGGGCTTGCGCCCAGCCTGCTTCGACGATGTCCTGCAGCGGTCGTGCGGTCACGGCGAGCGAGCTTACCCAGGCCGGTCGGCGCCCCTTTTTCCGGTGCACTGAGACACCGGTCACCAGCGCCGTCCTAGCCCAGCCGCCGGAGTTCGACCCGGAACCGGGCCGCGCGCTCGACGTACCCGTCGACGACCCGTTTGATCAGGTCCGGCCCGAACGACGTGTTCGGCCGGGTCTTCGCCGGGACGCCGAGCGCGATGTGCCCACCGTCCACATGGGACCCGTAGGAGAGAACCGCACCAGCGCCGACCATCCCGCCGTCCTCGACGACGGTTCCGTTCAGCACCACCGATCCCGACGCGATCAGGCAGCCCTCGCCGATCCGCGCGCCCTCGATGTGCACGGAATGCCCGACGGCGGAGGACTTCCCGATCACCGTCGGCTCCTCGCGGGTGCAGTGCAGGACGCAGCCGTCCTGGACGTTGGACCGCTCGCCGATCTCGATGTACCCGTGGTCGCCGCGCAGCACCGTCTGCGGCCACACCGACGCGAACGCCGCGATCCGGACGTCGCCGATCACCGTGGCGTCGGGATGGACGTAGGCGTCGGGGTGGATCGAGGGTTCGAGGTCGCCCAGTGCGTAGATCGGCATGCGTTCTCCTAGACCAGCGACTTGCCGAAGCAGACGCTTTCCGGTTCGTCCTTGTAGTACCCGAAACCCGGCATCTCCCGGTAACCCGCCGACAGGTACAGCGCGATGGCCTCCGGCTGTTTGTCGCCGGTTTCCAGCACCATGCGCTTCCGCCCGGCTTCGGCCGCCGTCCGTTCGAGGTCGGCGAGGATCGCCCGCGCGAGCCCCCGCCCGCGTGCCGAGGCCATCACGAACATGCGCTTGATCTCGGCGTCGCCGGGCAGCAGCGGAACGGGTCCGTCGTGCGCGCGCCAGGCACCGCACGCGACCGGGGCGTCATCGAGGTACGCGGCCAGGAACAGCCCTTTCGGTGCGGCGAACTGAGCGCCGTCCATCGGCGTCTCGTCTTCGCTGCCGTACCGGGCGGCCAGTTCGAGTTGGGCTTCGGCCAGCAGCTTCACCGCGTCGGGGTGGTCGTAGGGCAGCACACGAAGGTCCATGAGCGCGAGATTAGCCATCGGCCGTCTCGCGGGGGAAGCAGGTGATCGGCCCAACCGGGACGCTAGCGCCAGTGCTCCCAGCCGCTCTTGTGCCCGTACTGCTTCCCGTCCACCGTCACCCCCGAATCCGGCATCGTCACGACGCCGATTTCGGTCCAGCCCTCCGGCAGGTCGGCGAACGCGGGGAAAGTGGCCGCGAACGCGTGGTCCTCGCCGCCGGTGAGCACCCACTTCAGCGGGTCCGCGCCGAGGGCGGTGCCGACTTCGGTCAGCCTGCTCGACACGTCGAGATCCGCCGTCCGCACGTCGATCCCCACGCCGGAGGCGGTGGCGATGTGGCCGAGGTCGGACAGCAGCCCGTCGGACACGTCGATCATCGACGTCGCGCCGCCGTCGGCCGCGCGGACGCCCGCTTCGTAGTCCGGTTCGGGGCAGCGCTGCGCGTTGACCACGCTGACCGGTGAGCGGAAACCCCGACCGAGCACGGCGAGCCCGGCGGCCGCCCAGCCGAGGCGTCCGCACACCGCGACGACGTCGCCGGGGCGGGCGCCGGACCGCGTCACCGGTTCCCGGCCACCGAGGTCGCCCAGCGCGGTGACACTGATCACGATCTGGCCCGCGCTCACCATGTCGCCGCCGACGATCCCGACGCCGGCGCGGTCGGCTTCGGCCCACATGCCCTTGGTGAGCTCGACGACGAGTGACGTCTCGGTGTCCGGCGGGCAGGCGAATCCCATGAGGACGGACGTCGGGCGGGCGCCCATGGCGGCGATGTCGGTGAGGTTCACCGCGACCGCCTTGCGCCCCACCTGTTCAGCGCTGGACCAGTCGAGGCGGAAGTGCACGCCCTGCACCAGAACGTCGGTGGAGACCACCGTCCGGCCGTCCGGGGTGGCCACGACGGCCGCGTCGTCCCCCGGTCCGAGCAGCGTCGACTCCGGCTGTTTCCGGCCGGACGTCACCGCCTCGATCAACCGGAATTCACCGGTACCGGCGACCGTGCCGTCATTCGGTGACACCCGTCACCTCCACTTTCCCTTGTCCGGACAAATGTCGATCACCGATAGTCGGAAGCCCTAGGTTTTTCCCGGGGCTGGCGATACGTTGCTACAACGTTCCTACCTTGAGCCGACTTTTACGAAGGGGCGCGCCGTGGTCCACGCATACATCCTCATCCAGACCGAGGTCGGCAAAGCCGCCGCGGTCGCCGCGGAGATCTCCACCATCTCCGGTGTCACCAGTTCGGAGGATGTCACCGGCCCTTACGACGTCATCGTCAAGGCCGCTGCCGAAACCGTCGACCAGCTCGGCCAGCTCGTGGTCGCCAAGGTGCAGAACGTGGAGGGCATCACCCGTACGCTGACCTGCCCGGTCGTGAATCTGTAAGAGGTGGTGTAGTTGTCCGGTGGCTGACACGGACACCGGCGCTCCCCCGAAACCACTGCTGATCGCGGCCGCCTGCCTGGCGGTCCTGCTCGTCGCGGGCGTGGCCGTCTTCGGGCTGACGCGCGGCGCGGATCCCGTCACGGATCAGGCCGAAGCCGGGCCGCTCCCGCTCGTCCCGATCCCGGCGTTCCAGTCGGGTTCACCCGACTGTGCGAAGCTCGTCGGCGCCCTCCCGCACGAACTCACGTCGGCCGGGAACACGCTGGTCCGGCGGAAGCTGGCCGAGCCCGCCCCGGAGGCGGCGGTCGGCTGGGGCACCGGCGACCCGGTGGTCCTGCGGTGCGGACTCGGCAAGCCGCCGGAGCTCAACCAGACCTCGCAGCTGCGGACCATCAACAAGGTCCAGTGGCTGCAGGTCCAGGGCGAGGGCACGGCGACCTGGTTCGTGGTCGACCGTCCCGTCTACACGGCACTCACCGTGCCGGACACCGCGGGGACCGGGCCGCTCCAGACCATTTCGGACGTCATCGCCGCCAACCTCCCCGCGGTGCCACTGCGCTTCTGACCGCCTGCGTTTTTGACCGCCTGTGTTCCTGATCAGGGAACGACCAGCAGGGTCTTGCCGGTGTACCGCCGTCCTTCGATGTCGGAATGCGCGGCGGACGCCTCCGCCAGCGGGTACGTGCGGCCGATGACCGGTGCCAGGCTCCCGTCCGCGGCCAGCCGCAGCACCTCCCGCACCCGGCGCGGCGCGTCGGGCCAGAACCCGGCCAGCTGCGCCATGTCCACAATGGTCAGCCGGGCCCGGTCGGCGTCGCCGATCACGGTCTCCGCGCCACTGGACATGCCGTAGCCGGAGAACCGGCCGCCGTTCCCGAGCAGGGCGAGCGAAGCCGCGCCCAGTTCGCCGCCGACGCCGTCGAACACCACGTCGAGCCGCTCGCCGCCGGTGAGTTCGAGGACCGCACCGGTCCAGTCCGCCCCCGAGTAGTCGACCGGCTCGGCACCCAGTTTCCGGGCGATCGCCGCCTTTTCCCCGCCGCGGACCGCCGCGATGACCGTCGCCCCCGCCGCGCGGGCGAGCTGCACCAGCAGACTGCCGAGACCGCCGACGCCCGGTGCCACCAGGATCCGTTCCCCGGCCAGGACCGGGGTCTTCTCCAGCAGCGCCAGCGCGGTACTGCCGTCGTCGAGCAGGGCCAGCGCGTGCTGGGAGTCGAGGCCCGCCGGGATCGGGAAGGTGCTGTCCGGCAGTGCGATGACCTTGTCCGCGTATCCCCCGCCGTACCCGCCCTTCGCGCTGGAGATGACCGGCTTGCCCAGCCAGGTCTCGTCGACTCCGGCGCCGACCGCCTCGACGGCGCCCGCCACCGCGCCACCCGGCACGTACGGCGGCTCGACCTCGAACACGTCGGGACCGTCACCCCGCCGGATGAGGGCGTCGAGCCAGCCGACTCCGGCCGCCGTCACCGCGATGCGGAGTTCACCCTCCGCGGGTTCGGGGGTGGGCAGTTGGATCGGCTCGAGAACTTCAGGACCGCCGAATCGGGACACTCTGATCACCTGCATGAACAAAAGTTACGACCTCAAGCAAGGTAGAGGTCAAGCCAGGACGGCGAGAAGTGGTTTGAGCGCCGAGTGGAGCGCTTCGCGCGAACAGCCCGCGTACCCGATGAGGTTCCCGAACACCGTCGGCGTCCCGGCGAAGTGCCGGGCCAGACCGTCGAGCCGGATCCCGGCGCGTTCCGCCGCCGCGATCCGCGCCGCTTCCTCGGCCGCCGATCCGCACGGGACGACCAGATGCGCCCCCGCGTCGTCGCCGAGCACCGGGATCCCCGCCGACGTCAGCGTCGCCGACACCAGGGACCGGCGCTCCGACAGTTCCCGCCGGAGCTTCCGCAGGTGCCGCCCCAGATCGCCGTGCCGCGCCAGTTCGGCGAGCACCCGTTGTCCCGCCGGCGACGGGCGCGTCCCGGTTCCCTCGCGGTACTCCAGCACCGCGGCCGCGACCTGGGTCGGCGCGACCATCCAGCCCGCGCCCAGCGCCGGGGTGAGAATCTTGCTCGTGGTCCCGAGATGCGCGACGACGTCCGGGGCGAGCGCGGCCAGCAGCGGCAGCGGCGCGACGTCGAACCGCAGCTCCCCGTCGTAGTCGTCCTCGATCACCAGCATGCCTTCGGCGCGGGCGAGTTCGACCAGGTCGACCCGGCGGGACGCGCTCATCCGGCTGCCGAGCGGGTACTGGTGCGCGGGCGAGCAGTACACCGCGCGCACGTCGGCCGGGACGGCGTCCGGGCGCAGGCCCTCCTCGTCGACCGGGACGGACACGACCTCGAGACCCGCCCGCCGGAACGCCTGCACCGCGCGCTGGTAGCCCGGTTCCTCGATCGCGACCCGGTCGCCGCGCGAGAGCACCGCGCCGGCGAGTTCGATCACCGCCGCCGTCGTCCCGCCGGTGGCCAGCACCGTTCCGGCGGCGAGGCCGCGGTGACGCAGCAGATGTTCGGACACCGCGTCCCGGTACGCGGGCAGCCCGGCCCTGTCCTCGCGATAGGTCGGCCGCGGGTCGGCGGCGGCCCGCCACGCACGGCGCCAGGCGGCCTTCTCGATGCCGTCGGCCCACGGCACGCCCGGGGTGAGGTCGACCAGCGTGAGCGGTGCGGCGGCCACGCCCGGCGCGGGGCCTTTCGACGGCCTGTCCGCGGGCGGTGTCGTGGTGACGTAGGTGCCGGAGCCGTGGCGACCGGCGATCCAGCCCTCCGCGTGGAGCTGCTCGTACGCCGCCGACGTCACCGTGCGGCTGACGCCGAGCCGGTGCGCGAGCGCCCTGGTCGAGGGCAGCCTGTCGCCGCCGCGCAGATGCCCGTCGCCCGCGGCGGCGCGCAACGCGTCGGCCAGCTGGACCGCGAGCGGGACGAGCGAAGCGCGGTCGAGGCTGACCGGCAGGGCGGTGTCGGACATGCTGTACCCCGCGCTCTCCGGAAGTGGCCTTCTCAAGTATAGGAGAATTGGACGTTATTACAGTCCACTCTCGTGGGTGAGACTACTCGCATGTCCACCCCGCTCTCTCCCACCGACCGGACCACACTCGGCCGCAAGAAGAACCGCGCGCTCACCGACCGCTCGGCGCTGTACGCGGTGCTCGACGAAGCCCTGATCTGCCATCTCGGCGTCGTGCGCGACGGCGCCCCGCTGGTCATCCCGACCGGCTACGGCCGCGACGGGAACACGCTCTACCTGCACGGATCCACCGGGGCGAAGAGTATGCGCGACTCCGACGGCGTCGAGGTCTGCGTCACGGTGACGCTGCTCGACGGCATCGTCTACGCGCGCTCGGTCAACAACCACTCGATGAACTACCGCAGCGCGGTGATCCTGGGCAAGGCGGCCGCGGTCACCGACGCCGACCGGAAGATGCACGGCCTCCGGGTGCTGACCGACCACCTCGCGCCCGGCTCGTGGGAGCACGCGCGGGACGTCAACGCGAAGGAGTTCGCGTCGGTTTCGGTGCTGGAGCTGGACCTCACCGAGGCTTCGGTGAAGATGCGCGGCGAAGGGCCCGACGACCCCGAGGACGAGGTCTCGGCCGATCTGTCGTGGGCGGGGGTGCTGCCGGTGCGGACCGTTTTCGGGGAACCGGAACCGTCGGCGGACCTGGTTTCGGAGTGGACGGTGCCGGACCACGTGAAGACTCGCGTCGGGTAGGGGGTAGCCGACGCTAGGAAAGGCCCGTTACTGGCAAAATTTGCCAGTAACGGGCCTTTCCTAGCACTCCGCGAAGCGCTACGAGAGCCGCCTGGGCAGCCGCACGGTGAACGTCGTCGCCCCCGGCACGCTCTCGACCTCGATCGTCCCGCCGTGCGCGGAAACCAGCGAGCGCACCACCGAAAGCCCGAGCCCGGTCCCGCCGTTGCCGCGCGTGCGGGCGGTGTCGACCCGGAAGAACCGGTCGAAGATGCGTTCCCGCGCTTCCGGGGGGATCCCCGGCCCGGCGTCGCTCACCCGCAGGACGACCTCCGCGCCCGAGGCGGCGCCCGACAGCGTGACCGCCGTCCCGGGTGGCGTGTGCACCGCCGCGTTGGCCAGAAGATTGTCCAGCACCTGCCGCAGCCGGACCGGATCCGCTTGCAGGACAACACCTTCCGGAAGCGGGCCGAGGGTCAGCGGATGCTCCGGGCGCCCGGCGGTGAAGGCCTCGCCCGCGTCGGTGAGCAGTTCGGCGAGGTCGACATCGACCAGCCGTAGCGGCGCTTCGCTCTCCGGCGCGTCAAGGCGCGCGAGGAGCAGGAGGTCGTCGACGAGCACGCTCATCCGCTGGGTCTCTTCCCGGATCTTCGACAGATGCGCCTCGCGTTCGGCGGGTTCGTTCGCCGCCTCGTAGCGGAAAAGCTCGGCGTAGCCACGGATCGACGTCAGCGGCGTGCGCAGTTCGTGGGAGGCGTCGGCGATGAACCGCCGCAGCCGTTCGTTCGCCTCCCGGCGCGCGACCAGTGAGGAATCGAGGTGCGCCAGCATCAGGTTGAACGCCGTCCGCAGTTCCTCGACCTCGGCGCCGCCGCCGTTCGGCCGCGCGCGCACCGGGAGATCGGCGTTCGTGGTCAGATCGTGCGACGCGATGTCGTGCGCCGTCCCGGCCATGTCGCTCAGCGGCCGCAGCCCGCGCCGCAGCACCAGCCGTCCCGCGATCACCAGCACCGCCAGCGCCAGCAGGAACGCGACGACCTCGACCATCACCAGCTGGCTCACCGTCCGGTCCAGGTCCGCCTGCGGCGCGGCGCTGACCAGCACGATGTTCTGGTCGCGCTCGATCGGGCAGGCCCGGACCCGGTAGGTGCCCTTGTCCTCGATGTAGACCGTGCGCAGCACTTCGGTCTGCGTCGCGTCCTCCGCGACCTTCGCGAGAGCCTTCGTGTCCGGCGGGAGAGAACCACCCGCCTGCGGCAGCGCGTCGCCGTTCTGTACCGAGAAGACCGCCGAGAACCAGCCGTAGGCCTGCTGCGGTTTCCCGCCGTGCGTGGTGCGCAACGAGGGCACCTGGCTGATCTGGGTCTTGGCGAGCTGTTCGTCGAGCCGGTCGTTCAGGTAGCCCTTCATGATGCCGACCATCACGGTGCCGACGACGGCGAACACGATCAGCGCCAGGACACCGAGCCCGAGTGCCAGCCGGGTCCCGAGCCTCGATCGGCGCCAGGCGTCGTACCACCGGCGCAGCATTTTCATCTCGCCGCCTGCCGGACGACGTAGCCGACGCCGCGCACGGTGTGGATCAGCGGTTCGCCGCCGTCGTCGAGTTTGCGGCGCAGATGCGAGATGACGAGTTCGACCACATTGGACCGGCCGCCGAAGTCGTACTCCCAGACGTGATCGAGGATCTGCGCCTTGGTCAGCACCGAAGGCGAACGCCGCATGAGATAACGCAGCAGTTCGTATTCGGTCGGCGTCAGCTCCGCGGGTTTCCCGTCGCGGGCGACCTCGCGGGTGTCCTCGTTCAGGGTCAGGTCGCCGACCCGCAGTACCGCGGCCGCCCTGGACTGGCTGGTGCTGCGCCGCAGGACCGCACGCAGCCGCGCCATCAGTTCCTCGACGGAGAACGGCTTGACGAGGTAGTCGTCGCCGCCCCGGGTGAGCCCGGCGACACGGTCGGCCGTCGCGTCCTTCGCGGTGAGGAAGACCACGGGCACCGCCGTCCCGGCCTCACGGAGCTTGTCCAGCACGGTGAACCCGTCGATCCCCGGCAGCATGAGGTCGAGCACGACGATGTCGGGCACGAATTCGGCGGCCTTGGCGAGCGCGGCCTCGCCCGATCCGGCGGTGACGGCCTGCCAGCCCTCGTACCGGGCGACGGTGGCCACCAGGTCGGCGATATGCGGCTCGTCGTCCACCACGAGCAGGCGGACGGGGTTTTCGGTGTTCACGAACCCCATCCTCCGTGAACACGCGCGCGAGAGCGAGGCGGGAGGGCACACGACAGGAAGCCGACAGCTTCCGCCAAGAAAGGTCACAGGTTGGCACAGCAGGCTCAGCACTTGAACCGGACCGGAAGGGACCACGTGTGACAACCATGACGCAGACCGCCGTGAAACCGCGCCCGGCGATCCGTCCCAGGATCGCCGCACGCGCCGGGCTCTTGACCTTCATCGGGGCCAACGTGGCCGCCGTGACCCTGCTCTTCTTCGCCGCCGGGCCGTCGGACAACGTCCTCATCAGCATCGGCAGGCTGGCCGGGCTCTACGGGGCGCTGGCGATGGCGTTCCAGCTGCTGCTGGTCGCCCGGCTGCCGTGGCTCGACCGCCGCCTCGGCATGGACCGGCTCACCGTCTGGCACCGCTGGACCGGGTTCAGCCTCCTGTGGACGCTGCTCGCGCACTTCGTCTTCATCCTCTTCGGTTACGCGCAGGTCGAGGACAACGGCGTGGTGGACGAGTTCGTCACGATGGTGACCAAACTGGAGGGGATCCTGCGCGCGGTCGTCGCGTTCGCGCTGATCCTGCTCGTCGGCGCCGTTTCCGCGCGCTTCGCCCGCCGCCGTCTGGCGTACGAGACCTGGCACTTCATCCACCTCTACACCTACGCCGCGGTCGTTCTGGCGTTCAGCCATCAGATCGCGCTGGGCGGATCGTTCGCGTCCTCGCCGGGCGCGCAGGCCTATTGGTGGGCGATGTGGGGCGTCGCGCTGGGCTCCGTGGTCGCCGGCCGCGTGATTCTGCCACTGGCGCGGAACCTGCGTCACCAGTTGAAGGTCGTCGCCGTGGTCCCCGAATCCCACGACACCGTGTCGGTGTACATGACCGGCAAGCACCTCGACAAGATGCCCGCGAAGGCGGGCCAGTTCTTCCTGTGGCGCTTCATGACCAGGGATCGCTGGTGGCAGGCCAATCCGTTCTCGCTGTCGGCCGCGCCGGACGGCCGCACCCTGCGGCTGACCGCGAAGGCGGCCGGTGACGGCAGCGCGTCCTTGCGATCGCTGAAGGTCGGCACCCGGGTGTTCGCCGAAGGACCGTACGGCGCGTTCACCACGATGCACCAACAGAAACCGGACGCGCTGCTGGTCGCCGGCGGTGTCGGGATCACGCCGATCCGCGCGCTGCTGGAGGAGATCTCCGGGCACGTCGTGGTGCTCTACCGCGTCCGCACCCAGCACGACGCGGTGCTGCTGCCGGAGCTGATGGGGCTGGCGCGGGCACGCGGCGCCGTCGTCCGGGTCCTCAGTGGACCGTCCGATCTGGCCGGTCCGCACGGTCCGATTCTCGGCGCGCACAGCCTGCGGCGGATGGTGCCGGACGTCCGGAACCGGGACGTGTTCGTGTGCGGCCCGCCCGGGATGACCTCGGCGACGCTGCGCAGCCTGCGGGAGTTGCAGGTACCCGCCGGTCAGGTCCACGCCGAACGTTTCAGTCTCGCCGCCTGAGCCAGGGAGTCCCCGATCATGAAGAAGACCATCGTCGCCGCCACGGTCGCCCTGTCGCCCTTCGGCTTCCTCGGTGTCTGGCTGTACGAACCGGGTCCGCTCGGTTCGGAGACCGTGGCCGTCGCCGCACCGGCGCCCGCGCCGTCCACCGTGTCCTCTTCGGACGGTGGCGCCTCCGAAGGCTCCGAACGCACCGTCGACGGTTCGGTGGAGAGCAACCGGTACGGCACCGTCCAGGTGCAACTGGTGATCTCGGCCGAAGACAAGATCGCCGACGTCCGGCTGCTGCGGCGGCCGACCAGCGGGCGCGGGGTCGACGCGATCCCGGTGCTCCAGCAGGAAACGCTGACCGCGCAGAGCGCCGACATCGACACCGTCTCCGGGGCGACTTCGACGAGCGAGTCGTACGTCAAATCGCTGCAGGCGGCGCTGGACGCCAGATGAACCGCGTCGAGCAGGTGATGGGGCTGCCGGTCTCGGTCGACGTCCGGGCGGGCGGCGCCCTCGTCGACCACGCGATCGACGGCGTCTTCGGCTGGCTGCGGGAGGTCGACGCCCGGTTCAGCCCGTTCAGGGCCGACAGCGAGGTCTGCCGCTACGACCGCGGCGAACTCGCCCCTTCCCAGCTGAGCGACGACCTGCTCGAGGTGCTTTCGCTGTGCGATCACTACGAACGGCTGTCCGGCGGGGCGTTCACCGCGCGGCTCCCCGGACGGCGGCTCGACCCGAACGCGGTGGTCAAGGGCTGGGCGGTGCAGCGGGCGGCATCACTGCTGCTGGCCGAGGGCCTGGACGTCTTCTGCGTCAACGCCGGCGGGGACGTGGTCACCGCGGGCGAACCCGAACCCGGCCGCGCCTGGCGGGTCGGCATCCGGCATCCCGAACGGCCGAACGCGATCTGCGCCGTGGTGGAGTCGTCCGATGGTGCCGTCGCGACGTCGGCGGAGTACGAGCGCGGGGCGCACATCCTGGACGGGCGGACCGGGCGCCCGGCGACCGGGCTGCTGAGCGTCACGGTCACCGCCGACGACCTCGTCACGGCGGATTCCCTGGCCACGGCCGCTTTCGCGATGGGAACCGAGGGAATCGCCTGGGTCGCTTCGCAGCCGGGGTGCCAGGTGCTGGTCATCGACG
This sequence comes from Amycolatopsis sp. BJA-103, assembly GCF_002849735.1. Lineage (GTDB taxonomy): Bacteria > Actinomycetota > Actinomycetes > Mycobacteriales > Pseudonocardiaceae > Amycolatopsis. Next base: position 5,647,668 of record NZ_CP017780.1, read on the forward strand.
CGGAACGGCAGGTGCACCGGTCGCCGGGGCTGCGGCTGGCTTGAGTCGTGACGTGATGGTTTCGCCTGGTCGTGAAGGCCTCCTTCCCTACCCTGAAAGTAGGGAAGGAGGCCTTCACGGACCTACTACCCGGCAGGACGTCTTGTCCCGCTGGCCTTAAACCGTTGGCCGGGGTTCGCGGGCTCGGGCAGACTGCGGCTCCATGACCTCTGTCGTACAGAATTTCTTCTTCGACTGCGCCGACGCCTACGAACTGGGCCGGTTCTGGAGTGGCGTCGTCGGCAAGCCGATGGCCGAGGACGACGTGCCCGGCGATCCCGAGGCGATCATCGTGCTGGACAACGGCGTGACCCTGTTCTTCGGGCAGGTCCCCGAGCCCAAGACGGTGAAGAACCGGATCCATCTCTGCCTGGAGCCCGACATCCCGCGCGACGAAGAGGTGGAACGCGTGCTGGCGCTGGGCGCGACCCTGCTGCACGACCGGCGCAATCCGGACGGCACCGGCTGGGCCGTGCTGGGCGATCCCGAGGGCAACGAATTCTGCGTGCTGCGCAGCGCCGCCGAGAAGGCCGCGACCTCGTGACGGACTACGTCACCGTCAACCGCGCGAACTGGGACGAACGCGCTCCGGCGCACGCCGCGTCGGCGGATTACGGCTACGAACGGTTCGTGAAGGACCCCGCGCATCTCAGCGGCGTGGTCACCTTCGACCGGCCGCTGCTCGGCGACGTCTCCGGTGCGCGCGGCGTCCACCTGCAGTGCCACATCGGCACCGACACGCTTTCCCTGTCCCGCCTCGGCGCGCGGATGACCGGGCTCGACTTCTCCGCACCCGCGCTGGAGATCGCGCGGCGGCTGGCGGCCGAGACGGGCGCGGAGATCGAGTACCACGAGTCCGATGTGTACAGTGCCGCCGACGTGCTGGGCGCCGGGGAGTTCGACCTCGTCTACACCGGAATCGGGGCGATCTGCTGGCTGCCCGACATCGCCCGCTGGGGACAGGTCGTCGGCTCGCTGCTGAAGCCGGGCGGGCGGCTGTTCATCCGGGACATGCATCCGATGCTGGGCACCCTCGACGAGACCCAGCCGCTGATCACCCCGCACTACCCGTATTTCGAGCAGGCCGAGCCACTGGTGTTCGACGAGCCGGGGACCTATGTGGACACCGACGTGTCGTTCGAGCACAACCGGACGCACGAATGGAACCACGGGCTGGGTGAGATCGTCACTTCGCTGCTCGACGCGGGATTGACGCTGACGAAGCTGGTGGAGCACGACAGCGTGCCGTGGAACGCGCTGCCCGGGTTCATGACCCTCGACGAGGCGACAGAGGAATGGCGGCTGACTAAGGATCCCCAACGGCTGGCAGCCAGTTTCACCATCGAAGCGTTCAAACGCGCCTGAAACCCTCCGCGTTTTCGTCCTCTGGTTGCGGTGGTTCGGACCGCCAACTACCGCAACCAGAGGACTAATCGCGGTGATTGAGTGAAGAATGGGGCACATGTCGAGTCAGTTCAGGCGGCCGCTGGTCGCCGTCGCCGCCTTGGGCGGCACCATCTCCATGGTCCCCGGCGACGGTGAAGACCACGCGGTCCCCAGGCTCACCGCGGCGGATCTGCTCGGCGAGCTGGGCGAGAACCTGGCGATGGACGTCCGGGCGGAGACCCTCGCGGGGATTTCCAGCGCTTCGATGGACTTCGCGACCCTCGTCAGGACCCGGGACTGGGCCGCGCGGGCCGTCGCCGACGGCGCCGAGGGCGTCGTCGTGGTCCAGGGCACGGACACCCTCGAAGAGACCGCGTATTTCTTCGAGCTGACTTGGGCTTCCGAGGCCCCGATCGTCGTCACCGGCGCCATGCGCAACCCCAGCCTGCCCAGCGCCGACGGTCCGGCGAACCTGCTCGCCGCGCTCACCGTCGCCGCCGATCCCCGCAGCCGGGGCCGCGGCTCGCTGGTCGCGTTCAACGACGACGTCCACGCCGCGCGCTGGGTCCGCAAGGCGCATTCGAGCCACGTCGAGGCGTTCTCGTCGAATCCCGCCGGCCCGCTCGGGCTGCTCGCGGAGGGCGCGGTGCACTACTTCCATCCGGTCGCCGCCCGGCCGACGGCGTTGTCCCTGGAGAACGCGGACTTCGCCGGGCTGGTGCCGATCCTCGAGAGCGGCGTCGAGGACACCGGCGAACTCCTGGAGACGCTGGTCAAGGCCGGGCTCAAGGGAGTGGTGCTCGCCGCGAACGGCGCCGGGCACGTCTCGGCCGGGACGGCCGACGTGATCGAGCGCGCGCTCCCCGATCTGCCGATCGTGGTCGCCGGCCGCACCGGCGCCGGGCCGACGTTCCGCGGTACCTACGGCTTCCGCGGTTCGGAGTCCGACCTGATCGCGATGGGCGCGACCATGGCGGGCTGGCTCGACCCGCGCAAATCCCGGCTTTTGCTGCACACCCTGCTCGCCACCGGTGCCTCCCGGGAGCGCGTCGAGGCCGAATTCCGGCTGCGCGGCGACCTGACCCAGGGCTAGTCCCGGATAGGGCCCGAGATGGGGTCCAGGTGGTACGGGCGCATGGTGCGGGTCTGGTGCCGGTAGACGTGCACGCTGACGGCGGGATCCGGGCCGTCGTTGCGCACTTCGTGGATGTAGCCGGGACCGAAGACGCGCGACTGGCCCTCCGCCAGCGAATGCAGCTCCGTCACCGCCCGCCCGTCGGACGCGTGCCGGGCGACGGTCTCGCTCAGCTGCCCGCTGACCACGGTGAACGCGCCCGCGGCGAATTCGTGGTCGTGCAGGTCGGTGTGCTGGCCGGGCAGCCAGCTCATCAACCAGATCTCCTGCAGTTCGTCGGCGTCGACGAGGGCGGAAAAGCGCGCCTCGGGGTCGTAGCGCAGGAGGTGCCGCCAGCGGTCACGGTCCGCGGCGTACTCGATCGCGACCCGCACCGGGTGACGCAGGGCGGGGTTTTCGGGAATGACGAGCGTGTTGTCCGGGACGGCGAACATGAAGGAGTCCTCGCAAAGGAAGGAAGGTGTCGAACTGGGCCGGGGCGGGGTTCACCGACAACAGAGACACGCGCACGCGACCGCACCAAGACCCGAGAGGCCCCGCGACACAGTCATCCCACGTGCGAACATGCCCTCAGCGAACCAGTGCGGATCCCGGCGGTCAACCGATCTCACACCGTGGACCGTGAGTTCTGCACCTGCCGACCATGCTCGCAGCACGAATCGGACCCGGTCTGTCGCGATCCTGCGGTCTTGTTCAGGACCACTCGTGCTTCTGCGACCGCCCGAGCAGCTCCGCGCCCGCCCGCCGGGGGTCGACACCTTCGTGACAAACGCGGTGCATCGCGTCGGTGATCGGCATGTCGACGCCGAGGCTCTTCGAGAGCTCCCGGATCGACGTGCACGACTTGACGCCCTCGGCGACCTGGCCGCCGGTGGCCGCGAGCGCCTGCTCCAGCGTCTCGCCCTGGCCGAGCCGCTCGCCGAAGGTCCGGTTGCGGGACAGCGGCGACGAGCACGTCGCCACCAGGTCCCCGACGCCCGCGAGCCCGGCGAAGGTCAGCGGGTCGGCGCCGAGTTTCGCGCCGAGCCGCGCCATCTCGGCGAGCCCCCGGGTGATCAGCGTGGCCACGGTGTTCGCGCCCAGCCCCAGCCCCGCCGCCATCCCGCAGCTGAGCGCGATGACGTTCTTGCACGCCCCGCCCAGCTCGCAGCCGACGACGTCGGTGTTGGTGTACGGCCGGAAGTACTGGTTGAAGCTCGCCTGCTGGATCGCCTTGGCGTTGTCGTGGTCGGTGCACGCGAGCACCGCCGCCGCCGGCTGCCCGAGCGCGATCTCCTTAGCCAGGTTCGGCCCGGACACGACCACGATCTGCCCGTCGTCGACGCGGGCGATCTCGGCGATGACCTCGCTCATCCGCTTGAGCGTGCCCAGTTCGACGCCCTTCGCGAGGCTCACCAGGATCGCGTCGGAGGGCAGCAGGCCGGACCACTCCGACAGATTGGTCCGCAACGTCTGGCTCGGCACCGCGAGGACCACGGCCTGCGCGCCGTCGAGCGCCTCGGCCGGATCCGCCGTCGCGGTGATCCGCGCGGGCAGGTCGATATCCGGCAAATAGGATGAATTGCGATGCCGGTCCCGGATTTCGGCCGCGACCTCGGGCCGCCGGGCCCAGATGGTCACGTCCCGGCCGGCGTCGCCGAGCACCTTGGCGAACGCCGTCCCCCACGATCCCGCGCCGAGCACGGTCAGGCGCTGGACCTCGGTGGCGGTTCCGGCCATCAGGCGTCGTCCCCCGGCTTCTTCGCGGGCGGTTCCTCCTGGCGGATTTCCGCCAGGAGCGCGGTGATCTCGGTCATCATCAGCTCGGTGACCTCGCGCAGCTTGGACGCGCTGCGCGTGGAACCGTTCCGGTAGGCGGACAGGTCCATCGGCTCGCCGACCAGGTGCGTGATCTTCTTGCGGGGGAACGGCGTGAACTTCTTCGTGTAGCCGTTGAAGATGTGGTTCGTGCCCCAGCGGGCGATCGGGATCACCGGCACGTCGGTCTCGAGCGCGAGGCGCGCGGCACCGGTGAACGGCTTCTTGGGCCAGCCGTCCGGGTCCTTGCTGATCGTCCCCTCGGGATAGATCACCACGACCTTGCCGTCACGCAACGCCTGGTGGGCGGCCTTGAGGCTGTCACCGGCGGCGGCCGAACCGCGCGAGACCGGGATCTGGCCCGCGCCGACGAAGATCTTGCCGAAGACCGGTGTCCTGGTCAGGCTCTCCTTGCCGAGGAACCGCGGCACCCGCTTCTGACGGTGCACGAACACCGCGTCCACCGCCGGGTCCATGTGGGACACGTGGTTGAGCAGCAGCAGCGCGCCGCCTTCGCGGGGGATCCGCTCGGCGTTGCGGTAGACCCGCTTGCCGATGGCCGTCGCCGGGTAGAACAGTGCGGCGGCGATGCCAACCCAGATGCCGCCCTTCTCACGCCGGGCCAATTCGTCCTCCTCCAAGTCGCGCGTGCCGTCCCAGAGCACTGATCCTGCCGCGCGCACGCGAGCGGGGTCCAGGGAGGGTCGGGTAAGAAGAGAGATGTGGACAGTATGGGCATCGACCTGATCGTGCCGATGAAACGACCGGCGGAGGGCAAGTCGCGGCTTCGCGGCGCGGTCGTTCCCGAGCGGCACCCCGAACTGGTGCTGGCGCTGGCCTACGACACCCTGTCCGCGGCGACCTCGGCGGACGGGGTCCGCCGGGTGCTGGTGATCGCGGCGGACCCGGCGTCCGTGGCGGATCTCACCGAGCTGGGCGTCGAGATCGTCACCGAGCCGTCGCGGGGCGGGTTGAACGCGGCACTGCGGTACGGCGAAGAGCTGCTGCGCCGGGACACACCGTCCGGTCTCGTCGGGGCCCTGCAGGCCGACCTGCCCGCGCTGCGGACCGAGGACCTCACCGCCGCGCTCGCCGAAGCCGCCGGGCATCGGGCATTCGTCGCGGACCGGCAGGGAACGGGCACGACGCTGTTGCTCGCGGGGGCGGGCCGCGCGCTGGCACCCCGGTTCGGCGAGGGATCCGCGCGGGCGCACACCGCCTCCGGTGCGACCCCGCTCACCCTTCCCGCGGACTCACTCCGCGCGGACGTGGACACCGCGGATGATCTCGCTCACGTCCGCACCCTCGGTGCCGGAAAGCGCACTTCAACACTGTTGGGAACACCCTGCGTGGTGATGTGACGAGAGTTCACCCCGAGGACCCGCGCGCGGCGCACATAATCGCGCCGAGTGGTGAACAATGAAGCCCGTGAGCACAAACGACGGCGGCACCCCGAACTCGGCAAGGAAGCGGAAGACCTCCGCCGCGAAACCGGAACCGGACACCAGCGCGGCGGCCAAACCCGCCAGGGCGCGGAAGACCGGTCCCGTGGTGAAGAGCACCGGCAATCACCGCACTCCCCGCGCGACCCGCGGCGGGGCGGCGAGCCGTCCCGCACAGGAGTTCCGCGCGCTGCCCGCCGCGCCTCCCGCGGTGACGTCGGCGCCCACCGCCGTCGAGACGCTGCCCGATGACCGGTACTTCAACCGTGAGCTCTCGTGGCAGGACTTCAACGCGCGTGTGCTCGCGCTGGCCGAGGACGAATCTCAGCCGCTCATCGAACGCGGCAAGTTCCTGGCGATCTTCGCGTCCAATTTGGACGAGTTCTACATGGTGCGGGTCGCCGGGCTGAAGCGCCGTGACGAGACGGGGCTCCCGGTCCGCAGCGCGGACGGGCTCACCCCGCGCGAGCAACTGGCCTACATCGCCAAGCGGAACCAGGATCTCGTCGAGCGGCACACGAACGCCTTCGAACTGCACCTGCGGCCGCAGCTGGCCGACGAAGACATCCACATCGTCGGCTGGAACGACCTGACCGGCGCCGACCAGCTCCGGCTGTCCAACTACTTCAGCGAGCAGATCTTCCCGGTGCTCACACCGCTGGCCGTGGATCCCGCGCACCCGTTCCCCTACATCTCCGGCCTCTCGCTCAACCTCGCGGTGACCGTCCGCGACCCGGAGGGCGGCACCGAACGGTTCGCGCGCGTCAAGGTGCCGAGCAACGTGCCGCGCCTGATGCGGATCGAGCAGCAGCCGAGGGAAAGCCGCACCGCGACCTTCCTTCCCCTGGAGGAACTGATCGCCGCCCACCTCGGCGAGTTGTTCACCGGGATGGAGGTCACCGAGCACCACGCGTTCCGGGTCACCCGCAACGCGGACTTCGAGGTCGAAGAGGACCGGGACGAGGATCTGCTCCAGGCGCTGGAACGCGAACTGGCCCAGCGCCGGTTCGGCCCGCCGGTGCGGCTCGAAGTGGCCCAGGACATGAGCGAGCACATGCTCGAACTGCTGCTGCGCGAACTGGAGGTCGACCCGCGCGACGTCGTCGAGGTGCCCGGTCTGCTGGACCTGACCTGCCTGCACCAGCTTTCCGGCGTCGACCGGAAAGAACTCAAGGACCGCCCTTTCGTTCCCGCGACGCATCCGGCGTTCGGTGAGCGCGAGACGCCGAAGTCGGTGTTCGCGACGCTGCGCGAGGGCGACGTCCTCGTGCACCACCCGTACGACTCGTTCTCCACCAGCGTCCAGCGGTTCATCGAACAGGCCGCCGCGGACTCGAAGGTGCTGGCGATCAAGCAGACGCTGTACCGCACCTCCGGCGACTCCCCGATCGTCGACGCGCTGATCGACGCCGCCGAGGCGGGCAAGCAGGTCGTCGCGCTGGTCGAGATCAAGGCGCGGTTCGACGAGCAGGCCAACATCACCTGGGCCCGCACCCTGGAACGCGCGGGCGTCCACGTGGTCTACGGCCTCGTCGGGCTGAAGACGCACTGCAAGGTGTCGATGGTGGTGCGCCAGGAGGGTTCGACCATCCGCCGCTACTGCCACATCGGCACCGGCAACTACAACCCGAAGACCGCGCGTCTCTACGAGGACCTCGGCATCCTGACCGCCGACCCGACGATCGGCGCGGACCTGACGGATCTGTTCAACGTGCTCACCGGGTACTCCCGCCAGGACACCTACCGCAACATCCTCACGTCGCCGCACGGGATCCGCCGCGGCATCGTGCGCGCGATCGGCGAGGAGATCGAACTCGCGCGCGCCGGGCAGACCGCCGGGATCCGGCTCAAGTGCAACTCGCTCGTCGACGAACAGATCATCGACGCGCTGTACCACGCTTCGCAGGCCGGGGTGCCGGTCGACATCGTCGTGCGCGGCATCTGCGCGCTGAAGCCGGGTGTGGAGGGGCTGAGCGAGAACATCCACGTCCGGTCGATCCTCGGCCGTTTCCTGGAACACTCGCGGATCTTCAACTTCCGCGCGGGCGGCACGCACTGGATCGGCAGCGCGGACATGATGCACCGCAACCTGGACCGTCGCATCGAGGCGCTGGTGCGGGTCAAGGAACCGAAGCTGACGGCGCAACTGGACTACATCTTCGAATCGGCGCTGCATCCGGCGACCCGGTGCTGGGTGCTGAACTCGACCGGTGAGTGGACCCCGTTCCCCGCGTCCGGCGACGACGTCCGCGATCATCAGGTCGAACTGGCGAAGCGGCACGGAGCCGCCGGATGAGCGGGATCGTGCGGGCGGCGGGGGCCGTCCTCTGGCGTCGCGACGGGGACCGGACCGAGGTCGCGCTGGTCCATCGGCCCCGTTACGACGATTGGTCGCTGCCGAAGGGAAAGCTGGATCCGGGCGAGACCATCGCGGAAGCGGCGGTCCGGGAGATCCAGGAGGAGACCGGATTCGAGGCGGTGCTCGGCCGCTATCTGTTCCGGACCGAGTACACCGTGGCTGGCTCCCCCAAGACCGTCGACTACTTCGCCGCCCACGCGGCTTCCGGCTCGTTCGCTCCGAACGACGAGGTCGACGAACTGCGCTGGCTCGACGCGGAGACCGCGGAGAAACTGCTGACGCGGCCGGGGGACGTCCGGGTGCTGCGCGAGTTCTCCGCACTGCCGCCCGAACTCGCCACGGTGATCCTGGTACGGCACGCCAAGGCCGGTAAGCGGGACGAGTGGAACGGTGACGACGACCTGCGCCCGCTTTCGGAAGCGGGTCAGCGTCAGGCGGAAGCACTGCGTTCGTTGTTGAAGCACTACGCGCCCGGCAGGGTCCTCTCGGCGCCGCGGCTCCGGTGCGTCCAGACGGTCAACGGGCTCGCCGAGGATCTCGAAACCGAGATCCGGCACGAGCCACTGCTGTCGGAAGAGGGCTACTGGCCGGATCCCGTGCTCGGTGTCGCACGGTTGCTGGCCATCGCCGGGGACGGCGGGACACCGGTGATCTCCAGCCAGGGCGGCGTGATCCCGGACGTCGTCAGCGCGCTGGCCGACCGCGACGGCGTCGACCTGCCCGCCGCGCGAGGCGGTGTGGTGCCGTCGAAGAAGGGCTCGTTCTGGGTTCTGTCTTTCCGGGCGCCGACCGAGGAGGACGGGCCGGTACTGGTGGCCGCGGACTACTTCGCGTCGCCTTTGCCCACTCCTGCTCCGGCGCATCCCTGACGCTTTCTTGCGCGTGAAGGCCCCCTTCCCTCGGCTCAGCAGAGAAGGGGGCTTTCACGCGAGTTTGGGGCGTGAGTGGCGTGTTCGGGCGAGATGGGTGCTCGCGTGTGATCGGGCGGCGGTCACGCGTGATCAGAGACGGATCACGTGTGCTTGGAGACGGATCTCGCGTGATCCGGCTCCGATCACACGAGTCACGCCCTCGCTCACCTTGGGTTCAGCCACAGCGACACCTTTGCCCTACCCCTCTAGAACCCGAATCGCCGCTCACGACCCACCTGGCCACCGCTCATCCGCACCGCGTTTTCGAAAGCGACTCCCCCACGTGGGTGACGCGCCTCTACTCCGGCCGTGTCCCGGTGAGGCAAAGCTCGCCGGATTCCGAAGTACTTGCGAGCAGGTGGATCCGCCGCGAAATGAGTTCCGCCGCCGCGCCGGGATCCGGTCTCGCGAGGCGTTGTCCAGCGGCAACAGCCCGGTGCGGACGGTCGTCGCTCCACTGTGGAGGGCTGCTGTGGAGGGCGGCTCGGGAGCGAGATGATGCGGCATCGGGGTGACCGGGGCGACCGCGCGGTTCTACGAAGAGTGGACAGCTCCGCCGTATGCCCGGCGCATTCGTCCACAGACCGCCGCGGATCCGTTCCGGGTCCCGTTTCCCCGGACGCCCTCTCTCAAGGGCGTTGAGGGGAATAGAGACGGCCTCGGCGCACCTGCCCCGAAAATGCGGCAGGGCCCCGCGCCGTGCGCGGGGCCCTGCCGTTGGCTCACTCTGGAAGAGAGAGCTTACTTCTTCTTCGCGGCCGCCGAAGTCCGCTTGGCCGGAGCCTTCTTGGCGGGAGCCTTGGCGGCAGTCGCCTTGGCGGCCGGCTTCGCGGCGGCCTTGGTGGCGGTCGCCTTCTTGGCCGTGGTGGCGCGAGTCGTGGCCTTGGCCGCGGTCTTCGGCGCCGCCTTGGCCGCTGCCGGCTTGGCGGCGGCCTTGGTCGCGGTCGCCTTGGCGGCCGGCTTCGCGGCGGTGCGCGTCGTGGCGGCGGCGGCGCGAGTCCGCGTGGTGGTGGTGCGCGTCGCGGCCGGGCGGCTGGCGGCCGTCCGGGTCGTCGTCGCGCGGGTGGCGGCGGCCCGAGTGGTGGTGCCGGCGGTCGCGCGCTTCACAGCGGTGGCCTTCGGCAGCTTCTTCGAACCGCTGATGACGTCCTTGAAGGTCGTGCCGGCGCGGAAAGCGGGCACGTTGGTCTTCTTGACGCGGACGGTCTCACCGGTGCGCGGGTTACGCGCGGTACGGGCGGCGCGGGCGCGCTTCTCGAACACACCGAAGCCGGTGATGTTCACCTTCTCGCCCTTGTTGACCGTCCGGATGATGATGTCGACAAGGCCATCGACGGCCTCCGACGCGACCTTCTTGTCGCCCAGGCGCTCCGACAGCGCCTCGATCAGCTGGGCCTTGTTGGCCATTCCAGTCCTCCAAGAAGAACTTGTTGTGCACGGCCCCGTCGGCCGACTTAGCGCACACGGTATTACCAATGCAGCACAAATTCCAAACGACGCGCGGAAATTTCCCTTGCCTCGGGGGCTGTTCCGCCTCTCGAGGGACCCCTCCGGGGCCTCTAGAGGTGCCGTTCGGTGTGGTTTCGGGGCTCTGCGAAGGACCCTCGGCCGGGGTGCGGATTCCCTGCTCAGCAAGGGAATCCGCCCCCTTCGACCGGGCCTAGGAGGTGGCCGCCGGGAGGGTCACCGGCTTCCAGGAGGGGCGCTGGATCTCGAAAGTGTCGATCTCCTCCGCGTGGCGGAGTGTCAGGGCGATGTCGTCGAGCCCTTCGAGGAGCCGCCAGCGGGTGTAGTCGTCGATCTGGAAGGGCGCGGTGAAGTCCTTGGCTCGTACCGTCTTCGACTCGAGGTCCACCGTGACCTCCGTCCCAGGCTCGTTTTCGAGCAGCTTCCACAGCAGTTCGACGTCGGCCTGCTCGACCTGAGCGGCGACGAGGCCCTGCTTGCCCGAGTTACCGCGGAAGATGTCCGCGAACCGGGCCGAGATCACGGCACGGAAGCCGTAGTCCATCAGGGCCCAGACCGCGTGCTCGCGGGAGGAACCGGTGCCGAAGTCCGGGCCCGCGACCAGGACCGACCCGCTCGTGAAGGGCTCTTGGTTGAGGATGAACGACTCGTCGGAGCGCCAAGCGGCGAAGAGACCGTCCTCGAAGCCGGTGCGGCTCACGCGCTTGAGGTAGACCGCCGGGATGATCTGGTCAGTGTCCACGTTGGACCTGCGCAGCGGGACCCCGACGCCGGTGTGGTGGGTGAACGCATCCATGGTTGGGAACTCCTTCGCGGATGTCAGCGATGTCAGCGGGCGGTGGCGGGCTGCAGGTCTTCGGGGCTGGACAGGGTTCCCCGCACGGCCGTCGCGGCCGCCACGAGGGGCGAGACCAGGTGCGTCCGGCCGCCCTTGCCCTGCCTGCCTTCGAAGTTGCGGTTCGAGGTCGACGCGCTGCGCTCGCCCGGCTTGAGCTGGTCCGGGTTCATGCCGAGGCACATCGAACAGCCCGCCTGACGCCATTCCGCGCCCGCTTCGGTGAAGACCCGGTCCAGCCCTTCGGCTTCCGCCGCCTGGCGGACACGCATCGAGCCCGGGACGACGAGCATCCGGACGGACTCGGCGACCCGGTGCCCCCGCAGGACGTCCGCGGCGGCCCTCAGGTCCTCGATACGGCCATTCGTGCACGAGCCGAGGAAGACGGTGTCCACCGAGATCTCGCGCAGCGGCGTGCCGGGCTTCAGGTCCATATAGGACAGGGCCTTCTCAGCGGCGATGCGCTCGTTCTCGTCACCGATCCGCTCGGGATCGGGCACCTCGGCGCCCAGCGGGAGGCCCTGGCCCGGGTTCGTGCCCCAGGTCACGAAAGGCGTGAGCTCGTCGGCGTTCAGGCGAACCTCGGCGTCGAAGACGGCATCGTCGTCCGTGCGGAGTTCACGCCAGTTTTCGACGGCGGCGTCCCAGTCGGCGCCCTGCGGCGCGTGCGGACGGCCCTTCAGGTACGCGAACGTCGTCTCGTCCGGAGCAATGAGCCCGGCGCGCGCCCCGGCTTCGATGGACATGTTGCACACCGTCATCCGGGCTTCCATCGACAGGTTTTCGATGGCTTCGCCGCGGTACTCGAGGACGTAGCCCTGTCCGCCGCCGGTGCCGATCTTCGCGATCACCGCGAGGATGACGTCCTTCGCCGTGACACCGGGGCGCAGGGTGCCGTCGACGGTGATCGCCATCGTCTTGAATGGACGGAGCGGCAGGGTCTGGGTCGCCATCACGTGTTCGACCTCGGAGGTGCCGATCCCGAAGGCCATCGCGCCGAAGGCACCGTGCGTCGAGGTGTGACTGTCGCCGCACACCACGGTCATCCCGGGCTGGGTCAGGCCCAGCTGCGGGCCGATGACGTGCACGATGCCCTGCTCGGCGTCGCCCATCGGATGCAGCCGGACGCCGAACTCCTTGCAGTTGTTGCGAAGGGTGTCGACCTGCGTCCGGGACACGGGATCCGCGATCGGCAGCTCGATGTCGATCGTCGGGACGTTGTGGTCCTCGGTCGCGATGGTGAGGTCGGGGCGGCGCAGTTTCCGGCCCGCCAGGCGGAGTCCGTCGAAGGCCTGCGGGCTGGTGACCTCGTGCAGCAGGTGCAGATCGATGTAGAGCAGGTCGGGCTCGGCCCCCTCGCCGCGCCGCACCAGGTGCGACTCCCACACTTTCTCGGCCAGTGTCCGGGGCATTTCCGGCTCCTCACATGCGGTGAAATAGGTACTTCCCACCATCTGGACATCTCAAACTTCGGGAAGATAGTATCGGCTTGTGGGACAGCATAGCGGTATCGGAGTACTCGACAAGGCCGTGGCCGTGCTTCAGGCCGTGGCCGAAGATCCTTGTGGCCTGGCGGAACTGTGCACGCGGACGGGATTGCCGCGCGCGACGGCGCACCGGCTCGCGGTCGGTCTCGAGGTGCATCGCCTGTTGCGCCGGGGCCCCGACGGGCGCTGGCGGCCGGGTACCGCGCTCGCGGAACTGGCGGGCGGTTCGACCGACCCGCTGCTCGACGCGGCGAGTTCGGTGCTGCCGAAATTGCGCGACATCACCGGGGAAAGCGTTCAGCTCTACCGTCGCGACGGCGTCCAGCGCGTCTGCGTTTCGACCGCGGAGCCGCCCAGCGGGCTCCGCGACACCGTGCCGATCGGTTCACGGCTGCCGATGACGGCGGGTTCCGGCGCGAAGGTGCTCGCCGCCTGGTCGGATCCGCACACGCAGCGGACGATCCTTTCCGAAGCGGTGTACGGGGAGCGCACACTGCTCGAAGTCCGCCGTCGCGGCTGGGCCCAGAGCGTGGCCGAGCGGGAACCGGGTGTGGCGAGTGTCTCGGCGCCGGTGCGGGATTCGACGGGCACCGTCGTCGCCGCGGTGTCGGTTTCCGGGCCCATCGAACGCATAGGGCGTAAGCCGGGGGCCCGATGGGCCGCGGACCTGCTCGCCGCCGCGGACGCGCTGCAGGAGCGCCTCTGAGCTCTCTCGAAATACGTGAAGGGCCCCCTGCTCATGCTGTGAGCAGGGGGCCCTTCACGTTCTACCGTCCTATCAGAACTCGTCGGCCCGGGTGAGCTCGTGCTCGAAGGCGTCCGCGCGGGCGACAAGGGACGTCAGCGGATGCCCGAACTCGTTCTGCAGGTTCAGGTCGGCCAGCGGGACCGTGTGCTTGAGCAGGGCGACGCCGTCCACGATCGCCGCGCCGCCGACCGAGTCGCCACCCGCCAGTTCGAGCAGGCGCCGCAGGTCGATCTTGTCCGCCCAGCCGACCGGGGACGAGAGCTCGACCCATTCCAGCCCGTCGTGGTCCGGCAGATGGTGCAAGGTGACCTGCTGGCCACGGCCGTCTTCGGTGTCGACCCGGAACCGGAGCCAGTCGCCCCGTTCTTCGAGCACTTCGTATCGCGCCCGGACGAAATTGATCACGCCTGCCCAGATGGACACCCTCGTCACCTCTCGGTTTCGCCGCCTCGTGCGCTGTCGAGCATGGCACATCCGGGGCGGAGGAGTGTCGATGGTCTCGTTCGGGGGGCTCACCGCCAGGTGTCGTCCTCCAGCAGTTGCAGCGATCCCGTGTCCGACTCGGCCGCCCGCCGGTGGCCCGGGATCGTGAAGCCGTTCCCGTCACCGTCGACGGCTCTGCCCCGCAGTGCCGCCACCACGCCGTCGGCCCCTGAAGCGGGCCTCGGCGCGTCTTCGGAACGCTCGTGCGGGTGTTCGGCCGCCCCCGGTCGCACCGTTCCGGCCGTCCCCGCGGCGTGCTGCGGCATCCCCGGCGGCATCATCCCGCCTCCGGCGCCCTTCGCGGAACCGATCGTGCCCCCCGGCGGGATCTCCGCCATCGAACCGAGGGCGCGCTTTCCCGAACCTGCTCGCGATGCCGCCGGAACCCCGCCGAGTCCACCGGCGGCGCCGAGTGTTCCCAGCGGCATGGGCGGCAGCGACGCGAGGCCGCCCGACGGCAGGCCGCCACCGGACAAGCCGCTCAGCGGGGCGCCCGGGAGGGTGCCGGACGCCAAGGCGTTGGGTGCCAGCCCGGCCAGCGTCGGCCCGTTCCCCGCGGACGAGGCGAGACCGGACGCGGACGGCGCTTCCGACCCGTTCCAGCCGCCGAGAAGGCCGGACGAGTCCGGGAGCTTCCCGCCCACCCCGCTTCCGCCGAGGGATTCGCTCAGGCTCTGCACCTCGGTGAGCAGGTTCACCGCCGCGTCGGCCGTTTTCACCGCGTCCGCGGCGGAACCGGTGACCTGGGGGAAACCGGGCAGCAGATCGGCCGGATTCGCGATCCCGGCGGCGGCGCACATCGACAGCATCGTCGTGTCGAAGCGGGTACCCAATCCGCTCAGGAAGACGCCCGCCTTCTGCTGCACCGCGAACGCTCCCGGGAAGTTGAGACTGAGCAGCATGGCCTCGTACTCGCCTGCCATCCCGAGCACGATCCCCTGCGCCTCCGGCAGGGCGGCCGCCAGCGAGGCCAGGTTCTCCGACACCCGGGAGTCGTCGATCCGCTGACCCCACATCGTCAGGTCGGCCAGTGACAGCTTGGTCTTCTCCTCGAACGCCCTGCCCGCGTCGTCGGTCCAGTCCGGGGCCAGGTTGTTGGCGCGGGTCTGCAACTCCACCTTGGCCTCTTCGACCCAGACGCGCGCCTCCTTCCACATCGCCGATTTCTGCATGAGGACCGGGACACAGAGCTGTGTCTGTGTGATGCACCCGACCATGACTTCCATCGGAAGTACGCCATACGGGAACAAGAGAGGCTCCTTAAGTGGTCTGCGGCGAGCCGTCGCCCGCGCCCGTGTCGGTGGGATCCGTCGTGCCGGACTGCGAGCCCGCGGCCCCGGACACCTGCTTGGCGACGCCGACCACCTTCTGGCCGAGCTTGACCCCGGATGTGGCCAGGTCGAGTGCGCTGGTGATGTCGGCGAGGGAATAGGTCGCGGCGGCTTGCTTGACCTTCGCGCCGTAAGTGACCATGTCCGCGGTGACAACGCCCAGATAGGCGTTGATCTCGGCGGTGACGGCCTGATCCAGCACCGACAAGAGCGCGCTCTCGACCATCCCGGACAGATTCGCCGGTGTCGCGAGACCCGCGGTCACCGAGCCCGGTATCGGTGGTGCCTTGAGTTGCTGGGAATAAGCGAACATCGAGCTGGGGTCGCCGTCTACGACGTCGGACATGAGCCCCTCCTCCTAGTATCCGGTGCGGTATTTCGGTTGATCGGTGGCCGGGTCGAGTTGCCACAGGTCTTCGTCGAGCACGTGCACGACGTCGTTTTCGACGGCCGGGCGCTGCCGGGTGACCGGCGGGCGCGGCGCCGCCCCCGCCCTGCCTCGCAGCGCCACGCCCGGTTCGCCCTCGGGTTTGCGCGAACGGACCGCGTTGACGTGTTCGGCGGCTCCCGGCCTGATATCGCCGCCGCCGCCCGCTCTCCCGCCCGCGCCGTTCTGCGGATACATCGGCATCATCCCCGGGCTTCCGCCCAGGCCCGTCGTTCCGCCCGCCGACCCCGCCGCGGCGGAGGTTCCCGGTAGCGCGGCCCCGAAACCCGTCACGCCGGCCGCCGGGGACGCAGTTCCGGGCATCGGCGAAACGCCGCTGCCCGAGCCGATTCCGCCCGCCCCCAGGCCACCGCCGATTCCGCCGCCACCGTCGCCGAGACCGGCGAGGGTCGGCAGGCCCAGCGGATTGTCCGGGGACGAAAGGCCGCTCAGCGACGGAGACTCACCGGGCTTCCAGCCTTCCAACGGATTCGGCACGGTCGCCGGATCCGGTACGTCCACCGATCCGGCCCCGCCCGCGCCGAGCAACTGTTCGGCGACCTTGCCCCCGAGGTCGACGGCCTTGCTGGCGACGTCGAGCCCCGACGAGGCCAGATCCAGCTGTTCCTGGAGCGTGAGCGGCTTCTGTTCTTCGGGGGTCTCCGGTGTGTCACCGGGATTCGGTTCCTGGGGCTCACCGGGGTTCGCCGATCCCGGCTGGCTCGGATCCCCGCCACCGGTCGAAGCCCCGTCGCCGGCGGGCGTGCCGTCGTCCGCCGGGCGGTCGGATCGCAGCTCCGGGACCACCACGCTCTGCGCGCCGTTCCAGTGCCTGCCCGAGGCGCCGGGCAGCGCATTGGCCACCTGGGTGTAGGCGGTGCCCAGCGGAGCGATCAGCTTGACCGATTCCTTCCGATAGAACTCTTCGGCGTCCTTACGGCTTTCAGCGGATTCCGCCGGTCTGGCCGTGTATTCGCGATAGAAACCGTCCACGGCCGTGAACACGAACTGGAGCTGATCCGCCAATCTCCGGAGCTGCCCCGCGATGTCGGACGCCACGATGCCCTTTTCGGTGTACTTCCACCCTTCGCCGGGGCTCGTCGAGATCTGCTGGGGTGGCAAGGCGACCTGTTCGCCGTCCGCCCTGATCCAGGACCGCATGTTGTTCATGTCGCTTTGCGCCTGGACGGCGAACGCGTAGCCCGCCTTGTCCGGCCAGTGCGAGGTCAGGTTTTCGACCTGCCCTTTGAACCGGCCGAGCGTGTCGCCGATCCACTGGGTGCCTTCATCCCACATCACGGCGGCGTCGCGGAGCCTGCCGATGTGCTGGTATTCGATCCTGATCTTGGTGTGCAGCTGGGAAAAGGAGAGGCTTTCGTAGTTACCCATCGTCGCGCACCTTCTTCGAGGCCATGAGGTGCCGCTACTTCGCCGGCGCTTGCTGGTAGGTCTCCAGTCCGGGCAGACCGGACCCGGTATTCTGCAGACGCCACCCGAGGACGAGATTGGCGGCCGCCGCGGCGTCCGCGTCGCGGTAGGCGACCCCGGAAGTCCTGGCGAACTTGCCGTAGGCGGCGATGCCGTATCGCACGCCCATGACGAACATCTGCAGGGAACGAGTGGCCGCCGCGTCGGCCTGGACTAGCGCCGCGCATTCGTCCAGGCCGCCACCGCACGCGCCTTCGACACGGCGTGACATCAGCTTCGGGACGTCCTGCACGATGTTGTTGAAACTCTGGGCGGCCTCGATCATCACCACGGTGTCGCCGTCGACGGTTTCGCCGGATCCCATGTCGTGCTCCTCGTTTCCAATACGTCTGGTGAAGGCAACCACGCCGGCGGCGTGGCGGGCGGGCCGCGACAGGAAGCGGCCACCGGTCATTCCTTGGGTGGCAACCAGGCGACCTGGGTCAGGCTCTTGGTCCCGCGCCGGTCGACGAGCCAGCCGCGGCCGGGTGGGAGCACCTGAGGACGCATTCCGCCGAGCAGTGGCCCTTCGTCCCGGTCGCCGGACATCATCAGGCCGGACGCGCCGACATCGCGCAGCCTGGAGAGGAACGGCTCGCCGAGGCCGAGACCCGCACCACCGCTGCGGCGGGCCAGCACGACGTGCAGGCCGATGTCCGAAGCCTGTGCGATCAACGGGAAGAGCGCGAACAGCGGATGGTCCTTGTGCGTCGCCACCAGGTCGTAGTCGTCGACGAGGACGAAGATCTCCGGGCCGGTCCACCAGCTGCGGTTCCGCAGCTGGTCGGTGGTGATGTCCGGGCCCGGCAGCCGGGCGGTGAGCCGCTCGGCCACCTGTGCCAGCAGCTCGGAGCTGTGGGAATCGTTGACCCCCATGCCGATCAGGTATTCGCCGTCGACCTCACCGAGCAGTCCCCGGCGATGGTCGACGAGGACGATCTGTGCCTCTTCCGGCGTGTACGCCTGGCAAATCCGCCTGGCGAGCACCCGGAGGAAGTTGGTCTTGCCGCTGCGGATGTCCGCCAGCACCAGGAAATGCGGGTCGTCGGCGAAGTCGAGGCGCAACGGGCTGAGGTCGCGCTCGTGGATGCCGACGGCGAAGCCCGCGTCCGGTCCGGACGGTTCGTCGGTCGCGGGGAGCTCCAGGTAGGGCAGGACCGGCGGCAACAGCCGGACCGAGGGGGCGGGCGGCCCCTGCCATGCCTTCTTGACCGCGTCCACCAGCGTCGCCACCCCGGTCGCCAGATCCTCGGTGCCGGACACTCCGTCCACCCTCGGCAGCGAAACCAGCATCTGGTGCCCGCTCATCGCGACGCCTCGTCCCGGCGAATCGGGCGGCACACTCATTGCCGCCCGCCGGTCGATCACCGAATCGATCGGGTCGCCGATCTTCAGCTCCAGCGTGCTGACGAAGAGATCCCGCACGTTCATCCGCAGATCGAAGGCACGCGTGGCGCCGGCGACGACATGGACACCGAAGGCGAGGCCACGCGCGATGATGTCGTTGACCGTCTCCTCGAGATCCATGAAGTCGTTGCGCAGGGTCAGCCAGCCGTCGATGACGAGGAACACGTCACCGTGGAGGTCTTCGGCGAATCCTCCCTCGGCCCGGAGCTTGCGATAGGTGGCCATCCCGTCGATCTGGTGCTGGGCGAACAGCCGTTCCCGTTGGGCGAGCAGGGTCGCCACTTCGGCGATGGTGCGCCGGACCGCGCCCGTGTCGAGGCGGCCGGAGACACCCCCGACATGCGGCAGGCCGGTGACTGAAGCGAGTGCGCCACCACCGAAATCGAGGCAGTAGAAAGTCGTTTCCCGCGGCGTGTGGGTGAGCGCGACACTGGTGATGATCGTGCGCAGCGTGGTGCTCTTGCCCGACCGGGGTCCCCCGAGCACCAGCACATGCCCGGCGCCACCGGACAGGTCCAGCATCAGCGGGTCGCGGCGTTGCTCGTACGGCCGGTCGACGATGCCGAGAACCGGGCGCAGCGCACCCGCCGCCCCGGCCGAATTCGGGGTCACCCCGCGCTGCGGATGGATGACCAGCGAGGGCAGCAACTGGTCCAGCGTCGGCGAGTCGCCCAACGGCGGCAGCCACACCTGATGCGCGGCTCCCCGTCCTTCCAACCGGTCGACCAGGATGTCCAGCAGCGTCTCGCCGGTGGCCAGGTCCGGATCGTCGTCGCCCGTGCGCTCCTCCGGCGGATCGTCGAGGTCCAGGGCGAGGTACGCGGTCGTGTACTCGTGCAGCGCGAATGCCTCGGCGGACGCCGACGCAGAGCCCGCCCCGGTGGCGCGCTGGTACACACCGGACACGTAGGCGGACCGGAAGCGGTCCATCGGTTCGGTGCCGACCTTCAGGAAGCCGTGCCCGGGAGCCCTCGGCAGGGTGAACGCGTCCGGTACCCCGAGCACCGCGCGACTGTCCATATCGGAGAAGGTGCGCAGCCCGATCCGGTACGACAGGTGGGCTTCGAGACCGCGCAGCCTGCCTTCGTCCAGCCGCTGCGAGGCGAGCAGGAGATGCACGCCGAGCGACCGGCCGACCCGTCCGATTTGGACGAACATGTCGATGAAGTCGGGCTTGGCCGAGAGCAGTTCGGAGAACTCGTCGCAGATCACCAGGAGCGTGGGCACCTCCGGGAGCGGCGCACCCGCGGCCCTCGCCTTCTCGTAGTCGCGCAAGGAGGAGAAGTTCCCCGCCGCGCGAAGAAGTTCCTGACGGCGGATCAGCTCACCGTTGATCGCGTCGGACATCCGGTCGACCAGATGCAGCTCGTCGGCCAGGTTCGTGATCACGGCGCTGGTGTGCGGGAGCTTGTCCAGCCTGCTGAAGGTAGCGCCACCCTTGAAGTCGACCAAGGCGAAGTTCAACGAGTTCGGCGGATGGGTGACCGCCAGTGCCAGCACGAGCGTGCGCAGCAGTTCCGACTTGCCCGAGCCGGTCGCACCGATCAGCAGGCCGTGCGGGCCCATCCCGTCCTGTGCGGATTCCTTCAGGTCGATCTCGATCGGGGTCCCGTCCTCCTTGATCCCCAGCTTGATCCGGAGCCGGTCGCGATTGGGCCGGGGCACCCAGGTGTCATCGGGATGGAAGTCGTAGGGGTCACCCAGTTCGAGCAGTTCGGCGAGGCCGAGTTCACCGCTCATCGGCGCCTCCCCGGGCAGGCCCGAGGTCAGCCGCAACGGCGCGAGTTGCCTGGCGAGGCCTTCGGCGGCCACCGCACCGAGCCGGTCGGCCCGGCCGAGGGAGACCGCGCCGTCGACGGTCTCGCTGAGCAGATCGCCGTCCGCGGCGACGTCGAGCAGCACGCTGGTCCGGTCGAAAGCCCTTGGCGGCGCGGTGCTCAGGTCCACCACGGTCACCCCTTCGACACCGCCGCCGGTCATCAGGTGGTCGGAACCGGCGACCGCGCCGCCGTCCAGGACCACCACCAGATGCGGGCCCGGCAGGCGAGTGGCCGCCTCAGGGTCGAACCGCGGCCGTTTGGTGAGCTCCTCTTCGAGCATCGACTCCAGCGCGGGGATGGTCGTGGCGACCAGTCGCAGCGGGCCGAGTGCGTCGGTGCGCTCCGGATGCAGCACGTGCGGGAGCCACTTGACCCATTCCCAGTCGGCGCGGCGATCTTCGCCGACGCAGACCGCGACGCGCAGATCGTCCGGCGACTGCATGACGGCCAGCTGGGCCAGCATCGCGCGCACCATGCCCAGGACGGCGTCGCGATCGCCGCGCGCGTGGATCCGGCTGAACCCGTTGACCGCGATGGCGATCGGCAGCCGGTCGATCGTGGCGTAGGTCGTGACGAACCGGCGCAACGCCAAGGCCGACAGCGGTTCGAGCTCTTCGAGCGGCTTCGTGTCCGGGGCGACCACGGTGAGCGCGGGACGCTGCCGTCCACGGGCGATGCGGGCGACGGCGAAGTCGGGGTCTTCCTTGCGCCGTTCCCAGAGCCGATAGCTGACCGCCAGCGACCACAGCGAAGCGGGATCCGGGTGCAGGTACTCCATCGCCGCACGCTGTTTGCGGGCCGATCGGCGCAGCCGCAACCGGTGCTGTGAAAGGTGGCGCAGGTACTTTCGCCTGGCGTGGCCCATCTCCCGCTTGCTCGGGCCGCCGCCCTGCAGGAAACCCATGGCGACCATGCCGAGCATGCCGACGCCCATCAGTCCGTAGACGACGAAGCGCATGGATCCGCCGATGGAGCCCGAGTACATCAGCAGCATCGCCGCCATCATGGCCACCATCGGCAGCACCATGAAGATCTGCGCCCACTGCCTCGACGGCGGTGGCGGGATCTCCGGCGGCGGCTGCAGAAGCAGCTCTCCGGCGGGCATGTCCGGAGCCGGCCGGCGGGCCGGCCTCTTCACGACGACTGTCGACATACCCGGAATCCTCCGCGCCCACACGATCGTCTCGACGGCGATGGCAGGAAGATGCCGGGCGGCCGAGCGAGCGCGCCACGCCGCCTACCTTCGCTGAAGAAGGACAGTGATCGTCGGTCCGGAGAAAGGAAAGGAGAACCCCTTGACGTATCAAGACGTCGATCTCGATCTCGGGATGGGTCAGCGCCAGGTTTCGTTCATCACCGACTCGGTCGGCCAGATCAACGACGGCCAACACCGGCTGAACGGCAACACCCAGGCGATGGTCGCGCAGAACAGCGGCCGGATGAACATCGCGGCCAACGACGCCTACGACCAGCTCGGGACGCAGGTCACCAAGGTGGGCACCCAGTACAGCGATACCGCCGACGGAATCCACTACGGCCTGCAGGCTCACGCGTCCTCCGACTCGGAGGCCGCGGCCGGATTCAACTACGGGAGGTAGAACGATGGCGCACAACCAGGAAAGGGTCACCCTCAACCTGGGGCAGACTCTCGATACGGCTCAGAGCACCAAGAAGACCGGCGCCGAAGCGCGCGACAACACCGATCTCCTGCACCAGCGCGCCCAGAACTTCAGTTATGAAGGCGCCCAGGGCGAATATGGCCAGGCCGTCGTGGAGAAGGATCGCTTCAACCAGCGGCTCGCCAACGAGCAGTGGGACGGTCACGACCGGACGAGCAACGCCCTGACCAACGGGGCCCACTCGCTGGTGAACGCCCGTGACATGTCGATCAACCGTCTGGGCGGCATGGGCTGAGTCCCGCGGTTTCCTTTCAAGTACGTGAAGGCCCCCTTCATTGCGCTAGACGCGGTGAAGGGGGCCTTCACGTACTTGGGACTCTTGGGTGAGCGCGGCAGGTGCGCCGGCGCTCACCCCTGAGCCTCGGTCACCGTTCGCGGATCAGGAAAACCTGCTCAGGCGGTTCGGCCACACGCGGCTCGGCGGGCGCCGAGGTCACCCGGCCCGGCCGCCAACGGCGCCTGTTCCCCCGCGGGACGAGCGCCGCCACCAACCCGGCCAGCACCAGCGCACCGAGCGCGGCGACGGTCAGCCATTTCGCCGTGGTCCCGGTTTTCTCGATCCGCGCGGCCTTCTCCAGTCCGGCGAGATCCGGAGGTGGCGGCACGAAAACGGGCATCGCCGCGGGTTTCTCCGGATCGAGGCCGTCGGTCACCGCGCGGTAGGGATCGACCAGTCCGGCGCCGTAGGCGGCGCTGCCGAGTCCGCCTCGCGCGGGATCGGCCGTGGCCTTCAACCGCTGGATCACTTGCGCGGCCGACAAGTGCGGCCACGCCGAGCGCACCAAGGCGGCGGTCGCGGCGACGAAGGGCGCGGCGAAACTCGTTCCGTCGACCTGGGTGTGGCCGTCTTCCCTGGTCGCGGTCAGCACCTCGGCGCCGGGCGCGACGATGCCGACGTACGAACCGACCTGGGAGGTTCCCAACCTCGCCCCCGCGCGGTCGACCGCGCCGACGCCGAGCACACCGTCGTAAGAGGCCGGAAAGGACGGTAGCCCGGCCGCCGCGTTCTGCTGTGAATTGCCCGCCGCCGCCACCACGACCACGTCCCTGGCCACCGCGTGGGCCACCGCCGCCCGGATGGCGGGGAAATCGCTGAACCCCGCCAGCGAAAGATTGATCACACGAGCGCCTTGATCGGCCGCGTAACGGATTCCGGCGGCCACCGCGTCCGGGTTGATCCGCAGCGACTCTCCCCGATCGCTGATGTCCCGGTCGGTGATCCGCACCGGGAGGATCTCCGCGTCCGGGGCGAAGCCGTGGAATCCGATGCCGGGCAACGGATCGGCGGCGATGATGCCCGCGACCCCGGTGCCGTGCGACACGCAGTCGAACGAGCCGGGCAGCCCGCCGGGCAGGTAGAAATCCCGGCCCGTCCGTACTTTGCCCGGTCTGCGCAACTGCGGGTGGTCGGCGTCGACGCCCGAATCGACCACCGCGACCAGCACGCCCGCCCCCTTGCTGTGCGGCCAGACCCGTTGCGGATCGAGCGTCTGCTGTGGCCACGGGAGCGCTTGGATCCGCTCGTGGGCGGGATCGGGATCGTGACACACCCCTGCCGGTGGAGCCGCGGACGCCGGAACGGCCCCGCCGACCAGATGAACCGCGGCCAGCGCACCGGCCGCCGCGAGTGCCGGAAGTCGTCTCATTTCGGCAATCGTCGGGCAGGACGGGCCCGGTCTCGCCGGAGTGGCCGCAACCTGTCACGCCACCTCGCGGCACCCTCGTTCCGGCGACACTCGTACCGACCGAACGAGGAGGCACGGTGGAAACCTTCGCCGACAGGAAAGCCGGATACCTGAGGACAGAGCAGGGTCTGCGCGAGCAGCAACGGCGGATGGCCGAGATCCGGGCCACCGCCGAATCCGACGACGAGCTCATCAGCGTGACCGTCGGCGGCTACGGCGAACTGGTGGAGCTGCGCCTCGACCCGCGGGTCTTCCGGACCCCGGACTCCACGGGCCTGGCACAGGCCATCACCAAGACCGTCCATCGTGCGGCCGAACTCGCGCACGAAGAGGGGTTCGCCATCATCGCGGACCTTTTCCCGGCCGGCGTCACACCCGAGACGGCCGACCTGCGACTCGGGCCCGTAGTGCACGAACTGGACCGGCGGATCGCGGGAGGCGAGCGATGAGCATGGAGGACCGTGTCAGCATCGACGGTGACGACGTCGTCGACATGTACACCATCGACACCGCCGAGCAGATGATCGTGCTGGACGCGGAAGGAACCCAGCTCGCGACGGCGTGGGCGAACATCCAGGCCACGCTGCCCGGCCCCGGGACCTTCGGTCACGGGCTGATCGGGCTCGTGTTCAACAACCGGACGTCCGGAGCGGACGCTTCGATCCGTGAGGCGGCGCCCTCGGTCCCGCGTTTCTACCGCGACATCGCCGCGGCCGGGCAGCATTTGGTGAAGGCCTACGAGGCGCGCGACGCCGAGGCCGCCAACGCCATCCTCATCCAGCTTTCCTGAACGGGATCACCACGAGTATGGCCGACGGCGACGTCCAGGAACCCGACTGCGACCTGTGGGACGCGGTCCGGAAGCTGCTGCCCGCGAACGCCGGATGGCCACCGGACAGTGAGACCACCACCGAACAGCAGTCCGCGAAGTGGACCAGGGCCAAGACCGAGTTCCAGGACTCGATCGACATCGCCGACTCCGCCGCGGCCAAGATCCACCAGCCGGGCGGAGGGGGTACCTGGCCGGACGCGGCGGGCGGTTTCCTGCGGCGCGTCATCACGAAGGCGAACGGCGAGGAAGGCTTCCGTCAGATCGCCGAAGCGATGCGAGGCATGGCCGCCGAGTACCACTTCTATTCGGAAATCCTCAAGAGCGCCAAAACCTCGATCAAGGACTACGTCGAAGATCTGAGCTGGCAGTACACCGCGATGGGCTTCAACCTGCCGCGGCTGGCGAAGCGCAACCAAGAGGGTTTCGCCCGCGGTGTCGCGGCCGAAGTCCTCAAGATCCTCGAACAGCACGCCGGGTGGGTCAAGGACCCGAGCACGATCCCCCGGCCGGAGGAACCCAGCAACAACGTCCTCAGTGGACTGTGGGATTCGGCGGTCGATCAGGTGAAGGCACTCGCCGGGCTGTTCGGCCGCGGCGAGGACGGCAGCTGGTCGCCGTTCAACGCCCAGGTGGCGTGGGGCCATATGGACAAACTTCTCGCCGGGCTGGCGTTGTACTCCATCCCGGGCGGGCTCGGCGGGCAGATCGACAAGCGCCTGCTCGACGGAGTGCTGGGCGAGTACTTGGCCGATGCGGGCAAAGCCTTCGTCGACTACGAGAATTGGGACAACGCTCCCCTGCATTCCCTCGGCTACACCACCGGCATGGTCGCCGGCCTGTTCGGCCCGACTCGCGGCGTGGGCGCGGGCGTCAAGCTCGCCGGCCGAATCGCCAAACGCCCGGGGATCGTCAAACTCGGAGAGGGCATCAAGGGGTTCACCCTGACCAACGGGGTGGTCAAGGTCATCGGCAAACTCGATGATTCCCTCAAGGCGAGAAGGGTCGCCAAGGGCGAAGAATTCAACCTGTCTCCCGGGGCCATCGCCGAAGTCGGGCGCTTGATCGACGAGCATCTCTCCCCCGCTCCCGCCACCGGCCCGCGAGGCCCCGGCATCTCGGAACCACACGTGCCGGGCTCCTCCAAACAGCCATCACCGCAGACCCCGCATCCCGAAACCCGGCCTGAGCCGACTCCGCCGCACGACAATCCTCCGCCGACGCGGGACCAGCCTTCGCAACCGTCCGGTGGTCACGGCGAACGGCTTCGCGACGAAACCCCGGTGGCACCGCACACCGAACCGAGGCAGGTGACCAAAGCAGACGGTCCTGAAAGCCTCAGGCGGGATCCGGTCCCTCCCGCCGCCGAGCCGCCCGCGGCCCGTCATGACCCCTCCCCTGGTTCGCCCGAGCCACGGCAACCGCAACCACACCACGACGCCCCCGGGGACACGCCGCCGTCGACGGCCGCGGACCACACGCCCGCCACCAGGGCCGAAGGTCAGCACGGCAACAGTGGTCAGCCGTCGGGGCACGGCGCCGAGGCCGCGCAGACCCGGAGTGCCGACGCACCGGCGAGCGCGCCGGGCCGGGAAGTACCCGCGGCTACGACGCCGGTGCACACGACCGCGGGGGACGCGGCGAGACGGGCCGACGCCCCAGGGCCGGAACGCGGGACGCCGGCCAAGCCGTCCGCCGAGGAGCTCAGGCGGCTGTACGAAAACCGCGAGCTGGCCAGGATGGAACGGAAGTTCTACGAGGAAGCACAGCGAGCCGCCGGTGGCGTCGTCTACCCGGACCACGTCGTCAAGGCGTGGTCACGGCATATGGCGTTCTCCGAATCCGTCCGGGGCGGACACGGGGCACCCGGCGAAGCGGCCGCCCGGCCGGGCGGCCTCCGGTCGAACGAAATACTCCACGACCGCGGGGCACATCCCGAAAGCGGCCCACCGACCGGCGGCGGCAAAACCCCGGACGGAACCCCGAACCGAAACAAGGAACCAGGCAGGCACGACACTCCGGAACCGGACCGGCCCGAACCCGCGCCGAAGCCGGCTCGGCGGACGTCACTCGACGAGTTCGCCAGGGAACGGTTTCCGGACGAGTACCGCAAAGCACACGAGGACGGCGGTGGCGGCCCACGGGACGACGGTTCGCCGGGCACGGGAGCCGGAAATCCCGATCGCCCTTCGCCGGGGCCTCGACCGTCCGGCTCCGGGGGTGCCGCACAGGCCGCCGCCCCGCGCGGCGGCGGCGTCGCGCTCGGAACACGTCCGCGGGTCGCCGAGCCGGTCGTCGAAACGGCCCCGCGGCCGGACAGTGCTCCGGCCGCTGCCAAGGCCCGAGTCGAAGCACCGGTGCGCGAAGCCGGGCGGCCCGAGCCGCGGACCGCCGAACCCATCCCGAACAAACCGGTCATCCTGCACCCGGACGGCACCCCGGAGCCCCTGCGCCCGATGACGGTGACTCCGGTGCCACGAGAGGAGATCCTGCCGGGCCACGGCACCGGACCGGGGAAACCGGTGGAGCCCTCACGGATGAATCCCGGCTGGACCGAGCCGCCGGGGATCGGCCGGGCGGAACCATCCCACGTCGCCTGGGGGGAACCGCCCCGGGTCGGCGACCCCGCGTCGCCGCGTGTCGGCTGGGAAGAGCCGCCGAAGGTCGGCCGGCCTGCCGACCCGAGTCCGGGATCCCCCGCGCCGACGCCGCCGAAACCCGACCCCGCGCCACCTGCTCTCCCGCGGACACCCGGCCCCGGCGTCGGGCCGTCCCCGGAAGTCCCGCCCGCTCCCGCAAAAGATCCGGTGGCGCCCGCTCTCCCCGAGATTCCGGGGCTGCCGAAGGAACCGGAGATCCGGGAACTGCCAACGGACCCCGAAGTCCGGTCGGCGATCGAGGGAACCGAAATCCGCGAGCTGCCGAAGGATCCCGAGATCCGGGCACTGCCCAGCGATCCGGAGATCACGGAGCTGCCCAAGGAGCCGTCGATTCCGGCGGATCCACTCCGGGCCGCGAGGGAGAGGCCCGCACCGGAGTTCCGGCCTTGGGAGCGCTGGTCCGATCCGAAGTGGCAGGTGCCGTGGCCGGAGCCGCAGGGTCTCCAGGAGTACCTCGACGGTCTCACCGAACGAAACGCCCTGCGAGCGGAGGCCGCTGCCGCCTGGGAGGAGTGGAACGCCGCCGCCGAATCCGCCGCGCGGGAGCACCCGCGGGAAGCGCACCTCGACAATGTGGCGTTCGGGATCGCGTCCGACCGGGATCTCACTCCCGAGGACTGGTCGAAAGTCGCGGCGATGGACGACTACGCCCCTGAACTTCCCGCGCTTCGTGCCAAACTGGATCAGCTCAAGGAAAGTGACCCGAAGCACCACCGCGATCTGGTCACCCTGCTGTCCGATCCCGAATACTCGCTCGACAAGAAACTCTGGCTCGCGACGACGTTCCTCATGCCCGGTGGCGTCGCCTCGCCGTCGAACCTTCCGGCACGGGTCGAAGCCGCGGCACCCGCGGTCCGGGATCAGCTGGCGCGGGCCTTGGCGCAAGGCCGGATCTCACCCGCCGAGTTCCAGCGGCGGATGGCGGCGTGGGCGGACTTCGTGGTGCGGGCCGGCGGCCTCCGCGAATCGATCGCCGAGGCGAACCGGACCGACGACGTGCGACCGGTGCTCGAAGAACTGCGCGCGTTCAGCGAATCCCTGCGCGAGTACGCCAGGGCGCACGCCGATTCGCCCCTCCCCGGGTGGCGCGAAGTCATCCGGTTCGACCTGCTGGATCCCCATCGCCTGCGGACTCTCCAGCCCTCGGTCACCGAGGCGGGCCACTTCGATGTCGTGACCCAGGCGATCGTGGCGCACTGGTTCGAATCGATCTTCGGCGCGCCGGGACTGGATTACGCCACCAGGGCCGCCGCTCTCGCGGTGCCGTTGGACAGAGCGGCGCTGAACCGGCGCTACCCGGGTCTGGACGTCGACGGGATCTTCGGGGATCTGCTCAGGATCGACAGCAGGCGCGACGGCGTGTTCATGCCGGATTCCGGGACCGGGTTGATCCGCCCCTTGCTCGGGATGGCCGAGTTCCTCACCACCATGATGCACGAGTTCGCGGTGCACGGACTGCAGGATCCGGCTTCCCTCGTCGTCGGGGAAGGCGCCGCGCGGCTGTGGGCCGAAACCCTTTTCCGGGTGGCTCACGAATTCCAGGGCAGGAGCGGGGAAATTCTCGTGGCCGAGGCGATGCGCGCCGAGGCGGAAAAGTCGATCGTGCCTCGAGACCTGCGCCGCGACGTCTCGGATCTGCCGCGCTTGTCGCCCATGGCAAGGGATTGGGATCAGCTGGACCGCGTCATCCAGGTCGAGTTCGGCGGTCTCGCCCCGGAGTACAAAGCGGCGCTGTTCCAGCAGCTGCTGGCGATCGGGGTGAGCCACGGACGTGACCTGGCCCGGATCCGCGAGGCCGTGGCGGGCGGCCCGAAGATCGGCAACCCCGTCGTCGAAGCCTCCGAAGCCGATCCGCACGGGTTCACGACCAGGTATCCCCGGCCCGAATCGCCGGACCCACCCGAACCACCCCCGCCGCCGTCCCCGGATCCGTCCGGGCCGGTGACGCTGGGCGGGTCAGGGCGTCCGGACCCGGATCTTCCGGCCCGGCTGCCCGAATCGGGCGCCCGGGCCGTCCCGCCGACGTCCTCACCCCTGCCGCCGCCGGGAATTCCCTTCGCCGTGTGGCGGGAGCTGAGCGCCGCCGAACGCCTGGCGCTCGCGAGTATCCATTCCCGCGGACTGAACGCCGCCGGCGCCTTGACGGCGGCCGTCGCCCAGTTGCGGGACAAGAAGAAACCGCCCGCCGTGCGGAAACTCCCCAAGGTGCTCGGCAAGATGACCGGGCAACAGCGAGCGGACCTCGAAACGAGGCTGACCGGCTTCGCGATCGAGGGCACGACCCCGGCGTTTCCCCCGCGCTACCTCGACCGGCACGGGGATCTCAGTGGCCCGGCCACTTTGACCGCCACCGACCACGAGAACCTGAAGCATGTCGCCGCGCTCGACCGGGCGATCAGCCGTTCCTGGGCGAACCCTTGGCGACAACGACGATTGCGGGACGAGCTCGGCGGCCTCCTGGACGAGCTCGGACTGAATCCGAACCATCCCGATTTCGCGCACCGGGCGGCCACGCTGGAGAACCATCCGGCCGCATCGGTGGTGTGGCGGCGGCTCGCCCCACTCGACGACGAACTCGGGCTCGCGACCACCGTCGACAACCTCGTCACCCAGTTCAGCGGCACGGTCGCCCCCGGCCTGCTCTCGAGCGGGGTGCTCGCCGCCATGGGCAGCGTGCCCGCGGCCATCGCCGCCACGCTGACCACCTTCCTCGCCGCCGTGACCGCCGGCGTCCTCACCCGCGGTCACGAGAGCAGGGACGACGCGGCCATCGCCGCCCTGCGGAAACACCTGGACGCGCAACGACAGTTCGAGGGCGTGTTCCGGCCCACCGACCGGCAACGCCTGCTGCTGCGGCGCATGGGGCTGCCCGAGGGGCACGGTCCGGATCTGGCCGCGGTCAAGGCACCGGAAGGGTCCAGCTCGTCCGGCACCCAGAAACTGCGGAACTTCTATCTGCGGTACGGCGTCCCACCGTCCACGGCGGTCGCCGTGAGCATGCTCCCGGTGCTGGAGCTGGCGACGTCGACCCGGCTGGGGCTCGCCATCGGCGGTGGGGTGATGGCCATCGTGTCGCCGCTCCTGCACTGGAAACGGGCGCGTACCAAGGTGAACACCGAGCTGCGGGCGGGCGAACGCAACGCCCGGCGGCTCCTGCCCGAGGCCTACCACGCCGAAGACAAGGCCGATCGCGACCTGGTACGCGCGGTGAGCGGACGGCCGGTCCCCGACGCGCCCGGCCCTGTCCCCGGGCAGGCGCACGCGGACCCCGATCTGCCGATGAGCGCCACCGTGACCGAAGGCCTCGACGGTCCGGTCCAGACCGTGAAGCAGGCGGTGCCGCCGTCGCAACCGAAGCCGCTCGACGCGGACGCGGTGTTCACGGTCAGCTTCTACGAAGCCATGCTCGACTACGGCATCGGCAAGGCGTTGTTCGCGCTCCCGGCGATCCCGTTGATCAGCCGGGTGGACAAGATCGAGATGATCAACAAGGTCGCCAGGACGGCCGTCGACAAGAGGGCCAAGTTCGAAGCGGAGCAAGCGAAGCAGCAGGCTCTGCTGGCCGCACAGCTGGCCGCGGTGGACGCCGCCCGTACTGCGGCGGACAACGCCGTGGCACAGCGCCCGGGCCTGCTCCGCCGCTTGTTCGGCAAGCCCGCTCCGGTGGCTCCGGTTCCGGCGCGACCGGTGGAAACCACTCCGCTGCCCTCACCGATTCCCGCCGAAAGGCCGGGCTCGGTGACGAAGACCGACTACAAGCACATCTGGCGCGCCCTCGGCGTTCTCGGCGGCTTGGGCTCCGCCGCCACCGCGCTGGCGCTCGGTCTCGACCTCTCCTACGCGGTCGCCGCGCTCACCGCGCTGACCACCGGTGGCTGGGTGGGCCGGGACAAGTGGCGGCATCGGCAGGTCGAACTGGCCGCGAGGAACAAGAAGGCCGACGCCGACGCGCTGAAAGGGTTCGCCGAGTTCGAACGTGACGCCACCGCCCTCGCCGAGTTCCTCACCGAACGGCTGACCGAGCCCCTCGTGTCCATCGCGGACGACGCGGCGCGGGCAGGCCGTACCGACGTGCTCGCCCTGCTGTCCGACGTCTGGGGGATGCTGACACGACACGTCGAGACCGAGTCCCCGGCGACACCGTTCGACGAACTCGGACCGCTGCGGATCGAAGGCGACCGCTGGCACGACCAGGCGGTACGGAACCAGGCGAAGGCCGCGCTCGACGAGATCATCCAGTCGGTCAAAGCCGAACGGACCGAGCTGGCCGTCCGCTCGGGCGATTGGTCGACGCTGGCCAAGCGGCTGGGCCTGCTGGCGAGCGTCCTCGACCTCGCCGGCCGGGCCGTGACGCATCTCGACGCCATCGGCGAGTACGGCGCCGGGCCGGCCCAGACGACGATCGCCGCGCTGAACGACGCCGTGCACGAATACCAGCTGAACGGACCGAGGTATCTCGAGCCGCCCGCGGCCGTCCAGGCCACTCGCGACGCGTTGTCCAAAGTGGACGGCGCTGCCGGGCGCTACCTGGACCGGAGCGCCCCGACCTGGCGTCGTCCCCGCACCTCGGACGTGCGGGCGGCGCTCGGCGCCGTGGACGAGGCCGTGCGCCGGTATCGGGAGCCAGCCGCCCCCGGCGCACGCTCGACGGGTGACGAAGCCGGGGTGCGCAAGGCCATCGACCGCTATCAGGCTCTTCGAGATCCGAAGCGGCATGAACCGTCCGCCCCCGCGATGCGGGCCGCGGTCACCGACCTGCGGAACGCGATCGCGCGTCACCAGAAGGCGACCGCGGCGGGCTGGCGGTGGCCGGATCCGGCCACCGACGAGGTCAGAGACGCGCTCACCGGGCTGAAGCACGCGATCACCCGCTATCACCAGCTCAACGCCACGCGGCGGACGGGTGCCCGGGCCGGGAACATCACCTCGGCGCTCAACGAGATCGAGCGGGTCATCGACCGCTACCGGCGCGAAAGCGCGCCGAAATGGCGTGAGGCCGCCGGTCAGGACGCGAAGCTGGGGCAGGTGCTCGGCGAACTGCATTGGGCTCTCCACCACTATTGGCAGGTCAGCGCTCCCCGCGGACGAGGGTCCACCGGCTACGACAAGGCGTTGAAAGCGGCGGAAAAGGACCTGAAGAAGGCCATCTTCGCCGTCAAGAAGCTGAAAGTCCCCGGGCTGAAGGGGAATCCGGTCGAGGCGGCCCCTCTCTCTCCGGGTCATGCGCTGGGCAACGGTCAAGAAGTCCGGTACGCGCCGTCGGGAATGTCGGTCGGCTCCGCCGCGGAGACGCAGAAGGCGCACCTCCGGACGATGATGGCGAACCGGCCGGATCCCGGCCGGCCGTATGTGGTGACCGTGCACGACGACGGCGCGCTCCCCAGCCCCGAAGAACTCGCGGCGGCGACGCTGCGCAGCGAGTACTACACGCCGGGCCGCCCGGTGCGACTGCATTCCTGCGGTTCGGCGACGTGGGCGCGGCGGTTCGCCGTCGCGCTGGGCGCCCCGGTGACGGCCCCGGTGTCCGACCTGCACGTGCTGGGCCGCCGTACCGAACTGCCGGACGGCACCGTGCTGCGGTTCGGGCAGGAGGTCGTCGAAGGTTACGGCGCCGGCGACGGCTGGGCGGAATTCCCGCCGAACGGGAAACGTCCGGTCATGCTCCACTCCGCCGGGGGCTCCCGCCCGATCACCCTCGACGAACTGAACAGCGCGAACCCCGTGGCGCTGGGGCATCCCGACGACTTCGCGAAACTGTTCAGGAGCACCCCACTCAACGAACTGAGCGCCCTGCACGCCGGGACCGCGCGGCTGCGTCCCGCCGAGGTCAAGGCATACCTGGAGACGTTCCATCCTGAGCTCGGCAAGGTCAACCCCGGTTTCCACGACGAAGACGCCGTGGCCGCCGGCTACACGACGAACTGCACCCGGACGGTGGTCTACCACGAGCGCCGCCGGCTCGGTGAAGACGTCACCGCACCGCCGCTCCGGCCGGAGGACGCCGCGCTCGGGAGCCTGGGGTACGTCTCCGACCGGCTCGGCGGCGAGTGGGACCACGGTCACGGCACCGCTTACGACAGCGTCATCTCCGCGATGCTCGACCGGCCGGTCGGCGCGCTGGCCGTCATCGCCGTGGATTCGAAGACCCCCATGGGAGCGGAGAACAAGCACGTCGCGCTGGTGAGCCGGGACAAGCACGGGGTCGTGTTCCTCGATCCGCTGGACGGCGCGCTGATGGAACTGCCGCCGAGGCCCACCAGGATCGCTTTGCTGCCCTACACCGATCCTGACGCGCCGACCGGGAATCTCCACCTGCCGGAACCCGTGAGAAGTCGTGAACTGGGCGAGAAGATCGTCACGACCTCTCCGCACGGCGACGCCGTGTTCCGTTCGCTACCGGAATTCTCCGCCGACTTCGGCTACAACGGACATCCCGCCTACGACCGGTACCCGCCTTCGCCGGGATCCGGGCCGCAAGACGGTTCGCCGATGTTCCGCGACACGCCGCTCCATTCGCTGCCCGCGATGGACGCGGATACCGTGGACGGCCGCTGGAAGGAGGCCGTCGCCTTCATCATGGAACACTTCCCCCAGCTGCCGGAAACCAATCCCGGCTATTACGCGGACTGGGCCGACCGGCTCGGCTTCCACACGAATTGCACCCGCTCCGTGGTCTATTACGTGCGAAGGCTGCTCGGTGAGGATCTGACCGCACCGCCGGTTCCGGTGGAACTCAAAGACCAGATCGCCACGCTGAGCTACGTGTCGGACAACCTCGGCGGGAAGTGGACGGAAGTCGACGACGCCAGTTACGACGGTGTCATCTCGGCCATGCTGGCTCGACCTGTCGGCTCGCTGGCGGCGGTGAACTTCTTCTACCAGAAGGACAAAAAGACCGGATCGCATGTGGCACTGGTCGCCCACCATCCGGGCGGCGTCGTCTTCCTCGACCCGCTCACCGGCTGGCTGACGCTGCTGGAGGAATTCCCCTTGCAGATTCTGCTGCTCCATTTCCCCCGAGAACGAGGTGCGTAGTGCAGGCGCAGGAAGCGACCGCGAAGGTCGAGGAATGGCTGCGGACCGGTTCGTCCGCCGATCTGACGAGCGGCGAGTACGCGGTCCGGGTCGATCTCGCGAACGTCCTGCGTGTCCCCGAAGGCTGGTTCGTGCCTTACGACACGGTCCGCGCGCTGGACGGCGACAGGCTGGCTTCGCTGGTGCCGAAACCGGCGCTGATCGTGCGTGAAGACGGGGAACTGCGCCGTCCGGACACCGGCCGGGACGGGACCGGGCCGAGCAGTCCGGTGCCGGTGGCGGGCGAGGACGACTGGCGGGAGATCCTGGAACCGGAGTTCCGGCGAAGCGGCGTGGCGTACCTCGGCGTCGCGTCCAGTGCCGTGATGGCATGGCACAAATACGCTCCGGACGGTTCCGCGACCGGCGAGATCCGGGTCAACCCGGACTACCGGCCCGGTCCGGAACGGCTGGGGTACTCGCCCATGGAAACCGCGACGGACCGGCTCCTCGGTCTGCTGGCGGCGGACCGGTACGACCGCCCGCGCTATCTCGCCGGGCTGCTGAGTTCGGAAGTCCTTCTCCCGCTCGACTTCCGGACCGAAACGCCGCTTCCCGGGTTCCGGCAGGAGAGGCCGAACGCGCTGCGCGTGTTCGGCTCGCGGCGCCGTTTGCCGCCCGGTACGGAGAAATGGCTGCGCACGGACGTCCTCTCGTTCGTCCGTGAGTTCCCTGGAGCCGGTTTGTCGATCAATCCCGGTTCGTTCCCGTCGGACACGGTCGGCGCGGCCGAACTGGCGGACACGGTGGCGCGCTGGCCGGAACTTCTCCCTCGTACCCGGGAAGTGGAGGTCTCACCGGAGTACTCGGAGTCCGTACTGGTCGCGGCCGAGCGGATCAGAGCGGAGTCGGGGGCGGCCGAACCGGCGGCCGGGCTCGCGGAAGCGGCGGCCAAGGCCAGGT
This sequence comes from Amycolatopsis sp. BJA-103, assembly GCF_002849735.1. Classification (GTDB taxonomy): domain Bacteria; phylum Actinomycetota; class Actinomycetes; order Mycobacteriales; family Pseudonocardiaceae; genus Amycolatopsis. Next base: position 5,683,039 of record NZ_CP017780.1, read on the forward strand.
CCGCCGGGTATGAACTGTCGGCGCGGGAATGCGAACGATTCGTCCTCGGCCGGGCCTGGGAACAGCGCAATGGCGTGTCCCCGTCCGGGGTCGGCTCCCCGCTGGACGACCTCACCGGACAGCACTGGCCCGACGACCTCCACGCCAACGGGCTCGCCGCCGGATACGACGCGGCGGGCCGGATCCGCCCGCACGTGGCGACCGGCGGCAAGTTCTTCCGCCAGGAAGCCGCCGACGGCGAGTCCGCCTGGCATCGCGTCGCCGGCGCGTTCGCCGGGTTCGCCCTCGGCGAGTCGCTCGGATCGGCGGTGGAGACCGGGGAGCTCGGGATCGGCCCGCTCACGCGGCGGTTGCTGTTCTGCACGGAGGGCCTGCTGCGAGCGCTGCCCGGTCCGTATCGCGGGGCGGTGCCGAGCGGGCTGATGACCGTCGGAGTACGAGCGAGGCGGCGCCTGGAGGACGCGCGGGACGGCAGCTGGCTCGGCCGAGTCCGGGAACTGCGCACGATCCCCCCGGAGCTGCCGGGTCGCGCCGACGACGCCGGATTCCTCGTACCGGGCATCGTGGCCGCGCTGTGCGGCAGTACGGCCCCACGCGTCGCCCGCCTGCTGGTCTCCGGCGACGGAGCCGACGAAGTGACCGCCGAGGCCGCCGCGGCGATGGCGACTCTGTTCGCCGGGCTGTTCCGGCCCGAACCGGCGCCCCCGCATGTCCTCGCGAGGCGGCTGATCGACTCGGGCGCGACAGCGGGATCGGTGGCCGAGGCGCTGTCCATCGCGCTGCGCGCACGGGACGACGTCCGCGCCGATCAGCACGAGCCGTTCGCGGGCGTTTCCGCCGTGGACGCACTGGGCGGCTCGATGACCGCGGCGTTCCGGCGCTTCTTCGATCCACAGTGGACGATCATGGCCGCGGTCGACCGCTCCGGCGGCAGCGCGATCACCGCCGCGATCGCCGGGGCCGTCGCCGGATCGAGGGCAGGAATCCCAGGACTGCCGGAAAAGTGGCTCGACCGGCTCGCCGCCCGTGACCTGGTCGAGACCGTGGCCGGAGACGCGTTCTGGCACTTCTCCGCGCAGCCGCCGTCGGCGGACGAGCGCTACGCCGCGGAGTGGGCGATGCGTTACCCACGAGAGCTGTGACAGATCACCGCGGGCGAGTTCGCAGGGTGGGCGTTGTGAAAGCCACTTTCGCAACGGTGAAGGTTGGGAAAGTGGCTTTCGCGACACGTTGTCAGGGTGACCCCGTTCCTGGCCGAGGTGTCGCGAAAAGACGTCGCGATCAGGGAGTGTCCGATACTCCGAAGTGACGGAGCAGGTCCGCGAGCTGTTCGTACGGCGGACGGCGGCCGCCGTCCAGCGTGCACCAGGCGGCGGACCCGAGCATCGTGACTCGCGCGGCCGGGGCCCGCTCGGCGTGGACCACGCCGCGAGCAGCGACTATCTCTTGTCCGACAAGGAGTCCGTAGGGCAGGGCCGGCCGGGTCGGGCGGGCCGAGCGAGGCCCGCCCTGCCTGCCGGGATGCACCGCGGCCAGCATCAGCCGCGCGCTGCCGGAGACCTGCTCGGCCAACGCCGTGAGGTCTTCCGGCCGCAGCGTCCCGGGACCGCTGAGCCTGGTCTCCTCGATCGTCCCTTCGTCCGTGGGCGACACCCGCAGCTGCCCCGTCACTTCACCGCCGACCACGACCAGCTGGGTGCGGCCGGGGGCGCGGTTCCGGCAGTACGCGGTGATCTCGTCGGCCGACCACGGCGAGGTGGCGGGTTCGGCGTCCCCCCAGCCCGCGGGCGCGCCACCGGTGAACGCCCGCAGCACGGCTTCGGCGGCGGAGCCGAGCCGGAGCGGCCCGGAGACCGGGTGCACCGTGGTGATCCGCACCTCGACGTCGCCGGAGCCGATCTTCGGCTCCACCGGGGTGGCGGCCCGCCCGCCCGGATCGCTGACGAAGCGCGTTCCGGTCCAGGTCATCGGAACGCCGCGGATCCCGTCGCGGTAGCGGTCGGCGTCCTCCTGCACGATCCACTCGGCCGCGGCGTCCCGCAGCAGCAGTTCCATCGGGTAGGTGAGCCTGCTGTCCTCGGGTGTGAGCAGCTGGAGAACCCGCTCGCTCCGCAGGGCGGAACGCGCCGCGTCGATCATCCACGAGGAAGCGGGCACGATACGGCGGGACTGTTCGACGACCAGTGCCTCCGAGGTCGCCCAGTCCGCGGCGGGATGCCCGGTCACCTGCTCGACCACGACAACCCCCCGGTCCCGCCCACCAGCGCCTCGGTGAACGCCCTGGCGACGGCTTCCGCCTCCGGGTCCTCGTCGGGAGCACGGCTCTCCACCCACCACACCGGATGCGGGACCTCGATCTCGACGCCGAGCAACCGCCGCGCCTCGCCGGGGACGCGCACGAGGCGGGGGTCCTCGATGCTCACCAGCAGCCGTCCGTCGGGATGGCGGAGCTGGACCACCGGCCCACCCTCCACTGTGGACGCGGTCAGCCCGCCGTTCAGTGGCAGGACCGACTCGAGGGCGGTCGCCGGATCAGGCCGGTCCGCGCACAGGCCGATGATGTCGAAGGTCACCTGCCGATCAGACACCCGACGCGTGCGCCGTGCGCGCCGCTGGCCGGAAGCTGCCGAATCGGATCAGTGCGGCGCCATCCGGTACCCCGACCCTCGTACGGTGTGGATCAACGGCGGATCCTTGAGCTTCCGCCGCAGCCGGGCGATCACCACGTCCAGCACGTTCGACGCCGGGTCCGCCATCTCGTCCCACGCGTACCGGATGAGTTCCCGTCGCGAGACCGGCCGCCCGGACGCGGCCATCAGCCGCTCCATGACGAGATACTCCTTGCGGGTCACGGTGAGCAGCACGCCCGCCCGGGAGATCTGGTGCCTGCCGGTGTCGAGTTCGACGTCGGCGCACCGCAGGATCACCGCCTGCCCGGACATGTCGCGGCGGCACAGGCTGCGCACCCGCGCGATCAGTTCCGGCATGGCGAACGGCTTCACGAGGTAGTCGCCCCCGCCGACGCGCAGGCCGTCGATGCGGTCGGCCACGCTGTCGCGCGCGGTGAGGAACAACACGGGCAACTGCCACCCGGCACCTCGCCTACCGCGCACGTAGGCCAGCGCGTCCCCCGACGGCAGCATCCGGTCGAACACCGCGCAGTCGTAGGCGTTCACCGTCAGCGCCTCGTCAGCGCCGGGCAGGTCGGCGGCGGTGTCCACCGCGAACCCGTCGCCGCGCAGGGCGAATTCCAGCGCCACCCGCAAGTTCTCGTCGTCCTCGGTCACCAGCACCCGCACACTGGCACCCTAGTGCCTGTCGGTGAACCCGTGTCCGCGATCGACCTTCGACAGGGCATCATCGTGTGGTCGCGACCTCCACGTCGGCCACGTGCAACGCGCGCAGTTCCTCGACGGTCGGCATCCGGCCCAACAGCCGTAACCGCTGCGCCTGCGCCTTGCGCGACCCTTCGAACAGCCTGCGCGCGTCCCGCGCGTTGCCGAAGTTGACGTCGCCGGAGACGAGCCGGAAGTGCTCGGTCAGCACCGGTGCGGCGTCGGGATCGAGTTCGTAGTCACCCGCCGACACCATGCGCCCGAAGATGGAGAGCAGTTCGCCGGGACTGTAGTCCTCGAACTCGATGGTCTTGCCGAAGCGGGACGCGAGACCGGGATTGGCGGCGAGGAAGTCGACCATCTCGCCGGTGTACCCGGCCACGATCACCGCCACCTCGTCGCGATGTTCCTCCATCAGCGGGACCAGGGTGTCGATCGCCTCCTGGCCGAAGTCGCCACCGGAACCGGCGAGCCGCGACAGCGTGTACGCCTCGTCGATGAAAAGGACGCCACCCTTGGCCTTCTCGAACACGGTGGCGGTCTTCTCCGCGGTGTGCCCGATGTACTGCCCGACCAGATCCCGGCGCGAGACCTCGCAGAACTGGCCGCGCGGCAGGATTCCCAGCGCCTTCAGCAGTTTGCCGTAGATCCGGGCGACCGTGGTCTTCCCGGTACCCGGCGCGCCCGCGAAGACCAGGTGATGGGCGGCCGCGCCGATCGGCAGCCCGGCCCGGCGGCGCCATTCGTTGACCTGCAATTCGTCGACGAGCGCGCGGACCTCCTCCTTCACCTCCGGCAGGCCGATCATCGCGTCGAGTTCGCCGAGCATGTCGTCGAGTTCGAGGTCGCCGCAAGTACCGCGCCCCGCCGGATCCGCCGCCGTGACGGTCGCCGTCGCGCTCTCCGCGATCGCGATCCCCGGCTCGGCGGTGTTCTCGACCCGGCAGGCGGTGACGGAACCCCCGCAACCGGGCCCGAACGCGATCCCGGACCCGCCCACCTCGTCGACCGTGCACCGCTTCAGCACGGGAGCGCTGTGATGCGCCACGGCGATGCCTTCGTGGCCGGCGTTCGAAATCGCGCAGCCTTCGATGACGGGCCGCGCGTACTGGTAGACGTAGAAACCCCGCAACCCGCAGCCGGTCACGGTGCAGTTGCGGACGACCGGATCGGCGCCGGACCCGATGGTGATCCCGTCACCGGTCACGCCTTCGACGGTCGTGTCCTCGATCCTGCCCGGCGCGCCGTCGACGGTGATTCCTTGCTCCGCCGACGAAATCACGCAGCCGGTCACGGTGAAGGCCACCGTCCCGCGGAGCATGACCGCGGGCCCGCGCCCGCCGGAGACGGTGCAGCGGTCCATGACCAGCTCGGTGTCGTCGGCCACGACCGCGGACGACGTGTCGGCCAGCACTTCGATCCCTCGCAGGACGAGCGCTCCGCCGGTGGAGCGGAGGACCGGACGGTCCGCGCCCCTGCCGTCGATGACCACGCTGGTCCCTTTCGCGGCGGCCAGGGTCACCCGGCGACCGGTCACTTCGACGGTCTCCGCGTATTCACCGCCGTCGATGGTGATGACAGCGCCGTCGGACGCCTCGAGCAGTGCTTCGCCGATGGTCGGGAAGGCACCGGGCCGCCGCGCGACGAGCATGGCGCGTCCTGGGGTCGAGATGGTCATCAACCCGCCTTCGCCATCAGCCAGCCGCGGTCGACCGCCTTGGCCCCCGCCTGGAAGCGGCTGCGGGCGCCGAGCCGGTTCATGATGTCGGCGACCATCCGCCGCACCGTGCGCACCGAGATGCCGAGCCGCGCGGCGGCGGATTCGTCGGTCGTGCCGGAGAACAGCAGCGTCAGCAGTTCCTGCTCGCGGCCGGTCAGAATCGAAGCGTTTTCCGACTCCGGGTCCTCCAGCGGGACGAGCGGCGCGGCGGCCTGCCAGATCCGCTCGAACAGCCCGACCGTCGCGGTGACCACGCCGGGCAGCCGGAACACCGCGGAACCGGCCTGCCTGCCCTCCGCGGGAAGGACGACCAGCGTCCGGTCGATCACCAGCGCGTCCATCGGGACCTCGGCGTCGGTCCGTACCTCGGCCCCGGCCCGCGACAGCCGGTTGAGCGCGCCGGACATCCGCGCGGAGTCGGGGAAGAGCACCTTGTGGCGTACGCCGGGGCGCACGTTCGCGAGCGCGATCCGCTGGAACGCGGTGTCCGTTCCCGTGCTCATCACGAGCACCTCGCCGGTCGCGTCCGCGAGCAACTCGCCGAGCCCTGCCCGGTCGCCGCCCTGGCCCGTTCCCGTGACCAGGCTGAGCTGGCCGGTCTGCACGGTCATCGCAGGTACCTCCCTCTTCCCCCCGGCGCGGTGCCGCCGACGACGTCCTGTTCATGCCAGTTGCTCCCCGTCCGGGCCGCCGGGGACACCCGACGCGTTAGCGTTCAGGGGCATCACGGCCGGCACGGTGGGCCGGGGCAACTGCACGCGTCTACTTTCGCTGTCCGAACATGAGGTTTTGATGACACGGGTGATGGTCGTCGAAGACGACGAAAATCTGCGGCTCGCGCTGGTGACGCAGCTCCGCTCGACCGGTTTCGTCGTCGACGAAGCCGGCGACATCGCGACCACGGACCGGCTGCTGCGCGGTACGCACCACGACTGCGTGGTGTTCGACCGGATGCTGCCGGACGGCGACGCCATCGAATACGTCCACATGCGACGGCAGCTGGGCTGGCGGGCGCCGGTGCTGTTCCTCACCGCCCGCGACGCGCTCGCCGACCGGATCGCCGGTTTCGAACACGGCGGTGACGACTACCTCGTGAAGCCGTTCGTGATGGCCGAGCTGACCGAGCGGGTGGCCAATCTGTGTCACCGCTCCGCGTTCGACCGGCCCTCGGTGCTGCAGCACGAAGACCTGGTGATGGACTGCGCGCGGCGTGAGGTGCGCCGGGCCGGCGTGCTGCTCACCTTGACCAACAAGGAGTACGCGGTGCTCGAATACCTGCTGACCAGGGCGGGACTGCCGGTCAAGCGGGCGGATCTGATCGAGCACTGCTGGGACGAGCAGGCCGATCCGATGTCCAATGTGGTCGATGTGGTGGTGAAGCGGTTGCGCCGCAAGCTGAAGGAACCCGAACTGATCCACGCCGTCCGCGGCCTCGGCTACCGGCTGGGCGCCCGGTGAACACCCACTCCTCGGCCGATCGCCTGCGACGGCTCCGCTGGACGCTGACGGCGTTGTTCACCGCGATGAACACCCTCGGGCTGGTCGTCTTCGCGTGGCTGCTCATCAACGAGGACGGTGACCAGGGCGAGGAACGGATCGACGCCGCGCTGAACCAGGTCACGTCGTCGGTCAGCAGACTGGTCGAATTCGACGGCACCGTCGGCTTCGGCCTGGTCAACACCGACGTGCTGAACGACCGCTGCCCGCAGTTCGCGGTCCTGCCCGGCGGTGCGCCCGCGTTCCAGCCACATCTTTCGCGGGCGAGCTGCGTCCCGATGAGCATGCAGCTGTTGACCGGGCTCGCCACCGAAGCGGTGAAGACCGGCAAGCTGGTGCAGGGCCACCAAAAGGCGACCAACGGCGACGTGGTCAAGGTCCGCGTCGAACCACTGCGCGACGGCGACGGCAAGACGTTCGCGGCCGTCGTCGCGGTGCAGTCCACCGAGGCCGAAGACTCCGCGCACACCCGGTTCACGCTGTTGGTGATCGGTGGCACCGTGCTGCTGGTCGCGATACTGGGGTTCGCGGGCCACCTGCTGTCCGGCCGTTCGATCCGGCCCGCGGCCGCGGCCTTGCAGCAGCAGGAGGTCCTGCTCGCCGAAACCGCGCACGACCTCCGCACCCCGGTCGCCGCCCTGCGCGCGCTCGCCGAAACCGCGATGGCCAACCCCGCGCAGTCGGCGGAACTCCTGCCGCGGACGGTCCGCCTCGCCGCGAGGATGGGCGGCATCATCGACGACCTCCTCGTCCGCGCCCGGCTCGCCGCGGGAGTGGAACAGCTGAGCATCCAGCCGATCTGGCTCGACCAGCTGGTGGTGGGCATCGTCGAAGACAGCGCGACCGACGGCGCCGAGGTCACCGTCACCGCCGCGCCCACGAAGGTCGACGCCGATCCCGCGCTGCTGCAACGGGCCATCGGCAACCTCCTCGACAACGCCGTGCGCTACGGCCGCCAACCCGGTGCGAAGGCTTTCGTGCACCTGACCGTCGCCGGCGGCACCGTGACGGTCGCGGACCACGGCCCGGGTATCGACACCACGATGGCCGGTGACGCCTTCGACCGGTTCGCCAGCACCGGCGGATCTTCCGGTCTCGGGCTCTCCATCGTGCGATGGGTCGCGCAGGCGCACGGCGGCACACTCGCGGTGTACAACGCCGACGAGGGCGGCGCGATCTTCGAACTCCGGTTCCCGGTCAGCACTTCCTGACCGAGCCCTTGTCGGTGGGCTGAAGGGAGCTTTCCCCGCATCTGATGCGGGGAAAGCTCCCTTTGTCATTCCATCCATGGCCCCGCCGCCACCCTCAAATGAGGCGCTGCGCGCCCAGCCTGGATTCACGCGGGCAAAGGCCCCTTCAGCCGCCCAGGGTTTGGCGTCGCGCGGCCGAAGGGTCGAGGCTCGGGCCTTCGGGAAGCCGCGCGACCAGGCCGGCGGGAAGCCGCACCGGACGCGCCGACGGGTAGCCGAGCATCTTCAGTACGTCGGGTGAAGCCAGCGGGTAGCGGCGCCCCATGTCGGTCACGACGGTCAGCGTCCCGGCCGGGGCCTGCGCCGAAGGCATCGCCTCGACGACGATCGCGCTGCCCGGCGGCACGTGGACGCGGTCCGCGAGCGGGGTCCCGGACGCGGTCCGGCGGGCGGTGGTGGACATCGGATCGGCGGGCGGCAGCGTGGGATCGACGGCCAGCGAAGGGGCCGCCGCGTTGTCGCCGAAGGTGGCGCACACGGTGGCGTTCTGGTCGCGCAGGCGCGCGATGGCGGGCCGGGTGGCGGGTGCCGCGCCCGCTTCGGCCTGGATCGGGTCCAGTTGCCGGGACATCGTCGCCAGCGAAGGCGGCAGCGGCACGGTTTTCGGTTCGGTGCCGGGATAAGCGGCCATCATCTGGGCACTCGCGCGCTGGACGTCGTACTGCAGCTCGGTGATCGGCCGCAGGGCGTCCCGTTCGGTGAGGTAGTGCTGCTGCCCGCCACCGGAGGTCTGCACCATCAGCAGCATCCCGTTGCGGATGTCGGTCCGGCCCGGGACCGCGGTGGACACCTCGCCCGCCGCCGCCACCGGGAGCGGGCCGATCGGCGCGCCTTCCGGGAGCACGTCGAGCCACGCCCTGCCGACCCGCGCCCACGGTTCGGCGGTGAGCGCGAGGCCGGTGCCGACGGCGTTGTAGTCGTCGATCTTGTGCCGATGTCCGCGCCACACCAGGAACCGGTCGCCGGTCGACGTCGATTCCACCAGCAGGGCCCCCTCGCCCAGTTCCGCGCCGCCGGACGGCGACGCGCCCGCCAGCAGGACCGACTCCTCGATCCGGCTGCCCGCGAGATCGCTGGCGGGGGCCGAGCACAGCGACCACGAACCGGTCAGGAGCTTTTCCGTGCCGGGCAAGGCGTCCGGCGCGTCGGCGATGCCGATCCGCGGCCCGCGCGGGACTCCGGCGAGCGAATCGCGCGAAACCCGTTCCGTGGCGCGGTGATCGCCGAGCAGCAGCAACGCCGACGTGTAGTTCGCGACGGGGTGCAGCCTGCCGTCCAGGAAGACGTACCGGGTTCCGGTCTCCTTCTCCAGGATGACCGCCGGTTCCTTGCGCCAGGCGTTGTTCCCGCCGGGCACGATCATCCCGTAGACCCCGACGCACGCCAGCGCCACGATCGCCAGCGCGACACTGGCGAAAGCGGCACCGGACGGACGCCGGAACGGCGGCTGCTCCGGATCGGTCTCCCTGGTCACGAGCGCGGAAATCGCGCGCTGCACCAGGAATTGGTACGCCTGCAGCTGATCTCGTTTGGACGCCATGGTTTCAGCCCCCCAGTCCGCGCACGTAGCCGTACAGGCCGAGTACCGAGCACGTCACCGGGACGACGGCGATCATCACCAGGATCTCGAAGTACTCGGCGAGCCGTCCGAGATAAGGGTTGGCGGCGCGGGTGCTCAGCACGACGCCGGAGGCGATCACACCCGCTGCCACCGCCAGGGACAACGGCCCGGCCAGGACGAGCAGCAGCGAGCGGTCGGTCATCAGCGGACCCGCCAGCAGGCATCCGGCGCCGAAGATCCCGGTCACCAGTACCGGCAGCCGTTGCCGCAGGATCGGATACAACCGCGCCCGCACCAGGAAACCGGCCGCGAGCAGGGCCACGAGGATGACCGCGGCCTCGCTGTCACTGCGGATCAGCGACAGCTGGCAGTACATGACGACGATCGCCGCGCCGCCCAGCATCCCGGTGAGCAACGCGTCCGCTCTGGCCACGGCGGCGTGCACGAGGGCGAGCGGCGGCTGGGGATCGTCGCGGACGAGGTCCGCGGTCGAGCGCGGCAGCACCGGCATCGGCACCCGGCCGAGCCGCAGCGCCAAGGGCGCGAACGTGGTCGACAGCGCGAGCACCCCGCCGCCGATGACGGCGGCCGCCCGGTAGCCCGCCAGGTCGTCGAAGGTGGCCAGCCAGCCGCCGAGCACGCCGAGCACCCCGATGGTGGCCGCCCCGGTGAACAGCTCCGGCGCGGCGGTCACCCCGAGATGCCCGACGACGGCCGCGAGCAGCAGCGCCGCGCTCGCCAGCAGCAGGTGACCGGCGGACAGCGCGCCGATCGGATCGTCGTCCGCCAGCAACAGCCCGCCGCCGGTGAAGGCGAACGGAAGCGCGACAGCGGCCAGGACCGCTCCGGCACCGGCGTCGCGCAGGGCCCGCGCGAGCAGGACGCCCGCGGCGAGCAGCAGCGCGGAAACCGCCAGCGCCCAGAACGCCGGGGACGTCCACGGCGGACCGGCGCGCAGCACCGCGACCAGGCCGAACATCATCGCCACCGCACCGGCCGCCAGCCCGGCCCGCCGCGTGTGCCGCGGTCCCCAGGCCTTGCCGGTGCGGCCGGAACCGGTGGCGATCGCGTCCACGAGGTCGTCGTACTCGGGCTCCGGCCATTCGGCGCGGCGCGGCGTCAGATGGAGGATCTCCCCGTCCCGGACCCGGTGCGCGCCCAGCGTCCGGTCCGGATCGAAGGCAGTCCCGTCGGCGCGGCGCAACTGCCAGCCGCCGCCGGCGACCCCGTCGTCGGCCATCCCCTCACCCGCCCGCGCGAGCAGGCCGGGGAGGATTTCGGCGACGGACGCGTGTTCCGGCAGCGCCATGTCGATGCGCCGGTGCGGAGTGGTGATGGTGACCCTGACCAGGCCGGCAGTCTGCATGGGAAAAGGGTGGGCCGGTGACCGGGCCGCCGGGCCGCCGCGGCAGGAACCTGCCGCCGGGAAAGGGCGACGGATCCGGCCTTCTTGCGCGACAATGGGGTCATGAGCATCGAGACAGGCGTCGGCGGACCGAGGCTACTCGCCCAGGGCCCCATCGCCACCGTCTACGCGGGCCGGGATCCCGTGACGGGCAACGATTTCGCGGTCAAGATGTTCCCCGGTTCCTTCGACCGCGAGACCTCTGCGTGGCTCGAGCGCGAACGGAAGGCGCTCGCCGCCGTACGGTCGACGCGGTCGGTCCTGCAGATCGACGACGTCCGGTCCTACCCCGACGGCCGGTCCGGAATCCGCCGTGAAGTGTGCCCGGGTTCACTCTCCGGACTGCTGGAATCCGGTGCCCGCCTGGGGGTTTCCGATGTTCTCGCACTCGGCGCCTCGATCGCTTCGGCGCTCGCCGCGGCGCACGGGGCGGACGTCCTGCACGGCGGGGTGACCCCGCACAACGTGCTGTACCGCGCGTCCGGCGAATTCGTGCTCGCCGATTTCGGCGTGGCCCTGCGGCGGCGGTTCCCGCGCGATCCGATGTACGCGGTCGAGTACACCGCGCCGGAAACCCTGCGCGACGACACGCTTTCCCCCGCGTCCGACCTTTATGGACTCGGCGCGGTGCTCTACGCCGCGCTGACCGGCGCGCCGCCCTTCCCCCGGCACACCGGGCAGCAGCCCGGCGAGCGGATCCTCCAGGTGCTGAGGGAACCGGTGGCGCCGATCCAGGACGCCGGTGTCCCGAGGGAACTCTCCGGCACGATCCTCCGGTTGCTGGCCAAGGAACCGGCCGACCGGCCGCAGGACGTCGCTTCACTGGCCCGGCTTTTCACGAAACTGCGCCTGCCGGGCGGCGAGGTCGTCACCGGCGATTCCCTTGACGCGCAAAGCGAAGAAGAGGACGTCGACGTCGAGTTCGACGACTTCGCCGAAGTCCACCGGTCCGCTGCCCCGGTCCGCGCGGCACCCCCCGCGGTCCCGGCGCCGATCCAGGTCGTGCAGGCGCCGCCCGCGGGCGGCCGTACGCTGATCCGCGAATTCAGCGGACCGCTCAAGACCGAACGCGGGATTCCGCGGCGCCCCGTCGCGCTGGCGGGCGCCGGCGTGCTCGTCGCCGGGATCGCCGTGCTGCCCCTGGTCCTCGGCCCGGCGGAGGTCGGCGGGCAGGCGGTCCCGGTGGCCGCCGCGATCCCGCCGCCGTCACCCGCTTCCGCTCCGGCTCCGGACGTCAAGCTGGCCCTCGCCCCGCCTCAGGATCAGAGCGATCACGTGCGGCTGACCTGGACCGCGGAAGGTGAACTGGACTTCGTCGTGATCATGGCGGGCGAGCGGCTCGAGACGAAACAGCTCGTCGCCCACCGTCAGCGCGGCCTGGACGTCCCGGTCGACCCGGCGCGGCGGTACTGCTTCCAGCTCAGGGCGACCGACGGCCGTCACGTCTACACCACGGAACCGATCCCGATCCGCGGCGCCCGCTGCAACTCCTGAGACAGGGCCGCGCCTTCCCCAAGTACGTGAAGGCCCCCTTCCTGTACCTAGGCGCAAGGAAGGGGGCCTTCACGTACTTCCGGCGACCACCTGGACCCACCACGCCGCTCAAGACCGGCGCGAAGCCTTGATCGGCACCAGGGTCCGCGGCTCGAGTGCCGCCAGCACCCGAGCCGCGAACGGTCTGGTGGCCAGGCCCCGGCGGACCTCGCCGACCTCCTGCCACGCCCGCCGGACGGCGCCGTCGCCCACCGGGACACCGGACCACAGCGTCACGTCCAGCACCTTGGCCAGCCTGGCGACAGGCTCGCGGATCCCCTCCCCGGCGAGCGCGCCCGCCGACTCGGCGAGGTCGCGCGGGGTCATCCCGATCCGGAACGGCACGCCGTGCGCGCGCAACCGGTCGCGGATCTCGTCCCAGGCGCCGAGCACCCCTTCCGCACCCGAACGGCGACGCCGCCGCCGCGCACGGACGACCTTCGCCATCGGCACCCCGAAGAGCCACAAGAGTCCGAAAAGGACGATCAGGGCGGCGGCCGCCAGCCACCACCAGCCCGCTCCCACGTCGGCGCTCTGGTCCTCGGCGGCGTCCGGCGGGGTACCCGGCGGAAGCTGAGGCGGCCGAAGTTCCTGTTCGGCGGGCAGCTGGGCCCTCGCCCGGGCGACGGCCTTGCCGGGACCGCCTTGATCCCGTCCCGCCTTGCCGGCGGTGGCGGTCGGGTCGAGTGCCACCCAGCCCACCCCGGCGACCGCGACTTCGGGCCACGCCAGGACATCGCGGTTGCGGACGACGTTCATCCCGCCGTCGGTCTCGGCCGAACCGCGGAACCCGACGACCAGCCGCGCCGGGATGCCGCTCATCCGCGCCAGTACCACGTACGCGGTGGCGAACTGCTCGCTCGTGCCCCGTTTGCTCTCCAGCAGGAAGTGCCGCAACTGCGGCCAGCCGTGCCCGGTCGGCAGATCCTCCTTGCCCACCGCGACCTGATAGTTCGTGCTGAGGAAACGTTCCAGCTGCAACGCGGTCTGGAACGTCGGGCGCAGACCGCGCACGGCGTCCCTGGCCACCTGCTCGAGTTCGGGGGGCACCGCGCCGAGTCCGCCGAGCCCGCCCGGCGCCCGCGCGTCGACCTCCCCGGCGCCCAGGTCGACGTCGGGTGAGGACCAGCTGAGCCGGTAGTTCCGTTCTGGGCCGGTGGACGCCGAATCCATCATCAAGGTGCCCGCGGACTCGTCCACCAGCGGCGTCAGACCGTCCACACCGGTGAGATCCGGATGGCTCGGCAGCCACGGTCCCGCGAGCCCGCGCACCCGCAGTTCGGCGGAACCACCCGCACCGTCGGGAGCGCCGTCGAGTCCCGCGCCGAGCCGCCGGATCCGGGAATCGGCGAGCCAGTTCGAGCCGTCGAAACCGTTCAGCACGATCAAGCGCCATTGATCGACGGGGGTGTCGCCGCGGTAGCGGAACACCTCCTCGTCCGGCCGGGTGAGCCGCTGGGCGATGTCGTCCAGCGGGTTGCCGAGCCTGCTCTTCGGCGGCGGCGCGGCCTGGGTGTCCTTGAGCGTCAGCGGATCACGTCCGACCGGATCGAGCCCGGCGAGCACGACGGCGCCCGCGACGAGAGCGACCACATGGACAGTGCGGGCCAGACCGCCGATCCCGTCACGCGCCACGAGAACCGCGGTCCGCCGGGTGCCCGGACCACCTGCCGGCGGCCCGACCACAGCAGGAGCCCGGCGGGCAGCGCGTACCCCAGCGCCGCCGCCACCGCGCCGATGCCCGTCAACGCCTGGTACGCCTGCGCGAGTCCGGCGACGGCCAGGCTCGGCACGAGCGCCACGAGCGGTTTCTTCAGGCGCAGCACCAATTCCAGCCCGAGCACGACGGCGATCAGCACCGACAGCGGGACGAACAGCAGTTGTTCGGGAACCGGCCGCGCGGGCCAGGTGGACTGCAGGGTGAGCTGCCAGCCTTCGGTGAGGCCGCGCGCCACCCCCTGCACCGACGCCGCGGTGGGAAGGTAGGCGAGCGTGGTCGAGGTCAGCACCGTCTCGATCAGCCCCAGCAGGCCGAGCAGCGCCACGAGCAACGGCCGGTAGGGAACCAGCTTGGGGAACTTCGCCGTCAGCTCCGCGCAGCCGTAGCCGACGAGGACGACCACGAGCACCGGAACGAGCAACGCCTCCCAGCCGAACACCGGCGCGAAGAGCAGCCCGGCGACCCCCGTCGCGCCGAGCAGCCCGGCGACCGCGATCCGGTCGAATCCCGCGCTCATGCCTTGCCCGCCAAGGAATTCCACTGGGCCGCGGCACCGGCGGCGTCGACGGCGATGATCAGGCCGCCTGCGCCCGCCGACGGCCTGAGGTCACCGAGCCGGACCACGGTGTCGGGCAGCCAGCGAGCGGCGTGGCCGAGGTCGGCGTCCGGTCCGGTGATCACGACCAGCACCCCTCCCGGGCGCTGACCGGCGGCCAGGACGGACGGCAGCAGGGGCGCGTCGTCCGCCGCGTCCTGCGTGACGAGCGCGAGTTCGTCCAGCAAGGTCCTCGCCGCGCGCACGCCGCTGTCGGTCAGGGTGTCCGCGCCCGTGGCGGTGATCAGGCGGCAGTGCTGCCCCGCCGACGCCGACGCGTAACACAGCGAGGCCGCCACCTCGACGGCCTCCTCGAAGACGGCGGGGCTCATCGACGAGCGCCGCGTGTCGAGCACGGCGGTGAACCGCGGCTGGGCCGGATCGGCGTACTCACGCACCATGAGCCGCCCGGTCCGGGCGGTCGCCTTCCAGTGCAGATGCCGGACCTCGTCGCCGATCACGTACTCCCGCACCGCGCGCAGATCCGCCGAACCGCGCAGCGGCGGATCGGTGATCGGGCCTTCGTGGTGATGCCGAGGATGGCCCGCCTGCGCGGCGCGCACCGCGTGCCGCCGCGGATGCACCCACAGCCAGGCGGTCCCGCCGACGGTCTGTTCGCCGCGGGCGAGGTCGAACAGATCCGGCCGGTGCACCACGAGCGGCCCGACCCGCAGTTTCCCGCGTGTCGTCGTCGGGAGTTCGTAGTGGTACGTGGCTTCCGCGCCGGGGGCGAGCGGGCGGACGCGCAGGCGGTGCGTTTCGGTCCCGATCCCGTCCCCCGCGGCGAAACCACCGTGCCTGCGCGAGGCGGTGTTGCGCACGACGAGCGAGGCCAGCGCGGGCTTCCCGCGTTCGACCCGGTCCGGCCGGACCGTCCGGCCGATCTCCACCTTCGGCCGGAACCTGGTGGTGGCCAAGGCGATCAGCACCGCGGCCGCCGCGATACCGGCGAACGCGCGGAAGAACGTGTACCCGCCGAATTCGCCGAGCGCGTAGAACCCGGCGGCGAAGACGAGCACGATGACGCCGCGGCGAGTGAGCCGCACGCCTACCTCCCCATCGCGGCCATGGGCGCGGCCGTCGCGCCCAGGAGTTCGTCGACGATGTCGGCGGTCCGCCGCTGGTTGAGTTCCGCGTCGGGCGTCAGCACCAGACGGTGGTCCAGCACCGGATGCGCGACGTCCTTGACGTCGTCCGGCGTGACGAAGTCGCGGCCGAAGGTGGCGGCGAGCCCTTGTGCCGCGCGGATCAGCGCGATGCTGCCCCGGGGGCTCGCGCCGTAGCGGACGTCCGGATGCGACCGGCTCGCCGCGGCCAGCCGGACGGCGTAGTTGACGATCTCCGGTGCCAGATGGGACTTCCGCACCTCGTCGATCACCTGCTGGACGTCGGCGATGCTCAGCACCGGCTTCAGTTCGTCCGGGGTCACCCCCGCGCAGTCCCCCATCACCACCCGCATCTCGGATTCCAGATCCGGGTAGCCGACGGAAATACGCATGAGGAACCGGTCCAGCTGCGCTTCGGGCAGCCGGTAGGTGCCTTCCAGTTCGATCGGGTTCTGCGTGGCCACCACGAGGAACGGCCGCGGCACCGCCTGGCCGACCGAATCGACGGTCACCCGGCGCTCGGCCATCACCTCCAGCAGCGCGGCCTGGGTCTTCGGCGTCCCCCGGTTGATCTCGTCCGCCAGCACCACGTTGGCGAAGATCCCGCCGGGGTGGAACTGGAAGCGCTCGGTGTTCTGGTGGTAGACCATCACGCCGGTGATGTCGCCGGGCAGCAGGTCGGGGGTGAACTGGATCCGGCTCCACCGGCCGCCGATGCTGGCGGCGAGGCAGCGCGCGATCGTCGTCTTCCCGACGCCGGGCACGTCCTCCATCAGCAGGTGCCCCTCGGCGAACAGCGCCGCCACGGTGAGCCGGACGACCTCCGGTTTTCCGCGCACCACCGATTGCACGTTCTCGGCGATCTGCTCGTAGGCGACCCTGGGTGTGAGCGTCACAGAACTTCCTCGTCCTTTCGTCGGCCGGTCACGACGGCACACCTCGCCAGGTGTCCGTGGCGGTGCCCGCCGAGGTCTTGATGGATGCGGTGATCGTGATGGCGCCGAGCCAGGAGACCTCCGAGATGACCAGGGTCGTCGCCCCGGAACAGGCCACCGGTTTGGTCTTGCCGAAGAACTCCGCCTGGCAGGTCGCGGGAGCGCCCTTCCCGTCGGCGATCACGGAAACGAACAGCTTGTTGCCCTCGCCCCGCACCTGGGTGATGGTGATCGTCGGCGGCCCCGAAGCCACCGGCACGGTGACCTTCCGGCTGCCCGCGGCCCCGGTGAGCGCGGCGCCCGAACCGAATTTCGTCACCGCGCGGACCGTGATGGTGATGGCGCCCTTGACCCCGGTGAATTCCGTGGACCTGGCCGAAAGCTTGCGCTCGCCCTGGCCCGTCGCGCTCACCAGGTAGTGCACCAGCGTGCCGCCGCGGAGGTCGGGCTGGGTCCAGCTCACCGAGACCTTCCCGTCGGCACCGGCGTTCGCGGTGACGACCGGGGCGGTGGCGGGCCGCGACGCCGGACCCGGGACGACGGCCTTGGCACTGGCGCCCGCCCCGACGCCCGCCGAATTCTCCGCGACCACGGTGATCACGTACGGGGTTCCGTTCTTCAGCCCGGAAACGGTGGCCCCCCGTGTCGACCCGCCGACCCGGGTGGAACCGCCGGACCAGGTCAGCCGGTAGCCGGTGACCCGCGCGCCGTTGTCGGCGGCCGGGCTCCACGAGACCTTGATCGAGCCGTCCCCCGAGGTCGCGCCCACGTTCCTCGGCGCGCCGGGCGGGGTCGCCTTCGCCACCGGCGGAACCGGTTTCTGCGTGTTCGGCGGCGCCTGCTGTTGTTGCTGCGGCTGCTGCGGTTGTTGCTGCTGCGGCGGGGGTTCGTTACCGGACGGCGGTTCCGGGGTGGCCGACGGCGCTCCCGCGGTCTGGCTGCTGGCCGCCTTGTCGACATCGACGTCGAGCACCGTGCCGTCCTCGCCGTTGACGACCAGGACGTGCGAGCCGTCGGAGCTGTCGACGTAGATCCGGTTGTCCTCGCCCTTGGCCAGTCTCGCCGCCGCGGCCTGGCCCGGCACCTTCACCGTGGCCTTGACCTTGCCCGCCATGTCGTAGGTCAGGACTTCCCCGCGGGTTTCGTCGACCATGGCGAAGACGTTCGACGAGGAGACCGGGCCGTTGAACCGGCTGCCCTTGGTCAGCTCGACCGAAATCGGCTTCGCGGACGGGCGGTCCTGGTCGAGGCCGCTGATGTCGATGAGGTGGAGCTGGTTGCGCTCCGGGTCGGCGATGGCCAGCCGGTCACCGACGGCGCTGGTGGCCACCTGGGCCGACGGCGAGAGCTTGATGCCGAGGGGAAGGGCTTCGCCGAGCCCGTCGAGGCCGACCCGGTGGAGGCTGTCGCCGGTGGTGTCGAGCACGACCGGCCGGTCACCCACCAGCGTGAGCCCGCCGCCGTGCGACGGCGGGAGATGCGCGGTGCAGGTCAGGACGGCCGCGCCCTTGGGCAGCTCGCAGATCGAGCCGTTGTCGACCCGGTGCACCCACACCGTGCCCTCGACGGTCGCGACCGGCCGGGACAGTGGCCCCCCTGCGGGCACTGTCGCGGTCGGATCGCCGAGGCGCACGACCTGACCGGCGTTGCGGTAGACCAGGTACGGACCCCCCATGACCTCCATCACGAACGGGGTCTCCGGCGCGGGCGGCGGCTTGGACTCGTCCACGCTCAAGGTCGCCTTGTCGAACTCCGTGATGCGGTTCCGCTCGACGACGTAGCCCGAGTCGTCCCCCTGCACGACCTGGCTGCCGCTTTCGGCACCGGGCACGTTCGCGCGCGCGTCCACGCGGTTCGTCGAGCCGTCGACGTGGAACGCCGACTGGGCGGCGTCGTTGTACACCCAGTGGCCGACCTGGACGAATTCCAGCGCCGCCGGGGTGGACGCCTGTCCGCTCACGGCCAGGCCGACCAGCGCCAGGCAGCCCGCGACCACCAGCGCCACGGCCATCCGGGTCCTGGCCACCACGCTGAACCGCTTCGTGCTCCGCTCGTCGGTGTTCACGCGATCAAGCTAGAGAGCGACCATGAAATTTCGATGAAACAGCCTGTCGGCGGACCTGCCGGGCCGTGTCATCGAAACCTCATGTTCGCCGGGGACGCTGAGGCGCACACGGCTTGAGGAGGCAGGACGATGACCGATCTCGGCGCGGCCAGGACGGGCGAGCGGTACCAGGCTCCGCCCCCGCCGCTTCCCCGGGCGGCGCCGGCCGTACCGCGGGCGGAGGCCCTGCCCGGCCCGCTCGCCTACGCGGCGCCGGACGCCAGGGCCGCCGCACGTGAGGCCGCGCTGGCCGCGTTGAGCGCCGCACGCCAGGCGGAACAACGACCGCGGTGGTCCGCGACGGCGCCCGTTCCCGCTCCGGTTCCCGGGCCGCCGCGGCCGAGTCCGGTGGCACCCGCTTCGGGACGGCGTCCCCGCCGGATCGGTGTCCTGCAGATCGTCTGCTGGCAGCTCGTCGCCGTCGCGCTCGTCCTGGTGGCGGGACGGCCGTGGCCGCTGGCGGCCGCCGTGGTCACCGCGGCCGTGGTGACCGTCGCGCTGACCGCCGTCCGGGTTCGCGGGCGCTGGCTCTACGAATGGCTCGGTTCGGCGTCGGGATACCTGACTCGCGACCGCGACCGGGATCTCCGGAACGCGGGCGAGGCGGGCCGGGCGCTGCTGAGCCTGCTGTCCCCGGAAGCGGCGGGGACCACCGGCGAGATCGGCGGCGAGACGGTGTTCATGGTCAGCCGCGCCGACGGGATCACCGCTGTACTGCAACCGAAATCGGCCGCGCGAGAGCGGCCGATGCCGTCACCGCTGACGTTGCTGCCACCGTCGCGGGAACAGGCTCTGGACGTCGCCGCGCAGGTCATCCAGCACGTCGGCGCGGACCGCTCGCGGCCGCCACGCGGCTGGGTCGCGCTGCAGGCGTTGCGCACCGTCGACGTCCATCACGACGCCGACGTGCGGCAGGCGCTCGGGAACACGGTCCGGCGGGTGCGGCGGCAACTCCGCCGCGACGGCCTGCCCGTGCGGTCGCTCGCCGAAAACGAGGTCCTCGGCGCGCTCGCGTCGCTGGCGCATGTCACCGCGGGCCGGGCACGCATCCGGGAGGAATGGCGGTTCTGGCACAGCGGCCCGATCTGCCAGGCGACCTTCCGCCTCGAAGGCTGGGACGCGTTGTCACCGGCGCTCGCGGCGGACCTCTCGCGCCGCCTGCTCGCCGCCGCGCCCCGCGCCGCGGTGACGCTCGCCGTGACCGCGCGCCGCGGAGCCGAGACCGAACCCCGGGTCAGCGCGGCGATCCGGGTCGCCGCCGCGGGGGCTCAAGCGGTCGAGCACGCGGTGCGGGACCTCGAACTCGCCGTCCGCCGGGGCGGACTCACCCTGGACCGGCTCGACGGCAGGCACGCCAAGGGAGTGGCCGCCACGCTGCCGATCGGGGTCAGTTGAGCACGACGATCGCGACGTTGAGCGCCGTCGCGTACGACGTCCAGGCGAGGTACGGCAGCAGCAACACGGCCGAAACCCGGGAAGACCGGCGGAAGTACAGCGCGGTGACGACGATGGCGACGTCGAGCAGCACGATGTCGGCCAGGGCGAGGCCGTACGCGCCCGCCGCGAAGAACAGCGGGGTCCAAGCGGCGTTCAGGACCAGTTGCACCGCGTACCAGACCAGCGCGCGGCGCTCGCCGCCGGATTTCCAGTACAGCCAGCCCGCCACCGCGATCCCGATGTACAGGACCGTCCACACCGGACCGAACAGCCAGGCGGGCGGCGCGAACGGCGGCAGTTCGAGTCCACTGTAGACAGATCGGGCGTTGCTCGCGGCCAGCCCGCCCACGAGCGCCGCCACCGCGACGGCGGCCAGAAACGGAAGTAACGCCAGCGGCGCGCGGAGCCGTCCCGGGATCGTGGTCATGTGTCGAGCGTAAGGCCGCGAGCAGGCTCTCGCGCGCTCAAAAACCGGTCGCGTTCGCCCGTAAGATCGATTACGCCATGAACGACGAAACCTTCCTTGCCACCGTGGCCGGCGGCCTGGCCGCGCTGCCGTCCGTGCACGCCGTCACCCTCGGCGGGTCACGCGCCCAGAACACGCACGATCCCGGCAGCGACTGGGATTTCGCCGTCTACTACCGCGGCGGCTTCGATCCGGCGGACCTGCGCGCCGTCGGCTGGGACGGCGAAGTGTCCGGGATCGGCGCCTGGGGCGGTGGCGTGTTCAACGGCGGCGCCTGGCTCACGATCGACGGCAGGCAGGCTGACGTCCACTACCGCGACCTCGACGTCGTCGAACACCATCTCGCCGAAGCACGGGAGGGCCGGTTCCACTGGGAGCCGTTGATGTTCCACCTCGCGGGCATCCCGAGCTACCTGGTCGTCGCCGAACTCGCCGTCAACCGGGTGCTGCGCGGCGACCTGCCGCGGCCGGAGTACCCGGAAGCGTTGCGGGAAACCGCTCCGCCGATGTGGCGGGGCCGCGCGGAACTGACCCTGCGCTACGCCCGGGGCGCCTACGTCGCGCGCGGCGCGGCCACGGAGGTCGCGGGCGCGCTGGCCACCGCCGCCATGGAGACGGCGCACGCGGTGCTGGCGGCGCGTGGCGAGTGGGTCACCAACGAGAAACGGCTGCTGCGGCGGGCGGGATTGCGCGAGATCGACGCGATCGTCGCCGGTCTGCGGCCGGATCCCGGCGTTCTCGCCAAGGCGCTGGACGAGGCGGACGCGCTGCTTCTCGCCACTAAGTAGCCAAAATCGCCCGATAGGATGGTCGAATTTGGCGGCCCGGCGCCGCCGGGTTCTAGTTGTCGCCATGTCCACGACCGATGTCTCCGCCCTCGCGCGGACCACACTGGCGGCGCACCAGTCGCTGTACCTCGCCACCGCCGGCGAGTCCGGCCCCTGGGTGAACGGCGTGTTCTTCGCCGAGTCCGACCTGTTCACCCTCGTCCTCGTCCTCGAACGACGGGGGCGCACCCTGGCCGCGATCCGGAGCAACCCGGTGGCCTCGGTCATCGTCTCCACCGGCTCGCCCGCCGACCCGTTCCTCCAGGCGATGGTCCGCACCGAGATCCTGGACGGCGACCGGGCCCAGACCGCCCGCGACCTGCTCGTGGCGAAGGTCCCCTACGTCGCGCCGTTCCTGGACACGCCCATCGAGACCGTCCAGCTGACCGTGGACTCCTGGCGCGTCACCGACATCCCCAACGGAATGCTGCCGGGCAAGGACCTCGCGGCCGTCTGACCGCTGTGGCACGCGTCACGGAATGAGCGGCGATCTCGAGCGCTACAGAGAGAGAAGACCCGTTCTTACCCAAGGGAGTGACATGTCCGCTACCGCCACGCCGGAAGAAACCGCTCTGGCCGTCCCCGCGCTCGACGACTTCGACTTCCCGCTCACCGACGGCGCCGCCTGCCGCATCGACGACCCGGACTGCGAAGCCTGCCAGTAAGCCGTTCGTGTGAGGGGGACGGGGACGGGGACGTACAGCGTCCCTGTTCCCCTCAGGTTTCGATCCTGCCGCGCAGGTCCTGAAGGATCTTCGTGAGCAGTCGGGAAACGTGCATCTGGGAGATGCCGAGACGTTCGGCGATCTGCGACTGGGTCAGGCCGTCGAAGAACCGCATCGTGACGATCGCGCGATCCCGGTCCGGCAGCCGCTTCAGCAACGGGACGACGGTGTGGCGGTCTTCGATGAGCTCGAAGCGGGAGTCCAGCTCGCCCACCACGTCGGCGAGCGGCGCCGAGCCATCACCGTCGTTGACGGGCTTGTCCAGCGACGACGTCTGATAGCTGTTCGCGGCGAGCAGGCCTTCCCGGACGTTTTCGACGTCCACGTCCAGGTGACCGGCGAGTTCGGTGGGCGTCGGCGCGCGGCCGAGGAGCTGGGTCAGCTCCGTGGTCCCCCGGGCGAGCCGGGTGCGGAGTTCCTGCATCCCTCGCGGGACGTGTACCGCCCAGCCCGTGTCGCGGAAGAAGCGGCGCACCTCGCCCATGACCGTCGGCACCGCGTAAGCCAGGAATTCCCCGCCCAGGCCGGGGTCGAACCGGTCCACGGCCTTCATCAGCCCGATCCGGGCCACCTGGACCAGGTCTTCCCTCGGCTGACCGCGGCCGCTGAACCGGACGGCGATGTGTTCGGCGACCGGCAGGAACTCGAGGATCAGGCGTTCGCGCAGCCGACGGCGCTCAGGGTGATCCGCGGGTAATGCGGCCATTTCGTCGAACAGAGGGCGGCAATGCGAGTAGTCGTCACCCCGCCGCGTCTTAGTGCCGCTGCGGTCGCGCGGAGCCGGTAGCACCTCGTCGCGCGAGGTGGACCGGTCGAGATCTTCCACGAGGGACGGCGCGTTCATCGAAGGCTCATCTGTCCCTTCCGGACCGGCGTGACGTTTTCCGTCAAAGCACTGGTACCCGTCGGGCCGGAGCGGCAAACATCGACGCGCGACGAAAAGCCCGCCCTACTCGACGATCTTCAACGTCGGCAGCAGGCCGGTGAGTTCGATGGCCCGGCGCACCACCTTGGAGGGCGCCAGCCCCAGGTCGGTCCCCGATTCGGCGCACTGGCGATTCAGCTGCACCAGCACGGACAGGCCCGAGGAATCGCAGAAGCCGACACCGGTCAGGTCGATCACCGCCACGCGGGGAGCGCCCGCCAGCAACGCGCGGATCTCCGACAGGAGCCGGGGACTGGTCGAGATGTCGATATCGCCCGTCACCGCGATCGTGATGGCGCCGTCCGAGCGCGCCGCCTCGACCACGGTGAGAGGAGCGGACTGCCCGGTATCAGTGTTGAACGCCATTCAACGAACGGTAGAAGGACACAGATCGACCTGCAACCGCCAAGGCCGCTCGCTACCCTCGGCGGCATGGCCTGCCGCATCACCGAACTCGTCCTCGACTGCGCCGATCCCGTCCGGATGGCGGCGTTCTGGTGCGAAGTCCTCGGATACGTGGAGCTCGGCGTCGAAGGTGAAGACATCGAGATCGGCCCGCCCGGAACCGGATTCGGCGGCCCGCAACCCACCTTGATCCTGAGCCGCGGTGACGACCCGAAGCCCGGCAAGCTCCCTCTGCATCTCGACGTGAACCCCACCGACCGCGACCAGGACGCGGAACTGGAGCGGTTGCTCGCCGCCGGCGCGCGGCCCGCCGATGTCGGCCAGACCGGGGAGGAGTCGTGGCACGTGCTCGCCGACCCCGAAGGCAACGTGTTCTGCCTGCTTCGCAAGCGACTCGACCCCTGAGACACGCGCCTCGATTGGAGGCCGCCACCACGGGGTATTCGGTGAAGGACAAAGAAACCTAGTGAACGGGCTTCGATGGCGGACGAACGACTGTGGCAACGTGACAAGGCGGAATTCGGCTCCGGCACGAACGCGCCGGAGGGTCCTCTGTCGGAGCAGTTCGTCGAATTGACCCGTCTGTTGCTGGTCGCGTCGACACCCGCACAGGTCCTCCAGCAGGTCATCGACGCCGCGTACCGGGTGGTACCGGGCGCCGATCTGGTGTCGATCACCCTCCGTGCCCCGGACGGGACCTTCCACACCCCTGTTTCGACCCGTGAAGTGGCGTTGGAGCTCGACGAGGTGCAGTACCGCGCCGGAACCGGCCCCTGCGTCGATGCCGCAGCCGACGGGAGCCCCGGCCACATCCGCAGTGACGACTTGGCGAACGAGACGAGGTGGCCGGACTTCTCCCGGGCCACCGTCCAGCACGGCTTCACCTCGATCCTGTCGACCGTGCTGGTGCCCGACGCGAAGCCGCCGAAGCTGCCCGGGGCGCTGAACATCTACGGCCGCCGCCCCGCCGCCTTCGACGCCGCCGCCCAGGACATGGCCCTGCTGCTGGCCACCCACGGCTCACTCGCCCTCGCCGCCACCACCGCCGTGAGCCGCGCGGACCTGGAGGCGAGGCACCTCCGGCGGGCCGTCGAGTCCCGCGACGTCATCGGGCAGGCGAAGGGGATCCTCATGCAAAGACGCGGGCTGACCGCCGACGAGGCCTTCGACCTGCTTCGCCGCACCTCCCAGGACCTCAACGTCAAACTCGCCGAGCTCGCCGCCACCCTGGCCACCCGGCACACGGAGCTCGACACCCCCTGAGGACGCGGACGGACCCGTTCACCGCGTGCCTGGTCGCAGGTCCGTGAAGGCCTCCTTGCCTACCCTGAAGGTAGTGAAGGAGGCCTTCACGGACTACGTGATCGCCCTCCGCAGCCTCAGTAACACCCGCCAGCCCCGGCAGTCACGGGCGGCGGCGCGTGAAGGACCCCTTCCCCAAGTACATGAAGGCCCCCTTCATGTACCGCAGAGGAGAGCCAGAGCGGCAGTGGCGTGGCGGGCCGTTGCGAGGGCCGCGCCAGCCAGTCCGGGTGTCGCGAACTTGCGAACACTCGCACGCAAAATCCTGTAGGTACCTAGGGCGCCCTTGGCTATAACCCGAATCGCCACTCACGACCGCGGTTTCAAAAGGATCTACTCCGGGTAGCCGGTAACACGAGCCATGACTTGCGTGAGGTGAGTTCATGACAGGGACCGGAAAAGGCAAGCGACCGGACCGCATCGGGACCACCGACGTGGAGCGCCTGGAAACCGCGGTCGACGTCCTGCGCGCGCTGGACTACCGGCAGGGCGGCGCCTTTTGCCGGGACGCGGTGCACGTGGTGAAGACGGTCAGCCTCCTGCTCCATTGGGGCGCCGTCCCGGCCGCGCTCCGTTCGCGGTTGCTGACCGTGCTCGCCGATCTGCACAATCTGCTGGGCTGGACGGAATTCGACATCGGCCACCGGATACCGGCGCGGATCCGGTTCGGCCGCGCGCTCGACCTCGCCGCCGAGGCGCGGAACGACAATCTCGTGGCGAACATCTGCTACCGCCTCGGCAGGCTGGCCCTCCACCATGACGACGTCGAGGGCGGGCTCGGTCACCTGCGGCGGGGGCAGGCCGCCGCCCACCGGTCCGGATCCCGGCGGGCACAGGCGATCCTCACCGTCAACGAGGCCTGGGCACTGGCCAAAGCGGGTGACGAGCGTGCCGCCCTCACGAGTTTGGGACACGCGGAGAGCCAGTTCGAGGGAGCGGACGACTGGGCCACCGCACGCCCCTGGGAAGCCTTCTTCGGCACGACGGACATGGCCGCGATGCGCGGTACCGTCCTGACCGAACTGGCCCACGTCGTCACCCCGCGGCACAGCGACGAGGCGATCGACAGGCTTCGTGACGCCACCGCCGGTTACGGCGCGGACATGTCCCGCAGCCTGGCGCTCACCTTGATCATGCTCGCGCAGAACCACGCGCTCCAGGGCGACTTCGACGAAGCGGTCCGCACCGGGACCGAGGCGGTGGACCTCGCGCGCGGCCTCGGTTCCGCCCGGACCAAGGACCGCCTCGGCCCGCTGGCGGAACTGCTGCGGAACCACGCGACCGATTCCGGCTCCCGCGACCTGCTCGACCGGATCGACCGCTACCGCGCGGAACCGGCCCCGTAGCCGGCGAAGCGCCGTCCGAGCAGGATCGCGGTCGCCGCGAAACCGAGGCACAGGCCGGCCCACACGCCCCAGCCGCCCCAAGCGAACCCGTAGGCGCACAGGAACATCGCGGGCACACCGACCAGCCAGTACCCCACAAGAGTGCAACGGAGCCCGGAGACGGTATCGCCGAGCCCGCGCAGCAGGCCGACGAGGATGTTCTGGGTCCCCTTGCTGTACTGCTGCGCGATGGCGAACACCAGCAGGGTCGACGCGGTGCCGAGCACCACCGCGTCCGCCTCGCCGTGCAGGAACGGCCACAGCAGGAACTCGGGCACCACCAGGTATCCCAGGCTCACCACCGCCATGAAGCTCCACGAAAGGGTGAGTGCCTGACGCGCGATCACCGGAGCCCGCCGCGGTTCGCCGTGCGCGACCGCGCGGCTGACCAAAATGGACGATCCCTGGGACAGCCCGATGTTGGCCTGGTAGACGATGTAGGCGAGCTGGTTCGCGACGTTCGACGCGGCGAGCATCGCCGGGCCGAAAGCCCCCATCAGCACCGTCGCGATCGAGGTGATCGCGGCCTCCGATCCGTAGGTGAAACAGATCGGGGTCCCGTGCCGCACGATCCGCCGGACCACCGCCGGATCCGCACGCCAGAGCGCGAGCGACACCATCGGGCGCAGCCGCGGGTCCTTGCGCACGGCCGAGGCGAACACGGCGAGAGTGAAGAACTGGACCAGCGTCGTCGCCAGCCCGATCCCGGTGACGCCCAGTGCGGGCAGCCCCGCCCAGCCGTAGATGAAGGCGGCGTTCAGGGCGGCGTTGACCGCGATCGACACGCACGTCACCGCGAGGAGCGAACCGGGACGGCGCAGCCCGACGGCGAACTGGCGCAACACGTTCAGCCACACCATCGGGAACAGCCCGCCCGCCAGCGCGAACATCATCGCCCTGGCGAGCGAGACGATCTCCGGCTTCTGTCCCAGCAGGGGCAGGGCGGCCGCCAGTCCACAAAGGACGGCCGCCCCGACCGCCGCGGTCAGGGTCGCGACGAGCAGCGCCGACCGCAGGAGTGACCGGATCTCGTCCCGCGCGCGCTCGTCGGGTTCGTCCGTGCCGGTGCGGAGTTCACCGGCCCCGGCCGCCGTGGCCACCAGGTTCCCGACGCCGGTGACCATGCCGACGCACATGGTGCGGATCTGGTTGTAGAGCAGGATCGCCAGGCCGCCCGCCGCCACCGCGGTCACGCCGAGCAGGCCGAGCATGGCCAGGTCGACGCTGGTGAGCGCGACCTGTGCCAGCTGGATCCCCGCGATCGGCGCGGCGAGCGCGACGAGCGCCCGGTAGCCGCGCGCCGCCACCGCCGTGGTCACGCGCCCACCGCCACCGGTGCCGAACGAGCCCGCCGGTCGCGCGTGGCCACCCGCACGGACTCGGCGTAGGTGGTGAACCAGCGGTCCATCCGGCGATGGGCCAGTTCGTCGAGCACTCCCCTGGCGCGCAACCACTCGTCGTCGTAGACCGAGTCGAGGTACTTCTCCCCGGCGTCGTTGCAGAGCACCACGACGACGCTTCCGGCCGGATACGAGTAGAGCCGCCGCAGCGCGACGTGGATCGCGCCGCCGGTCGTCCCGCCGACCAGGACACCGGTGCGCCGGGCGATGACGCGGGCACCGGCGAAGGCGTCGCTGTCGGACACGCGGTGGGCTTCGCCGATCACGGACCGGTCCACGTTGTCCCCCACCGGGAATCCGGCCGGGCTGCCCGCCCCGGTCTGGTGGTAGATCCCCGGCGCGCCACCGAAGATGATCGAGCCGACGGGTTCGACGGCCACCGCGTGGGTGCCCGCTCCCGCCGCGCGCAGGGCCCGGGCGGTCCCGCACAGGGACCCGCCGGTGCCGATCGCCGCGACGAGCACGTCGACGTCGCCGAGCTGCTGCACCAGTTCCCGCGCCAGCCCGGCGTAACCGTTGCCGTTGCCGGGATGGTTGTGCTGGTCGGGGTGATAGGCGCCGGTTTCGGCGGCGATCCGGGCCGCGACCTGCCGCCGCTGGACCGAGCTCACCCCGCCGTCCGGCGGGCAGTCGACGAACACCAGTTCCGCGCCGAGCGCGCGCAGCATCCGGAGCTTTTCGCGGGCGGCGTGGTGATCGACGATGGCGGTGAACCGGTAGCCGCGCTCCAGCGCGACCAGCGCGAGCCCGTTCCCGGTGTTGCCGGACGTGGGTTCGACGATGTGCCCGCCCGGCAGCAGACGGCCGTCGATCTCCGCCTCGTCGATCATTTGCCGCGCCATGCGCACCTTGCACGAGCCCGTCGGGTTGAGGTGGTCGAGTTTGAGCAGGAGCCGCGTGCCGGTACCGGTGCGCGCGAGCTCCAGCAGCGGCGTGCCACCGATCAGGTCGGACGCGCGCTGGACGATCGTCATCGGATCTCCTGGATCGGGTAGTCGGTGTCGACGTGCCAGCGGTCGCCGTCGAGCACCACCTTCGGCGGCAGGGGGAGCTGGTGGAAACCGCTCTCGTTCTTGTCCATCTGGTAGCCGGCCGTGTTGGGGTACACGAGCAGGTCGCCGCCCTTCGGCCGCGCGGGCAGTTCCACCGCGCGCCAGGTCAGCACGTCGTACTCCATGCAGCTCGACCCGGCGACGATCGTGCGCACCGGCTCGCCGCCCGGCCCGTCCTGGCGCACCAGGAGCGGATCCGGCAGGAACTCGCTGCCCTTCCACTGTTCGGACAGGCTCATGGACAGCCCCGCGACCGTGGTGATCAGGTGGTCTTCGGCCGGTTTGCAGCCCAGCACCGGGAACACCGAGAACCCGGCGCCGTCGACGAGGGCCCGGCCCGGTTCGAGCAGCAGCTCGATCCCGTCCGCGCGCAGGCGATCCGCGAGCGGTTTCCCGGCGATGTCGTGCCGGAGGATGGCGGTGACCATCGCCGCGCCCGTCGGCGTCTGGTGATACGGGTAGGTCCGGGCCGGATTGCGGCCACCGTGGAACCAGCCGTCGTTCCTGCCGGACTCGAACCGCTCCCAATCGCCGGAGTCCACATAGGACACGGCGATCCCGCCGCCGATGCTGATCTTCGACGCGGGGTGCCCGAGCGCGCGGGCGTCGCGGCAAAGATCGATCAGGTACGCGGCGAGTTCCGCCCGCGGCACGGGATCGTAGCCGTCCAGATGGAACGAGAAACCGCGTACGACGACGGAATCCGCACACTGGCGCACGGCCATCGTCAGCGCTTCGGGGGCGAACCCGAACCGGCTCTCCGGCGCGGACGGCGGCCGCACCCGCAGCAGCACCTCCGCCGTCTCACCGAGCTCGGCGGCCAGGCGCGCGACGCGTTCCAGTTCGTCGGCCGCGTCCACCGCGATGAGGCAGTGATGCCGCAACGCGAGCCAGAGGAGGCCGTCCGGTTTGGCCGCGCCGGTCACCCCGATCGCTTCCCCGCGCAGGCCGTTTCCGAGGGCGTGCACCAGTTCGGGCACACTCGCGACGTCGACCCCGGCGCCGGGCCGGGCGCATTCCCGCAGCCACGTCGCCGCCTTGTTCGCCTTCTTCCCGTAGTAGACGGTGCCCGGCACGCGCTCGGCGGCGAGCGCCGCGATCATCCCGTCGAGGTTTTCGGCGAACGAAGCCGGATGGATCACGTGGAACGGGCCGCCGCCGATCGCGCGGGCGATCTCCCACAGGGTCTCGGAATCGCGTAACCGGTGGGCCCACGGGCGTTCGAGCGCGGGCAAAGGCGGGGACAGGGTGTCGATCAGGTCCACAGCGCCACCTCGCGGCCGCGGCCCGCGGCGATGGCGCGGGCGGCCAGCGCGTGCGCCACCGGGATGTCGGTGATGATCATGCCACTGCTGAAGGCGAACACGCGGTCGTCGTCACCGCAGCGGCCCGGCGCCCGGCCCGCGAGGATGTCCGGCAGCTCGGCGTCGATGCGGAACACGCCGTCCGGGCCCGCCATCCGCTGACCGGTCACCTCGACCTGCGCGCCGTTGGTGGCCACCGTGTAGTCGGCCTCGGCGAGCGTGCCCTCCTGGACTCCCTTGCTGGCGACGGAGATCAGCAGCCCGCCCGGCGGCAGCCAGCCGAGACGGATCTTCGGGTGCGCGGCCCGGCCCGAAGCGGCGACCACGATGTCGGACTCGCGCGCCGCGGCCTCCACGTCGTCGACGAGTTCGACCTCGCGGTCCGGGAACCGGTCCTTCACCGCGGCGACGCTGTCGCGCAGTCCGTCGGGATGCGTGCCGAACAGGCGCAGCCGTTCGAGCCCCGGCAACGCGGTGAGCAGGTACGGCAGGGTCCGGATCCCCTGCGCGCCGGTGCCGACCATGAGCGCGGTGCGCGCCCCCGGCCGGGCACAGGTCCGCGCGATCAGCGCGGTGCTGGCGGGCGTGCGGGTGGCGCCGACCCGATGGCAGTCCATGAGCGCGAACGGGAGGCCGGTGGTGTCGTCGTAGAGGGTGATCGTCGTGTAGTACTTCTCGGCCGACGTGCTTCCCTGCCGGTAGCTCGTCTTGAACGCGGCCTGTTCGAGGGAACCGTCGTAACCGAGCATCGAGTACGCGACGGCGTCCCGCGCGGGATCCGGCATCGGCACCATCAGCTTCGCCGGGTTGCGCGACGCTCCGGACGCGTAGGCGAGGTAGCCGTCTTCGACCATCGTGATCGCCTCGTGCGGCGCGAGTTCGAGGTTGTGCAGATCCGTCCGGGTGAGGATGTGCAGCGAGGGGCCGGAGTTCATGAACGGTCGACCTTTCTGGTGGACAGGATGGTGGACGGTGTGACACGCGCGTCCCGGATCTCGAGAGCGCGATCGGAGCACGCACCGACCAAGGGCAGGTCATGGCTGATGAAGAGCACGCCGAGGCCGTCTTCGTCCGCGGCACGGCGCACGGTCGTGACGACGGCGGCGGTCGTCGCCGGATCGAGCGCGGCGGTCATCTCGTCGCACAGGAGGTAGCGGGGTTCGCCGACGAGCGCGCGGGCGATCGCGGCCCGCTGCAACTGCCCGTCCGACACCTGGCGCGGGTACCGGTCCAGCAGTCCGGACGGGAGATCCGCCTTGGCGCACAAGCGTTCCCAGTCCACGCCGGACTCGGTCGCGCAGATCTCGATCGACCGGCGCAGGGTCAGGCGGGGATCGACGGACCGGCGCGGGGACTGGAAGAGCATCGCCACCCGGCCGCCGATGCGCACCTCGCCTTCCAGCGGCTTGTCGAGTCCGGCGAGGACGCGGGCCAGCGACGTCTTGCCGCTGCCGGACGGCCCGACGAGACCGACGATCTCCCCCGGCCCGACGTCCAGGTCGACGCCGGAGAGCAGCGGCGTGCGGCCGTGGCCGACCGCGACAGAGCGAACCGAAAGCATGATCAACTCCCGTGGTGACGGTCGGCGGGCAACGGATTCAGCCCGTTTTCGGGAAGCGCGGCCAGCAGGTCGCGGGTGTAGTCGTGCTTCGGCGTCGTGAGGACGTCGGCCGCGCGCCCGGTCTCGACGACACGCGAAGCGAGCATCACGGTCAGGTCCGCGTCGTCCGGCAGCGCACCGAGGTCGTGGGTGGTCACCAGCACGACGCGGTCCCGGCCCAGCCCGGTGAGCAACGCGACGATGTCGCTTGACCGCTCCCGGTCGAGCGCGGACGTCGGTTCGTCCGCGACCACCACCGGCGGATCGCCCGCCAGCGCGGCCGCGATCGCCGCCCGCTGCACCATCCCGCCCGAAAGCTCGTGCGGGTACTTCCTCAGCGCGCCGGCTTCGAGGCCCACGAGCGCGAGCAGTTCCTCCGGCCCGCGTTCGCCGCGAAGGTGGCGAACCGTTTCCGCGAGCTGCCCGCCGAGCCGCCGGACGGGCGTGAAGCAGGTCATCGCGGACTGTGGCACCACACCGATCACGCTTCCCCTGCGCGGTTCCGGATGGCCGTCGACCGACACCTTCCCGGTCAGCTTCGCGGAAGCGGGGAGAAGCCCGGTCACGGCCGCGCACAGGGTGGACTTCCCCGAACCCGAGCCGCCGATCACGAAATGCGGCCTGCCGGGCAGGGCGACGAGATCGACGTCCGTGAGCGCGTGACCGGCGGGGTACCGCACGTTGACGCCTTCGAGCGACAGCGTCACGCCATCACCTCCGGACGACGGGTCAACGACCGGCCCAGCGCCGAAAGCGCCAGGGTGACCGCGACGATCGCGCCCGCCGGGAACACCAGCCGCCACCAGTGCCCGAGCAGCAGCGCTTCCCCGGACTCGGCGAGCAGCGTGCCCAGCGAGGCCTGGTGCGGCGGCAACCCGACACCGAGGAAGGACAGTGTCGACTCGTGCCATACGGCGTGGGCGACCAGGAGTACCGCGGCCACCCCGGCCTGACCCGCCGCGACGGGCAGGAAGTGGATCCGCGCGATCCGCGCCCCCGGCAGTCCCCTGAGGCGCGCCACCTGGACGTATTCGGCGTCACGTAAGGAAAGCAGCTCGGCGCGCACGACACGGGCGGTCGCCGTCCAGTGCGTGAGCACGAGCGAAACGACGATGGCGACGAGCGAACCCCGGAACAACGTGACGATGAGCAGGGAAAGCAGGAGACTGGGGATGGCCGTCATCGCGTCGGCGACGCGCATCCCGATGCGGTCCCACCAGCCACCGAACGCCCCGGCCGTGACACCGACGAAAAGCCCGACGATCGTGGACAGGACGGCGGTGGCCAGCGAGATCCCCAGCGACACCCGCATACCCATCGCGACCAGGGTGAACAGATCGCGTCCCGAGGCGTCGGTACCGAACCAGTTCCCGGCTCCGGGACCCCGGTCTCCGGCCGCGAAGTCCGTGACGGCTTCGTCGATCGGGTGCGCGAGCGGGGTGACGATCGCGTAGGCGGCCAAGACCGTCACGGCCGCACCAGCGATCCAGGCGGCGCGTTTGTCAGCCATCGGCCTCGATCCTCGGGTCGACGGCGATCGCGGCGGCGTCCGCGGCGAGGTTGCCCGCCACCACCAGCCCCACCGTGAGCACGGTGACGATCGCCAGCAGCGGGAAGTCCAGCGCCCGCGCGGAATCCACCGTCGCGTCGCCGAGACCCGGCCACGCGAACACGGTTTCCACCACGGTCGCGCCGACGAGCAGCTCCGGCAGCCTTCCGCCGATGAGGGCGAAGAAGGGCGCCGAAGCCATCGGCAGCACGTGTCCACTGTGGACGACGCGCGGCGGGAGGCCCCGGGCGTACGCGCCCCGGACGGCGTCGCTGCCCATGGCCCCGGTGATGGCTTCGCGCAGGCCCAGCGCCAGCCACGGCACCTGCGAAACCCCGAGTACCAGCGCGGGCAGGACGAGATGGCGCGCGGCCGAAGCCGCCGTGATCGGCTCCCCCGGATCCGTGAGTCCCGACGTCGGGAACAGGCGGAGCGTGACGGCGAACAGCAGGACCGCGCCGAGTGCGACGATGAACGGCGGTACGGCCTGCAGCACCACGGCGATCGCGCTGATCACCTTGTCGGCGAAACCGCCGGCCCGCAGCCCGGCCGTGATCCCGAGCGCGCACGCCAGCACCACCGCCACCACCGAACCGGCGAAGCCCAGCAACGCCGTCCACCCCAGCCGTTCGGCGAGCACCTGCGCGACGGGTTCGTGATACGCCCGCGAGTACCCGAAATCGCCGGTCACCGCGCCGGAGATCCAGTGCCACCAAGCCGAGATCCAGCTCTGGTCGAGCCCGAGGGTGTGGCGGAGCACCTCGCGTTCGGCCTCCGTGTAGCCGTCGCCCGACCCGCCGAGATAGGCCTCGAGCGGGTCGAACGGACTGGCCGCGGCCAGCGCGAAGGCCGCCAGCGAGACGACGAGGACCAACGGGACGCCGAACAGCAGGCGGCGTACGGCGAGACGACCGATCCGGGCGCGGCGCGACCGCGTCACTTCCGCGTCCAGCGCGCCAGGGAGTACCACGGTCCCCAGGCCACGCCGTGGCTGTGCGGTTCCAGCGCGGTGGCCCCGGGCTGCCAGCCGTTGTCACGCAGCACGTACACGTGGTTCTCCGCGACGAGCGCGAGCATGCCCGGCGCGGCGTGGTAGGCGGCCTGGAAGTCCCGGTACAGCTTGGCGCGCTTGGCCGGATCACGTTCGACGCGCGCCGCCTCCAGCGCTTTGTCGACTTCCGGGTTCACGTAGTCCGAGGCGTTGTCCCACTTCGATCCCACGCCCTTGGCCGCGTACCGGGAGTGGAACTTCGGGTACAGCTGAGTGTCCACTGTGTACGGTTGCCCACCGCCGCCGAGCAGGAACGCGGTGCTCGCCAGGTACTGCGGGGTCATGGTCGACTTCTCCACCGCGACCGGCTTCATCTCGATGCCGATCTTCTTGGCGTCGGAGACGGTGGCCATCGTGAGATCGCGGCGCAGGGTCTCCGTCGGGTAGTAGGCCACGTCGAACTGCGCGCGGCGGCCGTCACGTTCGCGGACGCCGTCGGCGCCGACACGCCACCCCGCGTCGTCGAGGACCTTCCGCGCGCGGTCCGCGTCGAAGGTGAAGTCCTGCGCGGGATCGTAGGCGTCACCGAACAGCGGGGTGACCAGGGTCGAGACGGGGGTTCCCTCACCCTGCAGGATGTCGCGAACCATCGCGCCGCGGTCGACCCCGAGGTTCAGCGCGAGCCGGACGGCCGCGTCACCGGCCACCGGGTTGCCGCTGGGAAGCGTGACGCCGAGCCAATCGTTGGCCTTGCTGACCACCGTGCGGTAGCCGTCCTTCGCGACGGCGCGCGCGAGCGCCGGGGACAGCCGGGTGCCGTCCGCGCTGCCCGCGAGTTGCGCCGCGCGAGCCTTCTCGTCGTCGGTTCGCCGCACCACGAAGGTCTTCACCTGCGGTTTGGTGCCCCAGTACCCGTCGCGCGCGGTGAGGACGACCTGATCCGGACGCAGCTCCGTCAGCGCGTACGGCCCCGTCCCGACCGGGTGGTCGCCGAGCGGCAGCTTGTCCGCGGGCCCGGGCGCCGCCAGCGACTCCGACGGCGCGATCGCGAGGAACAGCCGGTGCGGCACATCGCCGTAGGCGCCGTTCAGCAGGAAATCGACGGTGTCCGGCCCCGAAACCTGAGCGGTACGAAGGAAATCGAAGTTCGCCGCGATCGGCGACGCGAACTTCGGATCGACGACGGCGTTGTACGTCGCGACGACGTCCTCGGGCCCGAACGGCGTCCCGTCCGAGAAAGTGACGCCCTTGCGGGTCTTCACCCGCCAATGGCCGAGGTCGCCGTCGACGGGCTCGGGAGCTCCCTCCGCGAGAACCGGGACCGCGTCCGGGATGCGGTCGTCCTGACCTTCCGCGACGCGGTACAGGCTCTCGTAGATCTTCGATTCGCCGTTGCCGCCGTGTCCGGTCAGGGGATTGAACCTGCCGAGTTCCTCGGCGTCGATCACGACGAACCGGTCGGGCGCACCCCCGGACGCTCCCGGCGCACCGCAGCCGACGAGTGCGGCGGCGGAGAAAGTGACGAGTGATGTGACGAGCAGGCGCGAAGGCCGACGATGGAAAAGCACGGCCGCAGCTTAATGAAAATGATAGTCTTTATCATTAACTGTGAGCCTTGTCACCCTCCAGGTCGCGAGCTGAAGGGGCCTTTCCCCGCGTCTCACGCGGCGAAGGACGCTTTCGTCGCATGACATGAGGGGAAAGCGTCCTTCAGCCCCCTAAGCTGGCTCACCTCGCCGAACGACCGCAGGAGCCGTCATGAGTGGATCTTGGAATGCCGCGGAAAGCCGCGCGCGGGCGGAAGAAGTCCGGGATCTCCACGCGATCAGCCATCTCGCGCGCTCCGGCGACGACGGAGACGGCTTGGCGCCGACCGGCCCGCTGGCGGGCCTTCCGTTGGTGATCAAGGACAACATCCACGTCGCGGGCATGCCGAACACCGCGGGCACCCCGGCGCTCGCGGACCACGTCCCACGCGAGCACGCGAGCGTGGTCCGGCGGCTCGTCGACGCGGGCGCCGTCGTCATCGGCAAGGCGACCATGCACGAGCTCGCGTTCGGCATCACCTGCGACACGACTCCCCTGGGACCGGTCCGCAACGCCTGTGACCCGTTCCGGTTCGCCGGGGGCAGCAGCGGCGGGACCGCGGTCGCCGTCGCGGCGGGCGTCGTCCCGGCCGGTCTGGGCACCGACACCGGAGGCTCGGTGCGCGTTCCCGCCGCGCTCAACGGGGTTTGCGGGTTCCGGCCCACCACGGGCCGCTACCCGTCCGACGGCATGACACCGCTGAGCAGCACCCGCGACACGGCCGGGCCGATCGCCCGCACGGTCGGCGATCTCGCGCTCCTCGACGCGGTGCTCGCGGCGGAGGAACCGGAGACCCTGACCGAAATCCCGCCGTCGGCGCTTCGGCTGGGCGTGCCACACGGTTTCCTGACCGGCGATTTGGACGACGAAGTCGAAGAACTGTGGGCGTCCGCGGTGACCCGGCTGAGCGCGGCCGGGTTCACCCTGGTGCCGATCGACGACACCACGCTCGCCGAACTCAGCGCCGATCAGGGAATGCCGCTGGTGATCCACGAAGCAGGCGTCGGACTCCGGTCCTACCTGAGCGAGTACGTACCCGGAGTTTCGTTCGAGCAACTCGTCAAGGCGGTCGCCGCGGCCGACGTCCAGGCGATCTTCGCCGACTCGGTCCTACCAGGTGTCGATCCGGCCGTCTACGAAGCGGCCCTCGTCGCCCGCTCGGCCCTGCGTCGCACCTACGCGACGATCTTCGGCGAGAGCGGCATCGACGCACTGGTATTTCCCACCACACCGGCGATCGCCCAGGACTTCTCGGCCGTCGCGAACTTCGTGCACCGCGGGCGCGTGGTCCCCACCTTCCCGACCTTCATCCGCAACTGCCAGCCCGGCAGCATCGCGGGCGTCCCCGGCCTGACCGTCCCGATGGGCCGCGGCCCCAGCGGCCTCCCCGCCGGGCTGGCGCTCGACGGCGCCATCGGCGAAGACCGGAAACTGCTGGCAGTAGGCGCTTCCGTCGAACGAGCTCTCAGCTGACCTGGACGCTGGCCTGAAGCGCGCGGATGAGCGCGGTCGCGGCGGGCGGGTCCGGCGGATCGCCGTAGGTGACGGCGTAGATCTGGCGAGGATCTTCCGCCAGTTCGGTGGTGTGGATGCCCGGCAGCCGATGAGCGCGAAGCGCCAGGCGGGGCAGCGTGGTGACGCCCATGCGCGCGGCGACCAGTGACTGCATGACGACGATGTCGTCGCTGACCAGGGAAATGCGCGGAGTGAACCCGGCCCGGCCGCAGATCGTGACGAGCTCGTCCTGACATCGGGTGCAGCCGCCGATCCAGATCGAGTCACGGTGATCGGCGATGGTCTGCCCCGGTTCGCTGGTGATCAAATAGATCGGGTCCTCGAGAAGATGGACCAGCCGGAGCCCCTGGTCCTCCCGCGGGGTGTCGGCGTACCGGAAGATCAAGGCGACATCGATCTGCCCTTCCCGCAGCATGCGAAGCGCCTCGACCGGATGTTCGTCGACCAGTCCCAGCTCGATCCCGGGATGAGCGCGGGCCAGCGAAGCGGCCGCCTCGGGAACGATGGTGCTCAAGACCGACTGGAACCCCGCCATCCGGACCCGCCCGGCCCTCAGCCCCACCTGCGCGGCCAGCTCCGCCTCGGCGCCTTCGACCCGGCCGACGATCTCGGCCGCGCGGGCGGCCAGCAGGTTTCCTTCGGGGGTGAGCCGAATTCCGCGGCCGATCCGCTGGATCAGCTTCGCGCCGGTCTCGGCTTCCAACCGCGCGAGATGGTGGCTCACCGCCGGCTGGGTGTAATGCAGTTCCTTCGCCGCGGCGGTCATCGAACCATGCCGCGCGACAGCGTCCAGCACCATCAGTTGGACCAGATTCAGCATACATGAAGAGTACCTATATATAGGAAAGAACGTCGTCATTAGACGCCGGGCGGAGAGCGGACCACGATGATAAGCGACCAGAAGGAGAGTGAGAATGACCGCCGCGTCCACCACCCCGTCCACCTATGTCAGACCCGGTCTCGCGGAGCTCATAAAACGCCTTCGCGAGTGCACCGGGCGAACATCCGAACCCCACGCCACCGCACAGGCCGTGGCGGCCGTCCTCACCGGGCTCCGCCCGACGCCGTACCTCCTCACCCCGGTGGAACGGGAAGGGGCCGCCGGCGGTTACACCCGCAACACCCTGCACGCCGAGTCCACCTTCTCGATCACCGCACTGGTCTGGCGGCCCGGCCAGCTGACCGAGATCCACGACCACCTGGTGTGGTGCACATTCCTTGTCCTCCAAGGAACCGAGACGGAGAACATCTTCGACATCGACGGCGACCGGCTGGTCCGGACAGCCCAGCGGCAACGCCCGGCGGGCTCGGTCAGCGGTGTCGCGCCGCCCGACGACATCCACCAGGTGCACAACACCGGCGACACCGTCGCCATCACCTTGCACGTCTACGGCGCCGACCTCAGCAAGGGAACCAGCGTCCGCCGCAAATACGAGCAGCGCGCCACTCCGAAGTACATGGAGTAAGCGGCAGAGCCATTTCGGCTAACCGGCATTTCCGATGCCGGGAAATTCGTCACGACCACTTTTTCACCGGCTCACGCGCGCATCCCGGAATCCGGCGGCGGACGCAATGTCGACGACGATCGGTGTTCGTGGCAGAGCCATCAAAGGGTCCAGGTGTAGGCGGGGGTGATCGATCGCTCGAAGAAGGACTTGGGCAACCGGGGAAGCATCGCGTCGCGCAAGGCGATCAGCGGCGGGGAAGTCCAGTGCGCGGGAGCCCCGACCTGCCGGGAGCGCCGGGCGATCAGCTGGGTTCGAGGCCTGCGGGAACGGTCGTATTCTTCAAGTCCCGCGGGCACTCCCAGCTTGTCGACGACGGCGGCGAGCGTGACGGCGTCCTCGAGTGCCTGGCACGCACCCTGTCCCAGGTTGGGAGTCATGGCGTGCGCGGCGTCGCCGAGCAGGGCGACCGTGCCGGACACGTAGGTGGGCAACTCCGGCAACTGGTGGACGTCGTGCTGCGACACCGTCTCCTCCCGCGCCGCCGACAACAACGCGGGAATCGGGTCGTGCCAGCGCGCGAACCGTTCGCGCAGCCGGTCCAGACCGGTACGCGAACGAGCGGGAGCGTTGGCCATCACGTAGCAATAGACGCGGCCGTCAGGCAACGGCAGATGCCCGAACCGTTCGCCGCGGCCCCAGGTTTCGACGCTTTCACCGACAGGGTGCGGCGGGACGATGAAGCGCCAAGTGGTGTACCCGACGTAGCGCGGCCCGGGAATCTCGGGCCAGAGAGACCGCCGGGTCACACTGTGCACGCCGTCGGCGCCCACGACGAGGTCCGCGACGGTCTCGCCACCGCCGTGCACGACAGTGCCGTCGGGCCGCACCGCACGCACGTCGGTGCCGGGCCGAAGCGCCCGCGCGGGCAGCGCCTCGACGAGCAGGTCGATCAGGTCGGCGCGATGCACGGTCACCCACTGGCCGAACCGCCGCCGCAGATCGTCGACGTCGTTGCGGACCAGCCACCGCCCGTTCGCGAGACGCACACCCGCGACCGGGTCCGCCAGTCCACCGTCGCGAAGACGGTCGCCCAGGCCGATCGCGTCCAGCGCGCGCAAGGCGTTGGGCTGGATCGACACCCCCGCGCCGATCTCGGTGAACTCGGGCGCGCGCTCGAGCACCTCGACCTCCCAGCCGCGCCGGTGGAACGCGACGGCGGCGGCAAGCCCGCCGATCCCGCCTCCCACGATGGTCACCTTCATCGAGTTCTCCTTAATGATTCTAGGCTAGCTTAGAGTCATTAAGGAAACATAGGTGCTCTAGGATGTCAACGGCACGACGAGACGAGGTGACCATGGCCGACGGCCCGGGCAGCAGGCGGGAAAAGCGGCGTCAGGACTCGCTGCGGGAGATCCACGCGGCCGTGCGCACGCTGCTGGTCGAGCAGGGATCGGCGGCGGTGACCATCAACGCGGTCGCGCGGAAGGTGGGCATGAGCGGTCCCGCGCTCTACCACTACTACGCGGGTCATGACGAACTGATCGGCGCCGTGACCGCCGGCTTCTTCCGCGAGCTGACCACTGTCCTGGAGCAGGCCCGCGACACCCACGCCGCCGCCCCGGCCGGCCATCGCATCCTCGAGGTATGCCGGGCCCTGCGAACCTGGGCGATCACCCACCCGGCCGAGTTCGGCTGGGTCTTCGCCAGCCCGATCGCCCCGCCCAACCGGCGACAGGACTCGCCCCGGCACGAGGCGGGCCAACGGTTCGAGAACGTCCTGCTCGAACTGACCGCCGAACTCTGGCGGACCGACCCTTTCCCGGTACCCGACCCGGCCGACCTGCCCCCGACGCTGCGCAAGCAGCTGGTCGCCTACTCCGCCACCATCGACGGACGCCTCCCGCCCGAGGCCTCGCACGTCTTCCTGACCTGCTGGACGCGGCTGTACGGCCTGCTGTGCATGGAAGTCCTGCACCAGCTCGACTTCGCCTACACCGACCTGGAACCCGTCTTCGAAGACTGCCTGCGCGGCCTCGCCGACGCCCTCGGAGTGGACGGGGACTGACCGCCGAGGGCGAAGCGGCTCGGGACCAGTCCCGCCACCGGAGTGCTAACAACGACACATGCCGCGGTCGAAGAAACGGACACCCAAGAAGACACGACACCGTCCGTCCCCGCGAGATTCGCGACGAACCGCACGAACGCCGATAGCCGAGGGCGGGCTGATACCGGCGGACGAAGTCGCGCACATGACGACCCCACCGCGATTCCCGGCCGAACCTCGGCCGTCCCCCGGTCCTCCGGACACGGTGAACTTCACGAAAGTGCTCCCCGATCCGCGAGATCTCCGCGACGCCGCGGCGGGAATCGCGGCCGTCGCGGCCGGAGTGCTCTCGGCGAGCACGCCGCCGGCTCCGGCGGCGCCCGCGCCCGCGTCCTTCGACGCCCGGGCGCTCGATCCCTGCCGTTTGACCGACACGGCCGCGCTCCGCTCGTACGGCCGCACCGAACTCGAACCCGACTATGGCAACTTCGACCGTTGTGACGTGCTCCTCCACCGCGGCGACGGGTCCTACACCGACGTCAAAGTGGAGTTGGAGAACCATCCCGGGAATCCGCCGGAAGGCGAGCTGAAACGCGTCGGGACCTTCGACGTCGTCGGCGGCCCGCTCCAGGACGACAGCTGCACCCGGCTGATCCTCGTTCCCGCGGGATACATCGTCTCGGTCACCGCGGGCGACGACCCCGGCGCCCCGGTGGACCTGTGCGCGGTCGCCGACATCGCGACCGTTTCGGCGACGAAAACGTTGTCCGGCAACGAAACCCCGCTCAGGAAAGCCCCGTTCCCCACCCGTTCGCTGGCCGAGGTGGACGCGTGCTCCCTGCTCGATCCCGCCGCACCCGAGGTGCCCGGCCCGCCGAAACCGTCCTTCGGCCGATGGGGCTGCGCCTACGAGGGCCCCACCGGCCGGGTGCGAGTGATCTTCGACCGGGGACATCCCCTCGACGACCGGAACGGCGTGCGCACCACCCAGTCCGGCCGGGAAATCCGGACCCTCGCCGACGACTACGGCCCGGGAACGTGCCGCTCGACGATCGCCTACCGCCCGTACACCGACATCGACAACACCCCGATGCTGGAAGCCGTCCTGATCGTCGTGGACGGTGACCAGCCATCGGAACGACTCTGCGTCCCGGCCACGACCTTGGCGGGCGAAGTGGCGAGGAGATTGCCATGACGATGATCGACGGCTTCCGTCCCAGTCTCGCCCACGGTGTCCCGCCCGCGGAGGCGGGGACGATCTTCGCCTCGACCGTGTCCGGCAGGTCGTCGATGCCCCCGAAAGAAGGCCGCCAGCTTCTGTTCGGCCGCAATCGGGACGACATGCACGTCTGCCTCGGCGAGGACGACACTCTGATCAGCCGCCACCAGGGAACGCTCGTCCACGAAGACGGCGTCTGGTGCGTACGCAACGAAGGCAAGCTCCCGCTGCGCCTGCCCCGCTCCCGGCGTCTCTTCAAAGGCGACGAACCAGCCGCGCTCCCCGACGGCTACACCGCGCTTTTCATCCACGGCTCCGGCGGGCGAGAGCATCTCCTGGAGATCTTCGTCGTCGGAGACGATTCGCCGCCCCCTCCGCCCCTTACCGACGAAGTCACGAAATCGCCGAGCGTCTGGCGGCTGACCACGGCCGAGCGCACCGTCCTGGTGGCGCTGGCGCAACGATTCCTCCACCAGGAGGCCTACCCTCAGCCGCTGAGCTGGCGCCAGATCGCCGAGCAACTGGCCGAGCTGGAACCGGACCGGAACTGGAGCTCCAAGAAGGTCGAGCACATCGTCGTCAAGGTCCGCGGCCGGCTCGCCGGCGCCGGAGTGCCCGGCCTCACCAAGGACGAGGTCGGCGAACCGGTGGGCAACGCACTGAACATCCACCTGATCGACGAGCTCCTGCAGACCGCGACCCTGGTGCCGCCGGACCTCGCCCTGCTCGAACCGCGGTCGTCACGCTGAAGCCGCGGACGGCGCCGCTGACGATCATCGTCGAGGCAGGCGGCGTCCCGAGTTCACTCCGACCTCGTTCTTCAGCTCGACATCAAACCGAGTGCGCCACCCTTGAAATCAAAGTTCGTCGCGCCTAAACTTTGGCTTAGGTGTTCCAACACCCTGCGAAAGGCAGGCCGTATGGCGACGGCGGACTGGGGACCCCGATGAACTGGAGCCAGCTCCTCGTACCCGTGACCAGCGGCGTTGCCGTCGCTCTCATCGTGGCAACCGTCAGGTTCCTGTGGCGGCGCACCCGTCTGCCGACCGGGCTCTCCCAGCGGATGACCCGGCGGAACTACCTGGCCGAGATGCTCGTCATCTCCAAGAACGACAACGTCGAGCGACTCGACGCGCTGGTCCCGAATCTGCTGCCGGCGGCAGACTCTCCGGTGCTCGCCGAGATCCAGGAATCGTGGTCGCAGATCAACGGCCGCCGGGGAGTACGGGTGATCACCCGTACCGAACCGGCCTCCCTGACCGCCGGAGCCGAGCTGCTCGGGGCGGGGATCGAGGTTCGCGTGTCCCGCGCACTGACCGCGGACCACCTGTCGTACCACGTGTTCTCCGGCCTGGAGCACCACACGGTGCTCAACCGGCGCAACGGCGGGAAGGACCGGCCAGAACGGCTGGACGAGATCTCCGCCTCCAAGGTGTTCCGCAGCCACTTCGACGAGATGTGGAGCGAGTCCGAACCCCTCGAATCGTTCCTGGCCGGGGAACTCCTGACCGAGAGCAAACCGGGCGACGGACTGTCCCGCCTCGCGGACCGGATCCGGGAGCAGCGCGCGGCGTACCAGCTGTCGGCCAAGGCGGAAGACGCGGTCCTGCGACACCTGGCGTTCCGCCACCGCGCGCCGGTCATCTTCGTCACCGGCCTGCCGGGCGCCGGAAAATCACTGGTCCGCCGGGCACTCGCCGAAGAGCTCCGGCGGTGGCGGATGCAGGTCGACGAGCTGAACGACTACGTCTACGCGTTCGAAGAATTCCTCCACGCCTTGATGCTCCTCGGCGACGGTCGCGGCGCGGGCTTCAGCGCCCAGCAGGGCGGCGCGTTCCAGGTGGAGCGCGAGGATGATCTCCGGCCGGCCCTTCACACGCTCGGCCATCGCGTCTGGGAAAACCGCCGGAGCAACCCGATCACAATCGTCGAGTTCGCCAGGGCCGACACGATCGGAGCGCTCAAGGTGTTCGGCGACGAGGTCCTGGCGGCGTCGCAGATCGTCCACGTCCGCGCCTCCGACGCCCAGCGCGCCGCCCGGCTGGCCAGGCGGGGCGA
Organism: Amycolatopsis sp. BJA-103; assembly: GCF_002849735.1. Classification (GTDB taxonomy): domain Bacteria; phylum Actinomycetota; class Actinomycetes; order Mycobacteriales; family Pseudonocardiaceae; genus Amycolatopsis. The sequence continues at coordinate 5,727,039 of NZ_CP017780.1, forward strand.
GCCACCGAAGATCTCGGTGGCGGGTCAGTTGATCAGCCTCGAGGTGTCCGACGACCATCGGCTGCCCAGCAACGCCGCGGACACCCTCTACAGCAGGGACGACTTCGCGCTGCTGAAGGCCCAGAAGAGCCTCGCCGGCCGGCTGTTCCTCGTCGAGAACGACTCCGAGGGGAAGGTGCACATCGACGAACAGGTCGCGGCGTTCGTCGAAGCCGTCGTGCGCCCCTACCGCAGACTCGCGTCTTAGCCGGGAACGCGCTCGTGTTCGCCGCCTCCTCAGGCACCCGATCCGTTGCCCGGCCTGAAATACCGGGACCTCCACCTTCTTGCCGGATCCGAGCATCGCCGACGGCTCACTTGCCGGCGCGCCAAGGCGGGGTCCAGCCGAGGCGTTTGCAGACCGTGTCGATGTCGGAGTCGGTCAGGCTCCGGCGATCGGAGAGATTCGCCGACCGCGGGCCGAGGATCTGCATCCGGTCGACCGTGCTGCCCGGATCGCCGATGTCCTTGCGGACCTCGATCAGGAAGTCCGCGTAGAGCCGGAATTGGATGTCGGCGGGTGGACCGAGGGGAAGGGCCTGCATGAGGCGGGAGTACGCCCGGACGATGCCGTCGGAGCCGTACACGTTCACCCAGGTGTCGAAACGGCGCTTGTGTTTCAGTTCTTCCTCGGTGGGCACGTCGTCGCTGGTGAACATGCGGTCCAGCATGTCGACGACGGGTTCGTACATGGTGCGTTTCGGCTCCGAAATCCGTTCCCGGACCTGATCGACCCGTTGCGCGCGGGCTTCGTAACGACGCGATGCCAACGCGAACATCCCGGCGACCACCGCGGCGGCGACGGAGGCGACGGCTGCGATCACGGCGACGACGATGGCGGACATGCGGCCGATCCAACCATGGATCGGCCGACGGCAAAGAGCTTATGTGTCAAAGTGCCGTCTCCGGTGATCATCGCCGGGGTACCGGTGCACGAGACGCTGCGAAACCAGCTGGACGACGTCGTGACGAAGATGCTGGCCAGGCATCGGCGCGATCTCGACAGCTTCCGGCGCATGCCGGTCGAGGAAATGCGCGAAGACATCACGAACATCAGCCGCGACGTGGTCTCCTACTACATCTCCTGGCTCCGCGAAGGCACCCTGGCGACGCCCGACCAAGCAGGCCGCATCGGCGGCTCCGCCGCTCGGCGCGCGGAGGAAGGCGTGCCGCTGGAAGCTCTGCTGGCGGCCTATGTCAATGGGCTGCAAGGAATCTTCGCGACGCTGACCGCCGACGCGGGCCCTGATGACCTCGACGCGGTGCTCGCGCTGGGCAACAAGATCTTCGAGTTCATCAAGGCGACCACGGGCGCCGTGGCGAGCGGCTACCTCGAAGAGGTACGCACCACGGTGGGCCAGGAGCACAACACCCGCCGCGCGTTGCTCGCCGCGTTGCTGCGGGACGAATCCGCTTCGGCGACCGCCGGAATCGCCGGAATCGGTCTCGCCAGCGAGTACCTGCTGCTCAACCTCGCCATCGGCGCACACCCCGACGAACAGGAGACCGGGGTCAACCCGACCACGGTCACCCGCCGGATGTTGCGCAGGCTGCTCGCGGTGTTCGAGGCGGCGACCGACGATCAGGCGTTGAACGCGCTGGAGGCGACCGGCGGAATCGTCCTGGTCCCGATATCGTCGGACATGGACTGGTCGAAGTGGTCGGAAACGATCGCCGAAGCGGGCAGCGCGGCGGGGGTGACCGTCAGTGCGGCCGGGGCCCTGACCACGTCCTCGGGTGTCGCGGCCGCGGCGGTCCAGACCGGCGAAATACTGGACGTCCTGCGCTGGTTCGAGCGCGCCCCCGGGCTCTACCGCCTCGAAGACGTCCTCATCGAGTACCAGCTGACACGCCCGGGCGAAGCCCGCGACAGGCTCGCCGACCTGCTGGCCCCCCTGGAAGCACATCCCGATCTGTTCGAGACGCTGCTCCACTATCTCGGCGGCAACGTCAACCGCCGCCGGATCGCGAACCTGCTGCACGTCCACCCGAACACGGTCGACTACCGGTTACGCCGCATCCACGAACTCACCGGTATCGACGTGACCGAGCCACCGGGAATCCACCGGGCCACTTCCGCGCTGGCCGCACGCCGTGCCGGCGAATCCGGCTAGCCCACCCTGGTGGAGCCGACCGGACTGATGCCGGCGCTTTGCCACATCGCCGTCGACAGCCAGCCGAGCGTGAAGCCGAACAGGATGTGCAACCCGCTGGTGAACAGGGTGTCCGGCAAGGGAGCGGCGAGTGCGAACGCGGCCGGTACCACCACATAGAGGCCCGACGGGAGCCGCGGGTGGACCTTGGCGCGCAGCAAGGACAGGCCGAACAGCACCGACCCGAGGGCGAACACGCCCGCGCTCGCGATGAGGGCCACTTTGGTCGGACCGCGCAGAAGTTCGGCGACGACCGGGCCGTCGAGGTAGAACAGCGCCATGTTCAGTGCGAACGCGGCGCCGCCGAACAGTCCGAGACCGATCAGGTTGACCAGGTACGCGAGGGCGCCGAACCGGCCGGCGGCCTCGCTGTGACGCGCGTAGAGCGCCACGAGCGCGGGCGTCGCCAAGGCCGGGGCGAGGCCGAGGACGAAGCTGGTGGCCGCGGTCTCCCCCAGCACCGTTTCGAAGGCCGCGGGAACCGCGATGAACAGTCCGGCGGCGATTCCGCACGGCGCGCCGAGGCGGATCAACGTGGGCGACAGCATATGAGAACTCCCTTGCGGCACAAGAATTAGCGTGCGATGACAGGGCCGAACGCTACGAAGGGCCGTCGCGGTCCGGAAGTGCCGACCGGGCCGGAGTTCCCACCGGGCACCGCCGAACGGCACGTGCCGTTCGGCCAAGGTTTCCCGAACCCGGGAGAATGCCGCCGGATCGGCCGTACTCTTTCCGTGTCGGGAGGTGCCTGCATGCCGATCGTGCGGAAAGAATCACCGGTGTCCTGGGTGTCGGCCGTCGTCTACGGGATCGTGCTGATCGCGGGCCTCTACTACGTCGTCGCCGGGCTCGGCGCGGACGTCCGTCCACTGAGGACAGCAGGGTTCGTCGCGTGCGTCGCGGCGCTGTTCGCACTGGAACCCGCCGAACGGCGTTGCGGCGCGGGGCGCGGCACCGCGTCGGCGTTCCTGCTCGTCCGGCTCGCGCTGTTCGTCGCGGTCGCCGCGCTGGACGACTCGGGGCTGTCCCGGGCGCTGTTCGTGCTGGTGCCGTTCGCGGCCTACCTCGCGTTCGGCCGGACGGTGAGTATCGCGCTCGCCGCGCTGTGCCTGGTGCTGCTCGTCTGCTCCTACGCCTTGTGGGTTCCCGGCTGGTACACCAGCGCCAACTACGTCGCCGACGTGCTGATGTTCGTCATCGGCCTGGTTCTCGCCATCGCCATGGCCGGAATCGCGGTCCGCGAGCAGCAGGCCAGAGCCCGGCTCGAGGAGTCGCTGGACGAGGTGACCTCCTACGCCGCCCAGGTCGCGGACCTCTCGGCGGCGGCGGAACGCAACCGTCTCGCCAGGGACATCCACGACAGCCTCGGCCACCACCTCACCGCGATCGCGGTGCAGGTGGAGAAGGCGTCCGCCTTCCGCGAGCGCGATCCACACGCGGCGGACCAGGCCCTGGCCGACGCGCGGTCTTCGGCACGCCACGCTCTCGACGACGTCCGCCGGTCGGTCGGAGCACTCCGTGACGAGCGGGAGGGACGCACCTTGTCCGCGTCGCTGGCCGAACTCGTCGACCGAGCCGGGGACGACCGGCTCCAGGTCAGCCTCGTCGTGGACGGCGAGGAGCGCGCCGGGGACAACGCGACGGTGAGCGCGCTTTTCCGCGCAGCGCAAGAAGCCTTGACCAACGCGCGAAGGCACGCACAAGCCGATCGGGTCTCGGTGTCACTGACGTTCGGCGACACCGAGACCCGGCTGGTCGTCGCCGACGACGGCCGCGGGTTCAGCACCGGAGCGTCCGAGCCCGCAGAAGGGTTCGGGTTGCTCGGCCTGCGCGAGCGCGCGGCACTGGTCGGCGGGCTCGCCCGGGTCGAGAGCCAACCCGGAGCGGGCACCCGGATCACCGTGACGGTGCCGGCCCGATGAGCGTGCGCGTACTGGTCGTCGACGACCAACGGCTGATCAGGGACGGCATCGCCTCGCTGCTGGGCATCCAGCCGGGTATCGAGGTGGTCGGCGTCGCCGCGGACGGGAAAGAAGCCGTCGCCCGAGTCCTCGCGCTCGAACCCGACGTGGTGCTGATGGACGTCCGGATGCCCGGGATGGACGGCGTCGAAGCCGCCGCGATCCTGCGGCACAAAGCGCCCGGCTGCCGGATCGTCATGCTGAGCACCTTCGACGACGACGAATACGTCGTGCAGGCGCTGCGCGCCGGTGCCGCCGGGTATCTGCTCAAGGACCTCCCCGCCGACGAACTGGCCGACGCCATCCGGCTGACCCACGCCGGGATCACCCAGCTCGACACCTCGGTGGCGCGGCGTCTGGCAGCGGCGGCTCCGACAGCCGAACCCGCGAAACCGGCCCCCACCGAAGTACTGACCAGCCGGGAGACCGCAGTGCTAAGGCTCGTCGCGACCGGCTCGACGAACCGCGAAATCGCCGCACGGCTTTACCTCAGCGAGGGAACGGTGAAGAACCACATTTCCCGCATCCTCGGCCGCCTCGGACTACGGGATCGCACCCAAGCCGCGATCTACGCCCGCGACCACGGACTGCTGGCGAACTCCGAAGACTGAGAGGGTCAGCGCGTGAGCGGGACAGCGATCCGGCCGGGGAACCGCGGGTTCTCCGCTTCGTCGAGCATCGCGGCGGCAACGGTGTCCCGGCTCACCATGATGCGGAAGATGCTCTTGGGGGAGGCATCGAGCCCGACGGTGCGCCGGTCCGGGCTGATCGGTTTGTTCGACAGGGGTCCGGCGTGGAAAACCGTCCCGCCGGCTTCGGTGACCACGGCGTCCGACTCGACCTTGTCGGCGACCTCCGCTCCGAGTCCCTTGAGGACCAGCCGGTTGAGCGCGCTTGCCACCGCGGCCGAGGGCCCCGTGCCGTAAGCACCCAGCCAAATGACGCGGGCGCCCGAGGCCACCGCCGACCGGGCGCCCGCGGTCAGCACACCCGGCTTCGTCCCCTTGGGCACACCCAGCCCGGACAGCACCAGTTCACTGCCTTCGAGCGCCGAGTCGATCTCGCTGGTGCGGAACACGTCCGCGACGATCTTGGTCAGCCCCGGGGCGTCCGGAATGGTGATCCGGTCCGGATTGCGGGCGATGGCCCTGACGATGTGGCCACGTTCGAGTGCCTGCCGGGTAAGGGAAAGTCCGGTCGGGCCGGACGCGGCGAGAACGGTGAGGTGCATGAAAATCCACTCCTGAGGGTCGATGCGTCTGCCGAGCCGGATTTCAGCCGAGGATGTTCAGCTGTGCCGACGCATCCGGGGCATCGACCGGATCGAGGTAAAAGCGGACAGCTGCGGCGCGGCCGTCCTCGACCCGGATGATGACGGCGCCGCGGATGGTCTCGACGACCCCGTCGGCCCGCGTGCCGATCATCTCCCACTCCGTCCACACCCGGTCACCGTCCACCACGGAGTCGATGACCCTGGCGTCCAGGCCGTTCGAATACCGGGCGAAAATCTTCGTGTAGTTCGCGCGAACCTGGTCGGCACCGCGGAAGGAGCGATCAGGGTGCACCGGCATCACGCAGTCGAAGTCGTCGGCGTAGTTGGCCACCAGCTTTTCGACGTCACGATCGGACATCGCCGCGGCCATGCGAAACGGAACGGCGCGCACGTCGTCGGTCGACGCACTCACTTCTCGCCCGCCTTGTCCGCGGGCCCCCTTGGCGATCGCGTAAAGCTCGGAGTTGCCCGCGAAAGGGGCTTTCCGCACGACGCGGATGCGCCTCAGCCGCCATTCATTGCCGGCCCGCTGCAGGTCGACGTGCCAGAAAGCACGCACGACGAGCCAGTCGACCTCATCGGTGGGAACGTGGTGGTAGGCCACCACGAAACTCCGGTAGGTGGCATGGTCGCCCTCAACCTCGACGATGACGTTGGAAGTCGAATGGTGAGTACTCTGGAACCCTTCCAGCACCGCCCGGCTGGCGACCACGAAATCATCGGCACTCAATTCTTGCGACGGCCCGCCCAAGTGCTCGGAGACGTCCATCGTGACGGTGTCGGCGAGGATCGCACGCAGACCGGCCCAGTCCTTGAGATCCTGTGACCAAGCGAAACGGGCCACGGTTTCGGCGACAGCGACCCGGTCGGCGAGGTGGTTGACATCAGTCATGAGTATTCCTTCATCGAGAACACGATCGGTAAAACATCGAGAGGGGAGCGCGTGTCAACACGGATTCGCGTGCGCTGCCTCCGCCTTTCTGGTGGTCATTCTTCCGGGTTCCGGCCGCCGTAGCAGGGGCCAGAATGTCCCCTCCTGGCGGATGCCGCTGATATTCTTCGGTCATGTCCGACGCGAGCACTTTCGGAATGGCGTTGCGGGAGCACCGTGAACGCACCCGGCCCGAACAGGTGGGTGTCGTCGGTCACGGCCGCAGGCGCACGGGCGGCCTGCGACGCGAAGAGCTCGCCGAATTGGCAGGCGTGTCGACGGATCACCTGAAACGCATGGAGCAGGGTCGTCGGCACCCCTCGCCCGGCGTGTTGAACGCCTTGGCCCGAGCGCTCCGGGTGAGCAGGACGGAGTACGAGCACCTGTGCACGCTGGCCGGTTACGCGCCGGTGGAAGGGCGGGTGCCACGGCGGCTCAGTGATGGCGCCCGCCGGCTCGTGGACCGGATAGAGAGCACGCCGGTGTGCGTGCTCGACGCCACGTGGACGGTCGTCGGCTGGAACCGGGCTTGGGAAGCGCTGGCCTGCGGGGTGCCCTCGCTCCACCCGCGCGAGGGCAACATCCCCTGGCGGGTGTTCGTCGGCCAGGGCGGCCAGGTGCTCCGGTCGCCGGGTGACGACGCGCGCTTCCAGCGCCTGCTGGTGGCCGAACTGCATGCGGCCTCGACCCGCTACCCGAGGACGAAGACCTGGCGTCTTTGACCGCCGACCTCCAGCGCGCCAGCGCCGTGTTCGCCGAGCTCTGGGCGAGCACACCCACCGCCGGGCAGCACGACGGCCGGATGCGGCTGCAGCATGAGGATCTGGGGCAGATCGCACTGGACTGCGACACCGTCCACATTCCCGACGGCGACCTGAGGGCGGTGATGTTCACGGCGGACCCGGGCTCGGCCGACGCCACTTCACTGACCGAATTTCTGCTGGACGCCCGCAGCGCGCACCCCGGCCGGCAGTGATCGGCGACCGTGCACTCGACCACCCGGTTCGACAGTCCGGTTCTCACCGCAGCGGCCGGAAGAAGTCGGTGAGGTCGTGAGCGAGCAGCTCGGGTTGTTCGTGTGCGGGGAAGTGACCGCCGCGGGGCATCTCCGTGTACCTCGTGATGTTGTAGGTGCGCTCGGCCCAGCTGCGCGGCGGCCGGGTGAGGTCGGCCGGGAACAGCGCTAGGGCGGTGGGGACCTCGATCCGCTCGACTCTGCGCGTCATGTTCTCGCCGTACTCGTAGTACGGCCGGAACGAGGTCGAGATGGTGTTGGTGAACCAGTAGAGCGACGCCTGTGTCAGCAGGAAGTCGTCGCTGAACCGCGAGGACAGATCGCCTTCGCAGTCGCTCCACGCGCGGTACTTCTCGATCATCCATGCGAGCAGCCCGGCCGGTGAGTCAGCCAGCCCGTAGCTCAAGGTGACGGGCCGGGTGCTCTGCTGGTGCTGATACGCGCCTTCCTTCGCCGACCAGGTCGTCACCGAGTCGAGGTAGGCGCGCTCCTGCGCGGTGATGCTCTCGTCGTCGTAGTCGACCGGACTGGCGACGGCCGCCAAGTGGATACCCACCACAGCGTCGGGATGGGCTTCGGCCAGCCGGGAGGTGATGCCCGCGCCCAGGTCTGTGCCGTGCGCCCCGTACCGGGCGAGACCCAGTTCCTCGTGCATGAGCAAGTGCCACAGTTCGTGGGTCTGCAAGGGATCCGTGAGCGAGGGCCGTTGCGGGGAGAAGGCGAATCCCGGCAGCGACGGGACGATGACGGTGAACGAGTCCGCCGCGCTGCCACCGTGCTTGGACGGGGTGGCCAGTCGCCGGGCGAGGTCGGTCAACTCCAGGAACGAGCTGGGCCACCCGTTGGTCAGCACGATCGGCAGGGCCTCCGGATCCTCCCCGTCGAAACGCAGGTAGTGCACCGGTGTCCCGGCGATGTCCGCGACGTGGTGGGGCAGCACGTTGATGGCGGCTTCGTGAGCACGCCAGTCATAGCCGGCCGCCCAGTAGGCGACCAGTCGCCGCAACTCACCGGGATCGGTTCCCGCCGACCAGCCGGTCACCGGCCACGGAGCCGGCCATCGCGTGGCGGCCAGCCGAGCTCGCAGCTCACCGAGTTCGGCATCGGTGACCTCGAGTACGGGCCTATCGGGCACCATGGTTTTCTCCTTGCACTCGACGTCGCGAGTTTACGTTGGGAGGCCGGCGTCAGGTGTCCGTGCCGACGCGTTCGAAGGCCAGTGTGGGCAGGTCGACCGCGTGCGCGCCGCCGTCTGCGACCAGGACCGCGCCGGTGATGTACGACGATTCCGGCGAGCCGAGGAACCGAACGATGGAGGCGATCTCGTCCGGTTCGGCCGGGCGTCGGAGCGGGACCTCGGCGGTCGCCCGACGGTAGCCCTCGTCCCGCCCTCCGGCGAACCCTGCCGATTCGGCGAACCGTTCCATTGCGCCGTCGGCCATCGGGGTGCGGACCCAACCGGGGCAAACCGCGTTCGCGCGGACACCGTGGGGCCCGTAGTCGCGGGCGATCGACCGGGTGAGGCCGATCAGCGCGTGTTTCGCGACGGTGTACCCCGCGACGTCGGGACCCGCGAACAGACCGGCCAACGAGGACACGATCACCACCTGTCCCCCGGCTTCCACCAGCGTGGGTAGCGCGGCCCGGCAGAACACGAACGCGCTCGAGAGGTTCGAGCGCAACGCCAACTCCCACTCCTCGTCGTCGGTGTCGGTCACCGACGACAGCCCGTGCCCGCCGGCGTTCGCGACCACGACGTCCAGCCGCCCGAACCGGCCGACGATCTCCGCGACCGCGTTCTCCGCGTCCGAGGTCACGCTGGCATCACACGCGATGACGTGCGCACCGGTTTCCTCCGCCACCTTCTCCAGCGGTTCGCGCCGCCGTCCGAGGACCACCACGTTCGCGCCCTCGGCCGTGTAGCGGCGGGCCACCGCCGCGCCGATGCCCGTACCGCCGCCGGTGACCGCGACGACCCTGTTCTCTGTACTCACCCGGAGTCCTTTCCCTTGCCCCGAACCGACTGCGTCCATGCCGGGGCCTCGTCGCGGAGTCGCGGTCATGCGGACAGGTCCAGCCACTCCCCGACGGCCAGCACGTGCGCGCGCTGTCCGGCGTGCGCGCGGAACTCCTTCTCCGGGTCGGCGACCTCGACGTAGCCCGCGATCTTGTCCGGCTGTTCCGCCTCGTAGTGCATCGGAACCGCGTACCGGGCATCGAGGATTTCCGCGGCGGCGGCGGACTGCCTCGGGTCCATCGCGGCGGGCAGCGGACTCGGCGGCTGGAGATGCGGCGCGTCGACCACCGCGCCGTTGGCGGGCAGGAACACGGCGTCGAACGGGCTGAACCGGCGCGCGATGAGCCACCAGTAGCCGTGGAACATCGTGTCGCCGCCGTGGAAGATCCGCTGCCCGTCGGCCTGGACCACCCAGTTCAGCTGCGGGTCGCCCAGTCCGTCGACGGCGGGGATCGCGGTGACGAGGAACGGCCCGATTTCGCGAGCGGACCAGGGATCCACGACTTCGGCGGCCAGTCGGTGCAAGGCCAGCTCGCGTTCGGCCTGCAGGGTCGTCACGTTGTCCACGTCGTCGCCGTGGCCCGGTGCCGGTCGGAGCACCGGCGCTCCCGGCTCCAGCACGCCCGCGAGTGCGGCCGCGTCGGTGTGGTCCCGGTGCAGGTGGGTGACCAGCGCGGCGCCGGCCGTCCCGCTCGGTGCCGGCAGCCTGTCGCCGGACCGCCATCCGGTGAACAGTGGCGAGAGGTCCCGTACGTAGTCGATCACCAGCCGCTCACCGTCCGCCTCGATCTCCAGTCCGGCCCAGCCCAGTCGTCGTGTTCGCATCCCGTACTCCTTGTCGGCGGTGGTCGCCGAAAGTTAGCGTACGGGCGTTCGCTAAATCAATAGCGAACGCCCGTACGCTAACTTCGTCACATGTAGCCGGAAGCAGGCCGAGCAGGAACGACGCGAAGCTCAGGTCACTCAAGCAGCCATGATCGCGGTGACCTGACGCGCGCCGCGAGGTTCCGTGTCGCGAGGCCGAGCCTGGTTTTCGGCACGAGCATCGCCGCGGCCAGCTTGACGGTGCGCCGCTTCGGCATCACCCTGGCGCGGTGCTCGGCCTCGTACCGGGCAAGGTCTCCGTCCGCAGCGAGCGCGGTGGCCAGGGTGTGTGCGCCGGCGATGGCGAGGCTGGAACCGTCACCGAGCAGGGACACGCACGACGCGGCGTCGCCGACCAGCGCGACGCGGCCCTTCGACCACGACGGAAGGTCGACCAGGCTGACCGCGTCGAAGAAGACGTCCTCCGCGTCCCGCAACCGGTCGAGCAGCTCCGGCACCCGCCACCCGACGCCCGCGTACGCCGACGTGACGATCCGCTTGTGCTGCGCCATGTCGCGGTGGTCGAAGTGGTCGACCTCGGCGCGGAAGATGAACGCGACCCCGCCCTTGCCGCGTGACGGATGGAGGGCGACCAGCCGGCCCGGCGTGTTGTGAATGAGCACGTCCTCGGGGTGGTCGACCGGCTCGCTGAACGGTGTCGTGGCGACGTAGATGCCCGTGAGCCGCACGAAATCACGCTCGGGGCCGAAGGCGAGGCGGCGCACGGTGGAGTGCAGCCCGTCCGCGCCGATCACGAGGTCGAACCGGCGGGGCGGGGCACGGTCGAACGTGACATCCACACCGTGCTCGTCCTGGCGCAGCGCGGTGATCGTGTCGTCGAAGAGGAACTCGGCGTCGTCCCGGGCCGCCTCGTACAGGATGGTGGCGAGGTCGTTCCGGGGGATCTCGACCTCGTTGCCCTTGGCGGGCATGGCCACCGTGGCGACCAGGCGACCGTCGACACCCAGCAACCGGATCCGGTTCGACGTCGTGGCGGCGTCCCGCAGCCGGGGCACGACGCCCATGGCCTCGACGACCGGCAGGGCGGGCCCGCGGATGTCGACGGGGTTGCCGCTGGAGCGCAGGCCCTGCGACCGCTCCACGACCGTGGGCTTGAAACCATTGCGGGCCAGCCAGTAGGCGAGGGTCGAGCCTGCCACGCCTGCCCCGGAGATCAGCACGTTCTTCGTCATGCCCACGACGTTAACCGCAGTGAGTGCACATTTGCAATGAGTGCAGATTTGCACTGACTGCCGACCTGCGTATGCTGCCGTCCATGTCCCTTCGCGACCGCAAGCGAGCCCGCACGCGCCAGGCCCTGATCGACGCGGCGACGGAGTTGTTCGAGCGCCAGGGCTACGACGAGACGACGATCGCCGACATCGCGGCGGCGGCGGAGATCGGCGCGCGGACGTTCTTCAGCTACTTCGCCAGCAAGGAGGAACTGCTGTTCCCCGACGCCGACGAGCGCGTGCGGGCGGCCATCGACGCCATCGCGACGCGCGGCCCGGACGAGGGACCGGCGGACGTGCTGCTGCGTACCCTCGGCGAGATCAACGACACGAGCGAGGAGATGGTCAGCCCACTGGCAGCGCTCCGGCTGCAGCTGATCCAGACCGTGCCCGCCGTGCGCGGCCGCGCGTTGCAGCTGCAGCTCGACGCCCAACGCGAGATCGCGAAGCACCTGGCAGAGGCCTTCCCCGACCAGCTGGACCTGGTACGCGCGGCGGCACTGACGGGCGCGTTCGTCGGCGCCGTCAGCGGCGCGCTCCAAGCCCTCCTCGACAAGGCCGACAAGGCCGACCCTGCCACGCTGCAGGCCGCCATGCGGACCGCCACCGAGGTGGCACTCACCCCGTGGCGGCGATCAACCTGACCCGTTCAGTGTCACCTTCATCCCGAATATCGCCATTATTCTGCTTACGTCACAACGGTTTCTGACACCGAGGGCGATCGGCCCACTACTTGTGCTGCCCCCGGAAGAACAACCGCGGCGGCACCGATCCACACGCCGACCTGGCCACTGTGGACGACAGCGCCTCCAACGCCCAAGACCGTGCCCCGACGACCCGTTCGCGAAAGCCCTGAGAACACTGTTCAAGCCGAAGTGGCTCAGCTCGAAGAGTGTCTGAAGCAGAGCCTCGGCGACGTCGTGACGATCGGGGTTGAACCGCCATCAGAAGCGGGAAAAGATCACCGACGCTATGCTGATTCCCGGAATAGCAAAAAGCGCCGATCATTTCGATCGACGCTCTTGGATGAGGCTTTTGTACCCCCGATGGGATTCGAACCCACGCTACCGGCGTGAGAGGCCGGCGTCCTAGGCCGCTAGACGACGGGGGCTAGGATCTTTCCTCCTTCAGAAGGAGGTTTTCAGTTGTTCACCTACTGTGTTGCTGTGGAGAAACCTACCAGACCGGGTTTCCCGCCTTCGCAGGGGGGTCACTCTGTGTTTCACTCCGGAGAGTTCTCCAGCTGGGGTACCAGGACTCGAACCTAGACTAACTGGACCAGAACCAGTCGTGCTGCCAATTACACCATACCCCAGTGAGGTACCGTTCCGATCTTGACCGGCTCGGTGCCGCACGAGAAGAAATACTAGAGCACGCTGTTCCGCACCGTGAAAGCGGGGGTCTCCGTAGCGCGCTGAGCCGGGACGCCGAGCTTCGCGAACTCGGAAACGAGCAGCTCAGGGAGCTCGTCGAGGCCGGCGATGGTGTGCACGCCCGCCGGGGCGCGCTCGGCGATGCCGTCCCGGTCGAGCCAGACGGCGCCCAGGCCGGCGTCGCGTGCGCCGATGGCGTCGGTGTCGAGTTTGTCGCCGACGTGGACGGCCTGCGCCGGGTCGCAGCCGAGACCGAGGCAGACCGAGTGGAACATCGCCGGGTCCGGTTTGGCTACTCCGAGTTCACCGGCGATGGCCACGTGGTCGAAGAACCGGGCGAGTCCGAGATCGGCGATCTTCTTGCGCTGATGCGCACCGGAGGCGTTCGTGACCGCCGCGATGAGCACGCCGGCGGCACGCAGCCATTCCAGGCACGGAAGGACATCTTCAAACAATTGCCACGAACGGGTGAGGATTTCACGACGGCGCTTTTCGAAGCCGATGACCTGGTCTTCGTCGGCCAGAATGCCGATCTCCGCGAGGAAGCATTCAGTACGCTTGTGATGCATCGTCTCGTAATCGATTTCACCCGCCACCACCAGCGCGACGTGCTCCTCGGTGATGAGATCCCACAGCGGCCAAAGGTCGTTCTGGCCGGTGAGCGCGCGCAGGCCGAGCCGGATCGCCGCCGTGCAGTCGATCAACGTGTCGTCGATGTCGAGGCACACCAACCGCAACTCCGGAGGCTCCCAAGGGGCTCCGTCCGGAACGGCCGGAGTGGTTCGTGACGGGGTCCGGGGCACGAGAGCGAAATCCACCAAGTGAGGCTAGGGCACCCAGGGCGATCGCGACTCTGCCGATGAGGTGATTAAGGCTGCTCTGTTCCGGCGCGTGCGCTCTACTCCCAGTTGGTGAGATGTCGTGTTTTAGTTACCCGACAACGGCTAACGCGGGCGGGCGAGTGAAATGTCGATACCCGGCGCCACGTCCGATTCGACGCACGCACTCCCTGTGATGACAACGAAATCCTTACGCGGTCCGAATCGCGGACAGTCCACAAGGGCGCGTCCGCGACCGCTGTCCTTCCAGGACGGTCCGAGCACACTAAGTCCTATGTAGACAGATGGCCGAGGACCGGTGAGATCCGCGCCATAGCCCGAACGGCGCATCCGCCCGGATGGCGCTTGACGCACCGGCCGGGCAGGTGCATGCTGAGTTTATTCAACAAGTGATGAATAAGAGTTTCGAAGGGGTGGGACGGATGAACGAACGCACGAACTGCGTGATCGTCGGCGGTGGCCCCGCGGGCATGGTCGCCGGATTGCTGCTGGCCAGGGCCGGGGTCGAGGTCACGGTGCTGGAGAAGCACAAGGACTTCCTGCGGGACTTCCGCGGCGACACGGTGCACCCATCGACTTTGACCCTGCTCGACGAACTGGGTCTCAGCGAGAAGTTCCTCAGCCTGCCGCACAGCGAGATCGCCTACGCCGGATTCCCCGCCGAGGACGGCACGATGATGCGGCTGGCCGGCCTGAGCAGGCTGAAGGTGGCGCACCCCTTCATCGCGATGGTCCCGCAGTGGGACTTCCTGGACCTGCTCGCTGACGCAGGCGCGAAGGAACCCACGTTCACGCTGCGGCAGAGCACCGAGATGACCGGCCTGATCCTGGCGCAGGACCGCGTCAGCGGGATTCGCTACCGCGACGCCGAGGGGCGGACCGGCGAACTGCGCGCAGACCTGGTGATCGCCGCCGACGGCCGCTGGTCGCTGGCCCGGCGGGAGGCCGGGCTGATCCCGAAGGAGTACGACACCCCGTTCGACGCGTGGTGGTTCCGGATTTCGCGGCGGGACGGCGAACTCGAGGGCAGGCTGACCCCGAAGATGCGGAATCGCCGGTTTGCCGTGCCGCTGCCGAGGAAGGGCTACTTCCAGGTCGCCTACCTCGGCCCGAAGGGCGAGGACCTGCGGACCAAGGGCATCGAATGGTTCCGGGAGAACGTGGCCGAGGTCTGCCCCGAATTCGCCGACCGCGTCGGCGAGCTGAAGACGACCGACGACGTCAAGTTCCTCGACGTCAAGCTCAACCTGCTGCGGAAATGGCATCTCGACGGGCTGCTGTGCATCGGTGACGCGGCACACGCGATGTCACCGGTCGGCGGGGTCGGCGTCAACCTCGCCGTGCAGGACGCGGTCGCGGCCGCCACCCTGCTCGCCGAGCCGCTGCGCCGCGGCAGGCCGACGGAAGCGGACCTGGCGAAGGTCCGCAAGCGCCGTCTCGCGCCGACGATGCTGGTGCAAGGGCTGCAACGGCTGTTGCACAAGAACATCATGCGGCCGGTGATGGAGGGCAAGCGCAACGGCCCGCCGGTGGTGATGGTGAAGCTGTTCAGCCGCTTCCCGGTGCTTTCCTACTTCCCCGCACGGCTGCTGGGCCTCGGCCTCCGGCCGGAGCACGCCCCGGCCTTCGCGCGGCGGGCGATGGAACCTGCGGAGAGCTAGCCTCCGGATGTAATGAAAGTCCCCTTCATTGCAAATTTTGCAATGAAGGGGACTTTCATAGCGCGCTTCAGACGTCCTGCACCGGGTTCGTCAGGGTGCCGATGCCTTCGATGGTGATCGAAACGGACTGGCCGTCCTCGATCGGGCCGACGCCCTCGGGCGTGCCGGTCAGGATGACGTCGCCGGGCAGCAGGGTCATCACGCCGGACACGAACTCGATCAGCTCGGGGATCTTGTGCACCAGGTCCGATGTCCGGCCGTCCTGCTTGAGCTCACCGTCCACCTCGGACCTGAGCGCGAGGTCGGCCGCGTCGAGCGAGGTCTCGATCCAGGGACCCAGCGGGCAGAAGGTGTCGAAACCCTTCGCCCGGCCCCACTGGCCGTCGGACTTCTGCAGGTCTCGGGCGCTGACGTCGTTCGCCACGGTGTAGCCGAGGATCGCGCTCGCCGCACGGGCGGCGGGCACGTTCTTGACCGGCTGGCCGATGACGATCGCCAGCTCACCCTCGAAATCCACCCGGCCGACGCCGCGCGGACGGCGGATGGGCGCGTGGGGGCCGATCACCGAGGTCGACGGCTTGATGAACAGCATCGGGTCCGCCGGGATCTCGTTGCCGAACTCGGCCGCGTGCTTGGCGTAGTTCCGGCCGACCGCGATCACCTTCGACGGCAGGATCGGCGCGAGCAGCCGGACGTCGGCGAGCGGCCAGCGCTTGCCGGTGAAGTTGGGGTTGTTGCCGAAGGGGTGCTCGGCGATTTCCAGTACCTGGGCGTCGTCGCCGTCCCCTTCGATCGAAGCGAACGCGACACCACCGGGATGAGCAATTCGGGCTAGACGCACGCCATCCACCTTACGGGTGCCGATCACGGCCTGCTCCGGCCGGATGTACCGAAAGCCACCGAAAGTGCACCCGTCCAGGTGCTGTGTGACCGCCCGGCAAGCGCGACGATCGGAAGTCGGGCCGATGGCACGCCCAGGCGAGGGGAAGGCCGCGAGATGACCGCCGACGCTTGTCCCCCGAATCCGGCGGTGATTCCCCGGCAGCTGCCCTTCCCACCTCCGTGGCTGGTCGGCCGCGAGAACGAGACCGCGGTTCTGACCCGCACGTTAGGCCCGCTCGTCGATCCGGCGTCCGTCGTGGTCGTCGAGGGGCCGGGCGGGATGGGGAAATCGACCCTCGCGCTGCACTGGGCGCACCAGCACCTGGACCGCTTCCCGGACGGCCAGCTCTACACCGACCTCGGCGGCTTCGACCGGCCCGCCGAACCACCGTCGGCACTGTCGGTGCTTCACTCGTTCCTCGGGGCGTTCGGAGTGGCGCCCGCAGCCCTCCCCTCGGACGAGCGGTCCGCCGCAGCGCTCTACCGGAGTGTGCTCGCCGGGAAGCGAACACTCGTCGTCCTCGACAACGCCGCCGATCTCGCCCAGGTGGCGCCGCTACTGCCCGGCACCCGTTCCTGCGCGGTACTGGTGACCAGCAGGACGAACCTGGCCGGTCTCCGGCTGCGCGGCGCGACGTCGGTCCGGCTCGACGCGTTGTCGGCGTCGGAGGCCCGTGAGCTGCTGGCTCACCAGGTCGGCGCGGACCGGGTACGAGCCGAACCGGAGGCGGTGGACCTCCTGCTGGCCCACGCCGCGGGACTGCCGCTGGCTGTGTCGCTGATCGCGGCGCGCTCGGCGAGCAGGCCCGACCTGCCCCTGTCCGTGACGGCCGAGGAACTGCGCAGCAGTAGTAGCCGCCTGGACGTCTTCGACGCCGGTGACGGGTCGGCCGACCTGCGGACCGTCCTCTCGTGGTCCTACCGTGGCCTGGGATTCGACGAGGCCGGCGGCTTTCGGCTGCTCGGGATTTTCCCGCTGCCCGAATTCGACGAGGCCGCCGTCGCGAGCCTGCTGGCGTCGGGCACCTCACGGACGGCGGCCCTGTTGCGCTCGCTCGACCTCAAAAGCCTTTTGCACCAGCACTCACCGAAGCGCTACCGGATGCACGACCTGGTGCACCGTTACGCCGGTGAACTCGCGGAACGGCTCGATCCGACGGCGGAACTCGTGTCGGCGAAGCGGCGCACGGTGGACTTCTACCTCCACACCGCGTTGCACGCCGACCGCCGGTTGTACCCGCATCGTGCCAAGCTCGACCCTCCCGTGCCCAAACGCGGGGTCAGAGCCCTCGAATTCACCGGGGAGGCGGCCGCGCTGGAGTGGTTCGCCGCCGAGCACCGCACCCTGCCCGCCGTGCAGCGGCTGGCCGCCACCGAGGGCCTCCCGGAGCAGGTGTGGTGGTTCGCCCGCGCGCTCGACACCTACCAGCACCGGCAAGGCTTGATCCACGACAACGTCGAGACATCTCGGCTCGGTGTCGACGCGGCCGAGCGGCTGGACTCCCCCGTCATGCTTGTCCTCGCGCAACGGCAGCTGGGCCGGGCCTGCACCCGGGCAGGTCTGCTCGACGAGGCATTGCACTGGCTGTCCCGTGCGCTGGCCGCGGCCGCCGGCCCCGAAGAACAGGCGCACACCCACCACGACCTCGCCCGCGCCCACGCACGCCGGGCGGATCGTGAGAACGCGCTCTGGCATGCCGAGCAGGCGCTCGAGCTGTATCGCCGGGCGGGAAACCAGGTGGGCGAGGCGCACGCGCTGAACGCGGTCGCGCAGCAGTACACGGAGCTGGGCGACCACGAACGGGCTCGCGAGTACGCAACCACCGCCCTGTCCCTGCACGAAAGTCACGACAACGACAGCGGCGTGGCCGTCACCCTCGACAACCTCGGTTCCATCGCCTGCGGCGCGGGCCTTCCCCAGGAGGCGGAGCGCTCGTATCTGCGCGCGCTGGAACTCAGCCTGAGGCAGGACAACCGGTTCTTCGCCGCGGAGGTGACCGAACACCTCGCGGAAACACAGTTCTCCAGCGGCAGGCTCGACGAGGCGGCGGAGTACTTCAAGCGGACCTACGAGCTTTACGTCGCCCAGCATCGGCTCCCGGACGCCGAACGGGTCCGGGGACGGCTGGCGACCCTGCGCTCATGATCAAACCTGGCTGCGCAGTTTGCGCGCGATCTCCCTCCAGTCCCCGCGCCGGGTACCCCAGCGACCGCCGACACATTCCCCGATCCGGCGGCTCCGCTCCTCCAGGCCGCGCAATCGGATTCGGGTATCGGCGAAGAGCCGCTCGCAGATCCGGACGTCCCCGTGCTCGACCCCGGCGGTCCCCGGCACGAGTTTGGCCAGCAACCATCGGCAGGTCGCGGAGGCATACGGCAGCGAGATCTCCTCGAAGAACTTCAACGCCAGGCTGATGTCCCTCGCCGCGTTCACCGGAGCGTCGCGGCCGCCCTCCTTCAATCTCAACTCCGCCCGCGCCAGATGCGCGGACCCGAGGAGTTCGGTGTAGGAGGCGCCGTCGTCGGCGTGGCAGGCCAGCGAGGCGAGCGCCTTGTCCGCCAAGTCCCTCGCCCTGGCGAGATCGCCGCGGGCGATGGAGATCCGTACCCGGAGGATCAGGAGTTCGTGGTACTCGCGGCTTCGGTCCTTGGGAAGGTAGGTGACGGCCTGGTCCGCCAGCTTGTTCGCGCGTTTCAAGGCCGAGCGGTCCCGGTCGAGGCGGTACTGGGTGAACCAGACGCAGGCGAGGACGTTGCAGCAGGCCCCGTATTCGTCACCGGCGGGATCCAACGCGTGGAACATCGCGCTCGCCGCTGTCGCGCATTCCACCGCCTGGACGAGATGGTGCTTGCGCGCGTCCGCGCGGGAGACCTCGGCCAGCTCGCCGTGCAGGGTCGCCAGCAGACGTTTGCCAAAAGCGACCATCCAGCCGTCACCACACTCCTTCGCCAGCTGGATCCCCTCGTCCACAGTGGACACGGCGGCGGACAGCTCGTGCATCCGGTGCAGATGCCATGCCCTGCAACGCAGGAGCAGCCACGCCTTCGTCCGCCGGTCTTCGGCGACGAGCGCGCCGCCCGGCAGCGCACGAAGGCAACATTCGGTCACCTCTCTCATCACCTCCGCGTCCCCGGCGGCCTTGACGATCCGTTCGACCGCCGGCAACGCCCGTACGAGGTCCGTGCGGCTCAAGTCGGCGACGACGGCGAGCCAGTCGTGCACCAAAGACGGCCCCGCCGCCGACGACGGTGCGGCCGCTTCGAGGTCGTGCATCAGCGCCATCTCCCCGCCCGCCTCGGGCACAGGGGCCGACGGACGGGCAGGCGTCGGCATCGGGCTCAAGGCGAGCAACCGGCGGATGATCTGTTCCAAGCCGTCTTCGGTGTCCGCGTCGAAGCGTGAGATCACCAGGTTCTTCAGCACGACCGGAGCGAGGTCGGCGGAGAAGGCGAGATCCGCGACCGGGATGACCGGGCAGCCGCCGACGTCGGTGTGATCGTAGATCCGTCGCTGCAGGACGCGGCCCTCGAACAGGACACCCTTGCGCGCGGCTGTTCCGTCGCCCGAACCGAACCTCAGCACGTAGTCGGGAGACAGGACGCAGAGCACCGGGTAGTCCGACACCGCGGTGACGATCCATTCCGGCAGGGAGACGGGATTCCCCTCGGGGAGATCGCGGTCCCAGAGAACGTCGACCCCGCGCTTCCGCAGGGCTTCGGCCAGCGCTTGAGCGACCTTCCTGCCCTGGATGTCGTGGGCATAGCTGATAAAGACCCTCATCTGGATCCTCCTGGAACGAGGTGGCGTCCTGCCACTTCGTCGGACAAGGCCATTCGCCGCCCGTCGGTCCGCGGTGCCGCGGCGCACCTGTCCGCTCGGACAGGTGAACGCCGACGGCCACCGGGACGGGGGCAGCATCCTGAGGCGATGAGGTCGTATGCTGACGGTTCGGCAGTACGTCCACGCCTCGCTACGCGGTGAGTCCGGTGGGTATTGCCACTCGGGCGGCTTCTGTGCCAGCAGAAGTCGCCCTTTTACGTCCGGCTATCTCATGCTTCCTCCAGTTTCGCCAGCACCTCGTCGATCACCCGCGGGGTCTCCTCGGGCGGCAACGCCGCATCTTCGAGCTGGAAGAAGATCTTCAGATGTTCGGCCCCCTGGGCCGCACCGCTCGCTTCGTCGAAATAGACGTCACCCGAGGGCTGCTCGACGGTGAGGTAGTAGTCGTTCTCCTGGTCGGACAGCTCCAGCAGTTGGAACGAGCTCCTCATCCCTGGGAAATACCCGGCCTTGAACGGGAGGATCTGCAAGGTCACGTTGGGCCGCTTCGCCATGTCTCGCAGGTGGGTGAGTTGCTTTCGCCATCCGGCCACATCGGCGACCCGCCGGTAGAGGACCGACTCGTCGATGATGAAGAAGTGCTCGAGCTCCTCGTTCCGCAGGCGTCCCTGACGGATGAGGCGCACCTCGATTCCGCGCTCGACCTCGTCCGGGGTGTTGGCACCCGCGGACATGAGAGAGCGGATGTACTCGGGCACCTGGAGCAATCCGGGCACGAGCAGCAAGTGGAATTGCCGGATCAGCACCGCCGAATCCTCAAGCCCGAGGAACCGGACGAAATCCGGCTTGAACAAGTGCCGGTACTCATCCCACCAGCCCGGCTTCTTGCTCTCCTTCGCCAGTCGCACGTAGTTCTCGACCCGGTCCCGGTCCGTGATCCCGTAGTGCAGGAGCAGCGCCTTCAAATCGGTCGTCGAGAGACCCACCGTTCCACTCTCGATACGCGTCAGCTTGGATACAGACCAGTCGAGGGCCTCCGCGACTTCCTTCTGCGTCAGGCTCAGCGCGTCGCGAGCCTCTCGCACAGCAGCCAGCAGGCGCCTCTGGCTGTTCACCGAAGTTTCGGCCCTCGTCATGATCTACAGTCCTCCCGATTCCTGCAATCTGCCACCTAGCAGAACGGTAGCATTCTTTATGATAGGCGTCACCTTGCCATAGTCCCGATCGTGAGCTATCACTAGGCCAGGTTGCGTTACGCCAAGTGGCATGCAGCTATCCGCATAGCCGCATTTCATCGGCCCGGAACATGCCGGAACGGTCCTGCCACAGGACAGGACCGGAGAGGGGCGGCGATGACTTCAGCCGCCGAGAGGGCTCTCGACGAAGGCCTTCCACGCACCTGAGGGGAAACGGAGGACCACTGCCGGGGACTTCGAATCGCGGACGAGGACAACGTCTTGTGCGACGAGAACCTCGACGCATTCGCCATTTCCACCGCCATTGCTGGCCGAGCTCTTGACCCACTTCAGCCGCGCGAAATCGGTTTCTTCCCGCTGCAGGTCATCCAGCGACGCCACATGTGCCCCCGATCCTCGGCAGGCACGCTCGACCGGTAGCAGGCGAGACGGCGCCTGTCCCCTTCAGGTCACCATTCAGGTTAGCGGCGGAGTGTGATCGTCAAACACCGCCGACAGGCGGATTTTCACCTACCATCGCGGTTCATGCCTCGGTCAGGGACTTGTGCACGAGCGCGTCGCACAACGCGAGCCAGCTCGCTTCGACGATGTTGCCGTGCACGCCGACGGTCGTCCATTCCCGCTCGCCGTCGCTGGTCTCGACGAGCACGCGCGTGACGGCGTCGGTGCCCGGGTGGCCGGGCAGGATGCGCACCTTGTAGTCGGCCAGCTCCACACTGTCCAACCAGGACAGGTGCGGGCTGAGTGCCTCGCGCAGGGCGGCGTCGAGCGCGTGCACGGGGCCGTTGCCCTCGGCGGTGGCGATCACGCGCTGCCCGGCGACGTGCACCTTCACCGTCGCCTCGGAGACGACCTGGCCGTCGGAGCGGTGGTCCAGGACGACCCGGTACGACTCGAGTTCGAACGGCGGTTCGTCGAGGACGTCGCTTTGCGGGCCGTCGACCTCCCGCCGCAGCAGCAGTTCCAGTGAAGCGTCCGCGGCCTCGAAGGACCAGCCTTCGGATTCGAGTTGCTTCACCTTGCGTACGGCGCTCGTCAGCGCCTCGGGCTGGCCGGCAAGGTCGACCCCGAGCTCACGTCCCTTGAGCTCCAGGCTGGCCCTGCCGGCCATCTCGGTGACCAGTACCCGCATGTCATTGCCGACAGAAGCTGGATCGATGTGGTTGTACAGCAACGGATCCACCTTGATCGCGCTCGCGTGCAGTCCCGCCTTGTGAGCGAAAGCCGACGCCCCTACGTAAGCCTGGTGGGTGTAGGGGGCGAGGTTGGCGATTTCGGCAAGAGCATGGGAGACCCGGGTGAGCTCGGCGGCGCCTCCGGTCGGGAGCACCTCCATACCGAGCTTGGTCACCAGATTTCCCGTGACGGCGAACAGATCGGCGTTACCCGCCCGTTCGCCGTACCCATTGGCGGTGCACTGGACGTGCGTCACGCCGGCCTGCACGGCGGCGACGGAATTCGCCACCGCGCAGGAAGTGTCGTCCTGACAATGGATTCCGAGCCGGAATCCGGTCCTTTCCTTGACCTCGCGGACGGTTTCCGCGAGACCGAGCGGCAGCTGGCCGCCGTTGGTGTCGCACAGCACGGCGACGTCGGCGCCCGCGTTCACTCCCGCGTCGAGCACCTTCAGCGCGGTGTCCGGGGAGAACGCGTAGCCGTCGAAAAAGTGTTCCGCGTCAAGGAAGACGCGGCGTCCTTCGCCGACGAGGAAGGCGACGGTGTCCCGCACCATCGCGCAGGCCTCGCCGACGTCGACCCGCAGCGCGCGCTCGATGTGACGAAGGTCCGATTTGGCCACCAGCGTGATCACCGGCGCCTGTGAATCGAGCAGGGCCCGCACCTGCTTGTCCTGGTCCGCCTTGGTGCCCGCCTTCCGCGTCGCACCGAACGCGACGAGCGCGGCGTGCCGCAGTTTCAGTTCGCCGGAAGCGGCGCGGGCGAAGAATTCCGTGTCCTTGGGCAGCGCGCCCGGCCATCCGCCTTCGATGAAGCCGACCCCGAGATCGTCGAGCAGCCTCGCCACCGCCAGCTTGTCCGTGACGGAGTAGGAGATCCCCTCGCGCTGCGCGCCGTCGCGCAACGTCGTGTCGTAGAGGTGGAATGCGTCGCCGAGCGGTGTATCGGCGGGCTCCGTGCGGTTCACGGGAAACTCCTTGTGGCGGGAGGCAAAGCTGGTTCGGGCAACAAAAAAACCTCCCGCATGGGTGCGAGAGGTTGCGCGCCGGGGGCTCTTGTGGAGCTGTTATCCGGCGCGCTCGGCGATAATGATGGTGCAGGAGGTCACGAACGCATCATGGCACACGCTCCGGCGGGCGTCCACAGGCCGGGCGACACTTCCCACCTTCTGGGAGCCCCCCCGAATGCAATGAAGGGGACTTTCATTGCAAATTCTGCAATGAAAGTCCCCTTCATCTCAGGGCCGACTACTGAGTGACCGGGCGCACGTTCGACGACACGAGCGCCGCCAGCCGGTCACCGATCGCGTGCGTCGCGCCGGGCGACGCCTGATCGCGGGTCGCGAGGTCGAAGGCCACCGAGGCCTCGATCCGCCGCGCCGCTTCCTTCTGTCCCAAGTGGTCCAGCAGCAGCGAGACCGACAGCACCGCGGCGGTCGGGTCGGCGAGACCCTGGCCCGCGATGTCCGGCGCGCTGCCGTGCACCGGCTCGAACATGCTCGGGTTCCGCCGCGTGATGTCGAGGTTCCCGCTCGCCGCCAGCCCGATGCCGCCGGTCACCGCCGCCGAAAGATCGGTGACGATGTCGCCGAACAGGTTGTCGGTCACGATGACGTCGAATCGGGACGGGTCGGTCACCAGGTGGATCATCGCCGCGTCCACATGGGAGTAGGCGACGGTCACCTCCGGGTGCTCCAGCGAGACCTCTTCGACGATCCGCGACCACAGCGAGCCCGCGTACTCCAGCACGTTCGTCTTGTGCAGGAGCGTCAGGTGCTTGCGGGGCCGCGCCTCGGCACGGTTGAACGCGTCGGTCACCACGCGCCGGACGCCGAACGCCGTGTTGACGCTGACCTCCGTCGCGATCTCGTGCTCCGTGTCCTTGCGCAGCAAGCCACCGTTGCCGGCGTAGGGGCCTTCCGTGCCCTCACGCACGACGACCATGTCGATCTCGCCCGACTCCGCGAGCGGGCCGCGCACTCCCGGGTACAACCGGGCGGGCCTCAAGTTCACGTGGTGGTCGAGCTCGAAACGGAGCCGCAGCAGCAGACCACGCTCCAGAATGCCGCTCGGCACCGTCGGGTCGCCCACCGCGCCCAGCAGGATCGCATCGTGCTGACGGAGTTCGCCGAGCACGGACTCCGGAAGCAGCTCACCGGTGGAGTGCCACCGGGCGGCGCCGAGGTCGTAGTTCGTGATCTCCGCCGTAGGTACGACCTCACCGAGCACCTTGAGCGCCTCGGCGACCACTTCGGGCCCGATCCCGTCTCCTGGGATCACCGCGAGCCGCATCCACACACCTCCGTAGACCAGGCCACCGGCAGTCCGGATGGCCCATCCGCAAGAAAACGCCAGCAGCGGAAGGTTACCGGCCGTAGCCCGGTAGCCGTAGCCGCACCACCCTTATGCCGGAATCTCCCACAGAGCGAGACAGCCGAAAGAGTGAATACAAGAAGGGACGCCCTGGCGGAAAGCATGCCGCCAGGGCGTCCCTCACCTCATCGAACGCGGGTTACCGCACTACCGCGTCAGCCGACACCGATCGGCTGACGTCCGGTGTGCCGTCCGCCGTTGCCCGGCCGGTCGGCGCCCGCGTTGCCGTTTCCGGCGTTCGCCTGGATCTTCACCACGCTCGCCCGGTTGCCCGAGGCGTTGTGGTGATCGATCGCCAGCAGGCCGAGGACGGTGTCCTGCGCGGCCGTGTTGCGGTTGACCACCAGCGCCGTGCCCGGCTTCGCGACGTAGCCCAGCGCGGAGTCGCCGCCGCCCTGGACCGTGTACGCGGGAGCCAAGGCGTCGAACGAGAGCGGCGTGCCGACGTAGTCGATCGTCGACGAGTCCGCACCCGGCGCCGCGTAGAACCCGGAGGTCCCGACCGTGTAGCTGATCTTGTGCGACGCGGCGTTCGGGTCGATGCCCAGCGCGGCGATGCTCACCGGCAGCACGACGACGTTGGTGTCGTACACGTTCGTGTCGACGTCGCCGAGCTGGCCGTTGACCGGCTGGATGTCCACCTGCGGGAAGCCCGGCTTCAGCGCCACCGTGACGGCGACCAGGACGTCGGTCGCGGTCACCTTGGTGACATAGGTCTCGAAGTCCGGCTGCCCGTCGCCCGTGGTGTCGATGTCCACGAACGGCGAGGTGTTGCTTCCCAGGTTGGCCAGGTCGCTCCAGGTGGTGAGACCGAAGGCCAGCAACGCGTTCTCCGGCTCACCCTGCGCCTTGGCCAGCGGGGCCGTGGACGCCGCGCCGACGTAGCGCAGGTCACCACCCTTGGCGGTCTGGTTCAGCGTGCAGTCGGTGGTGACGTCGCCGTCGCACTCGGGCAGCTGCGGGGATTCCGCCTGCAGTTCGAGCACGCTGATCAGCGAGCGGTACCGCTGCGAACCGTTGCCCTGGTCCACGCCCTTGCCGGTCAGGTTCAGCACGGCCTGGTTCTGGCCGTTGCCGAAGGTCACCGCGCCCGGGGTGTTGATGGACGAGACGGGCTTCGGCGCGGAGTACACGGAGAGCCGCAGCGGAACAGTCGTGCCGCTCTTCGGGGTGAACGCGATCCGGCCGGAGGCGTCCGCCACGAACTGCCGGGCGAGGCCGACCTGCGTGGTCGCCATGGTCGGGTCGATGACCTTGCGGAGCGCCTTGGGGTCGGCGATCTTCAGGGTGACCTTGACCAGCGCGACGCCGCGCGGGCTCAGCTTCACGGTCGGCTTGTCCACTGTGTACTCGACACCGGGGAGCGCGTTCACGGCTTCGTAGCCCACCGAGTACTCGACCGGCTTGATGCCCTTGTTGACCACCTTGACCGTCTTGGTCAGGGTGACCGGGCCGCCCGCTTCGACGACGCCGAAGTTGACCGAGACGAAGCCGGGGTTGTCGACGACGTAGGCCAGGACCTGGTTGTCCAGCGCGGCCTTCGCGTCGATCCGGCCGCTGCCGACGCGCTGCGGACCGTAGGTGCGGCCCGAAGCATCGTGGATGTCGTGACCGGCGGTGTTGATGACCGAGGCCTTGACCTCCTCGACCGACCAGTCCGGGTGCGCCTGACGGATCAGGGCGGTGATACCCGAAGTGTGCGGAGCGGCCATCGACGTCCCGGAGATGACCAGGCGGCCCGCCCCGCTTCCGCTGAGCGCGGACGAGATCGAGTCACCGGGCGCGGAGACGTCCGGCTTGCTGGCCGGGCCGCGACCGCCACGCGAGGTGAACGAGCTCGGGGTGTCCACAATGGACTGGTCACTGGTCGGCACGGACACGCGGCCCTTGCCCGTCATGCGGACCTGCAGCGTGCCCGCGTTCAGCGCCGGGCGGAGCGACGCGGTCGCGCTGCCGGTGAGCTGGAACGTCGGGGTGGCGGCGTTGCCCGCGATCCCGGCCGAGAAGTGCTCCAGGGTGGAGGAGAACAGCGCGCCCTTGGCACCGGCGGCCTGCGCGTTGTTCGAGCGGGCGCCCGAACCGCACGCGCGGGTCGCGTCGTTGTCGTCCCATTCGAGCC
Organism: Amycolatopsis sp. BJA-103; assembly: GCF_002849735.1. GTDB lineage: Bacteria > Actinomycetota > Actinomycetes > Mycobacteriales > Pseudonocardiaceae > Amycolatopsis. The sequence goes on from NZ_CP017780.1 coordinate 5,753,923, forward strand.
AGACGATCTTGCCCGCGGCGGCCGCCTTGTCGGCGGCGGAGTACGGGTTGCACCCGGCCGCGTTGGCGGCGGACAGCTTGACCACCGGCGCGGTGACGTCGAGCGTGTCGTAGGTCGCGTAGTTCTGGCTGAACTGGCCGGTCTTCGCGCCCTTGACCCCGGCGGGGGCCACGGCCTCGACGGCGTCACGGAGGACGGAGGCGTCGCGGCTGCTGGCGACGGTCAGCGCCTCGGGCGTGTTGCCCGGCGCGCCGCCGACGTCGTTGAGGTCGCCGCCGTTGCCCGCGGAGAACACCGGGACGACGTTGTTCGCGGCGATCTTGCGCACGAACAGCGAGTCCGGGTCGTCCGGGGTGGCGAAGTCGCCGCCCAGCGAAAGGTTGACGACGTCGAGGTGGTCGGTGAAGTCGCCGTCACCGTCCGGGTCGAGCGACCAGTCGAGCGCCTGCGAGGTGACGTTGGTCGAGCCGTCGCAGCCGAAGACCTTGATCGCGTACAGCAGGGCCTTGGGCGCGGTGCCCGGGCCGATCTGCATCGCTTCGATCTTCTTCTTGTTCAGCTTCTTGTAGTCGCCGGTGAAGGTCTTGCCCGCTTCGTCCACACCGAAACCGGCGACCGTGCCCGCGACGTGCGTGCCGTGGTGGCCGCAGGAGAGCGGGTTGGGGTCCGGCTTCGGGGTCTTGAGGGCCGGGTCGCTGCTGCCCGAGTCGTAGGCGTCGCCGACCAGGTCGATACCGCCGACGACCTTGTCGGTCGGGAAGGCCGGGGTGGCCTGGTCACGGTTGATCGCGTTGTAGGCCGCGGCCGTACCCGGACCACCGAAGTCGGCGTGGGTGTAGTCGATGCCGTCGTCGATCACGCCGACGCGGATGCCGTCGCCGTAGCGGCCGGTCTGCTGCCACGAGGCGAGCGTGTTGGTGAGCTGGACCGCGCTGGAGTTGGTGCGGGTCTTCGGCACGACCTTCTTGACCGAGACGACGTCCGGCCGCTTCGCCAGCTCGCGGATCTTCGCCGCGTCGGCCGTGACGACCGCGCCGGCGACCGCGTTGGAGGTCTGGGTGACCAGCTGGGTCCCGGCGTCGGCGGCCTTGAGCTGGCCGACGACGGAGTTCACCGTCGCGGCGGTGTTGGCCTTGGCGTCCTTCGCCGCCTTCTTGGCCTTCTCCTTGCCGGCACCCTTGTTCTGCTCGGCGTTGAAGGCGTCGACGGCGGGCTGCTTGGCCAGCTCGACGAAAGCGGTGATCTGCCCTTGGGCGGCCTTGAGCTTCGGCTCGACCTTCCCCTGGAATCCATTACGGTCGATCTTCGCCGGCGTGACGCCGTCCGCGAGGGGGACATCCTGTGCGGCTGCGGTCGCCCCGGTCACGGACGTCGCGAGCAACGCGGCGAAGACCGCGGCCGATGAGCGGATGGCCCACCGGGGTACGCGGGATCTGTTCATGAGTAAGTGCCCTCACTCGAGGCCTAGACTCGGAACCTGCCTGCCGCTCGAACACACCCCCGACGGTGAGCCCCGGCGCCGCGCCGTGCCCTTGACGGCGCGATGGTTCGGCCTCGCCGGAGAAACCTATCCGGGGACCAGCACGACTTCAGTAGGCATTTTTCACCGTTATTGAATCTTGCTCTTCGCAACGCCGTGACTACTGGCGAAAAGTATTCTTGTAACGCCGGTAACATGTTGCCATATAACGAAAGCCGCGTCCGGAGACGCGGCTTTCGTTTGTCGGGCTTTCCAGGTCAGCCGAAGTTGACCGCACGGATCGTGTGGGCACCGACGGTGGCGCCGATCGGCTCCAGCAGGTGCGAGTCCACCGAGCGGTCCACCCGCAGCAGCATCACCGCGTCCGCGCCGTCGGTGGTCTGGCTGATCTGCGCGGCCTCGATGTTGATGCCAGCCTCGCCGAGCAGCGTGCCGACGCGGCCCATGATGCCCGGGCGGTCGGGGTACTCGAGCAGCAGCACGTTGCCCTCGGCACGCAGGTCGAAGTGGCGGCCGTTGACCTCGACCAGCTTCTCGACGTCGTCCTTGCCGGTGACCGAACCGGACACCGAAAGGGTCGCGCCGTCGTCGTAGACCGCGCGGACGGTGACCAGGCTGCGGAACTTGGGGCTCTCGGTCTCGGTGACCAGGTCGACCTGGACCCCCAGCTCCTCCGCCACGCGCGGCGCGTTCACGAAGGTGACCTGATCCTCGACGACGCCGGCGAACACGCCGCGCTCGGCCGCGAGCGGCAGCACGCTGACGTCCTCGGTGGACAGTTCGCCCTTGACCACGACGGTGACCGAGGTCGGCGCCTTCGGGTTGAGCGCGGTCAGCACGGTGCCGAGCTTCTGGGTGAGCGAGAGGTACGGCCGCACGTGCTCGCCGACCGTGCCGCCGCCCGCGACGTTCACCGCGTCCGGCACGAAGTCGCCGCGCAGCGCGAGCAGCACGGACTTCGCGACGTCGGTGCCCGCGCGGTCCTGCGCCTCGGCGGTCGACGCGCCGAGGTGCGGCGTGACGACGACGTTCGGCAGGCCGAACAGCGGGCTCTCGGTGGTGGGCTCGGTGACGAACACGTCGATCCCGGCGCCGCCGACGTGGCCGGAGCTCACCACGTCCGCCAGCGCCTGCTCGTCGATCAGGCCACCGCGAGCGGCGTTGACGATGATGACGCCCTGCTTGACCTTCTTGAGCGCCTCGGCGCCGATCAGGCCCTTGGTCTCCGGGGTCTTCGGCAGGTGGATGGAGATCGCGTCGGCGCGCTCCAGCAGCTCGTCCAGCGTGACCAGCTCGATGCCGAGCTGCGCGGCGCGGGCGGCCGAGACGTAGGGGTCGTAGGCGATGAGCTTGGTGTCGAACGCGGCGAGGCGCTGCGCGAACAGCTGGCCGATCTTGCCGAGGCCGACCACGCCGACGGTCTTGCCCTGGATCTCGATGCCCGAGTAGCTGCTGCGCTTCCACGCGCCGCCCTGGAGGCTCTGGTCCGCGGCCGGGACCCGGCGGGCGACCGCGAGCAGCAGCGCGACGGCGTGCTCGGCGGCGGAGACGATGTTCGACGTCGGCGCGTTGACCACCAGCACACCGCGTTCGGTGGCGGCGGGGACCTCGACGTTGTCCAGCCCGACGCCGGCGCGGGCGACCACCTTGAGCGAGGTGGTGGCGGCGAGGACCTCGGCGTCGACCTTGGTCGCGGACCGCACGAGCAGCGCGTCCGCCGTCTTCACGGCTTCGAGCAGCGCGGGACGGTCCGTGCCGTCCACATGCTGGACCTCGACCTCGTCGGAGAACACGCTCAACACGGAAGGCGCGAGCTTCTCGGCGATGAGGACGACGGGCTTGTTCGGCTTGGTCACGATACGGCTCCCACTATCTGGTCTGTGCCTGCGACTCACGGTTGTTCGGTCACGCCGTTGTGCCCGGTTGCGCCGCAGTTTAGACCTGGTGACAGGGGATTGTTAACTCGCCCGTAATCCGGCGAAAACGAGTTCGAGGAGCCGTTCGAGGCCCTTGTCACCCGAAAGATGTTCACTGGCCCAGGAAAGCGCGTGCAGCAGCACCAGCAACTCGTGCGCTGTGACGTCCGCCCTCAGCTCCCCCGAGGCCTTCGCCCGTTCCACCAGCTGGGACACAGCGTCCCGCATGGCGTGACACGAGGCATACAGCGGCGAGGCCTCGTCGTCGAGGACGTCGACCATCAGTTCGGGTAGCCCGCGGTAGCTCGCCGACTGCCTGCCCATCCCGGCGAGCCAGGTCTTGAGCGCGCTCAACGGCTCCGGCGAGCCCAGGAGTTCGCGGGCCGCCACGGCCTGACCGTCGAACCGCTCGCGAAGCACCGTCTCGACCAGCGCCTCGCGGGTCGGGAAGTGCCGGTAGAGCGTCCCGATGCCGACACCGGCATTGCGGGCGATGTCCTCCAGCGAGGCCTCGACCCCGCGCGCGGCGAAGGCACGCTTCGCCTCCTCGACGAGGCGCTCGTAGTTGCGCCGGGCATCCGCGCGCAGCGGTTTCTTCTCGGTGTCCATCGCACTCCCGAGCCTAGTCTCGACAAATCGGAGGCAGCCTCCGTATAGTCGGCCAGGTAACCGGAGGCTGCCTCATGTTAGCTGGAGAGACCGAAGTGAACCTGATCGAAGAGACCCGCGACCTGCTGGGACCGGTGGGCGTCTGGCTGCCGCTCGGCATGCTCAAGCCGTCACCCGAAGAAGAACTGAAGGCACTACGGCGACTGGAAGAGCTGGGATATCGCACCGTATGGGCGGGCGAGGGACCGGCGGCCCGGGAGCTGTTCGCCCACAGCGGCGTCGCGCTCGCCTCCACCGAACGGGTGGTGATCGGCACCGGGATCGCCAACATCTGGTCACGCCCCGGGTACACCGCCCAGGCCGGCGGGCGAGCACTCGCGCACGCCTTCCCCGGCCGGTTCGTGCTCGGTGTCGGCATCGGCCACGCCTTCCAGGCGACGAAGTCCGGTGCGGACTACCGGCCGCTCGGACAGACCCGTGAGTACCTCGAAGCCATGGCCGCCGCGGAGGCCGAATTCCCTTCACCGGTCCCGTTTCCGCGCGTTCTCGCCGCTGTCGGCCCGAAGATGCTCGAACTCGCGAGGGAGCTGACGGACGGCGCGCACCCGTTCGCGCAGCCCTTCGAACACACGCCGTACGCCCGCGAGATCGTCGGGCCGGACAAGCTGCTCATCCCGGAGCATCCGGTCCTGCTCGGCGGCCGGGAGGAAGCGCGGGCGAACATCGCGAAGACCATCGAACTGCTGAAGCAGTACGGCATCCCGCACTACATCAAGGGCTGGAAACGCCTGGGCTACACCGATGCGGACATCGACGGCGTCAGCGACCGGCTCGTCGACGGGCTGACCGCGTGGGGCGACGAGGAGAAGATCGCGCGGCGGATCAAGGAACTCGTCGACGCGGGCGCGGACACCGTGCTCGTCAACCCGGTCGGCGACAGCCTGGACGTCATCGTGGATCAGCTGGAACGACTGGCACCGGCGCTGGCGGAGGTGACCCGATGAGCGTCGGGATCTGGACGTTCTCCTTCGACGGCAAGGAAATCGGCGCGGTCCGCGACGCGGCCTCGGAGATCGAAGAACTCGGCTTCGACGCGGTGTGGTTCGGGGAGTACCTGGGCAGGGAGGCGTTCACTCAAGCGGGCCTGCTGCTGGCGGCGACGTCCCGGCTGACGGTCGCCACCGGGATCGCGCGTTTCGACCAGCGGGAACCGGCGACCGCCGCGGCCGCCGGGCGGACCCTCGCCGAGGCCTATCCCGGCCGGTTCGTCCTCGGCCTGGGCGGGCACCGACGGGGCACGAAACCGCTGGAAGCGATGCGCGGATACCTCGACGGAATGGACGGGACCGAACTGTCCACACCGGACTCCCCGCACCGGCGGCTGCTGGCCGCGCTGGGGCCGAAGATGCTTTCGTTGGCCGCGGAACGGGCCGACGGGGCGCACCCGTACTTCGTCCCGGTCGAGCACACCGCTCGCGCCCGGGAAATCATGGGTCCTTCGGCTTACCTGGCCGTCGAACAGGCCGTGGTTCTGGGCGCGGATCGGGAGATCGCCCGGCGGCACGTGTCGATGTACCTGGAGCTGGCGGCCCACCATCAGGCGAATCTGCGGCGGTTCGGCTTCACCGAGAAGGACTACGGCTCGAATCGCCTCGTCGACGCGCTGGTCGCCGTCGGGGAGGACGAGATTTCCGCCCGGATCCAAGCACATCTGGACGCGGGCGCGGATCATGTCTGCCTTCAGGTCCTGACCGAGGACGAACGGATCCCGCTGCCGGAATGGCGGCTTTTGTCGGGGGTCGCGGGTAGCGTGCGGAAGCGTGACGTCACCGGCTGAACTGGCTTTCGAGAACGCGCGTGAACTGATCGACGCGCAGGACCTCGCCGGGCTCGCGCGCCTGATCGGCGACCTGCCCACGCTCGTCCACGCACACGGGAAGAACGGGAACGACCTGCTCGGCATGGCCGTCGCGACCCGCGACGAGCGGCTGTGCCGGATCCTGCTCGACCACGGGGCGGATCCGGCGTCGGCCAACGTGCACGGCTGGACCGCGTTGCACCAGGCCGGGTATGTCGGGCTGCCGCTGCTGGTCACGATGCTGCTCGACGCGGGCGCCCCGGTCGACGTTCCCGCCCGCGGCGACGGCGGGACACCGCTGGTGGCCGCGCTGTTCTGGGGCCACCGCGAGGCCGCCGAGGCGCTGGCCGCGCACAGCCTGGCCCCCGGGAACCTGCGCGTCGCCGCCGGTCTGGGACACACGGACCTGCTCGACGCGCTGATCGCGCCGGACGGCACGCTTTCCCCCGAGGCGGGCGCGCACCGCGAGTTCCACCGGCCGCACAGCGGTTTCCCGGAATGGCGGCCGAGCGACGATCCGGCCGAGATCGTCAACGAGGCGCTTACGTGGGCCGCGCGGAACGACCGCTCTTCGGCTGTCCGCACGCTGGTGGAACGGGGAGCCGACGTGGACGCCGACGTCTATCGCGGGACCGCGCTGACGTGGGCCGCCGCCCAGGGGAAGGCTTCGGTGATCGGGACCTTGGCCGAACTCGGGGCTTCGGTGAACCGGCAGGGCACCTTCGGCGGGCTCTCCCACGGGGAAGGTGTCACGGCGCTGCACCTGGCCGTGCAGGGCGGGCACGTGGACGCGGTCCGCGCCTTGCTGGCAGTGGGGGCGGACGTGTCCCTTGAGGACTCTTTGTACTCGTCGTCGGCCTTGGGGTGGGCGGAGCACTTCGAGCAACGGGAGATCCTGACGGTACTGCGGGGAGCCTGAGGTCGGCGGGCGTGGGGTGCCCCAAGTGCTATGAAAGGCCCGTTACTTGCAAATTTTGCAAGTAACGGGCCTTTCATAGCACCCCCCAGCCGCTCCAGCCGCCCCTGTCGCCCGTGCTGCAGCGCAAGGTGGACAAGTGGAGTCTACAGTCCGTATCGTCGAAGACGGACTACAGACTCCGTTTTTGTCTGACTGGGAGACCTCAATGACCACACCCCGCGAAGTCTTCGACGAGCTGTCCGAAGGCATCACCGCCGGACGCTGGGAAGACCTTTTCGCGCTCTACGCGGAAGACGCCGTCGTCGAGAACCCGCAGCGCCCACCCGTGCCGGCCCGCTTCGAGGGCCGCGAAACCCTTCGCAAGAACTTCGGCGGAGGAATCAACGTGCGCATGAGCAGGGCAGATGTCCTGATTCACGGGACAACCGACCCGGAGGTGATCATCGCCGAGTACCGCAACGTCGGCGAGGCGCTCGACACCGGGAAGTCCTTCGACATCGCCAATATCCAGCTCCTCCGGGTCCGCGACGGGCTCATCGCCCACTCCCGCGATTACCACGACTACCTGCGCCTGACCGCGGCACGCGACGGTCTGGAGGACCTCGAAAAGAGCTACGAAACCGCGGAGCGGGAAATCACGCCGGTTCCGCCGCGTCCGGTGTCGACGGCGGATCCGAAGAGTCCGCGCGGGGTGTTCGAGCGGCTCGTCCACGGCGTCGCGGACGGCAAGTGGGGTGAGTTGTCAGCGCTCTACGCCGGGAAAACCCACGTGACGCACCCGTTCCTGCCCGGGGCGAAGACCCTGGAGACCAGGGAAGACCTGCACGAGCACTTCAAGTTCGGCGAGCAGCACGAGGTCCGGTTCCAGGTCCGCGATCTGGTGATCCACGAAACCCTCGACCCCGAGGTCGTGATCGGCGAGTTCGATTATCAGGGCACGGCGGGAGGCAGCCCGGAATTCCGGGTCTCCAACATCTTCGTGCTGCGCGTGCGCGACGGGCTGATCGTCGAATCCCGTGACTACGCCGACCATCTCGCCGTCGCGGCCGCCACCGGACGACTGAAGGAACTGTTCGCGCTCGTCTAAGCGGGAAGGTCGAATTCGCCGTCCGCGACGCCTTTCAAGAAGGCGTCCCATTCCCTCGGGGTGAACACGAGGACGTGACCGTCCGGATCCGAGGACTGGCGCATCGCGGTGTAGGTGACACCGTCTTCGTGCGGCACCAACGCGTACTCGACGCAGTCTTCGAGGTTCGCGCCTTCCGGTTCCGCCCGGATCCACGTCACTTCGGTCAAGTCCAGCTCGGGCCGGATGTGGGCTTTGTCGTCCACCGGCTGCTCACTCATGGTGCCCACGGTATCCCTTTCAGGCGCGCAAAACGAAGGGGCCCTTCACCAGGAAGGGCCCCTTCGCGGCGAAACCTAGGCGGTTTCGGTGATCGGCCGGTCCACCCACGACATCAGGTCGCGCAGCTTCTTGCCGGTCTCCTCGATCGGGTGCTGGTTGCCCTGCTCCTCGAGCTTGGTGAAGTTCGGCCGTCCGGCCTCGTCCTCGGCGACCCATTCGCGGGCGAAGGTGCCGTCCTGGATCTCACCGAGGATCTTCTTCATCTCTTCCTTGACCGCCGGCGAGATGACGCGCGGGCCGCGGGTCAGGTCGCCGTACTCGGCGGTGTCGGAGATCGAGTAGCGCTGACGCGCGATGCCGCCCTCGTACATGAGGTCGACGATCAGCTTCAGCTCGTGCAGCACCTCGAAGTAGGCGATCTCCGGGGCGTAGCCGGCCTCGGTGAGCACCTCGAAACCGGTCTGCACCAGCGCGGAGGCGCCACCGCAGAGGACGGCCTGCTCGCCGAAGAGGTCGGTCTCGGTCTCCTCGGTGAAGGTCGTCTTGATGACCCCGGCGCGGGCGCCACCGATGGCGGCGGCGTAGGACAGCGCGAGCGCCTGCGCGTTGCCGGAGGCGTCCTGCTCGACCGCGATGAGCGCCGGGACGCCCTTGCCGTCGACGAACTGGCGGCGGACCAGGTGGCCCGGGCCCTTCGGCGCGACCATGGCGACGTCGACGTTCGACGGCGGCTTGATCAGGTCGTAGCGGATGTTGAAGCCGTGACCGAAGAAGAGCGCGTCGCCCTCCTTGAGGTTCGGCTCGATGTCCTTCTCGTAGATCGCGCGCTGCTTGGTGTCCGGCGCGAGGATCATGATCAGGTCGGCTTCGGCGCTGGCCTCGGCCGGGGTGAGCACGCGGAGACCCTGCTCCTCGGCCTTGGCCCGCGACTTCGAGCCCTCGGGCAGGCCGACGCGGACGTCGACGCCGGAGTCGCGCAGGCTGAGCGAGTGCGCGTGGCCCTGGCTGCCGTAGCCGATCACGGCGACCTTGCGACCCTGGATGATCGAAAGGTCCGCGTCGTCGTCGTAAAAGATTTCCACTGCCATGAGGGGTACTACTTCCTTTCCTGACCTACAACAAAAGTTCTTTATCGAGCTGAGGTGGCGGTAATGGATCGGGCGCCACGGCCGACCGCGACCATTCCGGACTGGACCAGTTCACGGATGCCATAGGGCTCCAGCATCCGCAGCAGGGCACCGATCTTGTCCGAGGTACCGGTGGCTTCGACGGTGAGCGCCTCGGGGGACACATCCACCACTTTCGCGCGGAAGAGCTGCACCGTCTCGAGGACCTGGCTGCGCACGGTGGCGTCGGCCCGGACCTTGACGAGCAGCAGTTCGCGCTGCACGGCTGTGGATTTTTCCAATTCCACGATCTTGATGACGTTGACCAGCTTGTTGAGCTGTTTGGTCACCTGTTCGAGCGGTAGCTCTTCGACGGCGACCACGATCGTCATCCGGGACACCTCGGGATTTTCCGTGGGCCCGACGGCGAGGGATTCGATGTTGAAACCACGCCGGGAGAACAGTCCGGAAACCCGCGCGAGGACACCGGGTTTGTTCTCCACCAGAACGCTCAGGGTGTGCACGCTCATCGCGCGTCTCCTTCTGCCGCGGCGTTGATCTCCGCCTCTGCGGCGACTTCGTCGTCGTCGAAGAGCGGGCGGATCCCGCGCACGGACATGATTTCGTCGTTACCGGTGCCCGCGGCCACCATGGGCCACACCTGCGCATCCTTCCCCACCACGAAATCGATCACGACGGGGCGGTCGTTGATCTCCATGGCGCGCCGGATGGTGGCGTCGACGTCTTCCTTGGTCTCGCAGCGGAGCCCGGCGCAGCCGAGTGCCTCCGCGAGCAGGGTGAAGTCGGGGATGCGGTGCTTGTGGGTACCGAGATCGGTGTTGGAGTACCGCTCCGAGTAGAAGAGGTTCTGCCACTGGCGGACCATGCCCAGGTTTCCGTTGTTGATGACGGCGACCTTGATGGGCGCGCCTTCGATGGCGCAGGTGGCCAGTTCCTGGTTCGTCATCTGGAAACAGCCGTCGCCGTCGATGGCCCAGACCTGCTTGTCCGGGACGCCGAACTTGGCGCCCATCGCGGCCGGGACGGCGAAGCCCATCGTGCCGAGGCCGCCGGAATTGATCCAGGTGCGCGGGTTCTCGTACTTCACGAACTGCGCGGCCCACATCTGGTGCTGGCCGACGCCCGCGGTGTAGACCGCGTCCGGGCCGACGAGCGAGCCGATGCGCTCGATGACGTACTGCGGGGAAAGCGTCCCGTCCTCGGGCCACTCGTAGCCGGCCGGGTAGTCGTCGCGCCAGGAGCGGACCTGCGTCCACCAGTCCTGCAGATCTGGCTTCGCGGACTTGTCGGTCTCGGCGCGGACGGCCTCGATCAGCTCGGTGATGATCTCCGCGCAGTCGCCGACGATCGGCACGTCCGCCTTGCGGTTCTTGGAGATCTCGGCCGGGTCGATGTCGGCGTGGACGATGGCGGCGCCCGGCGCGAAGGAGGACAGCTGCCCGGTGACGCGGTCGTCGAAACGGGCGCCGAGCGCGATCAGCAGATCCGCCCGCTGCATCGCGGCGACCGCGGAGACCGTGCCGTGCATGCCCGGCATACCGAGGTGCTGCGGGTGCGAGTCGGGGAACGCGCCGCGGGCCATCAGCGTGGTGACGACCGGGATCCCGGTCAGCTCGGCCAGTTCCATCAGCTGGCGCGAGGCGTCGGCCTTGATCACGCCACCGCCGACGTAGAGGACCGGGCGCCGCGACTTGCTGATCAGCCGGGCGGCCTCGCGGACCTGCTTGCCGTGCGGGCGCAGCGTGGGCCGGTAGCCCGGCAGCCGCAGCTCCGTCGGCCAGGAGAAGGAGGTCATCTCCTGCAGGACGTCCTTGGGGATGTCCACCAGGACCGGGCCGGGGCGGCCGGTCGAGGCGAGGTGGAAGGCCTCCGCGATGGTGCGGGGGATGTCCGCCGGGTCGGTGACCAGGAAGTTGTGCTTGGTGATCGGCATCGTGATGCCGCAGATGTCGGCTTCCTGGAAGGCGTCCGTGCCGATCAGCGCGCGGGACTGCTGGCCGGTGATGGCGACCACCGGGACCGAGTCCATGTTCGCGTCGGCGAGCGGGGTGACCAGGTTGGTCGCGCCGGGACCCGACGTGGCCATGCACACCCCGACCTTGCCGGTCGCCTGCGCGTATCCGGTGGCGGCGTGGCCCGCGCCCTGTTCGTGGCGGACCAGGACGTGGCGGACCTTCGTCGAGTCGAGCAACGGGTCGTACGCCGGGAGAATGGTGCCGCCGGGAATACCGAACACGACTTCCGCGCCCACCGCCTCGAGCGAGCGGACGAGCGACTGCGCGCCCGTGACCCGCACGGGGGTCCCGGCCGGCGGCGCCGGCTTGGGTCGGGACCCGGATGTTCCGGTGTTCGCTTCAGCTCGCGAGGTGGCACTAGTCATCGCTTGTCTGCCTCGTCTTGTCTAGTCACTCGTTCGGGTATTCATTGGCTGGTTCGGCGTTGAAATTGTTCCAGGCAACAAAAAACCCCCGCCGACCGGAGTGGTCGCACGAGGGTCGCGCGTCGACGCAGCGGAGACTTCCCTAAGCGTCGACGCGCTTGGGAAGTACGAGGCCGGTCTGCGTTGTCACGAGAGTGAAGCTAGCCGGTCGCCGTCAAGAGTGTCAACTCTGCGGGACGGCGATTCCGCATGCTGGACACCGTCGGGGTACTACACGACCCGCGTTCGGGGTCCGGAAGGCCGCGGTGCACCATCTTTGACGTGGTAGAAGAAAAGCAGCAGGAACAGGCGAACGAGGCTCCCAAAGCCGTCTTCAAGATTCCGAACACGGCACTGTTGGCGATCGCTTTCCTCGTCGTTTGTGTGACGCCTGTCGCGTTCGGCGACGTGCCGTACCTCCAGTGGCTCTACGTCTTCCCGATCGCGCTGGCGGTGTTCGTCATCCGGACCCGCACGACCGCGACGGCCGAGGGACTGGAAGTCCGCACGCTGTTCGGGCACCGGGACCTGCCGTGGTCCTCCCTCAAGGGGCTCGCCATCACCGACAAGGCGAAGGTGCAGGCGGTGCTGAAGGACGACACCAAGGTCGCCCTCCCGGCCGTGCGCACTCGCCACCTTCCGGTGATCTCGCTGGTCAGCGCGGGGCACATGGCCGATCCTTCCGGGCTCACGGACGACGTCGCCAAGGCCGAAGAGGCGACGCCGGAAAAGACCGCGGACTCCGGGGAGTAGGATTGGTAGGACCAGTTTGGCGCCGGTTCGCCCGGCAGTGCCCTGGTCCCACCCCGAACCTTGGAGTAAGCCGTGCCCCCACTCCGTTCCCGGACCACCACCCACGGCCGCAACGCGGCGGGCGCCCGCTCGCTCTGGCGCGCCACAGGGATGACCGACAGCGACTTCGGCAAGCCGATCGTCGCCATCGCGAACTCCTACACCCAGTTCGTGCCGGGACACGTGCACCTCAAGGACCTCGGCGAGATCGTGGCGGGCGCGGTGAAGGAGGCGGGTGGTGTCGCCCGCGAGTTCCACACGATCGCCGTCGACGACGGGATCGCCATGGGGCACAGCGGAATGCTCTACTCGCTGCCCTCGCGCGAGATCATCGCGGACTCCGTCGAGTACATGGTGAACGCGCACCAGGCCGACGCGCTGGTCTGCATCTCCAACTGCGACAAGATCACCCCGGGCATGCTGAACGCCGCGATGCGGCTGAACATCCCGGTGGTCTTCGTCTCCGGCGGGCCGATGGAGGCCGGGAAGGCCGTGGTCGTCGGCGGGGTCGCGCAGGCGCCGACCGACCTGATCACCGCGATCGCCGCTTCGGCCAGCAGCGAGGTCGACGAGGACGGGCTGTCCATTGTGGAGCGCTCGGCCTGCCCGACCTGCGGTTCGTGTTCGGGCATGTTCACCGCGAACTCGATGAACTGTCTCACCGAGGCGCTCGGGCTGTCCCTGCCGGGCAACGGCTCCACCCTCGCGACGCACGCCGCCCGCAAGGCGCTGTTCGAGGACGCCGGGCGCACGGTCGTCGAACTGTGCAAGCGCTGGTACTCCCACGACGACGAGTCCGCGCTCCCGCGCTCGATCGCGTCGAAGAAGGCGTTCGAGAACGCGATGGCCCTCGACATGGCGATGGGCGGTTCGACCAACACGGTGCTGCACGTCCTCGCCGCCGCGCAGGAGGGCGAGGTCGACTTCACCATCGACGACATCGACGCCATCGGCCGCCGCGTGCCATGCCTGTCGAAGGTCGCGCCGAACTCGGACTACCACATGGAAGACGTCCACCGCGCCGGTGGCATCCCGGCCATCCTCGGTGAGTTGTACCGCGGCGGGCTGCTGAACACCGACGTCCACTCCGTGCACTCGCCGGACATCGAGTCTTGGCTGTCCACTTGGGACATCCGCGCGGAGGAGCCTTCGGCGCGCGCGATCGAACTGTTCCACGCGGCGCCCGGTGGCGTCCGGACCACGGAGGCGTTCTCCACCGAGAACCGCTGGTCCTCTTTGGACACCGACGCCGCGGACGGCTGCATCCACGACGTCGAGCACGCCTACACCAAGGACGGCGGGCTCGCGATCCTGCGCGGCAACCTCGCGGAGAACGGCGCGGTCATCAAGTCCGCGGGCATCGACGAGGAACTCTGGCGTTTCGAGGGCCCGGCCCGGGTGCTGGAAAGCCAGGAGGAGGCGGTTTCGGCCATCCTCAAGAAGGAGATCCAGCCCGGCGAGGTGCTGGTGATCCGCTACGAAGGCCCGGCGGGCGGCCCGGGAATGCAGGAGATGCTGCACCCGACGGCGTTCCTCAAGGGCTCCGGCCTCGGCAAGAAGTGCGCGCTGATCACCGACGGCCGGTTCTCCGGTGGCTCGTCGGGCATCTCGGTCGGGCACATCTCCCCCGAGGCCGCCGCGGGCGGGGCGATCGGCCTCGTCCAGAACGGCGACCGCATCCTGCTCGACGTCCACGAGCGCCGCCTCGAGCTGCTCGTCGACGCGGACGTGCTGGCCGAGCGGCGCGCGAAGATGGACGCGAGCGAGCGGCCGTGGCAGCCGGTCTCGCGGGAGCGGCCGGTCACCGCCGCGCTGCGGGCCTACGCGCGGATGGCCACCTCCGCCGACACCGGCGCGGTGCGGGACCCGAGCAAGTAGTCCTCTTGTTGCGTGGTCCCCAAACGCTATGAAGGGGACTTTCATTGCAGATTTTGCAATGAAAGTCCCCTTCATTGCACGCGCCCGAACGCATCCAGAGGACTAAACGCGGGTCAGCGGCACAGCACGATCACCACGACCGAGGCCGCCGCGGCCAGCAGGAGCCCGATCAACCCGAACGAGAGCGGCCGCTTGCGCCAAGGCGTGTTGGCGTCCAGCGCGATCCGTCCCGAGCCCGCGAGCAGGACGGTCAGCGAAGCGGCGCCCAGCAGGAGCTCGAACTCGAAGCCCTGCCCTTCCTTCTGGAAGAACCCCCCACTGAACTTCACGAACACGATGTTCGCGCAGACCCCGAGCAGCGCGGCCGCGCCGACCGGGGTGAACAGGCCCACCAGCACGAGCGCGCCGCCGAGTACCTCGCTGATCCCGGTGATCCACGAGAGCAGCGTGGTCTGGCTGGTGTAGCCGAGGTTGCCGAGCACCCTGGCGAAGCCGCCGACCCCGGGCCCGCCGAAGGCGCCGAAGAGGTGCTGGAGCCCGTGCGCGCCCATGGTCACGCCGAGCACCACTCGCAGGACGAGCAGACCGAGATCGATCCCGCCCCTGGTCTCCGCCGGGCCAGGGCCGCTGTCGGAGTCGGCCACGTCCGAGATCATGCTGGTCTGGTAGTCATCGCTCACGCGCGAAGGGTAGGCGAAAGAAGCCCGTCAGGCGACACAGCGGTTCAGAACAGGGTCGCGGGTTCGACCGGTTCGGGCTCGGGCAGCGGGTCGAGGCCGGGCACCAGGGCGCGCACCTCGTCGTGGAACCGGCGGGCGAGCGCGGGGGCGTCGTCGTTGTCGGGGGTGTGCACGAAGACCGTCGGCGACCGGCCCGCGCGCAGCCATTCGGCGACCACCTCGGTCCACGGCCGCCATCCCTCGACGGTCTCCTCGGTCGCGTCCCGGCCCAGATAACGGACGATCGGCCGGTCGGTCAGCGCCCGTGTCCGCCGCGGCAGCCGGGGTTTCTTGGCCCAGGCGTCCTGTTCGGCCTCACTGACCGGCGGGCTCCGGAAGAAGACCATGGTGTCGAACGGCACCCACTCGGCGTCCGCGTCGGTGAGCGTCCGCTCCAGCAGCGACGTCGAGCGGGCGTCTGAGTAAAACTCGGGGTGGCGCACCTCGACGGCACGCCGGAGGCCGGCGGGCAGCCTGCGCAGGAAACGGCCGAGGGCGTCGACGTCCGAGGGGCCGAACGAGGCGGGCAACTGGGTCCACAGGACCGCCCGTTCGCCGAGGGGTTCGATCGCGTCCAGGAACGCCCGCATCTCGGTCTCGACCCCGGCGAGCCGTCGCTCGTGCGTGACGACCTTGGGCAGCTTGACCACGAACCGGAAGCCGGGGCCGGTCTGCCGCGCCCACGTTTCGACGGTGTCCCGCGCGGGGGTCGCGTAGAAGGTGGTGTTGCCCTCGACGGCGTTGCACCAGCCGGCGTAGGCCCGCAGGCGCTCCCCGGCGGGCAGCGACTTCGCCAGGAACCGCCCGGCCCACGCCTTGTGCGTCCACATCGCACAGCCGACATGCAGTGTCGCCATGATGCTCAGTATTCGCCGTGGACCAGATTGTTCGGCAGCTCTCCGCTCAGATAGTGGCTCAGTTCCCTGGCCACCACCGCGTAGGCACGCTGCCGCCTCCCGCTCACCGCGCCCGCGACGTGCGGCGTCAGCAGCAGCCCCGGCACGTCCCACAGCGGATGTCCCTCCGGCAACGGCTCGGGATCGGTGACGTCGAGGGCGGCACGTAACCGTCCCGACGCGAGTTCCGCGACGAGCGCGTCGGTGACGACGACCGGCCCCCGCGAAACGTTGACGAGGATCGCCCCGTCCGGCATCGCGGCCAGGAACTCCGCGTCGACCAGACCCTGGGTGTGCTGGGTGAGCGGCACCATCAGGACCGTGATGTCGTGGTCGGGCAGCAGATCTGGGAGTTCGCCGACGCCGTGCACGCCCTCGCGAGCGGTGGCGCCGACCATCGTGCAGCGCACGTCGAACGTGTCCAGCCGCCGTCGCAGATGCCTGCCGAGGTCACCGGCGCCGATGACGAGGGCCCGCTTGCCCTGCAGGGTGTCGGTGGTCCGGCGGGCCCAGTGTTTCCGCCGCAGGCCGTCGGCGAAACCGTCGAGACCGCGGTAGATCGCCAGGAGGACCGCGACGACCCATTCGGCCGAGCTTCCGCCGTGCGCGCCTCGGCAGGTCGAGAGCAGGACACCGTCCGGCACCTTGCCGATCCAGTCCTCGGCGCCGGCCACCAGCAACTGCACGAGTTTGACGTTCGGCAGTTCGCGCCACAGTTCCTCGCTGGGCTGGTCACCGGTCACGAGGACCTCGGCCCCGGCGGCTTCGGCGGGCACCGGCTCTCCCCGGCGGTACACCACCGGGCGCACGCCTTCGATCTCCGAAAGCGCGGTCACTCCCTCTTCGTCGGGCACGAGCACGGTTACCGTCATGATCGCCACGGTATCGAGTGCCGCTTACCCGTGGCTCACGCACGCCCACCTAGGCTGGCCCCGTGCGTACCCGGTACCGGCGGAAATGGACCGCGCCGCTGGCTCTGCTGGCCTGCGGCTCGCTGCTGCTCTCCGGCTGCGCCGACTTCGACAACACGGCGGCCGGGCAGAAGTTCACCCAGGTCAACCCGCCGTCCCCCGAATCCCCGCCGCAGGTCGGGCCCGGCGGTGACGCGGGCGATTCCGGCCCCGGCGGTCCCGGCGGCCGGGGGAACGGGCAGAACCAGACGCCGACGCCGGTTCCGCCGCCGCAGGGCTGCAAGGACTTCGACAAGGCCGTCATCGCGACCTGCCTGGACACCGTCGCGGCCGTGGCCGCGATCCCCGGCGACGGCACCGCGCCCAGCGCGCTCGCGGGCGAACGCAAGAGCGGACGCATTCTGCTCGCCGCCGCGGGGAAGGACCCGGCCGCCTGGGCCACCATCCCCGTGGACGGCTCCGGCGACGGCGGCCTCACCTCGCTCGCCCTCTCCCCCGGGTTCGCCGAAGACCAGCTCGTCTTCGCCTACATCACCACCCCGACGGACAACCGGCTCGTCCGGCTGGCGAAGGGCCAGGCGCCGAAACCGGTGCTGACCGGCATCCCCAAGGGCGCCTCCGGCAACCGCGGCGCGATCGGCACCGACGGCAAGGGCGCGCTCCTGGTCGCCACCGGCGACGCGGGCAACCCCGGACTCGCCGCCGATCCGGCGTCGCTGGCCGGGAAGGTGCTGCGGGTCGACACCTCCGGCAAACCCGCGCCGGGCAATCCCACCGCGGGCTCGGCGGTCTTCTCCACCGGCGTGCACTCCCCCGGCGCGATCTGCCGCGACCAGGCCGGTTCGCGCATTTGGCTGACGGACAGGCTGGCGGACAAGGACGTCCTCCACCGGCTTCGCGCGGGCCAGCCCCTGACCACCCCGGCCTGGAGCTGGCCGGACAAGCCCGGCGTCGCGGGATGCGCGGACTTCGTCGCCGCCTCCGGCTATCTGGCCGTGGCGACGTCGATCGCGGGCAACCTGCAGCATCTGCCGGTCACCCCGGACGGCGCCGTGACCGGCAAGCCCAGCGTCACCCTGGACGGCAAGACCGGCAAACCCCCGAAGACCTTCGGCCGCCTCTCCTCGATGAGCATGATCAACCCGCAGATAGCGCTGGTCGGCACGATCAACAAGGACGGCGGCACACCGGTTTCGAGCGACGACCGCCTCGTCATCATCACCCCGGCGGCCAGCGCCGGCGGGAGCGGCAAGGACTAGGACGCCGCCCGGCGCGGGGTTCCGGCGACGATGAGCGCGCTGACCGCGAGCAGGGGCAGCGCCCAGAGCGCCGTGGTGAGGTAGCCGTTCCGGGTGGGGAGCAGTGCGCCGTCCGGAGTGGTCGCGGCGAGCAGGAACCCCGCGAGCGCGCTGCCGACGCTCATTCCCATGCTGCGGGCGATCTGGTTGATCGAGAGCACGCTGGCGGTTTCTTCCCGGGGCACACCGACGAGGACGAGCTTGGGCATCACCGCGAAGACACCTCCGACGGCGAAGCCGAGGACGGCGATCGCGGCGAGGACGAGGAAGAGCGACTCGTTGCCGACGGCGAACAACAGGGCACCGGCCATGGCGACCACGACCGAGAGCGTGTACGTCCACCGTTCGGTGATGCGCGCGCTGAGCCGCGGCACCGCTTTGCCCGCGGCGAATCCGAGCAGTGAGAACGGGATCAGGGCCGCACCCGCGGCGACACCGGGAAGCGCGAATCCGTAGCGGGCGTCGCCGGGCGTCTGCACGTAGCGGGTGAACAGGCTGAACAGCAGGTACAAACCGGCCCCGGCCACGAGTATCGCCAGGTTCGCGCGGAGGATCGGCCCCTGGCCGAGCAGCCGAAGATCCACCAGCGGTGCCTTGGTGCGCAGTTCGAGGAACGCCCACACCGCCAGCACCGCGGCGGAACCGGCGAGAAGGCCACCGGCCAGCCACGCGTTCGCCCAGATCGACGGGGCGGCGATGACCAGAAGGATCCCGAGCGTGCCGAGAGCGAGGAGCAGCGCACCCGGGACGTCGATCCGGGGCAGCTCGCCGGGCTCCTCGACGGGCAGGATCCGCCAGGCGATGGCCAGCGCGACGGCGGACAGGAGGAATCCGAGTCCGTACGCGGCACGCAGGCCCGCGAGCTGGTCGAGCAGGCTGATCAGCGGGTAACCGACGCCGATGCCCACGGTCGACGCGACCGAGATCGCGGCGATCGTCGACACCGAACGTTCGGCAGGCAGGTGAGCGCGGGCGACGCTCATCAACAGCGCTCCGGCCGCGACAGCGAGCCCTTGCAGAGCTCGCCCGATCAGCAACGCCGCGAACGACAGCGGGAGCACCGTCAGCAGCCCGCCCACCATGACCAGGGCCAGGGTGGCCAGGATCGTGACCCGGCGGTACGGGCCGCCCCCGAGCCTGCCCAGCACCGGGCCCGCGATCGCGCCGCTGAACAACGTCACCGTCAACGTCCACTGCGCGGCGTCGAGGGACACGTGCATCCCCGTCGCGACCGGCGTGATGAGAGGCGCCCCGACGCTGCCGATCACCGCTCCCGACAACGCCGTGCAGACCAGCGCCACGCTCAGCCCGCCGTCCACGCGGGTGGTCACCGGTTCGCCTCGGTGGTGATGTGCGCGAACAGCTCCGGCCGGATCCAGGTGCGAACCCCCTCGGCCCAGTCCGCTTCGACCTGTTCGACGTCCATCGCGGCGCCGGTGTTCAGCAGCATCCCGAAGGCGAGGAACGTCTTCACGGTCACCGGTTCGAGTCCGGTGCCGTCCTCGGCCGTGTCCCACATCCGGGCGAAACACGACCGCACCACGTCCCGCACCTCCGGGTCGCCACAAGCGGCGAAGCCCTGGAGCTGCAACAACAACCCGGTCCGATCGGCCAGCAAATCGAAGTACTGGGCGCCCATCGCCGAGAGCGCGTCCAGGCCGGTCTTCCCCTCGCCCGCGTCTCGCATCCCGTCGCTGACGCGCGCGAAAGCGGCCTGGACCAGCTCCAGGAACAGGGCCTTCTTCGTCCCGAAGATCCGGAAGACATACGCCTGGGTGATCCCGGCCGCCCTCGCGATCGCCTCCGTCGACGCCCCGTGCAACCCGTGTTCCGCGAACTCCTTCGCCGCGATGGCCAGCACCTGGGCACGCCGGTCGGTTCCGCTCATCCGTTCAGCCATGCCGCGAGGTTACTGGTTACTAACCACTAACTAGGCGGGTGGGTGGGGTGCCGGTCCAGGGGGTCGTGAGTGGCGATTCGGGTTAGGGCCAAGGGTGTCTTGGTCACCTACTGGCCTCTGACTGCGGTCGTTCACGGGTCTGGGTCGTGAAGGGCCCCTTGCCTACCTTGACCGTAGTGATGGAGGCCTTCACTACTCTCGTGATCGCCACGACCGCCACCTTCGCCCCACACGCACCAATGATCACAGCGGCCGCGCAAAAGGGGCCCCTTCCCTCGGCTCAGCCGAGGAAACTCGGCCCTCACGCCTCGCCGAAGTACGTGATGGCCCCCTTCCTTGCGCTAGACGCAAGGAAGGGGGCCATCACGTACTTCAAGCGACCAGGGTGCCGGTACCGAGCCACTCGCGCCCTGCCCCTTGCCCATCCCTCGGCTCAGCGGGACGGCCTCGGGGAGGACGGCGGCGTGAAGCGCACGAACGACGGCGCCATGGCCTTCTCTTCGCCGTTTTCGCTGAACAGCTCCGGGACCAGCCGGTAGCCGGGGCCGAGCGCGGTCGCGGCGGCGGTGAGCCGTCGCGGTCCGGTGTCCGGCCAGCGCCCACTGTCCACCCGGGACAGCAGGGTGCGCAGCAGCACGATCTCCTCGGCGGCGTTGAACGAGCAGTGACCACCCCGGCTCACGTAGGCCTGCCGCAACCGGGCGGGATCGCCGTTGCGCCGGACCTGGTCGCCGTACCACCGGGCCTGGCCGGCGACCGCGCCGCCGTCGCCGGTGGTGTGCACGGTCAGCACCGGCGACGGCGTGGTGCCGCGTGCCACGGTGTAGTGACGCAGGTAGGCCTCCGCCTTCGGGTCCGCCGAGATCCGCGGAGCGGCGGCGAGCCGGTCCAGATCGGCTTCCAGGTCCGCGCCGCCCACCCGGTAGGCGTGCCGGACGAGGTCGAGTCCGGCGGACCGGGCGAGCATGCGCCGGTAGTCGATGCCGGTGTTCGACGACGGGTTGCCGCCCGCACGGCGCTCGATCTCGGGGCGCGCGGCCGGTCCGTAACCGAACAAGTAGGCCCCGGTGACCCACATCGCCTGCTGCGCGAGCCGGTCCGACGGCGCGGTGGGCTCCGGCTGATGCGCGAAGGCCCAGCCCGGGATTTCGCCGAGCGCACCGGCGAGCGCGATCCTGGCGCGGCCCTGCTCCGTCTTCTGGGCTTCGGCCACGACGGCTCCGAGCGCGTCCTGAGCCGCCTGCGGATCGCGAGGCCGGACGAGGTCGATGTCCGCGTCCGGCGCCAGCAGGGTCTTGAGCGCGAACAGCATGTCCAGCGCGCTGTTCCAGGTGCCGTTCGCGTCGTACTCGCCGCATTGCGTCAGAACGCCGTCGAAACGACCGGGATTGTTCTCGGCCAGCTTCAAGGAGATCACGGCGCCCATGGACATCCCGCTGGTGATCGTCCGCCGCGGTGCGCCCACGGTGGCCTTGAACCAGTCCAGCAGCGCGATCTGGTCGGTCAGCGCCTCCTCGATCGCGTGCCCGAACACGCCCTTGTAGTTCGACGCGGCGAGCGCGTAGCCCTGGTCGAGCAGCCAGGTCTCGGTTTCGGGTCTGGTGGCCAGCATGATCCGCGCCGGCTTCCATTCCTCCACGTAGAGCCCGTGGCTGTAGAGCACCAGCGTGCCGTTCCACCGTTTCGGCACTTTGACCAGGAAGTCCGCGCCGTCGATCGTTCCTTCGTACACGTGACGGCGCCCCTCGGCCGACGCCGGGACGGCGGTGACCAGCGCACCGAGAAGCAGCGTGACGAGCACGGTGACGAGTGTCCTGCGTGAGTGGGTCATGCCGACCAAAATAGGTGACCAAATGGTCACATGTCAATGCGGTACTCCTCGCGCCGCCCGCACATGCCGTAACCGTCCTTTGTGGACGGATTCGCGACCCGGACGCCGGACTCCTCGAGATGGCTCGCGTCACCGTTCGCGAGTGCCTCCAGGTGCTCCCCGGTCCGCTCGGCGGCGGCCAGCGCACCGGCCCGCCAGCGCGGGATCCAAGCGGCGGCCTTCGGCGCGATCAACGCGGCGGCCGCGCGATGGAAGTCCCTCAACGGACCGGGATCTCCCGCGGCGAGGGCGTCGCGAATCGGCAGGTAACCCTCGATCGCGAGGTCGCGGCGCCGTCGTGCCGAGTCTTCGTCCGCGGGCATCGCGGCGGCCGCGGCGTAGGCGTCCGGATCGGCGAGGATCGGCGGCGGGAAGGTGAGGACGGCGTCACCCGCTTCGGGCAGCCCGCTGTTCTGCATGAGCACGGTGATCCGCAGTCCGCCGCGCTGCACCATCCGATGGACCGTGCCGGGCGCGAACCACGCGACGACCCCGGCTTCGAGTTCGGTTTCGCGGTAGCCGTCGACGCTGAGCGTCTGCACCGCGCCGCGTCCGCCGGTGACGACGTAGGCCTCCGTGCAGGCGAGATGCAGATGCGGGCCGCCACCGCACACCCCGTCCGAGGCCTCCCATTCGTAGGCCCGCAGATGGGAAAGACCGATACCGCCGGGAAGCGGGAACACGGGACCTCCTCGGAGATCGTGGGTTTCCGGCCGGTATCCGCTGAGTGACTACTTACGGGCGCGGACGTCGAAGAAGGCGACGACGACGGAGACGACAGCGGCCACCAGGCCGAGGTAACGGCCGAGGCCCGCCCCGATCTCGATACCCGCCGCGGAGAGGATCCCCCGCTGGTCGGCGTCGAACTGCCAGTCGAGGGTGACCCAGCCGAGCACCATCAGCAGCAGGGCGCCGAGGGCCACCATCAGCCACAGATGCGGCAGGCCCGCGCGGCGGACGGCTTCGACGCGGCCGAACAGCACGACGGCGAGACCGGGCAGGAACAGGAGGAAGACCGGCGCCCAGGCGAGGAAGCCGGAGCGCCACGCGTCACGCGTGACGTCGTTGGCGGGCAACGACGTCAGCACGTCCTCGATCTTCGGGCGCGACGCGGTCAGCGTCGTCCACGGGAGGAACAAGGTCACCAGCGCGAGCAGCCCGGCCGCGAGGCCGAGCCACTCACGCCAGGTGACCTTCTTGGAAACGAGTTCAGGCACCGACTCGCTCGACGATCAGTTCGCGCACGCGCTTGGCGTCGGCCTGGCCCTTGGTGGCCTTCATGACCGCACCGACGATCGCCCCGGCCGCGGCCACCTTGCCGCCGCGGATCTTCTCGGCGATGTCCGGCTGCGCGGCCAGTGCCTCGTCGACGGCCGCGATCAGCGCCGAGTCGTCGGAGACGACCTTCAGGCCGCGCTTCTCGACGACCTCGGACGGCGAACCCTCGCCTGCCAGGACGCCCTGCACGACCTCCTTGGCCAGCTTGTTGGTCAGCTCACCGGCCTTGACCAGCCCGATGACCTCGGCCAGCTGCGACGGCGTGATCGCCAGCTCCGCCAGTTCGATCTCGCGGGAGTTGGCCTCCTGCGCCAGCGTGTTGACCCACCAGCTGCGGGCCTCGTCCGGCGTCGCGCCCGCCTCGACCGTCGCGGCGACCAGGTCGACCGCGCCGACGTTGAGCAGGTCGCGCAACGCCTCGTCGGTCAGGCTCCACTCGCGCTGGATGCGCTTGCGGCGCTCCGACGGCATCTCCGGCAGCGTCTTGCGGAGCTCCTCGACCCACTCGCGCGACGGCGCGATCGGGACCAGGTCGGGCTCCGGGAAGTACCGGTAGTCCTCGGCGGTCTCCTTGGTGCGGCCGGGCGACGTGGTGCCGTCGGCCTCCTGGAAGTGCCGCGTCTCCTGCTTGATCGAGCCGCCCTCGGCGAGGATCGCCGCCTGACGGGTCATCTCGTAGCGCACGGCGCGCTCGACGCTGCGCAGCGAGTTGACGTTCTTGGTCTCGGTGCGCGTGCCGAACTCGGTCGCGTCCTTGGCCATCAGCGAGACGTTCGCGTCGCAGCGCAGGGAACCCTGGTCCATGCGGACGTCGGAGACGTCCAGCGCGCTCAGCAGATCCCGCAGCGCGCTCACGTACGCCCGCGCGACCTCGGGGGCGCGCTCACCGGTGTGCTCGATCGTCTTGGTGACGATCTCGATCAGCGGCACACCGGCGCGGTTGTAGTCGAGCAGCGAGTGCTCGGCGCCGTGGATGCGACCGGTGGCGCCGCCGACGTGCAGCGACTTGCCGGTGTCCTCTTCCATGTGCGCGCGCTCGATCTCCACGCGGACGACCTCGCCGTCGTCCAGCGTCACGTCGAGGTAGCCGTTGAAAGCGATCGGCTCGTCGTACTGCGACGTCTGGAAGTTCTTCGGCATGTCCGGGTAGAAGTAGTTCTTCCGGGCGAACCGGCACCATTCGGCGATCTCGCAGTTGAGCGCGAGGCCGATGCGGATCGCGCCTTCGATCGCCTTGGCGTTCACGACCGGCAGCGCGCCGGGCATGCCGAGACAGGTCGGGCAGACCTTGGTGTTCGGCTCGCCGCCGAACTCGTTGGCGCAGCCGCAGAACATCTTGGTGTTCGTGTTCAGCTCGACGTGCACCTCGAGACCCAGGACCGGGTCGAACCGCTCGATGACGTCGGCGTAGTCCATGAGTTCCACCACGGCGGTCACTTCTTTCCTCCCAGCTCCGGAACCTGGTGCACCAGCGAACCGCCGTTGGCGGCGTCCCGCGCGACCTCGTAGGCGGCGCCGACGCGGTACAGCCTGTCGTCGGCCATCGCGGGGGCCATGATCTGCAGGCCGACCGGCAGGCCGTCCTCGTGCGACAGTCCACTCGGGACGCTCATCGCCGCGTTGCCCGCGAGGTTCGACGGGATGGTGCAGAGGTCCGCGAGGTACATCGCCATCGGGTCGTCGACGCGCTCGCCGATCTTGAACGCGGTGGTCGGCGTGGTCGGCGAGACCAGCACGTCCACCTTTTCGTACGCGGCTTCGAAGTCGCGCGTGATGAGCGTGCGGACCTTCTGCGCCGAGCCGTAGTAGGCGTCGTAGTAGCCCGACGACAGCGCGTACGTGCCGAGCATGATGCGGCGCTTGACCTCGGGGCCGAAGCCCTTCTCGCGGGTGAGCGACATGACCTCTTCGGCGCTGTGCGCGCCGTCGTCGGACACGCGCAGGCCGTAGCGCATGGCGTCGAACCGGGCGAGGTTCGACGAGCACTCGCTCGGCGCGATCAGGTAGTACGCGGGCAGCGCGTAGGTGAAGTTGGGGCACGAGACCTCGACGACCTCGGCACCGAGCGCGCGCAGCTGCTCGACGGCGGCCTCGAAGGACCGCAGGACGCCAGGCTGGTAGCCGTCGCCCGCGAATTCCTTGACCACGCCGACGCGGACGCCCTTGAGGTCACCGGTCAGGCCCTGGCGGGCCGCGGCGACCACCGGCGGGACCGGCGCGTCGATCGAGGTCGAGTCCATCGGGTCGTACCCGGCGATGACCTCGTGCAGCAGGGCGGCGTCGAGCACCGTCCGCGCGCAGGGACCGGCCTGGTCCAGCGACGACGAGAAGGCGACGAGACCGTAGCGGGAGACGCCGCCGTACGTCGGCTTCACGCCGACGGTGCCGGTGACCGCGCCGGGCTGGCGGATCGAGCCACCGGTGTCGGTGCCGATCGCGATCGCGGCCTCGAACGCCGCGATGGAGGCCGAGGAGCCACCGCCGGAGCCGCCCGGGATGCGGGCGTGGTCCCACGGGTTGTGCGTCGGGCCGAACGCGGAGTTCTCCGTGGAGGAGCCCATCGCGAACTCGTCCATGTTGGTCTTGCCGAGCACCACGACACCGGCCTCGCGCAGCTTGCGCGTCACGGTGGCGTCGTACGGCGGGATCCAGTTCTCCAAGGTCTTCGAACCGACCGTGGTGGGGATGCCCTTGGTGGTCAGCACGTCCTTGAGCGCCAGCGGCACCCCGGCGAGCGGCGACTTCGGCGCGTTGCCCGCGGCGACGTCGGCGTCGACCGCGCGGGCCGCGTCGAGCGCGCCCTCGGTGTCCACGTGCAGGAACGCGTGGATGTGGTCGTCGACCTCGGCGATCCGGTCCAGGTGGGCCTGGGCGACCTCGACCGCCGAGACCTCACGGGCCTGGATCTTGTCCGCCAGTTCGGCGGCGGTCAGCTTGATGAGTTCGGTCACTGCTCTTCTCCCAGAATCCGCGGCACCCGGAAACGACCCTCTTCGGCGGCCGGCGCGCCGGCCAGTGCCTGCTGCTGGGTCAGCCCCGGTCGGACCGTGTCCTCACGGAAAACGTTGGTCAGCGGCACGGCGTGCGACGTGGGCGGGACATCCTCGCCTGCGACCTCGCTCACCTTGGCCACCGAGTCCAGGATCTGGTCGAGCTGGCCTGCGAAGACGTCCAGCTCCTCTTCGGTGACGGCAAGCCTGGCCAGCTTGGCGAGGTGTGCGACCTCGTCGCGGGAAATGTTGGGCACGCGGGTGACTCCCGGGGTGTGCTGTGCGGGTTCAGTCGGAAGCTGCAAGTCTATGGTGGCGGCGTCGGCGAACTCGACTGGGTTATGCCGCGGCCGGGACTCCCACGTCGGGTAAGGAGTGCCTGGTTCGTTATCCCGCGCCCCGGACGTCGGGTCCCATTACCTCGTCCGGTCTGTCACAATCGGCGCCCGGCGTAGCGCGTTCCACGGCGAGGCTGGAACGCCTGAGGCGAGAGGGGCGCGTGTGTCGTTCCTGATCCGGGTCCAATTACCGGACACCCCGGGTACCCTCGGCGCGGTCGCCACCGCGCTCGGCACCGTCGGCGCCGACATCCTGAGCGTGGACGTGGTCGAACGCGGCGGCGGGATCGCCGTCGACGACCTCGTCGTCGAGATCCCCTCCGGCAGGCTGCCGGACGCGCTGATCACCGCCGCCGAAAGCGTCGACGGCGTCGAGGTCGACGCCGTCCGCCCGTACGCCGGGGTGCTGGACACCCATCGCGAACTCGAACTGGTCGAGGAGATCGCCGCGAAGCCCGCTTCGGGGCTGGAGATCCTCGCCGAAGGTGTGCCGAGGATCATCCGGGCGGGCTGGGCGGTCGTCGTCGAGCACTCGGAGTCCGGTGCGCTGCGGCTGGCGTCGTCCAGCGCCGCGCCCGAGACGCCGATCACCGACCTGCCCTGGCTGCCGCTGGAACGCGCCACCATCCTCGACGCCGAGGAGGCGTGGGTCCCGGAGACGTGGAAGGAACTGGGCACCGAACTCGCGGCGACACCGCTGGGAAAGCCGGGGAAGGCGCTGCTGGTCGCGCGGCCCGGCGGGCCGAACTTCCGTGCCGCGGAGGTGGCGCGGCTGGCTCACTTCGCGGGGATCGTGGCCGTCGTCCTGGACAGCTGAGCGCCCCACCTGGCGTGCCATGAAAGTCACCTTCATTGCAAATTTTGCAATGAAGGTGACTTTCATGGCACAGGTGGACGGCTACGTGAGCTCCAAGCGGTAGGCGACCAAGGTCACCCCGGGATGCGGCTCCCAGTCCCGCTCCGGCAGCCGCACGAAGCCGAGCCGCTCGTAGAGCCGGTGCGCCCGCGCCATCGTGACCAGGCTGCACAGCACCACGCGCTCCGCGTCCAGTTCCCGCGCCCGCGCGATGACGGCCTTGGTCAGCGCCTCGCCGACACCGCGCCCGGTGGCCGTGGGCCGCACACCGAGCATCCGGAACTCCAGTTCGCCTTCGCGCGACAACTCGGCGAACGGTGTCCCCGGCCGCGCGATGGTGACCGTGCCCACCAGCGTTCCGTCGCCGTCCACGGCGACCAGGAGTTCGGCCTGCTCGGCCCGCTTGGCGGCATCGACGAGCTCGGCCGCGTAGCCCACGCCGTCGACGAGGCTCCGCTCGGCGGAGTACGCGGCCAGGGTGAGTTCCCCGACCGCGGTCAGTTCATCGGCGCGGGCAGGCCGGATCTCCAGATCACTCACCGCTGTCCTCCTCATCGGCGGACTCATCGGCCGGCAACGCGAGTTCCGCGGCCGCCTCGGGGCCGCTCTCCAGCAGCACCGTGAAGCCGTTCTCGTCGAGCACCGGCACCTTCAGCTGGACGGCCTTGTCGTACTTCGTCCCCGGCGCGTCCCCGACGACGACGAACGCCGTCTTCTTCGACACCGAACCGGCGGCCTTCCCGCCGCGGGCCATGATGAACTCCTTGGCCTCGTCACGGGAGTAGTCGTTCAGCGAACCGGTGACGACGATCGACAGGCCTTCGAGGTTGCGCGGGATGGACTCGTCGCGCTCCTCCTCCATCCGCACGCCCGCCGCACGCCACTTTTCGACGATTTCGCGGTGCCAGTCGACCTCGAACCACTCTTTCGCGGCCTTCACGATGGTCGGGCCGACCCCGTCGACGCCGGCGAGCTCCTCTTCGGAGGCGTTTTCGATCCGTTCCAGCGAACCGAATTCCCGCGCGAGCGCCTGCGCCGCCGTCGGGCCGACGTGCCGGATCGAGAGCCCGACGATGACCTTCCACAGTGGACGGTCCTTGACGATCTCGAGGTTGTCCAGCAGTTTGCGCCCGTTGGCCGAAAGCTCCCCCGCCTTGGTACGGAACAGATCGACCTCGAGCAGCTTCTCCTCGTCCAGATCGAAGATGTCGCCTTCGTCGTGCACGACACCGGCGTCCAGCAGCGCCACCGCGGCCTCGTACCCGACCACCTCGATGTCGAAGACGTTCCGGCTCGCCAGGTGGAACAGCCGCTCCCGCCGCTGCGCCGGGCAGAACCGCGCGTTCGGGCAACGGATGTCGATGTCGCCCTCCTTCTGGTACGCCAGTTCGGTGTCGCAGTTGGGGCAGCGCAACGGCATGACGAACTCGCGCTCCTCGCCGGTGCGCGCGTCGGCGACCGGGCCGAGCACCTCGGGGATGACGTCGCCCGCCTTGCGGATGACGACCTTGTCCCCGATCAGCACGCCCTTGCGTTTGACCTCTTCCTGGTTGTGCAGCGTCGCCATCGCCACCGTGGACCCGGCCACCTTCACCGGCTCCATCACCGCGAACGGGGTGACCCGCCCGGTGCGGCCGACGTTGACCTGGATGTCCAGCAGGGTGGTGATCGCCTCTTCCGGCGGGTACTTGTAGGCGATCGCCCAGCGCGGCGCGCGCGACGTCGTCCCGAGACGGCGCTGGAGCCCGACCTCGTCGACCTTGATGACGACGCCGTCGATCTCGTGCTCGGCGTCGTGGCGGTGCTCGCCCCAGAACTTGATGTGCTCCAGCAGTTCCTCGCCGGTGGCGAGCACCTTGCTGTGCGGCGAGACCGGCAGGCCCCACGCGGCCAGCGCGTCGTACGCCTCGGACTGGCGCTTCGGCTCGAAGCCTTCGCGTTTCCCGAGCCCGTGGCAGATCAGCCGCAGGTTGCGGGACTTCGTGATCTTCGGATCCTTCTGCCGCAAAGATCCGGCGGCGGTGTTGCGCGGGTTCGCGTACGGATCCTTGCCCGCCTCGACCATCTTCGCGTTGAGCGCCAGGAAGTCCTCGACGCGGAAGTACACCTCGCCGCGGATCTCGACCAGCGCGGGCACGGGGAACTCGTCGGTGCCCGTCAGGCGGTCCGGCACCTGCTCCAGCGTGCGGACGTTGAGCGTGACGTCCTCGCCGGTGCGGCCGTCGCCCCTGGTCAGCGCGCGGGTCAGGCGGCCGTTCTCGTACAGCAGGTTGATGGCGAGCCCGTCGATCTTGAGCTCGGCGAGGTACTTCGTCGCGCCGATCTCCTTCTGGACCCGCTCGACCCAGGCCTCGAACTCTTCGCCGTCGAAGACGTTGTCCAGGCTGAGCATGCGCTCGAGGTGGTCGTGCGCGACGAACTCGGTCGAGAACGTGCCGCCGACGTTCTGCGTCGGCGACTCCGGCGTCACCAGCCCCGGATGCTCGTCCTCGATGGCCTGGAGTTCGTTGAGCAGCGTGTCGAACTGGCCGTCGGACACGATCGGTGAATCCAGCACGTAGTACCGGAACTGGTGCCCGCGGATCTCCTCCGCCAGTTCGGCGTGCCTTTCTCGGACCTCGGCGGGGACCTCGGTGATGTCCTGCACTGGCTCGGGGTTTTCCGGAAGTTCGCTGCTCACGGGGGTAAGCCTAGTCGGGGGTACCGACAATTCCGGACGCCCTCGGGTCGAGTCGGGCGACCACTTCACGGAGCTCCAGAAGGGTCAGCTGTCCCTCCTGTGCCTCGGTCACCAGCTCGACCTTGCCCAGCCTTTCGGCCGCCACGCGCTCACCCAGCGTGGCGTCCAGCGGCAGGAAGGTCATGGTCGTCCGGGTCTCCGGCCGGAGTTCTTCGATCAGCGGGTGGAAGACGGTGACGTCCACCCGTCCGGCTGAATCGTCCACCTTCGCGGTCACCCGGACGTCGGCGAGCGCGATGCGGGTCTCGCCGAGGTTGACGGTGACCTCGGTCGGATCGGGGACCGGCGGCACGGAGTCGTGGTACTCCCAGATCGCGTCCTCCGGCGGCGCGGCGGCCTTCCACGCGTCGGTGTACGGGCGCAGTTCCGGATCCTCCTGGCCGGTGAGCACCAGCGAGTAGATCGCCCGGTGCCCACGATCGAGGGAAAAGTGCAGCCTCGGATGCAGTGCCTCGACGATGGTGCAGAGGTCGTGTTCCACGCGGTGCGGCTCGCGATCACCGAGCGCGGCACTGACCTCTGGCAGGAGCGCGAACCACGCCTCCCAGAACGTCACCGCCGCGGCGGCCGCGTCCTCGGGGACCGGCTGCTCCGGCCACGCGGTGCGGGGGTCGGGAACGTCCTCGGGCTTACGGGAGCGGCGGAACAAACGCATGCGGGCACGCTACCGCGCCGGTCACCAGCCTTCAGGCGGTTCGGTGAAAGCCTTGCCCGCCTCCCGGCCGAGGGTGAGCGCGCGGCGC
The DNA here is from genome assembly GCF_002849735.1 of Amycolatopsis sp. BJA-103. Taxonomy (GTDB): domain Bacteria; phylum Actinomycetota; class Actinomycetes; order Mycobacteriales; family Pseudonocardiaceae; genus Amycolatopsis. The sequence continues at coordinate 5,784,808 of NZ_CP017780.1, forward strand.
ATCCACTCGGGAGTCGCGCCCGCGAGACCGCACGCCGGGGTCGGCACGACGCGTTCGGCGATGATCTCCCTGCGGAATCCGAGCCTGTCGACGAGTTTGAACACGGGCGTGACCACGTCACGCAGCACCAACGGCGCGCCGGGGTCGGTCGTGGGGACGAGCCCGAGCATCAGCGTCGTGCCGGAATCCAGCGTCTCGCCGATTTCATCGAGTTGCATGGGCGAAGCGCCCTTCAACAGGGTGAAATCGAAGGCGATCGCTTGCGCGCCCGCGGCGCGCAGCAACGAGATCGGCGGCTTCTCGGCGCAGCAGTGCACCACGACCGGCTGCCCGGTGATGCGCTCCGCCCCGGAGATCACCGTCGACAGCAGGTCGCGGGCTTCCGGCGCGGGCACGGCGGAAACGGTGCCGTAGCCGGACGCGGTCGGAAGATCGCCGGCGAGAACCGCGGGCAGCGACGGTTCGTCGAACTGGAGCACCACGGGCGCGCCGACGCGCGACTTCAGCTCCGCCACGTGTTCGGCGAGGCCGTCCAGCAAGGACGCGGTGAAATCGCGCAGCGCGCCCCGATCGGTGAGGATCCGGTGCCCGCGCTGGAGTTCGATGTTCGCGGCGAGCGTCCACGGCCCCGCGACCTGTGCCTTGAACACCGGCGGCGCGGCACCCGCCTTCTCCTTCGCCTCCTGGACGGCGTCGAGGTCCCAGTTCATCAGGTCGACCGCGCGGCGGTGGTCGTGCCCGGGGCGGGCGGCGACGCGATAACCGCTCGGCACCACCTCGACGGCGAGATCGACCAGCAGCGCGGCCGTCCGGCCGATCAGGTCGGCACCCACGCCGCGCGCGGGAAGTTCGGGCAGATAGGGGAATTCGGGCAGTTCGCCGAACACGATCGACGCGGCCTCGACCGGATCGGTGCCGGGCTGGGAACCGATCGCGGTCGCGGCGCCAGGAGGCCAAGGTCGTTCGTTCACACCCGGATTCTCCCCTTGGTCCCACTCGGCGGGGAGGCGGGGCACACCGACGACACGGACATTCGCCGCAATTGCCGTCGGCGAGCCCGCAGAGGCGTCTCGCGCATTACGCTGACCTGCCATGACGAGCTCTCCACAGCCCGCCGGCTGGTATCCCGACCAGCAGAACCCCCGGGTGTACCGGTGGTGGGACGGACAGGCCTGGACGCCCAACACGCGGCCGTCCCACGACGCCGAGATGATCGAGCTGGACATCGAAGGCGCGCACGACCCGGACAAGATCCGGGCGCAGGTGGCGAAGGGGACCCAAGGCCGGGGCGGCGGGGCCGCCGGTGGCGGGACCCTGTTCTCCGAACCCGTGCTGGTGGTCAACCAGCGCGCGAAACTCATCGAGATGTCCAACGAGTTCGGGGTTTTCGACCAGAACGGCAACCGCCTCGGCGGCGTCGTGCAGGTCGGGCAGAGCACGTTGAAGAAGGCCATCCGGCTGCTGACGAATTACGACCAGTTCCTGACCCACCGCTTCGAAATCCGCGACGCGAACCACAGCACCGTGCTGAAGGTGACGCGACCGGCGAAGGTGTTCAAATCCCGCTTCCTGGTGACGAAGGCCGACGACTCCCCGATCGGGGAGATCGTGCAGGAGAACGTCTTCGGCAAGATCCGGCTGGGTTTCGTCATCGACGGCCAGCGGGTCGGCGGGATCTTCGCGGAGAACTGGCGGGCGTGGAACTTCGTGATCAAGGACCACGCCGACGTCGAGATCGCGCGGATCACCAAGACCTGGGGCGGTTTCGTGAAGGCCGCGTTCACCACCGCCGACAACTACGTCGTCGAGATCCACCGGCCGCTGCGGGATCCGCTGGCGTCGATGGTGGTCGCGTCGGCGCTGACCATCGACACCGCGCTGAAGCAGGACGACGGCCGCTGAGCGGGGCGTGACCGGGGTCTCACCCCGCTCAAGTGGACACTCGCCTTCCGGCGGCTCAAGGTGGAAGGACTGGGGCGGCACGCTGGAGTGCGTCCGGGACGGAGGTCACCATGGAGCCGTTGCCCGAAGACGGCGAACGGGACTGGGCCGAACCAGGCGTCTACACGGTTTCGCCGGGGGTACACCGGATCCCGCTGCCCCTGCCGTACGACGCGCTGCGCGCAGTCAACGTCTACGCCGTCACCGACGGCACGCGCCTGGTCCTCGTCGACTCGGGCTGGGCGCTGGAGTCGGCGCGTGAGCTGCTGTCGCGCGGATTGAAAGCGCTCGGTGCCGACCTCGGCGACATCGACGAATTCCTGATCACCCACGTGCATCGCGATCACTACACCCTCGCGGTGGAACTGCGCCGCGAGTTCGGCGGCAAGGTCGGGCTCGGGAAGCTGGAAGAGCCTTCGCTGGTGCGCTCCGGCGATCCGGACCGCTTCCCGATGGAGGCGCAGGTCGGCCTCCTTCAGCGCTGCGGCGCGGTCCCGGTGGTCGAGGAACTCGCCAAGGCCTTCGGCGGTGTCCGGCACACCGAAGCGCATTTGTGGGAACAGCCCGACGAGTGGCTCAGTCCCGGAAAACGCACGATCATGCCCGGCCGCGAGTTCGACATCGTGCACACGCCGGGCCACACTGCCGGGCACGTCGTCTTCGTCGACGACGAAGCGGGGCTGGTGTTCTCCGGCGATCACGTGCTGCCGCACATCACGCCGTCGATCGGGTTCCAGCCGGTGCCCGCCGAACTCCCGCTGAGCGACTACCTCGACTCCCTGCGCCTGGTGCGCGAGATGCCGGACCGGCGCATGCTGCCCGCGCACGGCCGCGTCACCGACAGCGTCCACGCCCGCGTGGACGAACTGCTGGAGCACCATCGCGACCGGCTCGAGGTCATGGGCGCCGAGATCACCCCGGACGTCACTACGGCGTACGAGGTCGCGTTGCGGCTGGGCTGGACACGCAAGCTGCGCAAGCTCCCGGAGATGGACCCGTTCAACCAGATGCTCGCCGTCCTCGAGACCGGTTCGCATCTGGATCTGCTGGTGGCACGAGGGAAACTCACCGCGGCCGAGACCGACGGAGTGCAACACTACGCCTCATGATCATCCGTCAAGCACGCCGCGAGGACGTCGCGGCGATCGTCGGGATGCTCGCCGACGACCAGATCGGCAGCACCCGGGATTCCACTGACGACCTGACGCCGTATCTCAAGGCCTTCGAGGAGATCGACGCCGATCCCACGCAACTGCTGATCGTCGCCGACGACGCCGGTGAGGCCGTCGGCACGCTCCAGCTGTCGATCATTCCGGGCCTGGCCAGGAAAGGCGCGCTGCGCGGGCAGATCGAGGCCGTCCGGGTGCGGGCGAGCCATCGCGGCTCCGGTCTCGGCGGCGAGCTGATGACGTGGGCCATCGACGAATCCCGGCGACGGGGCTGCGCCCTCGTCCAGCTGACGTCGGACGTGAAACGCGAGGACGCGCACCGGTTCTACGAACGCCTCGGGTTCGAGGCCTCTCACACCGGCTTCAAGCTGAAGTTCTGACCGCCCGCGTTGCGGCACCTGGTTGCGGGGGCTCCGGCAGCGGCCCGAAGATGTTGCGAAAGCCACTTTCGCAACATTGAAGGTTGCGAAAGTGGCTTTCGCAACAGCCGCCCCGCGACCGGCACCGAAGAATGGCACGCGCACGCCACCTTTGCCTAACCCCGCGATTCGGCACCATCGTCGGTGTCGCGAAAGCCACTTTCGGGACACCACACGTCGCGAAAATGGCTTTCGCGACACGCCTCGCTCCCTACCGCCGGAGCGATGGCACCGCTGACCCGCCGCAAGTAGTCCTCTGGTTGCGGTAGTTGCACGCGCAAGGACCGCAACCAGAGGACTAATTGCGGAAGAGTTCTAGCGGGTCCCCGAGATCTTCGCGCTTCCCAACACGAGATCGCCTTCGGCGGCATCGGTGCGGTACAGCACGACGACCTGTCCCGGCGCGACCCCACGCAACGGCTCGCGAAGCTGAACCGTCACCGAATCGCCCGAGTCGCCCGAAACCTCGGCGACGGCCTCCACGATCCCGCCGTGCGCGCGCACCTGGACGACGCATTCGGTCGGGCCGTCCAGCGGCCGCTCGCTCGGCCAGATCGGGCGGTTCGCCTCGATCACGTTCACGCCGAGATCCCGCGCGGAGCCGACCTTCACGGTGCCCGAAACCGGCTCCAGCGACAGCACGTAGCGCGGCCGCCCGTCCGGCGCCGGCGCCTCGATGCCGAGTCCCTTGCGCTGGCCGACGGTGAACCCGTGCACGCCGGTGTGCTCGCCGAGCACGGCGCCGGTCTCGGCGTCGACGAGCTGCCCGGGACGCTGGCCGAGGCGCTTCTCCAGGAAGCTCTTCGTGTCGCCGTCCGGGATGAAGCAGATGTCGTGGCTGTCCGGCTTCTTCGCCACCGACAGGCCGCGGCTCTCGGCCTCGGCGCGCACGTCGGTCTTCCACGAATCGCCCAGCGGGAACAGCGAATGCCGCAGCTGCTCCGGAGTCAGCGAGGCCAGAACGTAGGACTGGTCCTTGCCGGAGTCCACACTGCGCCGCAGCTCCGGCGCACCGTCCACAACGGACAGACGGGCGTAGTGCCCGGTCGCGACGGCGTCGAAGCCGAGCGCCATCGCCTTGTCCAGCAGCGCCTCGAACTTGATCTTCTCGTTGCAGGTGACGCACGGGTTCGGCGTCCGGCCGGCGGCGTACTCGCCGACGAAGGTCTCGATGACCTCTTCGGTGAAGCGCTCGGCGAAGTCCCAGATGTAGAAGGGGATGCCGAGGACGTCGGCCGCTCGCCGCGCGTCGCCCGAGTCTTCGATCGTGCAGCAGCCGCGGGAGCCCGTGCGCAGCGTGCCGGGCTTCGCCGACAGCGCCAGGTGCACGCCGACGACCTCGTGCCCGGCGTCCACGGCGCGCGCGGCGGCCACCGCCGAGTCCACTCCCCCGCTCATCGCGGCCAGTACGCGCATCTTCCTCACACCTCTTGCTTCTGCGTCTGCTTGCGCATTCCCGCGAGTCCCGCCTGCCTCGCCCTGTCGACGACGCCCGCGATCTCCCTCGAAACCGCTTCAACGTCTTCCGGTGCCGAGGTATGCCCGAACGAGAATCGCAGCGACCCGCGCGCGGCCGCCGGATCGGCACCCATGGCCAGCAGCACGTGACTCGGTTGCGCGACACCCGCCGTGCACGCCGATCCAGTGGAACATTCGATGCCCTTGGCGTCCAAAAGCATTAACAGACTGTCACCCGCGCAACCGGGGAAAGTGAAGTGGGCGTGCGTCGGCAGGCGCTCGCCTTCACCGCCGTTGAGCAGCGCGTCCGGCACCTCGCGCCGGACGGCCTCGACCAGGTCGTCCCGCAGCTCGGCGACGCGTTTGGCGTACTCCTCGCGGCCTTCGACCGTGGCCTTCACCGCCGTCGCGAACGCGATCACCGCGGGCACGTCGAGGGTGCCCGAACGCACACTGCGCTCCTGGCCACCGCCGTGCAGGACAGGCACGCAGGCGGTGTCGCGGCCGAGCAGCAGCGCGCCGACGCCGTACGGGCCGCCCAGCTTGTGCGCGGTCAGGGTCAGCGCGGCGGCCCCGCTCCCGGCGAAGTCGACCGGCACCGCGCCGACGGCCTGGACGGCGTCGGTGTGCAGCGGGATCTCGTGCTCGGCGCAGACGGCGGCGAGCCCGGCGATCGGGTTGACCGTGCCGACCTCGTTGTTCGCCCACATCACGGTGGCCAGCGCGACCGTCTCGGGGCTGTCGCCGATGGCGGCGCGCATCGACTCCGGGGACACCCGGCCGTCCTGGTCGACCTCGACCCAGACGATCTCGGCGTCCGCGTGCTGCTCCAGCCATTCGACGGAATCGAGGACGGCGTGGTGCTCGACGGTGCTGCACAGCACCCGGCGGCGCTTCGGGTCCTCGCCGTTGCGGGCCCAGAAGATGCCCTTGACCGCGAGATTGTCGCTCTCCGTGCCACCGCCGGTGAAGATCACCTCGGACGGCCTGGCGCCCAGCGCCTCCGCGATCACCTCGCGGGCCTCTTCGACCTTGCGGCGGGCCCGGCGACCCGAGGAATGCAGCGCGGAGGCGTTGCCCACTGTGGACAGCGCCTCGGACATCGCCGCTACGGCTTCGGGCAACATCGGGGTGGTCGCCGCGTGGTCGAGATAGGTCATGGCCATACCAGGGTAGACCGCTCCGGGGCGTGACCAAGCCCACCCTGTGTCAGCGGGTGGTGCCGCTCATAGCCGACGGCCACCGGCCGGTCAGCCGCACGCCGAGCAGCGCGATGCCGGTCAGCAGCACCGAAAGCACCAGGATCGCCACCGAAGGCTCCTTCGCCGACGCCACCGAGGCGAGCAGAACTCCACCCAAACCGATGGTCAGGGCCGATCCGACCCAGTCGCCGAGCTGCAGCGCCGAGGTGTTGAACCCGCGTTCGGCCTCCGGCGAGTAGCGCAGCAGCAGAACCGAGATCGCGGGCATCGCGATGCCCATCCCGGCGCCGCCGACCGCCGACGCCACGAACGCCATCCAGCCGGGGAACGAGGGCAGCGGGACGAAGACGAAGATCGCCAGACCGGCCGCGACCAGCGCGAACCCGGTCCGCAGGGACGTCTCGCGCGACCAGTCGAGCCTGCGGCCCTGCAGCATCGACCCCGCCGACCAGCCCAGCGCGGTCACCGTCAGGGGCAGCCCGGCCAGCGCGGGGCTGTAACCGTGGACCTCGGTCATCGTGAGCGGCAGGTACGCCTCCATTCCGGCGTACGCGCCCGCGATCAGCGCGCGGGAGGCGATCACTGTCGGCAACCCCGGCCGCGACGTCAGCGTGCCGGCGGGCAGGAGTTTGCGGAGCGCGTACGCCAGGGCGACGAGCCCGGCGCCGCCGTAGGCCAGTGCCGCGAGAGACGGATGCTGCGCCGCCCAGGTGAGCGCGGCGACGCCGAGGGCGGCGACCACCGCGGGCACCACCCCGGCGCGGCTCGCGGATTCGCCGGGCACGTGGGCGGGCAGCTTGCGCGTGACCAGCACCAGCAGCGCGAGCCCGATCCCGGTCAGCGGGATCAGCCCGAGGAACACCCAGCGCCAGCCGACGCTCACGGTCACCACGCCCGCGACCGACGGCCCGATCACCGCGGGCAGCACCCAAGCGGCGGCGTTGGCGGCGTAGATCACCGGGCGCTCGCGGTCGCTGAAGGTGAGCGCGATCAGCAGGGACACCGAGACCAGCAGGAGCCCGGAACCGAAGCCCTGCAATCCGCGGCCGAGCAGGAGCAGCGGCATGTCGTGCGCGAGCCCCGCCACCAGCAGCCCGGCGGCGAACAGCGCGGTACCGGCGAGCAGCGCGGGCGCCGGGCCCTTGCGGTCGCCGAGGCGTCCGGAGAGGACGGTCGCGACCACGCTGGCGACCAGGAAGGTGGTGAAGGGCCAGGCGTACAGCGCGAGACCGTCGAGGTCGGCCACCATCGTCGGCATCGCGGTGGCGACGCCCATGCTCTCGAACGCGATGAGCGTGACCATGAGCAGCAGCCCGATCGTGGTCACGCGGTGCTCCAGTGTCCAGAGCACGCCTTTCGGCTTCGGCGCCGCCTTGTCCCCAGTGATCGTCATACGACGAGCCTGCAACCTCCAGTCGGGTGGAGGTCAAGCGCCGACGGACTCCAGGCGCAGTTCCCGCGCCAGCACCGCGGCCTCGCCGCGCGAGGTGACTTCCAGCTTCCCGAGGATCTTCCGCACGTGGAACTTCACCGTGTGCTCGGTCAGCAGCAGCTCCTCGGCGATCTGCCGGTTCCGCTTCCCGCGCGCAATCCCGGCGAGGACTTCGAGTTCACGCGGGTTCAGCCGGTCCAAGGGGCGCAGCTCCGGGGTTTCCTGGACTTCCAGCGGCATCACGGCGGTGATCGTGGCGCCCCAGCCGGGGACGGCGTCGACCTCCCAGCGGCCGCCGAGCGGGGTGATCCGTTCGGTGAGACCGGCCGCGGGCACGGCGCGGGCGACGTCCGGGCCGTCGTCGCGCACGGTGATCCGGAGGGCCTGGCCGTCGAGCTGCCAGGACGCGCGGACGCGGGTGCTGCCCCGCTCCAGCGCGGCGAGCACGAGCCCGCGGGTGACCGTGCGCGCGGTGTGCGCGATGTCCTGCGGGAGCGAACGTTCGTCGCCGGGTCCGGCGAGGTCGACGGTCACGTCGTTGTGGCGTACCAAGGGATCCAGCTGCGCGACGAGAGTGTCGAAGGCCTCCGACGCCGGTTCCGCCGAAAGCTCCTGGTCGCGGTCCGCGATCGAGCGCAGTTCGACCAGCGAAGCCGCGGCGAGGTCGGTCGCGGCCTGGCGGGCGGCGGCGTCGCCGAGACGCCGGGACCGCAGCACCGAAAGCAACGACGCCAAGGCCGTCGCGTGGGTCTGCCCGAGATCGGTGATCGCCCGCGCCCGCGCGGTCGCGGCCGCCAGGTTGCTCGCGAGGATCTCGGGTTCGGGATCGGTGGCGCGCTGGGCGGCGTTCACGCTGACGATGTCCCACAGCTTCGCGACGATCCCGAGCGCACGGTCGTCGGGCGCGTCCCCGGTGGGGACGAGCGCGATCATCGCGCCCTTGCCGATCACCGGGGCCGAGCTCAGGACGACGAGCTTCCGGCGCTCGCCGCCGAGTGTCTCCTCCACCACCGCGGCCTCCCCGGGGACGCCGAGCGCGGCGAGCCGCCGGAGCTCCGCGCTCGTGACGGCGCCGGTGATCGCCGGATCGCCGTCGACCTTGATCGGCAGGCGGGAGCAGTCACCGGTCTCCATGGCGGCGGCCCGGTGCGGCAGGACGGCCGCGGCCGTCGCCGAGAACCGCGGCAGGAGTTCGTGACGCCGGGCGGCGAGCATGTACTCGACCTGGCTCAGCACGTACAGCGGATCCGACCACTCGTCCATGACTCCACAGTAAGCGCGTTCCCGGTCCGCGACGCTGCTCGCCCGGCTAGTGAACACTGCTCGTCCGGCTGGTTCGGGCGGGGCCGGGCCGCCGGTTGACTGATCGCAGCGAAGAAAGTCCGATGAGGAGTGAACATGCGAGCGATCACCATCACCCAGTACGGCGACACCGACGTCCTCCAGGAGACCGAGGTCGCGCTGCCGGAGCCCGGCCCGGGTCAGGTGCGGGTCGCGGTCAAGGCCGCCGGCGTCAACCCGGTCGACTGGAAGATCCGGTCCGGCGCCATGGCGGAGGTGCGGCCGGTCGAATTCCCGCACATCCTCGGCCTGGAACTGGCGGGCGTGGTGGACGCGGTCGGCGAAGGCGTCGGATTCGCCGTCGGCGACGAGGTCTTCGGCTGGTCCGACACCGGGGCGTACGCGGAGTACGCGCTGGCGACCAACGTCATCCGCAAGCCGGCCGGGCTTTCGTGGCCCGAAGCCGCCGGGCTGCCGATCGTCGGTGAGACGGCGTTGCGCGTGCTGGGCGAACTCGAGGTCAAGCCCGGGGAAACCCTGGTGCTTCACGGGGCGAGCGGCCAGGTCGGCCGGATCGCGACGCAGGCCGCCGTCGCGCTCGGGGCCACGGTCATCGGGCTCGCCGGGACTTCGACCTTGGACGAGGTCGAGGCTCTCGGCGCGCTGCCGGTCCAGTACGGCGACGGGTGGGTGTCGCGGGTCCGGGCGGCGGCCCCGGGCGGCGTGGACGCGGTGTTCGACGCGGCCGGGTTCGGCGTGCTGGCCGATTCCGTGGCACTGCTCGGTTCACCCGACCGGCTGGTCACCATCGCCGACCCGGCGGCGTTCGCGCAGGGGCTGACGTTCTCGGCGGGCGGCTCGGAGACTCCGGCCGTGCTGGAGGATCTGGTCTCTCGGGAGCTGAAGTTGAAGCTGGGGTCGAGTTACAGGCTGGCGGAGGTCGCGGAAGCGCACCGGGAGAGCGCGACCGGGCACGCGAGCGGGAAGATCACGCTGACGCTGGCGTGATGCCGCCGCGTGTCCACCTGGGGGTGCTATGAAAGGCCCGTTACTTGCAAATTTTGCAAGTAACGGGCCTTTCATAGCGCGCGCGAGTTACGGCGAAGGGACTTTCACGACAGGGGCGACCGGAGCAGCGGCAGGAGCGGGAGCGGGCACAGCGGGAGCGGAGGCAGTGCGGCGCCGCCGCGTCTGCACCGGGATCTGCACCCGCCCGAGCGCCGCCTGCACCGCGGATTCCGCCAGCAGCGCCAGCTCCCGCCGGTCCGAAGCGCGTCCCGGCGCGATCTCCGGGCACACGTGCACCTCCAGCACCAGACCGCGCAAAGCCGCCACTCGCCGCAGCGAGGCGATGAGCGACTCCGGTCCAATGAACGCCGGCTGCGTGGTTTCGCGTCCGTCGGCGAGCCGGAAGCGCAGGGCGAGCGGCCGCACCGGGACACCGCCGTCGATCGCGGCCTGGAACGCCGCCGGGCGGAAGCGGCCGGAGCCCAGTCCGCACCAGGTGGTGCCCTCCGGCGTCACACTGACGAGTGATCCGCCGCGCATCGCGCCGGCGAGTTCGTCCATCGTCGCGGGCAGGCTGCGCAGGTTCTCCCGGTCGAGGAAGATGCTGCCGCCGCGGCGGACCAGCAGGCCGAGTACCGGCCAGGCGCCGACCTCTTTCTTGGCGAGCGCCCGCATCGGCTGGATGGCGTTCACCGCGATGATGTCCAGCCACGAGATGTGGTTGTTCACCACCAGCGCGCCACGGCCGGGCACGGCGCGGAAACGTTCGTCGCCGAGGACGCGCAGCCGTACCCCGAAGGACTTCAGGATCCCTGCGAACAGCAGGCGCACCAACCGTTCCCGGGGCCTGCCGCGCAGCACGAGCACCAGCGGCGCGGTCAGGAAGGCCCCGGCGATGACGCCGATCGCCGCGGCGAAGCGCAGGACGCGCCGCGGGAACGCCACCGTCGGCGCCCCTTCGCTCAGACATCCGTCGCCACACGGCGATTTCGGCATCCAGGCGTGAGTCATCCCTGTACTCCCAGGAAGAACTTGAGATAACGCTCGTCGACGTTGTGCAGGTCCAGCAGGACGAAGAAGTCCGCGACACCGAAATCCTCGTCCAGCGCGGGCGGACCGTAGACCTTGGCGCCCAGGCGCGTGTACCCCTTGATGAGCGGCGGCAGGATCGCCCGCGCGGGCCGCTCGACGCCCTCGGTCCGCCACGGGTTCAGCGGGGTCACCCGGAGCGACTCGTCCGCGTAGTGCTTGGCGCGCAGGACATCCCAGACGCCCGCCGCGTATTCCCCGCCGCCGGTCAGCGGCACGGACGCGCAGCCCGCGAGGTAGCGGTGCCCGGCCAGCAGCATGTAGCGGCCGATGCCCGCCCAGACGAGGCTCACCACGGCGCCGCTGCGGTGGTCGGGGTGCACGCACGAGCGGCCCGTCTCGACCAGCGAAGGACGCAGTGAATCGAGTGCCGTGAGGTCGAATTCGCTGTCGGAGTAGAGCTTTCCGGCCCGCGTCGCCCGATCGGGCGGCAGCATCCGGTACGTGCCCACGATCTCGCCGGTGTTGTCGTCCCGCACCACGAGGTGATCGCAGAACTCGTCGAAGTAATCGACGTCGAGTCCGGGTACGGGCGAATTGAGCGTCGCTCCCATTTCCTCGGCGAACACCCGGTGACGAAGGCGTTGCGCGGCAACGACTTCTTCGTTTCCGTTGGCGACGAGGAGCGAGTAGCGCGGCGCGTCGGCCGGGAGTTCGACACCTGCCTGGTCAGTACTGACGAGGAGCTGTGACGTCGTCATAAGCAAGGTCTACCCCTCGGGGGGTACCAACGACAATGCGCCCGATGGCCGAATAGTGCACGTTCAGTTAAATGCGGGTTCTCAGGCTTCTCTCAGGGTGGAACATCACTTTCGGATCACAGAAAAGGGGCCGCCCGGGAAAGAAATCCCGGACGGCCCCTTCAGGGTGAAACTCAGCCCTTGCGCTTCTTGACCTCGTCGGTCAGCTGCGGCGCGACGTTGAACAGGTCGCCCACCACACCGAAGTCGGCGATCTCGAAGATCGGCGCCTCGGCGTCCTTGTTGACCGCGATGATGGTCTTCGACGTCTGCATGCCCGCCCGGTGCTGGATCGCCCCGGAGATGCCCAGCGCGATGTACAGCTGCGGCGAGACCGTCTTACCGGTCTGGCCGACCTGGAACTGCGCCGGGTAGTAGCCCGAGTCGACGGCGGCGCGGGAAGCGCCGACGGCGGCACCGAGCGAGTCGGCGAGCGTCTCGACGACGTCGAACTTGTCGGCCGAGCCGACACCGCGGCCACCGGAGACGACGACCGAGGCCTCGGTCAGCTCCGGACGGTCGCCGCCGACGATCGGCTCGATGCCGGTGATCTTGGCGGACTTCGCCGGGTCACCCGCGGGGACCTCGACGGTCTCCTCGGCGGCCGCACCCTCGGCCTGGGACGCCTCGACAGCGCCGGGGCGGACCGAGATGACCGGGACACCCTTGGTGGACTTGGCCTTGACGGAGAACGCGCCACCGAAGATGGACTGGTCGACGCTGCCGTCGCCGTTCACGCCGACGGCGTCGTACAGCAGACCGGAGCCGAGGCGGACCGCGACACGGGCGGACACCTCCTTGCCCTCGGCGCTGGCCGCGACGAGCACGGCGGCCGGGGAGGTCCGCTCCGCGAGCGCGGCGAGGACATCCACCTTGGGGGTGACCAGGAAGCCGGTGGCGTTGTCGCCCTCGGCGACGTACACCTTGGCGGCGCCGTGTGCGGCGAGAGCTTCCTTCGCCTTGGCGGCGGTGCCGGTCGGGCCGACGACGACCGCGGACGGCTCACCGAGCTCGCGAGCGGCGGTCAGCAGCTCGAGCGTGACCTTCTTGACTTCACCGTCGACGTGGTCGACGAGGACGAGTACTTCAGCCATTTCCCTATTCCTCCTCGAAACCTGTCTCAGATGAGCTTCTGCGCGACCAGGTAAGCGGCCACCTTGCTGCCGCCGTCACCCTCGTCCTCGACGCGCTCACCGGCGGTGCGCGGCGGCTTCGGAGTGGCTTCGAGCACCGACGACCAGGCGTTGCCGAGGCCGACCTCGCCCGCGTCGAGACCGAGGTCCGCGACGGTCAGCGTCTCGACCGGCTTCTTCTTCGCGGCCATGATGCCCTTGAAGGAGGGGTAGCGCGGCTCGTTGATCTTCTCGCCGACACTCACCAGCGCGGGCAGGTTCGCCTCGAGGTGCGTGACACCGTCCTCGGTGTAGCGGTCGGCCTTGATCGAGGTGCCGTCGACGGTCAGCTCGTTCACGTGGGTCAACTGCGGCAGGCCGAGCAGCTCGGCGATGATCGCCGGCACGGCGCCACCGCGGCCGTCGGAGGCCTCGTTCCCGGTGATGACCAGGTCGTAGCCTTCGACCTTGCCGATCGCGGCGGCCAGCACCTTGGCGGTGGCGATCGCGTCGGAGCCGTGAAGCGCTTCGTCGGAGACGTGGATGGCCTTGTCGGCGCCCATGGACAGCGCCTTGCGGATCGCGTCGGTCGCGCGGTCGGGACCCACCGAGACGACGGTGACCTCGCCCTCGCCGGCTTCCTTGATCTTCAGGGCTTCTTCGACGGCCTTCTCGTTGATCTCGTCGAGCACGGCGTCGGCGGATTCGCGGTCAAGAGTGTTGTCGGCACCGGAGAGCTTCCGCTCCGAGTAGGTGTCCGGTACCTGCTTGACCAGGACAACGATGTTCGTCATGGGTCTACTTCGACCTCCCGTTGGTGGCCGGCGTCGGCCACGGGGCAACAGCTCTACTGGCCGGTAGATTAGGGCCATTTCGGCGCCGCGGCCCGCCGAGGTGACCTCATTCACCTGGATGCACGTTTTAGTGGGACCATCGTCCAGGTAATTCACCCGGAAGTGAGTGTAACCGGCCGACTAACCCGAACGGCCGTATTCCGGGGTACTCCCGGCGAGGGTGACGGGCTAACGTGCCCCACCATGCGTTCCATGCCCGGCCCTGTCGCCGTGATCACGGACTCGACCTCCTGCCTCCCCGTCCCGGTCGCCGAACGCTGGGGAATCGGCGTCGTTCAGGTCCAATTACAGGTCGGCGAGCAGTTCGACGAGGAGAACCGCTACGACCGCGACGAAGTCATCGGACAGCTGCGCGCCGGGACCCCGGTGAAGACGGCGCCTCCGGAGGTCGCCGCGTTCTTCTGGGCGTTCCAGGACGCCGCGAGCAAGGGCGCCTCGGCGATCGTCAGCGTCCACATCTCGGGACGGATGTCGGAGACGGTGAACGCCGCCCGCGAGGCCGCCCAGCAGGTGAACATCCCCGTCCACGTCCTCGACAGCGGGACCACGGGGATGAGCCTCGGTTTCGCGGCGACCTCGGCGGCCAAGGTCGCCGCCGCCGGCGGGCAGGCCACCCGGGTGATCGACGCGGCCGAGCGCCGGTTCCGGGGCAGCCGGGAGATCCTCTACGTCGACACGCTGGAGTTCCTGCGGCGCGGCGGCCGGATCGGCGCGGCGCAGGCGTTCCTCGGCTCCGCGTTCTCGATCAAACCCCTGCTGACGCTGAAGAACGGCGAGGTCGCCCCGCTGACCAGGGTGCCGGGCCAGCGGAGGGCGCTCAACAAACTCGTCGACCTCGCGGTGGACTGCGCGGGTGATCAGGACGTCGAGGTCGCCATCACCCGGTTCGGCCCCGACGAACGCGACCTGGAGATTGGCGGGCGGTTGCGGGCCCGGCTGCCGCATATGGTCGACAGCACCCTGGTCGACGCCAGCATGATCCTCGGCGCCCACCTCGGTCCCGGCGCGATCGGCATCACGGTGTCCCCGGTGTAGGTCCTTCTTTCGAATTCGGCTCAAGCCCCGGGATCAGCACCAGAACCAGCGGGAGAACCGCGCCCAGCGCCGTCGTCGCGACGATCAGCACCTGGTCCACCGGCTCGAAATGCGAGACGTGGCCCAGGTGGTAGAGGAAGTGCGGCAGTCCGAAGAGGAAGGTCGCCAGCGCCGCGAGCCTGGCCACGGCGGTCGTCCCGATCACGGCCGCGCCGATCAGGATGGCGGAAAGCGCCAGGTTGAGGCCACCGAAGTCGCGGAGCAGGTGTTCGTTGAAGGGGCCGTCCATCGCCACCCAGCCGGTGCGGAAACCGGGGAAGTCGTCGTAGAAACCGCGAGGGCTGAACAGTGGCCAGAGCCCGACGGGCAGTTCGATGAGACCGAAGACGACGAGCAGTACGCGAGTGAGTGTCCGTTGCATACCTCCTGGACTGGACAGCGCCGCGAAACGTGACACCGCAACCAGAGGACGACTTGCGGACGGGATGGAAGTGACCGGCCGGTAGGGTCGCGGCGTGACCACCCCAGCCACCAGGGCCGAAGCGCTGCACCTCACGGGTGAACGCACCGTGCCGGGCATCGCCGAGGAGAATTATTGGTTTCGCCGCCACGAAGCGGCGTATCACCATCTCCTCCCGCTGTGCGAAGGCAAGACCGTCCTGGAGGCGGGCTGCGGCGAGGGCTACGGCGCCGGGCTCATCGCCACCGTCGCCGCGCGGGTGCTCGCGCTCGACTACGACGTGCCCACCACGGAGCACGTCGCCCGCCGCTACCCCGGCATCGGTGTGGCCAGGGCGAACCTGGTGTTCCTGCCGCTGCGGGACGCCTCGATCGACGTGGTCGCCAACTTCCAGGTGATCGAGCATCTCTGGGATCAGGGCGCCTTCCTCGCCGAGTGCCGCCGCGTGCTGGCTCCCGGCGGACGGCTGATCGTCACCACGCCCAACCGGCTGACCTTCACCCCAGACAGCGACACCCCGCTCAACCCGTTCCACACCAGGGAACTCGCACCGTCCGAATTGGACGAACTGCTGCGTGACGCCGGGTTCGAGGTCGAGACGCTGCACGGTCTCCACCATGGTGAAGGCGTCGCGAAGCTCGACGCCGAGTACGGCGGCTCGATCATCGACGCGCAGCTCGACGTCGTCATGGGACAACTGCCCGGCCAGGCGACCTGGCCGCCCGCACTGCTCGCCGACGTCGAAGGCATCCAGGCCGCGGACTTCGCGATCCACGGCGAAGACCTCGACGCCAGCCTCGACCTCGTCGCCGTGGCGGTGCGGCGATGAGCGAGTACGAGGGCACGTTCTGCCTCGTCGTGCACAGCCACCTGCCGTGGCTGCCGCACCACGGGTCCTGGCCGGTCGGCGAAGAATGGCTTTACCAGGCCTGGGCGCATTCGTACCTGCCGATGGTCGACCTTCTGCGCCGCTTCGCCGACGAGGGCCGCGAAGACGTCCTCACCCTCGGCATGACCCCGATCCTCGCCGCCCAGCTCGATGACCCCTACTGCATCGACGCGTTCCACGACTGGCTCGGGCACTGGCAGCTGCGCGCGTGGCACGCGTCCACGCTCTGGCGCGGCGACCCGCTGCTGCGCGATCTCGCCGCGAGCGAGTACCGGACGGCGACCAGGGCGGCCGAAGAACTCGAAACCCGCTGGCGTCACGGCTTCTCGCCGATCCTCCGGTCCTTTGTGGACAACGGGACGATCGAACTTCTCGGCGGCCCGCTGGCGCATCCGTTCCAGCCGTTGCTCGACCCGGCGGTCCGGGACTTCATGCTGCGCGGCGGCCTCGCCGACACCGCGCTGCGGATCGGACAGCGCCCCGAGGGCATTTGGGCACCTGAATGCGGGTACGCGCCCGGCATGGAAGCCGGGTACGCCGCCGCGGGCGTCCGGCGGTTCATGGTCGACGGGCCTTCCCTGCACGGCGACACCTCGGCCGCGCGCACCGTCGGCGACTCCGACGTCGTCTGCTTCGGCCGCGACCTCGAAGTCACCTACCGCGTCTGGTCGCCGAAGGCCGGCTACCCCGGCAACGCCGCCTACCGCGACTTCCACACCTGGGCGCACGAAGTCGGCCTCAAGCCGTCCCGGGTGACCGGCAAGACCGTCGAGCCGCCGGACAAGGCGCCCTACGATCCGGCGATGGCCTCGGGCGTCCTCGGCGGCCACGTCCAGGACTTCGTCGACACCGTCGTCGCGCGGCTGCGCTCGCTCAAGGCCGAGCACGGCCGCGAGTCGCTCGTCGTCGCCGCGTACGACACGGAACTGTTCGGGCACTGGTGGCACGAGGGACCGGCCTGGCTCGAAGGTGTCCTGCGCGCATTGCCCGAGGCGGGCGTCCGCGTCACCACGCTCAAGGGCGCGCTCGAAGCGGGCCACCTCGGCGGGAAGGTCGATCTCCCGGCGTCGTCGTGGGGCTCGGGCAAGGACTGGCGGGTCTGGGACGGCGAGCAGGTCGCCGACATGGTGCGGGACAACACCGCGCTGCAGCACCGGATGCTCGACCTCGTCACCGGGATGGACACGACGACCCGTGACGCCGTCCGCGACCAGGCCGTCGCCGAGGCGATGCTGGCGCTTTCGAGCGACTGGGCGTTCATGGTCACCAAGGACTCCGCCGCCGACTACGCGCGGCGGCGGGCGAAGGCGCACACCGACCGGTTCGACACGCTGGCCGGACTGCTCCGCGACGGCGCGCACGAGCGGGCCGGGGAGACGGCGGCCGCGTTCCGGCGCGACGACGGGCCGTTCGGGCACGTCGACGCGCGTGATCTGCTGAGGAAATGACGAAAGGGGAATCATGGGGATCCACGACATTCCGCTGAAGACGCTCGCGGACGAGGACACCACGCTCGGCGCGCTCGAGGGCAAGACGCTGCTGGTGGTGAACGTGGCGTCGAAATGCGGCCTGACGCCGCAGTACACCGGACTGGAGAAGCTGCAGGAACGCTACGCGGACAAGGGTTTCTCCGTCGTCGGGTTCCCGTGCAACCAGTTCGCTGGCCAGGAGCCGGGTACCGCCGAGGAGATCCAGACCTTCTGCTCGACGACGTACGGGGTTTCGTTCCCGCTGTTCGCGAAGCTGGACGTCAACGGGGAAAGCCGTCACCCGCTCTACGCCGAGCTGACCAAGGCTGCCGACGCGGAAGGCGCCGCGGGCGACGTGCAGTGGAACTTCGAGAAGTTCCTCGTCTCCCCGTCCGGTGAAGTGGTGGGCCGTTTCCGCCCGCGCACCGAACCCGAGGACGAAACGATCACCAAGGCGATCGAGGCCACCGTCGGCGCCTGAACCATTCTCCGCCACGGGCGGGTTCGGAGTGTTCTCTCCGAACCCGCCCGTTTCCTTTTCCGGCACACTGAGGACCAAAGTCCCCGAATGCCCCGCCGTCTCGCGCGATGGCCGGTGGATCGATCACAAACCCTTGCCACACAAGGGAAATCTTGACATACGAGAATGAAGCGATCTACCCGATTGCACTATGGCGCGACCCCTCGCACAGGGGAAGACTCTTTCGTCGGGGCTCCCGCACTTGTCAACGCCGACAACCAGGAAAAGTGTGGCTGAAATGATCGAAAACAATATGATCCCTGACGAGTTCCTCTCCCTCGCGAGTGTGCAGGCCGCGGAAGAGGACGCGTTGCTCAGCAGACAGAACGTCGTGGGTGTCGCGCTCGGCACGAAATGGTCGGGCGGCACGGACACCGGGGAAAAGGCGATCACGGTCCTGGTCGACACGAAACTGCCGCACGAGATGGTCCGCGAAGACGACCTCGTCCCCGCGACGCTGGCGGGTGTCCCCGTCGACGTGCAGGAGGTCGGCGTGCTGCAGGCGGGCCGCAGCATCGCGCCGCCGAAGGTGAACGGCTCCCCCACCCTGCTCGAAGACCCGCCGGCCCAGATGCTGAGCAGGCCCGACGAACTCGCCCGCGAACAGGTCGGCCCGTTCACCCTGGCCAAGCGGTTCCGCCCGGCGTTCGGCGGGCTGAGCGTCGGCCACTTCAAGATCACCGCGGGCACCTACGGCACCGCCGTCTACGACGCCACCGCGCTGCCGGGCAAACCGCCCAGGTACTACATCCTGAGCAACAACCACGTGCTGGCGAACTCCAACGCAGCTGCCATCGGGGACCCGATCCTGCAGCCCGGCCCGTTCGACGGCGGCACCACACCCGCCGACGTCATCGCCAGGCTGAGCCGGTTCGTGCCGATCAAGTTCATCACCTCCGGGCAGCCGGTGCCGGTGAACTTCGTCGACGCGGCCATCGCCGAGGGCCAGTTCCACGACCTGGACCGGCGGATCTTCTGGGTCGGCGACATCAAGGGGACCAACGTCGCGCCCGCGGTCGGCACGATCGTGCAGAAGACCGGCCGGACCACGAACTGGACGACCGGGCGGATCACCAACATCAACGCGACGGTGGACGTCAACTACGGCGGCGGCCGGGTGGCCCGGTTCGCGCAGCAGTTGCTCACCACCGACATGTCGGCCGGTGGCGACTCGGGCAGCCTCGTGGCGGATCTGAGCGAAAACGCCGTCGGCCTGCTGTTCGCGGGTTCGCCCGTGGTCACCGTGATCAACCGGATCACGCTGGTCGAGGCCTCGCTCGGCATCCGGGTGCACCCGTAGTGGCCGACGACAGTGCCGACACCGTCGACGCCGCGCTGATCACCGCGTCGCGCTGGCTCGACGACGTCCCCGGGGTGGTGGGGGTCGGACAGGGCGAGGCCGAGGGGGCACCCACGATCGACGTGTGGGTGACCCCCGGTCACGACCCCGGGCAGCTGCCTTCTCAGCTGCTCGGGGTGCCCGTCCGGGTCCGTGACTCGGGCGGTCCGGTGGAAGCCCGGCCGGACTGACCCGCCTCGATGACAGCGCGGTCGCGGGCGATGATGCCGCCGGGGCGATCGCCCCGGCGGCGAAGACCGACTCACGAGTAACCTCCACCCATGCGCGTGCTGATGTTGTCGTGGGAGTACCCACCCGTGGTCGTCGGCGGACTCGCACGGCACGTCCACGCCCTGGCCAGGCATCTCGTCCGGCAGGGGCACGACGTGGTCGTCCTGTGCCGTCACACGGCGGGCACCGACGCCGAGACCCACCCGAGGACCGATCGCGTGGTCGAGGGCGTGCGGATCATCCGGGTCGCCGAGGATCCGATGCACGTGACCTTCGAACGGGACCTCGTCGCGTGGACACTGGCCATGGGGCACGCGATGGTCCGCGCCGCGACCGACCTGCTGCGAGGCTGGCAGCCGGACGTCGTGCACGCGCACGACTGGCTGGTCACCCACCCCGCGATCGCGATCGCCGAGGCCGCGCGGGTCCCGCTGGTCGGCACGATCCACGCCACGGAGGCCGGACGGCACTCCGGCTGGCTCTCGCATCCGCTGAACCAGCAGGTTCACTCGGTCGAATGGTGGCTCGCGAACCGCTCGGACGCGCTGATCACCTGTTCGCAGGCCATGCGCCGCGAGGTGTCGCAGCTGTTCGAGGTCGACGGCGACGCGGTCACCGTGATCCACAACGGCATCGAAGAACGCACCTGGCAGGTGCCCGCGGAAGAGGTCGCGCACGCGCGGGAGGTCTACAGCCCCTCCGGCGCGCCGCTGCTGCTCTACTTCGGACGGCTGGAATGGGAGAAGGGCGTGCAGGACCTGCTCGCCGCGCTCCCCCGGATCCGCCGCGCCAAACCGGGGACCAGGCTGGTCGTCGCGGGCAAGGGCAGGCATCTGGAGGAACTGGTCGACCAGGCGCGCAAGCTGCGCGTCCGCCGCGCGGTGGACTTCGTCGGGCACCTGTCCGACCGTGAACTGCGCGCCGTGCTGGCCGCTGCCGACGCCGTCGTGCTGCCCAGCCGGTACGAACCGTTCGGGATCGTCGCGCTGGAAGCCGCCGCCGCGAAGGCGCCGCTCGTGGCGTCCACCGCCGGAGGGCTCGGCGAGGTCGTCGTCGACGGCGAGACCGGCCTGGCGTTCAGCCCCGGCGACGTCGACGCGCTCGGGGACGCCGTCGAAGCGGTGCTGGACGACGAGGTCGCCGCCGCGCGACGGGCGCTGACCGCGCAGTCGCGCCTGGCCGCGGACTTCGACTGGGGCCGGATCGCCGAGGCGACCGCCGCGGTCTACCGGCGGACTCGCGTCGGGGAACCGGTGGAACTGGGCCGCCCGAAGATCGCGACGGGCAACGCGTTCGAGCCGTGATGCGGGGCGGAGGGGAATCCGGGCCGTCGGGGGACCCGGACCCCCCTCCACGAGCGTCGCGGGTCGCGAGGGGCGCGACCCCCGGGACTGCTCTAGGTGACGAAGATCAGAAGTGACAGGGGCGGACACAGTCCGGCTGCGCCGAGACCGTCACCGAAGCCGACACGGCCGGTACGGCGAGGGCGACCGCGAGGACGGCGAAAGCTGTCGCCAAGACCCTTCTCAACTGCTTCTTCATGGTGACTCCTCGGAGATCCGGGCGGATTTCCCACCCGGCGCCGAGCATCCGCGCGACCCGCCGCGGAAACAACGGGGGTATCACTAGGTACCGCTACCTAATCGCGGTCCGTGACCGGTTCATCCCTTTCTGCCGGTCAAGATCCTCACCTGGACCGGCTCCACGAACGGTGCGTGCGGGGAGATCGCCGCGCTGAGCCGCTCCTCGAACCCGGCTCGTTCATCCGGCTTCGGCAGCCTGTCCTCCGGGGTCGCGGAGTAGACCGCGCCGATGACGAATTCCAGGTCGATCTCGTCCTCGTACTCGACGACGGTCTCTCCCGCGGTGAACCCGGCCGCTTCCAGGCTCGCCCGATAGCGGTCCTGTTCCTCCTGATCGGCCCCGCAGGTGCGCACGAGCGGCTGTCCCAGCCAACCGGACAGATACTCGCGCAACGCCCTCGACCACGGGCTGTCGTGCAGCCACATCGGCGCGCCGTTCGTGATCACGGCGATCCCGCCGCCGGGCCGGACCAGGGAATGAAGGGCGGGGAACAGCGTTTCGCGGTCCATCCAGTGCAGTGCCTGCCCGATGGTGACCACGCCGAGCTTCTCTTTGCCCAGCAAGGCTTCCAGGGCCGGAACGTCACTGTCGGCGCCGACGAGCCAAGTCACGTTGGCAATCCCCGCGGCCGCTTTCCTGGCCTGGGCGAGCATGTCCGGCTCGGGATCCATGCCGACGGCCACGCGCGTCCGGCCGGCGAGCGGCAAGGTCAGCTGACCCGTGCCGCAGCCGAGATCCAGTGCCGCGTCATCGGCGGTGAGCCCGAATTCCGCCACCAGCGCGTCCAGGACTCCGGCCGGATAGCCGCGGCGGTAGCGCTGATAGAACTCGGCGACCTCGCCGCTGAACTTGAGGATCGTCATACCCGTGATGGTGACCGGGCCCGCGCCCCTCCCGCCGCCGCTTTCGCCGTCGGCGGAACGCGAAGGCCCCGCCCACCGGGGTGTGGTGGTGGGCGGGGCCTCCGCGACAACGCGCGCCCGACAGCGCTACCGGAAGGAGCGCGCGCGTGAATCGGGTCCGGCGGCGGGGAGCCTCCGCCACCGGACCCGTTGGGCCACACCGTCCCAAACCGGTGTGGAACCCGGCCGCCCCGCGTCAGGTAGGGGCGGCCGGAGCCTCGTGTCAGTGCGTGGTCAGGTACCGGGCGTACGCACCGGTCGTCAGGAAGCTCGGCAGCTTCTCGCCCAGCGCGGTCTCGGTGAAGATCTCGTAGGCGTCGCCGAGACGGTTGCCCTCGCCCAGTTCGGACCGCACCGACGCCAGCTCTTCGTCCAAATAGGACACGGTGAGCTCGTGGGTGAGCGCGGTGCCGTCTTCGAGCTTGGTGCCGTTGCGGATCCACTGCCAGATCTGGCAACGGGCGATCTCGGCGGTGGCGGCGTCCTCCATCAGGTTGTGGATCGCCGCCGCGCCGGTCCCGCGCAGCCAGGCGTCGATGTAGCGCAGCGCGACGTTGATGTTGGCGCGGACACCGGCTTCGGTGACCTCGCCACCGGCGCTGGCGACGTCGAGCAGGTCCTCGGCGGTGACGACGACGTCCTCACGGAGCTTGCCGAGCTGGTTGGGCCAGCCGCCGAGGACACCGTCGAACACCTCGCGGCAGACCGGGACGAGGCCGGGGTGCGCGACCCACGAGCCGTCGAAGCCGTCGTTCGCCTCGCGTTCCTTGTCCTGGCGGACCTTTTCGAGCGCGGTCGCGTTGATCTCCGGGTCCTTGCTCGGGATGAACGCGGCCATGCCGCCGATGGCGTGCGCCCCGCGCTGGTGGCAGGTGCTCACCAGCAGTTCGGTGTAGGCACGCATGAACGGGACGGTCATCGTCACCTGCGCGCGGTCCGGGAGCACGAAGTCCGCGCCGTGCGACGAGAAGTTCTTGATGACGCTGAAGATGTAGTCCCAGCGGCCGGCGTTGAGCCCGGCGACGTGCTCGCGCAGTTCGTAGAGGATCTCCTCCATCTCGAACGCGGCGGTGATCGTCTCGATCAGCACGGTCGCCCGGATGGTGCCGCGCGGGATACCGAGTTCCCGTTGCGCCAGCAGGAAGACGTCGTTCCACAGCCGCGCTTCGAGGTGGTTTTCGAGCTTCGGCAGGTAGAAGTACGGACCGCTGCCGCGGGCCAGCAGCTGGCGCGCGTTGTGGAAGAAGTAGAGACCGAAGTCGACCAGGCTCGCCGAAACCGGGCGGCCGTCGATGCGGATGTGCTTCTCCACCAGGTGCCAGCCGCGCGGGCGGGCGACGATCGTCGCGGGCTCGTCGCCGATCGTGTAGCGCTTGCCCGCCTCGGTGGTGAAGTCGATGTTGCGGCGGATCGCGTCGAACAGGTTGAGCTGGCCGTCGATGACGTTGTGCCAGGTCGGCGAGGTCGCGTCCTCGAAGTCGGCGAGCCAGACCTTGGCGCCGGAGTTGAGCGCGTTGACCGTCATCTTGCGGTCGGTCGGGCCGGTGATCTCGACGCGGCGGTCTTCGAGACCGGGCGCGGCCGGGGCGACCGACCAGCTGCTGTCTTCGCGGATCGAACGCGTCTCGGGCAGGAAGCCCAGCGGCTTCTCGCCGGACTGCAGCTCTTCGCGGCGCAAGCGGCGCGCGTCGAGCAGCTCGCGGCGACGACCGGCGAACGCGTTGTCGAGCTTGGCCACGAAGTCCAGCGCGGCCGGGGTGAGGATCTCGTCGAACCGGGCTCCGGCGGGTCCGCAGACGTCGATCCGGTAGTTCAGCTTCTCAACCATGGTGTGCCTCCGCTGGGCTTCGCGAAAGAGAGTTAGAGGGGAAGAGGGGAGGTGGCGGTCTCCCGGGGTCGAAAGACCGCCACCTCCTCACCTACTTGCGAGGGATCAGAACTGCTCGGCCTCGGTGGAGCCGGCGAGCGCGGTCGTGGAGCTGGTCGGGTTCAGCGCGGTCGCGACGTTGTCGAACCAGCCGGTGCCGACCTCGCGCTGGTGCTTCGTGGCGGTGTAACCGCGGTCCTCCGAAGCGAACTCGCGCTCCTGCAGGTCGACGTAGGCGGTCATGCCCTCGCGGGCGTAACCGTGCGCCAGGTCGAACATCGAGTAGTTCAGGGCGTGGAAGCCGGCCAGGGTGATGAACTGGAACTTGTAGCCCATGTGGCCGAGCTCGCGCTGGAACTTCGCGATCGTCGCGTCGTCCAGGTGCTTCTTCCAGTTGAACGACGGCGAGCAGTTGTAGGCCAGCATCTGGTCCGGGTACTTCGCCTTGATCGCCTCGGCGAACTGGCGGGCGACCTCGAGGTCCGGCTTGGAGGTCTCCATCCACAGCAGGTCGGCGTACTCGGCGTAGGCCAGACCGCGGTCGATACAGGGGTCGATGCCGTTGGTGACGTTGTAGAAGCCCTCGGCGGTGCGCTCGCCGGTGACGTACTTGCGGTCACGCTCGTCGACGTCGCTGGTGATCAGCGTCGCGGCCTGGGCGTCGGTGCGGGCGACGATCAGCGACGGCACGTTCAGCACGTCCGCGGCGAGGCGGGCGGCGTTCAGCGTGCGCTCGTGCTGCTTGGTCGGGATCAGCACCTTGCCGCCGAGGTGGCCGCACTTCTTCTCGGACGCGAGCTGGTCCTCCCAGTGCACACCCGCGGCACCGGCGGCGATCATGCCCTTCATCAGCTCGAAGGCGTTGAGCGGGCCACCGAAGCCGGCCTCGGCGTCGGCGACGATCGGGGCGAACCAGTCGGTGTCGGTGTTGCCCTCGGCCCAGTTGATCTGGTCGGCGCGGCCCAGCGCGTTGTTGATGCGGCGGACGACGGCGGGCACCGAGTTGGCCGGGTAGAGGCTCTGGTCCGGGTAGGTCTGGCCGGAGAGGTTGGCGTCGGCGGCGACCTGCCAGCCGGACAGGTAGATGGCCTTGAGGCCGGCGCGGACCTGCTGCACCGCCTGGTTGCCGGTCAGCGCGCCCAGCGAGTGGACGTAGTCCTCGGTGTGCAGGAGGTCCCAAAGCTTCTCGGCACCGCGGCGGGCGAGCGTGTGCTCCTCGACCACGCTGCCGCGCAGCTTGACCACGTCAGCGGCCGAGTACGACCGCTTCACTCCCGCCCAGCGGGGGTCGGTCTCCCACTGCTTGGTCAGTTCGGCCGCCGCCTTCTCGAGCTGCTGCGCGTGCTCAGTCATCGGATTCTCCCGGTGTTGCGAAGTTTGCGAGTGATCGCCTTTCCTGATCCGACCCTGACATGACAGGGGAAATCCGATCCAGGCCTCCAATTTGCCAATTTCTGCGAAGCTTCCGTAGCATCTTGCAAAGGTTGCGAATCGCAGGTTCGCAAGCCGAGCGAAAATCCACGGGCTTGACCGTTAACTGAATCGTTCAGGCCCGGAAACCTTGCGGACAGAGAGGCCAGCGTGGACAAAACCTTCGCCGGAGCGAAGCTTCGGCATCTGCGCGAAAGCCGGTCGATGAGCCAGGCGGATCTCGCTCGTGTGCTGGAGATCTCACCCAGTTACCTCAACCAGATCGAGCACAACTCGCGTCCGTTGACCGTCCCGGTGCTGCTTCGCATCACTCAAGCGTTCGGAGTGGACACCGAGTTCTTCGCGAACAACGACACCGCACGGCTGGTGGCGGATGTGAAAGAGGCGCTGCTCGACGAGGTCCTCGGCATCGACGTCACCACCAGCGAGCTGAACGACCTCGCCACGAACCTGCCGACGATCGCGCAAGCACTGGTCAAACTGCATCGCAGCTACCGCAACTCGGTCGAGAACACCGCCGCGCTGACCACGGAGAACGGGCTGGGCATGCACGGCAGCGCGGCCGGGTCGCTGCCGCACGAAGAGGTCCGGGACTTCTTCTACGAGCGGGAAAACTACGTCGCCGAGCTGGACGAACGCGCCGAACGGATGGCGCACGACATCCCGCTGCAGCGCGGCCGGGTGCTCGCGGCGCTGAAGGAGACGCTGATCCAGCGCTACGGCGTCGATGTCACGAACGAAGGCATCGACGAGGCCAACGGCGAGCAGCACCGGTACGAACCGGGGCCGCGGGTGCTGCGGCTGGCGCCGAGCCTGCGCGTCGGGCAGCAGGCGTTCCGGATGGCTTCGCAGATCGCCCTGCTCGACTACGACGACCTGATCACCGAGCTCGCCGACTCGTGGGCCTTTTCCGGTCCCGCCGCGCGTTCGCTGGCGAGGGTCGGGCTGGCGAACTACTTCGCGGGCGCCCTGATCCTCCCCTATGGACCGTTCCTCTCCACCGCGGAACGCTTCCGCTACGACATCGAGCGGCTGTGCGACCACTTCGGCGTCGGCTTCGAGACGGTCTGCCACCGGCTCTCGACGTTGCAGCGGCCGAAGAACCGCGGCGTGCCGTTCTCGTTCGTGCGCGTCGACCGGGCGGGGAACATGTCGAAACGCCAGTCCGCGGCCGGTTTCCACTTCTCCAGGGTCGGCGGCGCCTGTCCACTGTGGAACATCTACGAGGCGTTCACCCAGCCGGGCAAGATCCTCACCCAGATCGCGACCCTTCCCGACGGCAAGAGCTACTTCTGGATCGCGCGGACGGTGTCCCGCAACATCGGCGGTTACGGCAGCCCCGGCAAGACGTTCACCGTCGGCCTCGGCTGCGAACTACGGCACGCGAAACGGCTGATCTATTCGACCGGGCTCGATCTCGACGACCGTGACGCGGCCACCCCGATCGGCATGGGTTGCAAAGTCTGCGAACGCCCGGCCTGCTCGCAGCGCGCGTTCCCGACGATCGGCAAGCAGCTGACCGTCGACGAGAACACCAGCACCTTCGTCCCGTACCCGGCGGTGCCCAAGGCGCCTTGAGCCGTCTTGATCTCCCTGGCAGGGTTGCCGACGACGGCCGTCGCCTGTGACGGCGGCCACCGCACTGGGGAGAACTTCATGATCTTGGTGACCGGAGCAGGCGGGAACGTCGGCACGGAACTGACCACAATCCTGGCGCGCGGCGGGCATCCCGTCCGGGCGCTGGTCCGCACGCCGCGCCCGCTGCCGGACGGGGCCGAAGGCGTGCCGGGCGATCTCAACGAACCGGCGAGCCTGAAACCCGCGCTGGACGGTGTCCGGGCGGTGTTCCTGCTCGGCGGCTACGACCACATGGCGGGCGCGCTCGAGGTGATGCGGGACGCGGGCGTCGAGCAGGTCACCCTGCTGTCGTCGCGTTCGGTCGCCGGCGCGCACGCGGACAACGCCGTGGCCGGGACGCACATGGCGGCCGAGGCGGCGGTGCGCGCGTCGGAGCTGGCGTGGACGTTCCTGCGGCCGAGCGGGTTCATGTCGAACACGCTGCAGTGGGCCGCGCAGCTCCGGGCGGGTGACGTCGTCCGCGAGCCGTTCGCGAACGTGCCGGTGGCGACGATCGATCCGTACGACATCGCCGCCGTCGCCGCGGAGTCCCTGACCACGCCGGGGCACGAGGGGCGGGCGTACGCCATCACCGGTCCCGGCTCGCTCCTGCCCGCCGACAGGCTGCGGGTGCTGGGTGAGCTGCTGGGCCGCGACCTGCGGCTGGAGCCGCTGTCGAACGCCGAAGCCCGTGTGACGATGAGCGCGGAGATGCCGGAGAAGTACGTCGACGCCTTCTTCCGCTTCTTCGCCGAGGGCGAGTTCGACGACTCCGAGGTCACGGGTGCCGTCCAGGACCTCACCGGACGGGAGCCGCGGCCGTTCGCCGCCTGGGCCCGAACCCACCTCGCCGCCTTCCGCTAGCCGCGATTCATCCTCTAGTTGCGGTAGTTGCACGCGCAAGGACCGCAACTAGAGGACGAAACGCGGGGCTTCAGACCAAGAAGTGGAAGAGCGGGCTGCCGGGTTCGACGCGCTCCACCTGCAGCGGGCTCACGTCTAGCCGGTGCAGCAGGCCCTCCAGGTCACCGGCCCGCGCGAGTTCGATGCCGATCAGCGCGGGGCCGGTCTCGCGGCTGTTGCGCTTCACGTACTCGAACCGCGTGATGTCGTCGTCCGGCCCGAGGACCTCGTCGAGGAACCGCCTCAGCGCGCCGGGCTCCTGCGGGAATCCCACCAGGAAGTAGTGCTTCAGTCCTTCGTGGATCAACGACCGTTCGAGCACTTCGCCGTAGCGGCTGACGTCGTTGTTGCCGCCGGACACGACGCACACCACGATCTGGCCGGGGTCGATCTTCACCGTCGAGCCCAGCGACGCGGCCGCGAGCGCGCCCGCGGGTTCGGCGATCACGCCGTCGGACTGGTACATCGCGAGCATTTCCGTGCACACCGCGCCCTCGGCGACGTCGGTGAGTTCGACGCCGCCGTCGCGGACCAGCGGATACGTCACCGATCCGGCCAGCGCGACCGCCGCACCGTCGACGAACGTGTCGACGCCTTCGAGCCGCACCGGCTCGCCCGCCGCGAGCGCGGCGGCCATACAGGTCGCGCCCGCCGGTTCGACCCCGACGATCCGCATCTCCGGCGCCCGCTCCGCGGCCCACGCGGCGATCCCCGCGAGCAGGCCGCCACCGCCGACCGGCACCACCATGACGTCCGGGACGAACCCGAGCTGCGCGACGACCTCCATCGCGACCGTGCCCTGTCCGGCGACCGTCTCCGGCGCGTCGAAAGCGGGGACCAGCGTCGCGCCGGTGCTCTCCGCGTCCTGCTTCGCGGCGGTGAAGGCGTCTTCGTAGGTCTCGCCGACGACGATGACCTCGATATGCGAACCGCCCAGCGTCGCGATCCGCTCGCGCTTCTGCCGGGGAGTCGTGCCCGGCACGTAGACACGGCCTGTCGCGCCGAGACGGCGGCACGCGTACGCGACACCCTGCGCGTGGTTGCCCGCGCTCGCGCAGACGACGCCGCGTTCCCGGTGCGCCGCGTCGAGCTGGACGATGAAGTTGTAGGCACCGCGGATCTTGTACGAGCGCACGGTCTGGAGGTCTTCGCGTTTGAGCCAGACCCGGGCGTCGACCCGTGCCGAGAGCCGCTCGTTCGGTTCCAGCGGCGTGCGGGTCACCACCCCGGCCAGTCGTTTCGCGGCCTCTTCGACCGTTCGGGCGCTCACCGTTTCGATCCCTTGCACGAATGCTGAATGTACCTACCACCTCGGGCCACGTCGGAGAGTGGTCCAGTGGGTGCGCGGGATGTCGGTGGCCTGTGGTCCACTGGACGCCATGGTGAGCAAGGTCGACGGAGTCCGGAGTCTCGATGCGTTGCGCGAGCTGGTCCACAGTGGCGCGGAGCCCGAGTACCAGCTCTTCTACGGCCACACCCCGCTCAAGAGCGGCCGGGTCAACGCGGCCTGCCTGAGCCAGTGGTGGCTGGCGCCGTTCGTCGCGGGCGGCGAGCGGTACCCGACGGCCGAGCACTACATGATGGCGAGCAAGGCCGAACTGTTCGGCGATTACGAGGCCGCGGAGAACATCCGTCAGGCGCCGGACCCCAAAACCGCCAAGATCCTCGGCCGCGAGGTCTCGGGCTTCGACGGGGACAAGTGGGAGCGGCACCGCTTCGACATCGTCGTCGACGGGAACCTGGAGAAGTTCCGCCAGCACGCCGAACTGAGCGAGTTCCTGCTGAGCACGGGCGACAAGGTGATCGTCGAGGCGTCGAAGATGGACCTGGTCTGGGGCAGTGGCGTCGCCCGTGACGACAAGAACGCCACGCGCCCCGACTACTGGCGCGGGCAGAACCTCCTGGGCTTCGCGCTGATGGAGGTCCGCGAGCAGCTGCGCGGCTAGTTGTCGACGCCCAGGGTCTTCTGGAGCGCCTTGTTCGCCTTGCGTGCCATGTCCGCGACAGCCTCGCGACGCGCGGCGTCGGCGGCGTAGTCGTCCTGCCGGTTCCGCACCACGCGGGCGGGCGAGCCGACGGCGATCGAGTAGTCCGGGATGTCGCCCCGCACCACCGCGTGCGCGCCGAGGACGCAGCCGCGGCCGACCCGCGTGCCCTTGAGCACGGAGACCTTGGTGCCGATCCAGGTGTCCGGCCCGATCCGCACCGGCGACTTCACGATGCCCTGATCCTTGATCGGGACGGTGATGTCGGTGGTGACATGGTCGAAGTCGCAGATGTACACCCAGTCCGCGACGAGCGTGGCCGCGCCGAGTTCGATGTCGAGATAGCCGTTGAGGACGTTCTGGCGCCCGAACACCGCCTTGTCGCCGATGCGCAGCGAACCCTCGTGGCAGCGGATCGCGTTGCCGTCGCCGATGTGCACCCAGCGGCCGATCTCCAGCCGCCCGTAGCCGGGACGGCAGTGGATCTCGACGTCCTTGCCGAGGAACACCATGCCGCGCAGGATGATGTGCGGATTCGCGACGCGGAACTTCATCAGCCGCCAGTACCGGACCAGGTACCAAGGCGTGTACGCGCGGTTTCGCAGCACCCAGCGCAGCGAATCCTTGGTCAGGAACTTCGCCTGACGCGGATCACGACGGGCCTGGCCCCAGGCGCGGAGCCGGGACAACGCGGGCGCACCCCACATGGACGTCATACCGGTGACCGTAACCTGTGATCAGGCCGCCGACCGCAAAGGGGAGCACGCGTATGGGCACCAAGCTGATCATCGACACGGACCCGGGGGTCGACGACGCCTTCGCGCTGGCCTTGGCCACGCAAGCCGAGGACGTCGACCTGCTGGGCGTGACCACGGTGTTCGGCAACGTGCCGTTGAGTCACACCACCGCCAACGCCCGCAACCTGTTGCAGCTTTTCGGCCGCGAGGACGTCCCCGTCGCCGCCGGCGCGGAGCGGCCGCTGGTGTACGACAACGCCAAACCCGCCGGTTTCGTCCATGGTCAGGACGGTCTTTCCGGGCACGCAGGCACCCTGCCGGAGGCGAAGCGCGCGCTCGACGAACGCGGCGCCGTCCGCCTGCTGGTGGATCTGCTGGAAGCCGCCGACGAGCCGGTGACCATCGCCCCGATCGGCCCGCTCACGAACATCGCGCTGCTGCTGGCGGCCCATCCGCAGATCCGCGAGAAGATCGGCCGGATCGTCATCATGGGCGGCGGGGTGGCCAAGGGGAACTCCACCACGGCCGCCGAATTCAACATCTGGAGCGATCCCGAGGCCGCCCGCCGGGTACTGGTCGACGGGGACATCCCGACGGTGCTGGTCCCGCTGGACCTCACGCACCAGTGCTCGGTCGACACGGCCTGGCTCGGCAAACTCGCCGCGTCCGGCCCGCTCGGCGCGGCACTCGAAGCGCTCACGCCCACGTACGTCGAGCACTACACCCCCGTCCTCGGTTTCCCCGGGATGGTCATGCACGACGCGGTCGCGGTGGCCGAGGCGATCCGGCCGGGCATCCTCGGCACCGAGTCGTACCCCGTGGACGTCGAGTGCGGCTTCGGCCCCGCGCGCGGCGCGACACTGGTGGACCGGCGAAGGCTGCGGAGCACCGATCCGCAGGCCGTGCCGGGCCGCACCATCGACGTCGCGCTGACCACCGACGTCGACGCCTTCCGCGAGTTCGTGCTCAGCCGCATCGTCGGGGGTCTGTGATGGAACAGGAAACCTCCCGCCGCCGCAGACTTCCGGTGATCATCGCCGCGGTCGTCGTCGCGGGCGCCGCCCTGGTCGCCGCCATCACCTTCGCGCCGAAGGACGAGCCGAAGCCGGAAGCCGCCGCCGTCCAGTCCTCGGTCGTCCCCGCGCCGCCGACGTCGTCGTCCGCGCCCGCGGAGATACCGAAGGAACAGCCGAAGGTCCCGCAGCAGATGGGCAAGGAGTTCGACGCCTGGGTGTCGAAGACCAGCGGCTGGCTCGACATCCCGTTGCGCGCGATGACCGGCTACGCGAAGACCACCGTGACACTGAGCAAGGACACGCCGGGCTGCCGCCTGTCCTGGGTGACTCTCGCGGCACTCGGGAAGATCGGCTCCGACCACGGCCGCGCCAAGGGGTCGAGCCTCAACGACGCCGGGATGATGACCGTTCCGCTCGGGACGGTCGAGGTCCGCGACTTCTACAACAAGGTCGTGTCCACCCCGAACGCGAGCGGACCGCTGCAACTCGCGCCGTCGGTCTGGGGCCAGTTCCAGGCTTCGGCGAGCGGCGCCAAGCCGGATCCGCAGAACATCGACGACGCCACGCTCACCGCCGGACGTGCCCTGTGCGCGAACGGCCGCGACCTCGGCCAGGGCCAGACGTGGTGGAACGCGGTGAGCACGCTGCAGCCCGCGCCGCTGCTGATGCACCGCACGCTCGCGACGGTGAACGTCTACGGCACCGTCGGCCAAAGCCCGCAACCGCCGAACACGGCGGCGCTGAGCGCGGTCAACTTCGCCATCGACAAGATCGGGCTGCCCTACGTCTGGGGCGGCAACGGCACCGGCGGCGGCGACCCCGGCTTCGACTGCTCCGGCCTGACGACGGCCGCGTACGCCAGCGCCGGCGTCAAGCTCATGCGCACCGCCCACACGCAGTACCACAGCGTGAGCAAGGTGAACGATCCCCAGCTCGGCGACCTGATCTTCTACGGCGAGCCGAACACGAAGATCCACCACGTCGGGCTCTACATCGGGAACCAGCAGATGATCGACGCCCCGCAGACCGGGCAGGCGGTGCAGGTGCACACCTACCGGAAGCAGGGCGACGACTACGCCGGAGCGGGCCGCCCGGCCGCCTGACCGGCCGGAAGGCCCAGAACACCCGCCGCCAGTTGCCTCTAACCCCAAGTAGGGTTATAAATGGGGTTACAGGCAACCGGAAGGAGCGGCCGCGATGCCGAAGATCAACGTGTATCTGCCCGACGAGCTGGCCGAAGGGGTCAAGGCGGCCGGGGTGCCGGTCTCGGCGATCTGCCAGCGGGCGCTGGAGCAGTCGGTCCGGCGCGTGACGGCGATCCGGGCGACCGTGCTGGGCGATCTGGAGACCGAGGACCCGACGGCGCAGCTCTCGCAGTTCACCGAACGCACGCGCACCGTGCTCAAACTCGCGATCGAGCAGGCCCGGGCGAGCGGCGCCGCCGACGTCGGCACGGAACACCTGCTGCACGGAATGCTCACCGAAGGGACCAATCTCGCCCTGCACGTGCTGCGCGCGATGGAGATCGATCCCGCGCACGTGGCACGCGCGCTGGCCACCGCCTCCGCGACACCGGAGGCCGCCGAAGCCGCGCCGGCGACACGGTTCAGCGGCCCCGCGGCCAACGCGCTGGAGCTGGCCGTGACCGAGGCTCTCGCGCTGGGGCACAACTACGTCGGCTGTGAACACCTCCTGCTCGGCCTCGTCAGCGAACCCGACGGAACGGCCGGGCACGTCCTGCGGGAGTCGGGCGTCGACCTGCGCACCGCGCGCCGGACGGTCGTGGCCGCGCTCACCGGCTACACCCACCTCCGCGCCCAGACGAGCGCCAAGGCACCCGCGGACGCCGCGGCCATGATCACCGCCGCGGTCCGTCAGGAACTGCGTCCCGTCCTCGATCGCCTCGACCGGCTGGAAGAACGAGCGGGCGACTGATCGTCCACAAAGGACACATCGTGCGAATCCTCTCGTCCGCCACGCTGGCCCTGCTCACCGCGATCCTGGTGCTCATCGTGACGGGAACGGTGTGACCGCCTAGGACTTCCGCTGCACGGCCTCGAACATGACGAGCAACCGCTCGGGGACTTCATCACCGAAGATGCTTTCCAGCAGGAAGTCCTCGTCGAGGGGCGTCTCACAGCGGACGAACATGGCCTGTTCGTACTCGGCGAGCGCTGCCTCGACGTCGCCGGGACGCGCGGCGAGGGTCTTGCCGAGCTCGGCGCCGTCGAGCATCGCCAGGTTGGCGCCTTCGCCGTTCGCCAGCGCGAGATGCGCGGCGTCGCCGAGCAGGGTCACCCCCGGGACGCGATCCCACCGCAGCCCGCACGGCAGGGCATAGGCGGGCCGGTGGATCGGCGCGATGTCGCTGTCGGTGATCAGCGCGGTGAGTTCCGGAGCCCAGCCTTCGAACTCCGCCGCGATCCGCGCCTTGGCGGCCTCGGCGTCGGCGAAGTCGACGGTGCCGAACCAGTCCAGCGGTTTGCCGAGTTCCACGTAGGCGTGCAGGGTGTCGCCGGATTCCCGATGGGCGTTGATGCTCAACCCCTGTTCTCCCCCGTTCCCGAACATCGACCCGCCGCCGACCGTTTTCGCCACGCCGGGGTGCCGGGTGTCGGCGTCGTACAGATAGGTCTCGACGATCGACGTGCCGGCGTACTCGGGGATGGCGTCCGTGAGCAGCGGCCGGATGCGTGACCAAGCGCCGTCGGCGCCGACCAGGAGCTCGGCGACGACGGTGCGGCCGTCGTCGAACGTCACCTCGTGGCGGCCGTCTTCGAGCGTCCGGGCGCCGACGGCCTTGTACCCCCACCGGACAGTGCCTTCGGGGAGCGAATCGATCAGCATCCGCCGCAGATCGCCGCGCTGCGCCTCGGGACGGCCGCCCGTGCCGTCGTCTTCCCTCTCGAACAGGACGGTCCCGTCCATGTCGAAGACCCGCAATGCCTGGCGGCCCTCCAGGACGATGCCCTGGAACTCGTCCCTCAGGCCCGCCGCCTCGAGGGCGAGTTGCCCGTTGTAGTCGTGGATGTCGAGCATCCCGCCCTGCAAGCGCGCGGTGGGGGACGCTTCCGCTTCGTAGACCTCCGCCGGGATTCCGTGGACGTGCAGGACACGGGCCAGCGTGAGGCCGCCGAGTCCGGCTCCGATGATCGTGACCGGTGTGCGCATGGTGACTCCTCGAGTTCGCGACTGGAATGACATTCCAGAGACTGTCGCGGACCGCTGGCAGGCCACGCACACGACGCTGGCACCGGCCTGGCACGCCCTGTCAGCCGAAGAACTCGACAGCGTCCCGTGTCCAGCCGGGGTCCCCGGTCCTGGCGAACGCGACCCACGCGCCGTGCATCTTGGCCGCGAGGCCCGCCGGGGCGGGATCAGGGCCGAGCAGACCGGTGTCCCCGTGCAGCCACGGCTCGTCGGCGAGGTCGAAAACGAACGGCAGCTCGACGGTGTGGGCGGCGCCGAGACGTCCGTCCAGCGCCGTCGAGTGGTAGCCGAACGAATAGACGTGAGCGCGGCCGTGAGCCCGCGCCAGACGTGCCGTACCGGTCCCGAACAGCGTGTCCCCGAGCGCGGTGGCCTCGTCTTTCGCCGCGCTGTAAAGGTTTCCTTCCTCGGTGTTGGTGCCGATGAGCAACTCCGCCTCGGCCACGAGACCGTCGGCGGGCTGGACCGGCAGCACGAGGCTGAACGGACTCAGCCCGGCCAAGGGATCCGAAGCTGTCTCGGTCCGCAGATCGAGACCGGCCAGGGCGGGCAGGATTTCCAGGAACCGCTCGTCCGGGATCTCCCCGAACGCTTCGGCGGAAGGTTCGGCTCCCAGCGCCGAGGCCGCGGCGGCGGTCACCCGGCGCGCTTGCTCCGGGGTGAAGGCGCCGGTACCGCTGCCGCTCTGGACGATCGCCCGCCGGAACAAGCCCGTCGCCTCCGGCGTCGCCAGCAGTGCCCCGGTGAGCGTGGCACCCGCGGACTGCCCGAAGACGGTGACGTTGTCCGGGTCGCCCCCGAAGAGCGCGACCGTGTCTCGCACCCAGCCGAGCGCGGCGAGCACGTCGAGCAGCCCCCGGTTGGCGGGCGCACCGTCCAGATCGAGGAATCCGGGTACGCCGAGGCGGTAGTTCACCGTCACCAGGACGACGCCGTCGCGGGCGAAGGCCTTCCCGTCGTAGAGCGCGGCGCGGGTCGAGCCGGTGACGAAACCGCCACCGTGCACGAAGACCATCACCGGCCGTCCGCCGTCGTCCGCGGCGCGCGTCCGGACGTCGACGGTCAGGTACTCCTCGTCCCGCACCCAGCCCGGGCCGAAGTAGGGAGTCATGTCGAGACGGCCGAAGTCGCGGACGGGCTGGGGAGCCGTCGGCGAGGGCCGCGTCGCGTCGCGGACGCCGGACCAGCCCGGATGCGGCGCGGGCCGCCGGAAACGGCCGGGACCGATCGGCGCCGCCGCGTACGGGATGGCGCGGTAGAGCTCGCCGAAGGAGTCGCGAAGGCCGCGCACGGCGCCTGCGGGGGTTTTTACTTGCGGAGACACGAAAACTCCTCTCAGGAGAGGTGGGAGAAACCCGCCCACCGCGAGATCGCGAACTTCGGGCCCCGGCGCTCGACCCTCAAGGCGCCTTGCGCGCCGAAGTGCGCGGGGAAGACGAGCGCGTTGCTGTCGGCGGCGTCACCGAGCACCTTGTGCCGGCTGGCCCGGGATCCGGCCGGATCCTCGCAATAGGGCGAGTTGCTGTCCGGCTCCACGATCTGCACCGCGGTGTGCACGAGATCCCCCACGAACAACGCCTTCTCCCCACCGGATTCCAGGGTGAGCACGGACGAGCCGGGGGTGTGCCCGGGGGCGAGGTCGAGCCGCAGATTCCGGTCGATCCGGTGGGTCCCGTCCCACAGGTGGGTCAGGCCCGCCTCGTGCACCGGCGCGACGCTGTCCTCGAAGACGTTCTGATTTCCGCGCCCCAGCACGGAATCGTGCTCCTCCGCGGGGTTCCAGAACTCGAAGTCCGGCCGCGGCATCAGATACGTGGCGTTCGGGAAGGTCGGCACCCAGGTGCGGCCGTCGAGCCGGGTGTTCCAACCGACGTGGTCGATGTGCAGGTGGGTGTTGACCACGACGTCGACGTCCTCCGGCCGCACACCGGCGGCCTCGAGGTTGTCGAGGTAGGCGGTGTCGAGACGGTTCCACACCGCCGCGTAGGGCCGGTCCTTGTGGTTGCCGACCCCGGTGTCGACGAGGATCGTGCGCCCCTCGCTGCGCAGCACCCAGGACTGGAGTGCCGCGTGGCACTCGTTCGTCTCGGGGTTCCAGAAGTCGGGCGCCAGCCAGCCGCGGTGTTCGTCCCACGCGCCGTCGGGGCTGTCGGGCAGGAATTCGGCCGGGGTCATCCCGAGCGAACCGTAGAACTCTTTGACCCGGGTGACCGTGACGTCCCCGATGGTGATCTCGTCCATGTGACCGAGCCTGGACACCGGGGCGCGCCCGGACCACGCCCCGCTTGTCCTCCCACCGGGAGGGTGTGGCTGAGACCCGCCCCGCGACGGATACTCGGGATCATGGACGGACCAGGACCGCTCGGCGACTTCCTGCAGGCACGGCGGGCGCGGCTGCGGCCGGAAGACGTCGGCCTCCGCGATCTCGGACCACGCCGCCGGGTCGCCGGGCTCCGACGTGAGGAGCTGGCCCAGCTCGCGGGCGTCAGCGTCTCGTACTACGCGCGGCTGGAGCAGGGCATGTCGCGCGGCGCCTCGGCCGAAGTGCTCGACGCGATCGCCCGCGCGCTCCTGCTGGACGGCCACGAACGCGAACACCTCGACAGGCTCGCCGATGCCGCCCGCCGCGCACCCCGGGCACGCCGTCCCCGGCCCGAGAAGCTCCACGACGAGACCCGGGATCTCCTGCGCACCGTCGCCGCTCCCGCGCTGGTGCTCGGCCGTCGCTCGGATGTCCTGGCGTGGAACGACCTCGGCCACGCGCTGCTCGCCGGGCACCTCGGCTTCCACGCCCCGGAGGATCCGGCGCGACGGCCGAACATGAGCCGGATGCTGTTCCTGGACCCGCACAGCCGGGAGCTGTACGTCGACTGGAAGCGGAAGATCCGCGCGGTGGTCGGCAATCTGCGGATCGCCGTCGGCAGGCATCCCGACGATCCGCTGCTCGCGGAACTGATCGGCGAACTGACGATGAAGAGCACCGAGTTCGTCGCGCTCTGGGGCGACCATCGCGTGCAGCCCTGCGACGCGGCGGCCTACGAGCTGCACCATCCGGTCGTCGGCCCGGTGACGGTGACCCAGCAGACCCTGGCGATCGCCCGGTCACCGGACCAGCTGCTCATCGTGTGCACGACCCCCGCCGGCTCCCCCGGTGAGCAAGGGCTCAAGCTGCTCGGGCAGGCACGGTCAGGCCTTGTCGTGGATCGTGATCACGTAACCGTCCGGGTCCGAGAAGGCGAACGTACGGCCGAACGGCCCGTCGAACGGCTCCGTGACGATGGGAGTGCCCGCCGCGGCCAGCCGGTCGTGCAGCAATTGCGCGTCATCGGCGTGAAGCCACAGCGCCACTCCTGATCCCGGCCCCGGGGACACGGCGTCCAGATCCATCCCCGGCACGGGTTCCCGCACCGCGAACGGGATCGTCCCGGTGCCGAACACCACCGCGTGAGGCGGCGCGACGGGCAGCCTGCGCAGGCCGAGCCGGGTCTCGTAGAACTCGGCCGCCCGGTCGAGATCGCGCACTTGCAGCGAAAGGAAATCGAGTCCGGTCACGGTCATTGTCGTCTCCCTTGATGTCAGCGTGTTGACATCCGAAGGTATGTCATGATGCTGACATGAGTCAAGGCGGAGTTAATCGA
Organism: Amycolatopsis sp. BJA-103; assembly: GCF_002849735.1. Lineage (GTDB taxonomy): Bacteria > Actinomycetota > Actinomycetes > Mycobacteriales > Pseudonocardiaceae > Amycolatopsis. Next base: position 5,823,346 of record NZ_CP017780.1, read on the forward strand.
GGAGAGGTTGATCAGGCAGAGGTTGATCAGGCAGAGGTTGATCAGGCAGAGGTTGATCAGGCAGAGCAGGTCGGACCGCTGGACCGAGCGGTCGGATACATGCTGAAGCGAGCGGCGACGGCGCTTCGCACGGCCATGGACACCGCTCTGCGCCCTCTCGATCTCACCGTGCCGCAGTACTCCTGTCTCGAAGTGCTCTCGCAACGGCCGGGACTGTCCAACGCGGAACTGGCGCGAGCCGTGTTCGTCACCCGGCAGTCGATGAACCTGGTGCTGCGCGGGCTCCAGGACCGCGGACTGGTCACCCGGCCGCCGACCGCGCCCCAGGGCCGCGCCTTGCCGAGCACGCTCACCCCCGCCGGACGCGCGCAGCTCCACGTGGCCAGCATCGCCGTGCGCGTAGTGGAGAAACGGATGCTCGAACCGTTTTCGGCCGCTCATCAGGACCGGCTGCTGACCGATCTCGCCGCCTGCACCGCCGCGCTCGCGCCCGAGGAGTAGCTCAAGACCTCGTGTTCACGAGCGTCTCCGGCTTGAAGGCGTAGACGTCACCATCCTGGACGAGCACGTGCCATTCCCCGCAGACCTTGTCGGTCCTGCTCTCCTGCCCCTGCGGCCACCACGGGGCGGCGAGCGTGGCCGCCTGCGTCGCCGCCGGCCCCGGCACGCAGGTCGAGGGCAGTTCCCCGCCGGCGAAGCGCAGGATCCGCTCCGAGCCCGTGGTCCGGATGACCTCCGTGATCGACATCGCCCGGTCCGGCACCCAGTCCGGCACCCGCGCGTCCTTGTCACGCTTGCCTTCCACGCCGGTCGGGTAGCCGACCGTCTTGACGTGGCCGTTCGCCCTCTCGGTCAAACCTTCCTTGAGACCGCATCCGGTCAGGGCGACCGTCGCCGTCGCCGCGGCCAGTACCGCCGCCGTGATCTTCGTGTTCATACGATCGAGTCAACCTCGCCGCAGCGCGCACGGGATCGGACTTTCGGTCCCGCCGGGACGGCCATCCGGCCGATCTTCACGGCGGATATCCGCCAGCGCTCGCGGGCCCGCCGGACCACAGTGGTCGTCGTGACATCGACAACGGACGCCCTGTCCGTACTCAAAGGCATGTACGCGGCGGAAGCCGGCTACTTCGCCGCGGGAGGTCCAGGCAAGGCCACCTTCGCGCCGCTCGCGCCGTTCTTCTCCCCCGATGTGGTGCTGCATCAGGCGGACGGCCTGCCGTACGGCGGAATCTGGCGCGGCCACGAGGGGATGGAGCGGTTCTTCCTCGCCATGGGCGCCACCTGGGACGTTTTCGACATGGTGGAGCAGAGCTTCCTGAGCGAGACCAGCCCACTGGTCGTCCTGACCCACGTGCACGTCCGCGCCAGGACCACCGGCCGCGAGCTGGACTTCCCGATCCTGCAGACGATCACCGTCGAAGACGGTCGCATCGCCGAGGTGCGGCCGTTCTACTGGGACACCGCGGCGATCGCGGCGGCCTGCACGAACTACCATTCCGCTGATGACCGCCTACCACGATCTTGACGTGTTCGAGGAAGCCGCTTCCCTGCCGGAGCGTCAGCAGAAGATTCTGCTGACCATCCGCGAATGGGTGGTGGAGCACGGGTACTCGCCGAGCACGCGCGAGATCGGCGAAGCGGTCGGCCTGCGCTCGACGTCCTCGGTGTCGAAGCATCTGGCGGCCTTGGAGGAGAAGGGTTTCCTCCGCCGCAGCAGCTCGATCTCCCGCCCCATCGACGTCCGCGCCTTCCTGCACGGCACCACGTCGCGGGAATCCACAGAGGACTCCGTGCCGGTTCCCGTCGTCGGCGACATCGCCGCGGGAACGCCGATCTCGGCCGTCGAGCACGTCGACGACGTGATGACCCTTCCGCGTGAACTCACCGGGCGGGGCAACGTCTTCGGGCTGCGCGTGCGCGGTGACTCGATGATCGACGCGGCGATCTGCGACGGCGACATCGTCGTGGTGAAGCAGCAGCAGGAGGCGCACTCGGGCCAGATCGTCGCCGCGATGATCGACGAGGAGGCCACGGTCAAGGTGTACCGCCGCCGCGACGGTCACGTGTACCTCGAACCGCGCAACCCCGCCTACGAGGTCATCGACGGGGATCGCGCGGCCGTGCTGGGCGTCGTGGTCTCGGTCCTGCGCAGCGTCTGAGGAATTTCTGTCGGTGGGCTGGAGTACCTTCCGGCCCATGTACGAAATCGACTTCGTCGAGTTCCCGTCAAGCTCGGCGGCGGGCTCGAGCCAGTTCTTCGAGAAGGCCTTCGGCTGGACAGCGACACCGTACGGCCCGAAGTACACCGACGTCCAGAACGGCGGCGTGGTCTCGTTCGGTTTCCAGCAGGACACCGCGCAGCAGACGGCCGCGCCGCTGGTGACGATCCGCACCGACGACCTCGACCAGGCGAGGGGTTCCGTCGAGGCCGCGGGCGGGATCGTCACGGTGGAGCCGTTCTCGTTCCCCGGTGGGCGCCGGTTCCACTTCCGTGAGCCCGGTGGCTCCGAACTCGCGGTGTGGACCCCGGACTCCTGACCTCAGGCGGCGAAGCCGAGCACCAGCGAGGCCGCGAGGCCGATCGCCGGCACCCACAGGCCGGCGGTCAGGCCGAGCGCGCCCGCGGCCTTGGCGAGGCCGAGCAGGTTCCACCAGGCGTGCGGAACGCCGTGGTCGGCCAGCGGCTGCACGACCCACTTGGCACGCACCGCGCGTGAACCACGTCACAACCTCGCGAAGGCCCACCCGGCACCATTTTAGAGCAAGCGCTCTGTTACTCTCGCCCGATGGCCCGCCCCCGCGTGCACGACCTGGACCGGCTGCTCGACACAGCCGAGCGCCTCGTCGTCGAGGTCGGCGTCCGGGGCGTCACCGTCCGGTCCCTCGCGGCCGCCGCGGGAGTCCCCAACGGCACGATCTACCACGCTTTCGGCTCGGTCGGCGCGCTTCTGGCCCGCGTCTGGCTTCGCGCGGCGAGCGACTTCCTCGATCTCCAGACCGAACGGGCCGCCCAGGCGGAAGACCCGGCATCGGCGGTCGTGGCCGCGGCGGACACGCCGGCCGCGTTCGCCGTCCGGAGGATGGACGCGGCCCGCCTGCTCCTCACCGTCAAGAAGGAGCACCTCCTCGGCCCGCAGGTCCCCGAAGACCTCGCCGGCCGCCTTCTGGCGCTCGACAAACGGCTGGTCACGCTCCTGGTCGGGCTCGCCGAGAGGCTTTGGGACAGGTGTGACTCCCAAGCCGTCGAGGTACTCACGACCTGTGTGGTCGATCTGCCGACGGCCCTGTTCCGCCGCGCGTTCACCGCGGGCGAGCCGATCCCCGAAGACTCCCGGGTCCGGCTCGCCGCCGCGGTCCACGCCATACTCCTGCTCCCACCCCCACGAAAGGACTGACAATGCCGACTCTGCGTCACGACGCGCCGGTGTTCCTGCTGGACCTCGGAGACGACGAGAACCGCTTCTCCCCTGCCTGGCTGGAAACCGTGCATTCCCAGCTGGACACCGTCGTCGCCTATCCGGATCCCGCGGTACTGGTCACGGTCGGCTCCGGGAAGTTCTACTCGAACGGCCTCGACCTCGACTGGATCACCAACAACGCCGCCCAGGCCGCGCAGTACGTCGCCGACGTCCACGAACTGCTCGCCCGTGTGCTCACCCTCGGCGTGCACACGGTCGCCGCGATCAACGGGCACGCCTTCGGTGCCGGGGCGATGTTCGCGATGGCACACGACTTCCGGGTGATGCGGGCCGATCGCGGGTACTTCTGCTTCCCCGAAGCCGACATCAACATCCCGTTCACCCCCGGGATGGCCGGGCTCATCCAGGGCAAGCTCACCCCCTCGGCCGCCATCGCGTCGATGACCACCGGACGGCGCTTCGGCGGCACGGACGCGCGGGACCTGGGGCTCGTGGACGCCGTCGCCGAGAAGTCCTCGCTGCTGGAGTACGCGGCCGACCTCGTCCGCCCGCTCGCCGGAAAGGACCGCGGCACGCTGTCCGCGATCAAGACGACGATGTTCACTCCGGCCCTCACCGCGCTTCGCGCCAAGTAAGGGCACAATCGTCGACTGCGAGCGCCGACATCACCCCTCAGCATGACAACGGCGGCCGAACCGGCCCCGGGCTGCCACGATGGCCGCCATGCGAAAGATCAATCCGGTGGTCAAGGCCGTCGCCACCGTGCTGGGCGTGGCGATCGCCGCCGGACTCGGCCTGTGGCTGCACGCCGCGGACCGGACCGCGGGCGACACCGGGCACTGGGTCGGCTCGCACGACCCGGACCGGATCGAGGTCAACGCCTCCGTATTGAAGGTGGACGCCGCCGCGCGGGAGGCCGTACTGCGTGTGCTGGTCGTCCCGCTCGGCCGGTTCGGTGAGGACGACGGCGTCGCGCCGACCGGCGAGCTGCGGCTGCTGAACTCGTCCAGCCTCCGCGGCGACCACGTCTTCCCCGCGCACCAGCGGATCTCCAGTCTCGATCTCCCGATCGCGCTGACCGGCGGAGCCGTCACCGACTACCCCTTCGACGGCTACGAGGCGCGGATCGAGTTCGCGGCCGCCCACAACGGGGAACCCGCGCCCGTGCTGTTCACACTGGACAAAGTGGACAGTCTGTTCTCCTTCTCCGTCAAGGACTATCGCGCCTCAGACGACCAAGGCGGCCTCGACGTCCGGTTCAGCCGGTCCACCAGCGTGCTGGTCTTCGCCCTCTTCATGATGATCACCATGTGGGGTCTGGCCATCGCGGTGTTCTTCGGCGCGCGGCATCTGATCGCGCGACGGCGCGGCCTGGTCTGGCCGTCGTTCGGGTTCATGGCGGCGACGCTGTTCGCGCTCGCCGGATTCCGCAATCTCGCCCCGGGTTCGCCACCGATCGGCTCACTGCTGGACTACACGGCCTTCCTGTGGGCCGAGGTCGTCATCGCGTTGTGCGTCGTGGTCGCCGTGGTGACCGGGGCGATCACCGAACACGGCAAACCGGACGCGGGATGAGCATGATGGGGGCATGCGCAAGAAGGTGTTGACCGCGCTGGCGGTGGCCGTCACCCTCGTCGGGGTGGTCTTCGGTGGCGCGTTCGCCTTCCAGCGCAAGCTGATCTACCTCCCCGAGGGAGGTCCGCCGCCCGGTGCCGCCGACATCCTGCCCGGTGGCAGGGACGTCACGCTCACCACCTCGGACGGGCTGAGCCTCGCGAGCTGGTACTTCCCGGTCGCCGGCGCGAAGACGGCCGTGCTCGTCGCACCGGGCAACGCCGGGAACAGGTCGTTCCGCGCGCCGCTGGCCCGCGCGCTGACCGCACGCGGGCTCTCGGTGCTGCTCCTGGAGCACCGCGGCTACGGGGGCAACCCCGGTGACCCCTCCGAAGCGGGGCTCGCACTGGACGCCCGCGCCGCACGGGACTTCCTGATCCGAGAGGCCGGGGTGCCGCTGGTGTACTTCGGCGAAAGCCTCGGCTCGGCCGTCGTCACCGAACTGGCCACCGAGCATCCGCCGTCGGCGCTCGTGTTGCGCTCGCCGTTCGTCGACCTCGCGTCGGTCGGACAGCGGCTCTACCCGTTCCTGCCGGTCCGGTGGCTGCTGCGGGACGAGTTCCCGACGCGGGACAACGTCGCGCGAGTGACAGCCCCGGTCACCGTCGTCTATGGGTCCTCGGACTCCGTCGTCCCTGCCGAGCAGAGCCGCGAAGTGGCGCGGGCGGCCGGCGCCAGGACGATCGAGGTCCCCGGCGCCGACCACAACGACCCGGCGTTCTCAGCCGGGCCGGAGCTGGTCGGCGCCATCGTGGGCTGACCGGCTCAGCTGCTCCGTCGTAGTGACAAGGAGTGGCCGGGGTTGAGCTTGCGGCCGAGCCTGTCGGCCTTCGGCCAACGGACGTCCGTCGCCCAGCCCACCTTCTCGAACAGCCAGATCAGCCGCGCGGAGATGTCGAGCTGGCCGCGGCGGACTCCGTGCCGGGCGCCGGTCGGGTCGGCGTGGTGGGAGTTGTGCCAGGACTCGCCCATCGAGGCGATGGCGAGCGGCCAGAAGTTGGCGGATTTGTCGCGGGCGGCGAACGGGCGGTCGCCGATCAGGTGACAGAGCGAGTTCACCGACCAGGTGACGTGGTGCAGCAAGGCGACGCGGACGAGGCTCGCCCAGAAGAACGCGGTCAGCGCGCCCCACCAGGACATCGTGATCAGACCGCCGAGCACGGCGGGCGCGAGCAGTGTCACGACGGTGAGCAGCGGGAACAGTCGATCGACGCGGGCGATGTCACGGTCGGCGAGCAGGTCCGGGGCGAACCGCTGCGCGTTGGTCTTCTCGCGATCGAACAGCCAGCCCATGTGGGCGTGCCAGAAGCCGCGGGCCAGCGCGGCCGGGCCGGTGCCGAACAGCCACGGGGAGTGCGGGTCGCCTTCACGGTCGGCGAAGGCGTGGTGGCGCCGGTGATCGGCCACCCAGCCGATGACAGGGCCCTGCATCGCCATGCTGCCGGTGACCGCGAGCGCGATCCGCAGGCCGCGGTTGGCCTTGAAGGCTCCGTGGGTGAAGTAGCGGTGGAAGCCGATGGTCACGCCGAGGCCGGTCAGGAAGTAGAACCCGACGGCCAGGCCGAGGTCCACCCAGCCGAGGCCCCAGCCCCACGCGAAGGGGACGGAAGCGGCCAAGGCCAGCAGGGGCACCACCGCGAACAACTTGACGAGAAGGTTTTCGGTGTTGGACTGCTCCCCGGACAACAGGGGTTGCGGTATCTGCCGTTCTTCGCTGTCCGGGGGTCTTAGGACTGAGGTCATGTCGCCGTTTCTTGTCGATGGCCTGATGAAGACGCGGCGCACGAAAGGCAATGCCCGCGACGAATTCTGCGCGAGCGTGCTTGGACAACACGACACCCAAAACGTTGGACCGCTTCGTCAACGAATGGCGTCGGCCGAAGGTTCCGGTGTGGGGTAAGAGGGTTCGCGAAAAAGATCCACGTATCGGTCACCCTGCGGGGTCGCGGGGTCGTAGCGCTCGTCCTGCGGGTCGAGCGGGTGGCTGAACAGCGCACTGTCCGTGCTGTGAGTTTTGACGATGAAACCTTTCGAATGGGACCGCTCGTTCGCGGTCTGCGGCGAGGCCAGGGGCTAATTCCGCCCGGCTCGCACTGAGATCGGCGTCACGCTGAGAGAGCGCCGCCACCCCCGAGGATACACGCCCTGGGGCCGAAACCCCAGGGCGTCCACCCCGATCAGCCGAAGGCCGGCGCCGGAGCAGTCACGTTGAGCGCGGCGACGACGGTTCGCTCCTCGTAGGCGAAATGTGCTTCGAGCTTGCCCGTGAGCGCGTCGAAGTCGTCACGCAACCGGACCGGATCACTCTCGCCGTGGACGTAACCCTCGACGAGGTCCCGGATCCGCTTCTGCAGCGCCGCGACGACGACGTGATCCTCCCCGAGCTTCGTCAACGCGGGCGCGAGCGCGGGAAACCGTTGCGCCAACATGGGAAACGCACCCAGGTCCTCCCCGGTGTGATGCTTCGTCAGCGCCTCGCAGAACGAAACACAGTGCGCCCGCAGGGATTTCTCCATGGTGAGCGAATCCGCGCGGCCCGCGACGATGTCGTCGACCCCGGCCCGCAACGTCTTGAGCTCCTCCCGGAGCCAGTCGTGGACTTCCACCACGAAGTCCCCCATCCCCCGCACCCTGTCGTCGATCCGGTGCAGGATCACCACGGGCAGCTCCCGCGTCGTTTTCGCCTGGTACTCGGCGAATCCCGGATCCTCGGCGACGACCTTCGCGAACAACGCGTCGCGCTCAACCGGCGGCGGAACGGCCGCGATCGCCTCGTAGCTCTCGGTCCCCGTCTCGATCGTGACCCGATGGTCGTGCCGAAGGTTGTAGTACCAGTTCGGATGCCTCGGCGCCCCCATGTTCGAAGCGACGACGACGGTCTTGCCGTCGATTTCGAGGTACCCCAACGGATTCGTCCGCCGCTTACCGCTCTTGGCGCCGATGGTGGTGAGCAGGATCAGCTCCCACCCCTCGAACATGCCGCCGAGCTTTCCCTTGTTACGCCTGAATTCCTCGATCACCTGGTCGTTGAAGCCGGTCAATGCGGTCCTTTCCCGTCGCTGTGTCGACAGGAGGGTGCGGAACCACCACCGGAAGAAGGCACGACGACAGCAACCCACTGGTACACAGGGGTTTTCGAGCACACCGCATGGAGGCGTCATCCCACGAAGCGGGGATGAGTGAATGCGAGAGACGGTGTGTGCCGACCTCTGGTGGCTGAGTAGCCGCTACCTCCATGCGTAGGCCCATACGGGGCTCGGGGACGAGGCTAGCACAAGGTCGACTTGTCCCGCACCCACCTTCTTCCTAAGCGTCCCTAAAGGCGCTTCGCCGCGCATTCTTACTCCCTATCGAGTGAAGCCGTGTCACATAAACATGCTATAGCACAGGTGTTCGAACGCAGGTAATGTCGATGCCGTGGCAAGCGACAACAGACCCCAGACGACGCGCACCGAGTGGTGGCGTGTCGATACCGCGACGCTGCATGCCCGTAAACAGGAACTCGAAGTTCTGAAGCGTCAATTGGATGCTGAGCAGAACGCGGTTCTCGCGGAAATTAATATCCGTGGGGTTCGTGGGTGTTCGGGTCATGCGACGTTGTCGGCGATGATTTTCGAGGACTTCCACGTCACTGGCAAAGAAGCCGATGCTCGTGCTGATCGGGTGCTGGCGTTGCACGCCGGTGTGGCGGTGGGTGGTGATCTGGTCCCGCCACTGGCTCCGTTGACCGCTGACGCCGCCTGTGAGGGTGCGATCGGTGGCTCGCAGATCGACGCGATCATCCGCACCCTCGCCCGCATCCCGTCGTTCGTCCCGGAAGAAGACGTGCGGGGCGGAGAGAAATCCTTGTGGATCTGGCCCGGCACGCCGGGCCTCACACGATCGCCCAAGCCGGACGAAGACTTCTGAACAAGCTCGACCCCGACGGGAAAGCACCCCGCGACGAGAACCCCAAAGACACCCGACCGGAACTGCGGTTCGTCAAACACCGCAACGGCACCCTCGGCCTCAAAGGCACCCTCGACCTGGAAACCTACGCACGATTGAAGTCCGACCTGGACCCCATGGCCAAACCCCACAAAGCCATCGACGGCGTCCGCGACTCCCGCACCCAAGACGAACGCTACGGGGAGGCCTTCACCGACTACGTGCGGTTGAAAACCACCAGCCGAAACCTTCCCGGCCAGGCCGGGGAAGCCACCCACATTTTGGTCACCATGTCGTACGAGGACCTGATCAGTGACTTGGGTGAAGCTCGTTTGGATCTAGTCGGGCCGATCAGCGCCACCGACGCACGCATCCTCGCCTGCGACGCCCGCGTCCGGCCCGGAGTCCTCGGCACCGCAGGCGAACCCCTCGACATCGGCCGCTCCAAACGCACCGTTTCCCTTGCTCAGAAATACGCGCTCACCATCCGAGACGGCGGCTGCGCCTTCCCCGGCTGCGACATGCCCGTGCCTCGCTGTACGGCACACCACATCGTTTTCTGGCGACACCACGGCGAAACCAAAATCGACAACCTCGTCCTGCTCTGCACCAAGCACCATCGATTGATCCACCACAGCCAATGGAAAGTCGCCATCGCCCAAGACGGACTCCCCGAATTCACCGCACCCGCCTACCTCGACCCCACCGGCCAACCCCGACGCAACACCATGCACCTCAGGACATAGGCCGAACAGTCACCTCCTGGATCACGTGCCGCGCGTTATCCGCCATCGCCGGGTTGATCTTCCGATAGTGCGGCGGTGCGATCAGCGCCTGGGAAAGTGTCCGTCCGCGGCCACGGCTCCAGGTCGCGTCGTCCACGCCCAGCACAGGCCGGATCGCCCACACCCAGGCAGCCGAAGTCGATCACCGCGGAAAGCCGGTCGCCGTCCACCAGCAGGTTGCCGGGCATCAGATCGGCGTGCAGCCATACCGGCGACTCCTCGCTGTCCGAGGCTCGCATCGCCTCCTCCCAGAGAAGAAGGACGGCGTCGCAGTCGACGTTCTCCTCAGATGGATTTCCTCGCGACCGGCATCATCTGATCACGTCAGCCCCAAGATCTCCGGCCGCGCCGCGTACTTCCGCCAGTGCCGTCCGGGATCCGGGACCAGGCGCCGCAGTTCGAGGTCCAGCAGTCCGGAAAGACTCTCCACCTCGGCCACCACGGCGCCGTCCGGGGCCACGAACTCCTGGACGACCCGCGACACCTTGCCCGGCTCCCAGGTGAACCGGGTCAGGACGTCGATCCGCGCGCGGGCCCGCAGCTCGCGGCGGAACCGGATCGTCGTTTCGAGGTTGACCGGGCCGAGGTTCCCGGCCTGGAGCGCCAGCGGATCCACTCCGGCGGCCCACACGCATTCCCAGCGCGCGTGATCGGCGTACGCGAGGTAGGCGGGGCCGCGGACGTGGCCGTTGAGGTCGAGGTCGTCGGTGCGGATGTCGATGGTGACGCGGAAGGGTTCGAGCACTCCCCGATCCTCACCTCGGCAGACCGCCTCAGTCTGGAACATTTCGGCCAGCCCAAGACCGCACGAGCGCACCGGGCGAGGCGCCCGACAGCCGCCGGCACTCCCGTCCGAGATGGGACTGATCCGCGTACCCCACATCGGCGGCGACACCGGCGAGTGACGCATGCTCTCGCGCCACACCCTCGATCCGCTTGAGGAACCGGTGGAACCGCAGGACCCGCTGCAGCTCCTTGGGGCCGACGCCGACTTCGTGCCGCACGTGCCGCCGCAGCCCGCGCTCGCTGACGCCCAGCGCCGCCGCCACCCTGTCGGTGCGAGCGCCGGGCGCACGCAGCGCGCGGGCGGCTTCGATCGGCAGCCTGTCCGGCTCGACATCCCGGAGCCTTTCGGCGACCAGTGCCTCCAGTACCGAGCGAGCCTCGGCGGGCGTCGCGCATTCGGCCAGCCTGGATTCCGCGCGGCGGGCCCTCGCGGCCCACAGTTCGCGTAACGGGGTGGCGCTCGCCGTCAGGTCCGTCATCGGCAGGCCCAGTACCGCGCCGCCGACGCCGCACCGCAGGCGGAGCCCGACTGTCCAGTCCACCGCGGGCAGGTCGTGCCGGAGCACCCCGCGGACCGAGGTGACCGCGGCGAGCGCGCGTCCGTCCCAGACGAGGTCCACACAGCCGTCCGGGAACACCCGCAGCGGGCGGCTGCTGCCCACCCGGCCCGTCCAAGCACTCTCGATCACGCTTGCCACCGCCGCGGCCGGCGTGGCTTCGCGGTACACCGAACGGCCCGATCGCCGACGCAGCGGAACACCCACGTCCGGCAGTATGCCCCCGCCCACCGACAAGATGCGCTCCACTTGATCTTGATGAAGACTGCCAGCGTGCTGCGGCCGGTGCTCGACCCGTCCCCCGCCGAGTGGATCTCCCCCAGGCTCGGTGGGACCTTCGGCGCGGCCTGCCGCACGGTCCCGCACGGGTACGCCGCCTACGCCCGGATCTGCCACCCCGCCGAACGCGACCGCGGCGGCTGGGCGAGCTGGCGCGAAGCGGCGGCCGAAACGGGGCGGCGCGCCCATGGCGCCATGCAGTGGCACGCGCTCGTCGGCTCCCCGGATCCGGTGAACCTCACCGGCTCGCTCTGGCGGGGCTCCCCGCCGGGACGCGGCACTCTGCCGTCGCACAGCCTCACCGCGCTGCTGGCCGTCCTCGGCGACCACACCTCCACTTCGGAGACCTGGTTCTGCCTTTGGGACGGTTACGGCTGGGCCGACGAGGCGACTTTGTCCCGCGAGCACCTCGACGCCCCGCGCCTGCGGCATCCCGGCCGCGACTACCTGGTGTTCGGTGGGCCGCTGGCCTCGGCGACGGAACTCGGCTGGCGGCCGCGGCCGAACTGGTTCGAGGCGCAGTCGCCCAACCTGTTCTGGCCGGACGACCGCGCGTGGTGCGTGGCCACCGAGATCGACTTCGATTCGACCCTCGTCGCGGGCGAGGAGGGTCTGATCGACGCGCTTCTCAAGGCGCCTGGCCTGGAGGCCTGGCGGATCGAACCCGACACCTCACTCGCCGCGGACGCCGACCGGATCAACCACCACCCCGCGACCTGAAAGAACCCCCTCACGCGCTATGAAAGGCCCGTTACTTGCAAAATTTGCAAGTAACGGGCCTTTCATAGCGCGCGTAAGCGGGGTCAGCGCTCGTCGATCGCGTCCACCTTCGACGGGTAGAACGCGACGTGGTCCTTGATCTCGGCGACAGCGTCGTGCGGCGCCTCGTAGGTCCAGACGGCGTTCTCGGCGACGCCGTCGCCGGTGCGGATGCTGTAGTAGGACGCGTCGCCCTTGAACGGGCAGTACGTCGAATGGTCCGTCCGTTCCAGCACGTCGAAGTCGACGTCGGCACGCGGGATGTACTGCGCAGGCGGGTAGTTCGCCTCCTGCAGCGTGAGCGCGTTCGCGCTGTCCGCCACGACCTTCCCGCCGACCGTGACGACCACGCGTCCCTTGTTCGGCGACACGGTGATCGGGTGGGACGCGCTGGGCTTCAGCACCTTCTTGTCAGGCATGGATCAGCTCCCTCGGGGGTTTCCGATACCGGGCACAGCAACGCCGCGGCCGCGGATATTCCCCTCAGGGCAGGTAGTACATCGGGTTCGGCAGCTTGACCGGGAACTCCGCGTAGCCGCCTTCGAGGTCGCTGAACTGGTCACCGAAGTTGGCGAGGATGGTCGCGCCGGTCGAGGCGATGTGCTTCCGCGTGCCCGCCTTGTACTGGACGGTGGTGCAGGTGAGCCCGCACGGCAGGTACGCGGGCGCGGTGGTCTTCGGCTTGAAGAACGCGCCCGCCGGGGCAGGGTAGCCCTCGTTCGCGAGGTTCTTGAGCGACTGCGGGCCCTGGAACTCGTTGCGGCCGGTCAGGAAGTAGACCTTGACGCCGTGCTGCGCCGCCCAGTTCGCCAGTTCCAGCACCGGCTTGTTCGCGACGAACGTGCCCTTGTCGATCGCTTCCTGCTGCTTCACCGGGTCGAAGCCGAAGTCGTTGTCGACCTCCCAGCCGTAGGTGACCTCGGCGGTGTCGTCCACATCGAACACGACGGCGGGGTTCTTGACGCCGCGGTCCAGCCGCCGCGTGAGGTAGCGCTTGGCGTCCGAGACCTGGCGTTTGGTGTCGGAGACGAACCTGCTGTTCTCCGAGTAGCCGTGTTTGCCGTCGGGGCCGACGACGTCGCCGTAATAGGCCTTGACGTCCAGTTTGACCTGACCGATGTTGGCGGGCTCGTGGCCTCGACGCCAGTCGGCGTCGTCCTGGTTCGCGACGGCGGTGGCTCCGCCCGCGAGGACGGCTCCGGCGGCCGCGGCGGCGGCCAGTTTCAGCAGACCGGTGAATCGGCTCACGAAATACTCCTCACGTCAGCTGTGCGCGGCACAGGAACGCTACTCCAGAACGGCCGATTCTGGTCAGTACCAAAGTAGCTTCTTCACCACCGCGCGGTTTCAGCTTGCGCCGCAAGGCATCCGGATCTATGTCGAGACCGCGGACGAGGATCTCGAGCCGCCCGATATCGTGTTTTTTCAGCAGTACACGAAGATTCTTCTCACTGTACGGTCCGTGCTCGAACACCCGGAACGCCCGGATTCCCGGCGGCGGGACGTCTCCGGTCAGGTACGCGATGCGTTCGTCGAGCTGCCAAAGACCGTGCCGCGCGGCGTAATGCCGCACCAGCCCGGCCCGCACGACGGCGCCGTCGGGATCGATGATCCATTCACCCGGCTCGCGCACGGGGATCTCGTCGGGATCGGCGTCGGTGATCGTCCACTGTGTACCGTCCGAACGCAACACCGTCGCGCGCCGGGACACGGTGGAGCCCACTCCGCGCCACAGGCACGCCTCGCGGACCTGACCGTCCAAAGAGACCAGTTCGACCTCGTCCGCCCACGGCGCGATGGAGAAATCGAGCCCCGGCGCGCATTTGACCGACAGCTCGCGGCCCGCGTACGCCTCGACCAGGCCGTCCAGCGGTGGCAGGAAGTCCGCGGGTCTCCATGCCCGCCGTCCGGCCGAGTCGCGGCGGGCGGGATCGGCGACGACGACCGAGGAGCGGCTGACCGGCCGCAACGCGTCCGCCCGCACCAGCACCGGCGCGACACCGGCCTCGAGTGAATTGTGCCGCGCCATCGCCAGCCGGACCTCGTCCAGATCCGAGCCCAGCGAACGGGAGGCGACACGGGCGATCTCGATCAGGTCCGCGCCGACGGAACACGTCACGTCGTGGACGTCCCGGCCCGTCAGCCGCGAGGCCCGGTGCCGGGCGACCGCAGTGGCACTGGCCTGCTGGAGGGCGTCACCGGTGAACAGCCACGAGCCCGCGGAGTCCAGTTTGGACGACGACTTCCGCCGCAGCACCACAGTTTCCAGCACCGCGGCCGCGTGCTCCGGGGCGATCCGGCGCACGGCGGCGACGTCGGCGATGCGGGTCTTGTCGGTCAGCGGCAGGGACGAGCATTCGGCGAGCGCCGCGCTTCCCGCGCCGGAGCGCAGGAAGGCGACGTCGTCGAGAGTGAACGCGTAAGGCACCTAGGAACGCTTGGTACCGGTGATCATCACGTTGTAGAACAGCTCGCGCGGCAGCACCTTGGCGAGCAGCTTCTTGTCCAAAGCGGACAGCCGCAGCCACAGCCGGTACGCGAACAGACGCCAGCGCAGGGTCAGTTTCTCCTGCGGCACGGCGGCTTCGAAGGTCCGGATCGGCCAGCCCGCGAGCGCGGCGGCGAACTCTTCGGTGACCGCGCGGACGTCCTGCGCCCCGGCGCCGCGAGCCATCAGCTCGAGTTCCGACGGATCGAACGTGTGGATGTCGACCACGGCCTCCAGCGCGGCCGCGCGGGAGGACTCGTCGAGTTCCTCCTGGGGGCGGCGCCAGCCGTTGAGCACCGGGAGCTTGGTCAGGTTGGTGGTGAGGTACCACGTGAACTGGCCGAGCTTGCGCGCGTAGAGGTCGCCGACCTTCGTCGGCTCGCCCGCGAAGACGAACCGGCCGCCCGGCTTGAGCACCCGCAGCACCTCGGCGAACGCCGCGCGGACGTCCGGGATGTGGTGCAGCACCGCGTGCCCGACGACGAGGTCGAAACTGTTGTCCTCGTAGGGAATGCGCTCCGCGTCGGCGACCCGGCCGTCGACGTCGAGGCCGAGGTTCTCGGCGTTGCGCAGCGCGACCTGGACCATGCCCGGCGAGAGGTCGGTGACCGACCCCTTCTTGATCACGCCGCCCTGCATCAGGTTCAGCAGGAAGAAACCGGTGCCGCTGCCCAGTTCCATCGCGGTCGGGTACGGCTGGCCGTCGTCGTCACCGGCGACGGCGTTGAACACGTCGGTCGCGTAGGAGATGCAGCGCTCGTCGTAGGAAATGGACCACTTCTCGTCGTAGGTCCCGGCTTCCCAGTCGTGGTAGAGCACGTTGGCGAGCTTGGGGTCGGCGAAGGCGGCCTTGACCTCTTCGGCGGTGGCGTGCGGGTTCGGCGCCGGGTCGTTCACCTGGGTCACGTGCTTACTTCCCCTCGAAGGTGGCCTTGCCAGGGCCGTTCTCGATGAACGACTTCATGCCGTTGCGCTGGTCCTCGGTCGCCCACAGCGCGGCGAAGAGGTGGGATTCGAGCTTGAGGCCGCTCGCGAGGTCGGTGTCGAGACCGCCGTCGATCGCGGCCTTCGCCGCGCGCAACGCCACGGCCGGGCCGTTCGCGAACTGGGCGGCCCACTTGTGCGCGGCGGCGTAGACGTCGTCCGGCGCGACGACCTCGTCGAGGATGCCCAGCGCCAGCGCCTCTTCGGCCTTCACGAACCGGCCGGTGAACACGAGGTCCTTGGTCTTGCTCGGGCCGATGAGCCGCGCGAGGCGCTGCGTGCCACCGGCACCGGGGATGACGCCGAGCTGGATCTCCGGCTGGCCGACCTTGACGTTGTCGCCGGCGATCCGGCGGTCCGCGGTCAGCGCGAGTTCGAGGCCGCCGCCCAGCGCGTAGCCGGTGATGGCCGCGACGACCGGCTTCGGGATGTTCGCGATGGTGGCCAGCGACGCCGTCAGCGCCGCGCCGAACTTCGCGATCTCGGGGTAGGTGCGCTCGGCCATCTCCTTGATGTCCGCGCCACCCGCGAAGGTCTTCTCGCCGCCGTACAGGATCACGGCGCGCACGTCGTCGCGCTCGGAGGCCTCGCGGGCCGCCTCGGCGAGCTCGGCCTGCACCTGGTTGTTCAGCGCGTTGACCGGCGGGCGGTCCAGCCGGATCGTGCCGACCCCGCCTTCGACCTCCAGGCTTACGAACTCTCCCACGCCGTCCTCCTTAACCGTCCAAGACAGATTGCAGGCTACCGGTCAGTACGACCCGTTAGCGGCGACGGGCGAAGAAGCGATCACCGGACCGTTCGAGCAGGAGGTCCTGGTCGAACGTCTTGGACAGGTTGTCGCTGGTCACGACGTCGTCGACGAGGCCCGAAGCGACCGCGCGGCCGTCACGCAGCAGCAGCGCGTGGGTGAAGCCCGGCGGGATTTCTTCCACGTGATGGGTGACGAGCACCATCGCCGGGGCCTCCGGGTCGAGGGCCAGCTCGGACAGGCGCGCGACGAGGTCCTCGCGGCCGCCGAGGTCGAGTCCGGCGGCGGGCTCGTCGAGCAGCAGCATCTCCGGGTCGGTCATCAGCGACCGCGCGATCAGGGTCCGCTTGCGCTCGCCTTCGGAAAGCGTGCCGAAGGTGCGCTCGGCCAGGTGCGGGATGCCCAGCGCGGCCAGCAGTTCGCGGGCGCGGTCGGTGTCGAGACTGTCGTATTCCTCACGCCAGCGGCCGACGACGGCGTACCCGGCACTCACCACGACGTCGACGACGCGCTCCTCGCCCGGCACCCGCTGGGCGATCGCGGCGGAGGTGAACCCGATCCGCGGGCGCAGTTCGAAGATGTTGACCTTGCCGATCCGGTCGCCGAGCAGGTCGACCGTTCCCGAGGTCGGGTGGAGTTCGGCCGCGGCCAGCCGGAGCAGGGTGGTCTTGCCCGCGCCGTTCGGGCCGAGCACCACCCAGCGCTCGTCCAGTTCCACGCTCCAGTCGAGGTCGGCGAGGAGGTCGTTGCCTGTTCGGCGGACCCCGACACCGGTCATCCTCACCACGAGGTCGTCAAGTTCGCTGGGCTGGATCGGCTCGCTCACGAGCCCATTGTGTCCGCACACGCGCGCGCGTGTGCACCGGGCCGCCGGTCGGGAGAAAGCGGCTGGTCCAGGGAGTGGGACGGAGCTCTCCGGAGTAACCGCCGGAGCGCGGGCTGTGGCAGCATCGAAGACGTGATCAGGTCCGTGGCCGCCGCCTTCCCCGTCATCGGGGGCTCTTTCTGGCGCCGTCGCACCATCGACCTGCTCCTCGTCGCCTCGTCCGGGTGTACCACCGCGCGACACGGCTGAGTCCCGCTCTCTTTACCGGCACCCGTGTCGCGCCGCGTTCGGCCTTGTTTCCGAGCCCGCGATCCCTCACGAGGAGCCCCAAGTTGACCACGTCCGTCTCGCCCCGCCAGGACTTCGAGATCCATCCGCAGCTGATCGACCCGCTGCTCCCGGAGCTGCTGCACCCCGAGCGCCTGCTCTGGACGCCGCGGGAGCTGGCAGACCTGACCTCCACCGTCACCACCGAACTGACCGCGGGCCTGCGCGGCCTGCTGCGCTTCGACGAGGACCACCGCTGGTGGGCTCGGCTCGCGCTGACCGACGGCGTCGAGCTGTGGCTGCTGTCCTGGCTGCCCGGCCAGCAGACCAAACCGCACGACCACGGTGGCGCGTCCGGCTCGTTCACCGTGCTGCAGGGCGAACTCGGCGAGGAGTATCGCTACCCCGGCGGCCCGGTCCGGCGCCGCACGCACGTCGCGGGCGAGGGCATCGGCTTCGGCGCGGGGCGCGCGCACCAGGTGACCGGCATCGGCACCGAGCCCGCCGCCAGCGTCCACGCCTACTCGCCGCCGCTGGTCGCGACCCGCGAATACGGCACGCTCGCCGACGTCCCCGCCGAGATCCCCTCGCTGGCCCCGATACTGGGCCGATGAGCGCGATCGACGACCTGCTGGCCGCCGCCCGGTCCGGACTGGACCGGGCGGAGCCCGGGCAGGCACAACGGCTGCAGCGTGACGGTGCCCTGATCGTGGACATCCGCCCGCACGTCAACCGGCTCGAAGAGGGCGAGATCCCCGGTTCGGTGGTCGTCGAGCGGATCCACCTCGAGTGGCGGCTCGCGCCGGACAGCGAATGGCGGCTGCCGGAGGTGCGACCGGACTCGACGGTGATCGTCGTGTGCAACGAGGGGTATTCGTCGAGCCTGGCCGCCGCCGACCTGCGACGGCTCGGCCTGCCGGGCGCGACCGACCTCGAAGGCGGGTTCCGCGCCTGGCGTTCGGCCGGCCTTCCGGTCCGGGAGGGCGGCACCCCCGCCGTCCCGTGACGCCTACCGCCGGACGGCCAGCCGGGCGATCGAGTCCGGTGAAAGCGGAAGGGCCGCGTGGATCCCGGCGCCGCGCACCGGCCGGGGGTTGACCAGGACACCCGTCGCCACGTCACGCCCGGCGGCCGCGAGCACGACCTCGCGGCCGGTCCGGTGACGGACCCGCACCCAGCCCGCGCCGGTGACCGCGCGGTACTCGGCCAGCAGGCGCTCGTCGGTGAAGACGCAGAGCCAGTCGCCGTGCGTGCCGAGCCGGGCGGGGAGCGGCGCGCCCGCCTCGTCCGCCGGGCCCCACACCGTGCCGTCGAGGAACATCCGCATGACCGAGGGGACGGGTTCGCGCAGCCCGCCGGCGGGGTCCTCCCGCTCCGGACGGACGTTGCCGGTGATCCACCGCGAGGCGAGCCTGAAGTCTTCGCCGGTGAGGTCTTCCTGGAAGCCGTCCAGGCTGTTCTTGACGCTCCCCAGGAAGTCGTAGAACCGCCGGGTGCAGGTCCGCTCGGAAACCGCCACCCGGCCGCGGCCGACCATGGTCCTGATCCGGCCGACCATGCCCGCCCCGCCGTTCACCGGATCGACGCCGAGGTTGTAGGCGGTCCAGACGATCTCGGGCATGAGCGGATCGGCGAATCGCTCGAGAACGCGATTCAGCCGTAAAAGGACGATCTCGCGCACCCGGCCGGGTTCGGCGTCCTCCGCGATCCCCCAGATGGCACGCAATTCCGGCCCCAGGGCACGGCGCAGCCCGTCCTGTTGGATCCCGGCTCGGGCGTGGATATGGTGCAGCCGGTCCTTGGCCCTGCGCGACGCTTTCGTTTCCTTCGCCGAAGCCACCATTCCTCCGTATTTCAGGATCGGCCCGGCAAAGTGTATTTCACCTGCTTGTCCATCATTGTTCGGAGGAAATCGAAGATCAGGGATTTCCTTTGTTCGGCACCGGCTTGACAAACGCCGGTGGCAGGGATTTACGCGTGGACCACCCTGGCGAGTTCCGCCGGGGTGGCCAGCAAGCGGTGTTTCGGCAGCACTCGGACGGTGTAGCCGATCGAGCCCGGATGCGGCAGCTTCAGCCGCGCCGCGAACGCGCCGATCCCGTCACCGGACATCGGGACGGTGACGGGATCGCTCAGCTCGTCCCCGTCGCCCACCTTCCCGACGACGGCCTGGACGTCCACTTCGGACGGTTCGAGGCCGGCGAGGTCGATCCGCGCCCGGATGGTCACCTCGGTGCCGGTGACCATCGGCGCGGCGTCTTCGACGAGCAGTTCGGTGTCGAAGATCCGCACCCGTGGCCAGGAAACGTCCAGTTTGGTCCGGTAGTCGGCCAGCGAAAGCGCGCCGCAGTACCCGTCTCCCGTCGCCTCCGCGACCATCCGCGAGGCGGGCAGGTAGCCCGATTCGACGTATTCCCGCACCATGCGCGCGGCCTGCACGCGCGGCCCGAGGGTCTCCAGCGTGTGCCACACCATCGACAGCCAGCCGCCGGGCACGCCCTCGGCGTCGCGGTCGTAGAACAGCGGTGCGATCTGGTGGCCCAGCAGGTCGTAGAGCGCCGCGGCCTCCAGTTCGTCACGGCGCAGCGGGTCGGTGACGCCGTCCGCGGTCGGGATCGCCCAGCCGTTGCTGCCGTCGTAGCACTCGTCCCACCAGCCGTCGCGGATGGAGAGGTTGAGGCCGCCGTTGAGCGCGGACTTCATCCCCGATGTCCCGCACGCCTCCAGCTGCCGGACCGGAGTGTTCAGCCAGACGTCGCAGCCGCGGTAGAGGTAGCGCGCCATGGACATGTCGTAGTCCGGCAGGAAGACGATCCTGCGCCGGACCTCGGGATCGTCGACGAACCGGACGATCTGCTGGATCAGCTGCTTGCCGCCCTCGTCCGCCGGATGCGACTTGCCCGCGACGACGAGCTGGATCGGGCGCCGTTCGTCCAGCAGCAGCGCGCGCAGGCGTTCCGGGTCGCGCAGCATCAGGGTCAGCCGCTTGTACGTCGGCACGCGGCGCGCGAAGCCGACGGTCAGCACGTCCGGGTCGAAGACCGTGTCGGTCCAGCCGAGTTCGAGCGCGGACGCGCCGCGCTGCATCCACGCGGCCCGCACCCGCCGCCGCACCTCGGCGACCAGCTTCTCCCGCAGTTCCCGCCGCAGCCCCCACAGCTGCTCGTCGCTGACGCCGTCCCGCAGCGGCCTGCCCTGGGTGCCGTCGAGGCCCAGTTCCTCGTGGTTGCGCCCGAGCAGCGCACTCAGTTCGCGCGCCACCCAGGTGGGCCCGTGGACGCCGTTGGTGACCGAGGAGACGGGCACCTCGTCGAAGTCGAATCCGGGCCACAGCCGGGAGAACATCCGCCGCGACACCCGGCCGTGCAGCGCCGAGACGCCGTTCGCGCGCTGCGCGAGCCGCAGTCCCATGTGCGCCATGTTGAACAGGCCGGGGTTGTCCTCCGCGCCGAGCGCGAGCACCCGGCGCGGGTCGACGTCCGGAACCAGCCTGCCGTCGGTGAAGTACCGCTGGACGAGGTCGACGGGGAACCGGTCGATCCCGGCGCTGACCGGCGTGTGCGTGGTGAACACGGTCCCGGCGCGGACGGCGGGCAACGCCTCGTCGAACGCCAGCCCGTCGGCCTGGATGATCTCGCGGGCGCGTTCCAGCCCGAGGAAACCGGCGTGGCCTTCGTTCGTGTGGAACACCTTCGGCTGCGGATGCCCGGTCAGCTCGCAGTAGCGCCGCACCGCGCGGAAGCCGCCGATCCCGGACAGGATCTCCTGGCGGATGCGGTGGTCGGCGTCGCCGCCGTAGAGCCTGTCGGTGACGGCGCGCAGGTCCTCGTCGTTGGCCTCGGTGTCGGTGTCCAGCAGCAGCAACGGGATCCGGCCGACGCGGGCCTTCCAGATCTGCGCGTGCAGCGTCCGCCCGGCGGGCATCGCGACCTTCACCAGCACCGGCTCGCCGCCGTCGGTCAGCAGTTCCAGCGGGAAGGCGTTGGGGTCGATGACCGGGTAGTGCTCGACCTGCCAGCCGTCGAGCGACAGCGCCTGCCGGAAGTACCCGGCCCGGTAGAGCAGCCCGACGCCGACCATCGGCACGCCGAGGTCCGACGCCGCTTTGAGGTGGTCCCCGGCGAGCACGCCCAGACCGCCTGAGTAGTTCGGCAGCGCCTCGGTGACGCCGAACTCCATCGAGAAGTACGCGACGGCGGGCGGGAGATCGGGGTCGTCCTGCTTCTGGTACCAGCGCGGCTCGGCGAGGTAGCGCTCCAGATCGGCGACGGCTTCGCGCGCGCGGGCGAGGAAGTCGTCGTCGACGGCCAGCTCGTCGAGCCGGGCCGGGGGCAGCGCGGTGAGCATCCGAAGGGGGTCGCGGACGCGGTTGAACAGCTCCGCGTCCATCGACGCGAACAAATCGCGGGTCGGCGGGTGCCAGGTCCAGCGCAGATTCGTGGCGAGGTCACCGAGGCCGGAGAGCGACTCCGGCAGGCTCGCGCGGACGGTGAACCGGCGGACTGCTCTCATGAGGAGCGACCATATCGGGACCGCCCCCACCCCGCTCAAGACCCACTTCGGGGATTACCTGCACGCGGGCCATAAGCGCTGGGTAGGGTCCCTGCTTGCCGGTTTACGCGGCCCGGTCGGGGCCCTGACGACAAGCGAGTGAACATGATCCAAGGGGGAGTGCGGGGCTTTCGCCGCCCGGCTCTGATCGCGGTCGTGGTGGCGCTGGCCCTCGGGCTGAGCGCGTGCAACGACAAGGGAAGCTCGACGGCGGGCAAGGAAGGCAGCCAGCCGGGCGCCGGTGACGTCGCCGGGCTGCCGATCACGCATTTCGAAAGCGGGCTGAAGCCGGACGCCCCCAAGCCGGACCTGCAGGTCCGCAACGAGGACGGCTCCGAAGACGACCAGCTCGCCATCGCCGCGATCGCCGACGCGCAGACCTACTGGACCGAGGTCATGCCGCGCGACTTCGGCCAGCAGTACGAGCCGCTGAAGTCGCTGCTGTCCTACAGCGCGCGGACCGACGACGAAGACACCAAATGCGGCAGCGTCAAGGGCCTCATCAACGCCTTCTACTGCCCGCCGGACGACTCGGTGGCGTGGGACCGCGGCGTGCTGCTGCCGATGCTGCGCGAGCGGTTCGGGAAGATGGCGAGCGCCGTCGTGCTCGCGCACGAACTCGGGCACGCCGTGCAGTACCGGCTCGGCGAGAAGGCCAGCATCAAGAAGAACACCCCGTCGATCGTCAAGGAACAGCAGGCCGACTGCTTCGCGGGCGGCTACTTCCGCTGGGTCGCCGAGGACAAGAGCAAGTTCTACCGCGTCTCAACCTCCGAGGGCCTCAACCAGGTCATGGCGTCGCTGTTCCTGATCCGCGACCAGGCGGGCACCAGCGCGACCAAACAGGGCGCGCACGGCACGGCGTTCGACCGCACGTACGCGTTCCAGGTCGGGTTCGAGAAGGGCCCGAAGGAATGCGCCGCGATGAACGAGGAGAACATCAAGGCGCGGATCACCGAGCGCCCGTTCGACAAGGGTGACAAGGGCAAGGGCGACGCGAAGCTCGACGCCGAGATCATCGGGATCCTGAAGAAGAGCCTCGACGACGCCTTCAAGGGCGCCGGCGTCCCGGGCCCGGAGATCACCGAAGACGGCAACGGCAGCTGCTCCGGCGGCCCCAGCACCCCGCCCGCGTCGTACTGCCCGTCGAACAACACCGTCAGCATCGACATGGCCAAGCTGCGCGAACTCGCCCAGCCGGTCGACCAGCAGGCGGAATGGGAAAGCGGGCACAGCGAGGGCAAGGGCGACTTCGCCGCGTTCTCGGAAATCGCGTCCCGCTACGCGATGGGCATCCAGAAGGGTGTCGGCGCGTCGATCGACAACGCGAACGCGGGACTGCGCACCGCGTGCCTGGTCGGCGCGTGGGCGAAGGCCAGCTCGGTACCCGGCGCGACGCTGCGCCTTTCCGCCGGTGACCTCGACGAGGCCATCTCGGACCTGCTGAGCCCGGAGAGCCTGGTCTCGGCCGACGTCAACGGCAAGCGCGTGGAGAACGGTTTCGAGCGGATCGAGGCGCTGCGGAAGGGCTACCTGGAGAGCTCCTCGGTGTGCTCGACGCAGTACGGCTGATCGTGACCGGTCCGGTCATGGCTCCCTGAAGTGAAATGAAAGTCCCGTTCATTGCAAATTTTGCAATGAACGGGACTTTCATTTCATCCGGGGTTGCACGACCGACAAGTACGTGCGTGCCCGCCTCAGTACAGCGCGCTGGCCAGGTCCCGCCGCGCCTTCATGACCCGCTCGTCCGCCGAGTCGAACAGCTCGAACAGCGCCACCAGGTGCTCCCGCACCTTGTTGCGGTCGTCGCCCGCGGTACGCCGCACGGCCGCGATCAGCCGCGCGAAGCCCGCTTCGGGCTCCTGCCCGGCGACTTCGAGGTCGGCCGCGGCGAGCTGGGCGTCGAGGTCGGCCGGTTCGGCGTCGGCCTTCGCGATCGCGTCCGGGCCGGCGGCCTCGGCGCGGGCGGTGAACTTGACCTGCGCGAGCGCGGTCTTGGCGTCTTCGTTCGCGGGCTCGACGTCGAGGATGCGTTCGTAGGCGGCCTGCGCCGCGGCGAAGTCACCGCGTTCGAAGGCCTCTTCGGCCTCGGTGAACCGCACGTCCTCCGGGACCTCGACACCGCCGCCGTTCTCCTCGGCGGCCTTGATGCCGGGCAGCCGGTCGCGCAGCGCGTCGAGCAGCGAACCGAGCCACTTGCGGATCTCGGGTTCGGGCAGCGCGCCCGAGAACGCGTCGACCGGCTGGCCGCCGCCGATGGCGATGATCGTCGGGATCGACTGCGCGCCGAAGAGCTGCGCGATGCGCGGGTTGGCGTCGACGTCCACCTTGGCGAGCACCCAGGCACCGCCGGACTCGGCGGCGAGGCGCTCCAGCACCGGGCTGAGCTGCTTGCAGGGCCCGCACCATTCGGCCCACAGGTCGACGACCACCAGCTGCTGCATGGATCGCTCGACGACATCGGTCTGGAAAGTGGCTTCGGTGACCTCGATCACGGCACCGGCCGATGGCGCCGCACCGGCCGATGCGGCGCCATCGGCCGCGGGAGCCCTCGGTGGGGCGGGAGGCTGTTTCTGGGGCGCCTCGGCACGCGCCTTGAGCGCGGAAAGGTCGACCGCGCCGGAAAGCGCGGCGGAAAGGGCCGCCGTCTTCGCTGCTGATCCGCGTGGGTGTGTCACGGTTCCATCCTGGCACGCATACCCGAGCGTTTCACCGCATGCCCCCGGGTGCCCGCTTGGCAGGACGGTCCCGGTCCGGCAGGCTCGCTGCGAGGAGGTGATCGACATTCCGACACGCCGGACGGCCACCGTGGCCGTCGCGATAGCCATCGCCGTCACCTGGGTGAGCGTCATCACCGTGCTGATCGCCCATCAGCCCGACCCCGGCGTCGAAAGCCCGGGAAAGCTTCGAGAGGACCTCACCGCCGCGCTCAACGAGCACGACGCCGAGGCCTTCTCCGAGCTCGTCGACTATCCGCCCGCGTCGGCGGGCGACTTCGCGAAGTCCTATGTCGACGCGCTGGCCGGCCGCGGTTTCCACGACGTCACGGTGAAGTTCGCACCGGACGACCTCGCGCCGACTTCGGCGACCGTCAGCGGGAAACTGGCCGACGGCAGCGCGTTCGGCTATCCGGTGGCGGTCGCGGTCAAGGACAAGCTGTGGTTGCTCTCCCTCACCCCGCCGCTGCCATGACGAAGCGCTGACCTAGTCGCCCAGGTGCTTCTCGACGCGCTCCACCTTGGCGGTCAGCTGGCCTTCGTAGCCCGGCCGGATGTCGGCCTTGAGCACCAGACCGACCCGTGACGAACCTTCACCCGCGGCCTCGACGGCCCGCTTGACGACGTCCATGACCTGATCCCAGCTGTCACCCTCGATGTTGGTGAACATCGCGTTGGTCGAATTCGCCAGGCCGGACTCGCGCACCACTTTCACCGCACGGGCGACGGCTTCGCTGACACCGCCGTCTTCCTCGGTCGCGGACGGGCTGACACTGAAGGCCACGATCATCTTCTGCTCCTCGTTCAGACACTTTTCCCACGCATAACACCCGGTCGTGCGGCATGGCACGGGTACCCGCTGGTAACTTCGATCGCCATGAGCCGTCCGTTGCCGTTCGACCCGATCGCCCGCGCGGCGCAGCTGTGGGAGGCCCGCATCGGGCCGTCCGAAACCATGGCCGCGGTGACCGGGATCATGCGCGTGCAGCAGATCATCCAGTCCGCGGTGGACGGGGCGCTCAAGCCGCACGGGCTGACCTTCGCCCGGTACGAGGCGCTGGTCCTGCTGACCTTCGCCCGCGCCTCCCACCTGCCGATGCGCGTGATGGGCGAGCGGCTGCAGCTGCATCCGACGAGCGTCACCAACATCGTCGACAGGCTGGAGAAGGACGGGCTGGTCAAGCGCGTACCGCATCCGACCGACCGCCGGACCACCTTGGTCGAGATCACCGACGAAGGCCGCGCACGCCGCGAAGAGGCCACGAAGGCGGTCACCGAGATCGACTTCGGGCTGACCGGGCTCACCGGCAAGCAGACCGAGCAGCTGACCGACCTGCTCACCAAGGTCCGCAAGGCCACCGGCGACTTCACCGAATAGCCCCGCAAGCGCGTGAAGGCCCCTTTCCCTCGGTTGAGCCGAGGAAAGGGGGCCTTCACGCGATCAAGGAAAGATCAGACGGCGGCGGGTTCCGGGGTCCGGTCGAACAGGCCGACACCGCCGTGCGACAGCCGCTGCGGGCCGTCGAGCTTGCCGTTGCGCAGCGCCCAGGACTCGAACAGCCAGGTGAACAGCGGCGGGATGCTGGAGAGCAGCGCGAGGATCAGGGTCTTCGGGCGCCAGCCGAGCGGCTTCGCCACGGAGAGGGAGACCAGCACGTAGAGGACGAAGACGACGCCGTGCACCATGCCGAGGACGGGAACGCCGCCCTCGCCGAGCTCGACGGCGTACTTGAGGAACATCCCGACCAGCAGCCCGGCCCAGGAGAGGGCTTCGGCTACCGCGGCCACGCGGAATACTAGAGCGGCCTTGCTGGACACTTTCTCCTCCTGTGGGGTCTCACCACTACGTGTGTTCACATGACTACGTCCGACGAGCACTGTCCAAGGCGGACTCGCCAGGGACGTCAACAGCGCTGTCGGACGTGGTAATACCAGTGTGAGGCGTGACGGCCCTCACCGGAACACCGGGGGCCGTGATGCTCCTCACGACCCCCGGTGCGAACCGGTCTAAACCACTCGGATCACCCGGCGCAGGGCGACTTCGGCGCCCCTTCGGGACCGGTCGCCCACGTCGCCTTCGCGGCGTCTTCGGTGAGCTTGAAGTCCAAAGTGGTCCCTCGCGTCAGCTGTTCCAGCCCGACATAAGCCCGCTGCGAACCGGATCCCAGTCCTTGGACGTACTGGAGCTTCGACGGATCCGCGCCCGCGGCCTTGATCGTGATGTCGCGGCCGTTCTCCAGCCGCACCACGGACTTCTCGAACCGCGGCGCGTTGAGCACGAACTGCCCGGTGCCCGGCACCGCCGGGTACAGGCCGAGCGCGCTGAAGACGTACCACGCGGACATGGTCCCGAGGTCGTCGTTGCCGGTGACACCGTTGGGCGCGTTGGTGAACAACGTGTGCGCCGCGCGGACGACGGCCGAGGTCTTCCACGGCTGCCCGGTCAGCGTGTACATCCAGGGCGAATGCAGATCCGGCTCGTTGTTCGGGTTGTAGCGGAACTGGTTGTAGTAGTTGTACGGGCCGACGACCCATTCCTCGCGCACGGTCTTCGCCGGATCCTTGACCAGGTCCCCATAGGCGAAGAAGTCGTCGAGCCGCTTGCCGACGTTCTCCTTGCCGCCCATGCGGTCGACGAGACCGGGGACGTCCTGCTGGGTCAGCCATTGGTACTGCCACGACGTGCCCTCGTGGAACCCGTCCTGGCTCTGCGGGTTGAACGGCTTGCCCACCGGGCTGAACCACTCGCCGCCTTCGAGCTTGGGCCGGTAGAAACCGGTGAAGCCGCGGTCGGTCACCGACGAGTCCCACAGCGTGCGATAGCTGCGTCCCTTCTCCGCCAAGGCCTTCGCGTCGTCCTTCTTGCCGAGACCGGCGGCCATGATCGACAGCGAGCAATCAGCGAGCGCGTATTCCAAGGTCGCCGAAGCGCCGTGATCCGGGTCGGTGTCCTGCCCCTTCTTCGGGAAGTCCTTGTCGTACTGGACGAACCCGTCCTTCTGATAGCTGGCGTTCCCCGCACGGCCCTGAAACGGCGAAGACGCGGGCGGGATCTCCCGCGAGTTCTGCAGAAGTGCCTGGTACGCCTTGAGCTCCTGCCCGGACAGCGCGCCGAAGCGCCACAGGTCGACCAGGAACGGGGTGACCGGATCGCCGGTCATCGTGTTCGTTTCCTGGTTGGCGTAGGCCCAGCGCGGCAGCCAGCCGCCCTGATCGTGAATGGCGAGCACGGACTTCGCGACGTCCTTCGCCCGCGACGGCCGCAAGAGCGCGAGCAACTGGTTCTGCGTGCGATAGGTGTCCCACAACGAGAAGAACTCGTAGTACGTCCAGCCCAGCGCGCGATGGATCTTGTCGTCGAACCCCCGATACCGGCCGTCGGCGTCGTTGCCGGTCAGCGGCTGCAGCAGCGCGTGGTAGAGCGAGGTGTAGAACACCGTGCGGTCGTCCTTCGCCCCGCCCTTGATGTCCACCGAGGACAGTTCCTTGCGCCAGGCACGCTGGGCGCCGTCGCGGACCGCGTCGAACGAACGGCCCTTCTCCGAGGCCAGGTTGAGCTTGGCGCCGAAAGCGTCCACATGGGAGATCGCCGTCGTGGCGGTGACCTGTCCGCCGCCGAAGGTCAGCCAAGCACCGCGCAGGCCCTCGCCGCCAGCGGACTCCTTCGAGCCGGGGGTGCCGCCGGCGGGCGACCACGTGCCGAAGGATTTGAACGGCTTGTCGAACGTCGTGGTGAACCAGGTCTTGTACGGTTTCCCGCCGCAGAACGCCTGCGACTCCACCATGCCTTCGACCGTCCGGTCCCCGACGACGCGGATCTGGCTCGCCGTCACGGGTTCCTTGTCGTTGGCCTGTCCGACGTTGACGAAAACGTTCGCGTCGCCCGATTTCGCGAAGGTGTACCGCTCGACCCCGGTCCGCGTGGTCGCGGTGGTCTCCGCGTCGACGCCGCCGTAGCCGGTGAGCCGCACCTTGTAGTAGCCGGGCTTACCGACCTCGCCCTCGTGTGTGTACGGCGAGGCGTACTTCTTGTGGTCGAAGGTGTCGGCCTTGGTCGTGTCGAACGCCGCGCCGGGCCCGACCGAACCGGTCGTGGGCAGGGACGACACGAGACCGCCCTGCTCCCAGCAGCCCGCGCCGGACAGGAAGAAATGCCCGAAGCCGCGGATCGCGGTGTCGTCGTAGCGGTAGCCGGCGTAATGCGACGAGATCGGGCTGACCTGTGTCATCCCGAACGGGGCCGAGGCGCCGGGGAAGGTGTTGCCGTCGTCCTTGGTGCCGATGAAGGTGTTGACCGCGTCCACGGGGTCGCCACCGGGCGCCGCAGCCGCGACGGGCGTGAGCAGCCCGGCGGGGACGGTGAGCGCGATGAGCAACCCGGCGATGCGGGTCGAAGTGCTTGCGGGCATGGGAAAGGCCGCCTCCTGACAACGTTGTCGCTGCTTGTTCACCTTCGGCAAGAACAGACCACCTGGTCAAGAGGTCCGCCAAACCCTGTCCGATTCAGGACAAGGACCACGCGAACGGCCGCATCGGATACACCCGGCAGTAACGGTTCGAACTCGGAAAGCGTCTCCAGGACGAACCGGGCATTGACATCATCGCGTCGCTCGCGTTCAATTCCCGCCACTATGACAACGTTGTCTTCCAGCGGACCGGACAACGGCCACCGCACCACCAGCCGACGGGCCACGATGAGTGACGTGGCCCGCCTCGCGGGCGTGAGCATCAAGACCGTCTCGCGGGTAGTGAACGACGAGCCCGCCGTCCATCCGGACACCGCGGAGCGCGTCATGGCGGCGATCGAGCAGCTCGGGTTCCGGCGGAACCTCGGCGCGCGCAACCTGCGGCGCGGCTCGACGACCGGGACGATCGGCCTGATCGTCGAAGATGTCGGGAACCCCTTCTATTCGGAACTCAACCGCGCCGTCGAACGCATCGCGACCTCGTTCGGCCGCCAGGTGCTGACCGGTTCGTCCGAGGAGAACTCCGACCGCGAACGCGAACTGGTCCTCGAGTTCTGTTCCCGCCGCGTCGACGGCATCCTCGTCGTCCCCGCCGGGATGCAGCACGGCTACCTGGTCCCCGAGATGCGCGCGGGCACGCCCGTGGTGTTCCTCGACCGGCCCGCCGGCGACATCGTGGCCGACACGGTGCTGGTCGACAACATCGGCGGCACCGTCGAAGCGGTCGCCCACCTGGCGAAACACGGTCACCGCCGGATCGCGTTCCTCGCCGACAGCCCGGACATCTTCACCGCGGGCGAACGCCTGCGCGGGTTCCGGGAAGGCTGCGTCCGCAACGGGATCCCCTACGACGAGAGCCTCGTCGTGATGCGGACGCCGACGGCCGAGGGGGTCGGTGACGCCGTGCGGCGGCTGCTCACCGGGCCGAACCCCGCCACCGCCGTGATCGCGGGCAACAACCGTGTCGCCGTCCATCTGCTGCGCGCGCTGGCGCACGCGGAACGGCGTCCCGCGATGATCAGCTTCGACGACTTCGAACTGGCGGATCTGCTGGATCCGCCGGTCTCCGTGATCGCGCACGACGTGAGCGCGCTGGGCCGGGCGGCCGCGGAACTGCTGTTCGCCCGGGTCCAGGGAGATCAATCCGCACCGAGAAAGGTAGTTCTGCCCGTGCATCTCGTAGCCCGCGGTTCCGGGGAGGTCGCGCCCTCATGAGCGGTCACCTCGAACCGATCCGCCTGCCGGCGAACCAGCCGCCGCAGTTCTACCGCGGCGGCGACGCCATCGCCGCGTTGCGGGGCGCCACTTCCGAGTCCAAGTTCGGGCCCGAAGACTGGGTCGGCTCGGCCACCACGATGTTCGGCCAGGAGACCAACGGCCTGACCAAGCTCCCCGACGGGGCCTGGCTGCGCGACGCGGTCCGCGAGAACCCCGGCGCCTGGCTCGGCGCCAAGCACGTCGAGGCACTCGGCGACTCGACCGGCCTGCTGGTGAAGCTGCTCGACGCGGGCCAGCGCCTGCCGGTGCACTTCCACCCGTCGGATTCGTTCGCCCGGCGGCACTTCGACTCGCATTTCGGCAAGACCGAGGCGTGGATCGTGGTCGGCACCTACGGCGACGATCCGCGCGTCTACCCCGGTTTCAAGGAGACCGTCGACAAAGCGACGGTCAACGAATGGGCCCGGTCCCAGGACGCGCCCGCCATGCTCGAGGCGCTGAACAGCGTCGCGGTCACCCCCGGCGACACGGTCTACATCCCGGCCGGGCTGCCGCACGCGATCGGCGAGGGCGTGTTCGTCGTCGAACTCCAGCAGCCGACCGACTTCTCGCTGACCCTGGAATGGCGCGACTTCCTGGCGGACCCGGAGAAGGCACACCTCGGGATCGGCTTCGAGACGGCCATCGAAACCCTCGACACCTCGGGCTGGGACGAAGAACGGCTCGGCTCGATCGTCAAGCGCACCGCGGGCGACGAAGCGTCCACTGTGGATCTTCTCGCCGACGGCAGTGACGCGTTCTTCCGTGCCGACCAGCTCCGTCCCGCTGTTTCCGGCTCTGTTGTTTCAAGTGCTGCGACAACGTTGTCACTCGACCCGTCCTTCGCGGTGCTGGTCGTCATGGACGGTTCGGGAACGCTCCGCACCGAACACGGCGGCGAGTACGCCTTGCGCAAGGGCGAGACCTACGTGATCCCGCACGACGCCGGTCAATCCACTGTGGAGGGTGACGTCACGGTCATCCGCTGCCGTCCGCCGGCCCCCGAGAAGAGGGAGCGGTCGTGAGCGAACTCCTGCTCGACGCACAGGACCTGGTCAAACGCTACGGTTCGGTGGAAGCGCTGCGCGGCGCGTCGTTCCAGGCGCGCGCGGGCGAGGTCACCGCGCTGATCGGCGACAACGGCGCCGGGAAGTCCACTTTGGTCAAATGCCTGTCCGGCGCGGAGCAGCCGACGTCGGGCAAGATCCTGCTCGACGGCGAGGAAACGCATCTGGACTCCCCCACCACCGCCCGGCGGATGGGGATCGAGACGGTGTACCAGGACCTCGCGGTCGCACCGGAGCTCGACCCGGCCGCGAACCTGTTCCTCGGCCGGGAGATCCACCGCAAGGGGATCCTCGGCAAGCTCGGGATGCTCGACAAGGCCGAGATGCGCCGTCAGGCCGTGGAGGAGTTCCAGCGGCTCGGTGTGACCCTGCAGAGCACCGACGTCCCGATCGGCTCGCTTTCGGGCGGGCAGCGGCAGAGCGTCGCGGTCGCGCGGTCGGTCGTCTGGGCGTCGAAGGTCGTGTTCATGGACGAACCGACGGCCGCGCTCGGTGTCGTGCAGCGCGAACGCGTGCTCGACGTGATCAAGAAGGTGCGGGACAAGGGCATCGCCGTCGTGCTGATCAGCCACAACATGCCCGAGGTGCTGTCGGTGTCCGACCGCATCGAGGTGCTGCGGCTCGGCAAGCGCGTCGCCCGGTTCACCGGCGCCGACACGAAATTGGAAGACCTGGTCGCCGCGATGACGGGCGCCCTCGTACAAGAGGAGGCGGCGTGACCGTGTCCACTCCGGCGAAGAAGGACCCCGGGATCCAGTCCTCCGTGGACGGTGGTTTCGGCAAGCGATCGATCGGCCAGCGGCTGATCGGGGCCAACACGTTCTGGATCGCGCTGGTGCTGCTGGCGCTCATCATCGTGTTCACCGCGATCGCGCCCGCCGAATTCGCGACGCTGTTCACCTTCCAGACGCTGCTCATCGAGACCTCGGTGCTGCTGGTGCTCTCGGTCGGCATGACGTTCGTGATCATCACCTCGGGCATCGACCTGTCGGTCGGTTCCGTGCTGATCTTCGCGGGCATGGTGGCGGGCAAGACGATGGAGGCGATGAGCCCCGGCGGTGACGCGACGAAGGCGGGCTGGGACGTCATCCTCGTCGGCCTCCTGGCCGCCGTGGTCGCGGGCACGGTCTGGGGGCTCGTCAACGGTTTCCTGATCGCGGTGGCCAACATCCCGCCGCTGATCGTCACGCTCGGCACGATGGGTGCCGCGCTCGGCGCCGCGTACCTGCTGAACAACGGGTCCGACGTGCGCAGCGTGCCGACCGAGCTGAACAAGACGCTCGGCTACGGGACGTCGTTCGGCGGCGTGCCGAACCTGGTGCTGGTGGCCGTGGTGATCACGCTGATCGGCGCCTGGTTGTTGCACACCACCAAATTCGGCCGCTACACCTTCGCCGTCGGTTCCAACGCCGAGGGCGCGCGACGGGCGGGCATCGGGGTGACCGCGCATCTGCTGAAGGTGTACACGCTCACCGGTTTCCTCGCCGGTGTCGCCGGTTTCCTTTCGCTGGCGTACTACGCGTCGACGACGATTTCGGCGCACACCACGGACAACCTCAACGCCATCGCCGCCACGGTGATGGGTGGCACGAGCCTCTTCGGCGGCGTCGGTTCGGTGCTGGGCACGGTGATCGGCGTGTTCATCCCGGCCGTGCTGAAGAAGGGCTTCAACATCACGCAGGTCCAGGACTTCTGGCAGATGATCGCGGTCGGCGCGGTGCTGATCGCCGCGGTCTGGTTCGACCAGCGGCGCCGTCGTCGCCGCAACTCTCGCTGAATTTCCCTACGCACAAAGAGGTGCAATCCCCATGAAGAAGACCCTGCTCGTCACCGGTGCCGTCCTGTCCGCCGCCGCCTTGCTGACCGCCTGCGGTGGTGGCACGGTCGGCGGATCGTCCTCCGGTGACTCCGCCGCGAAGACCAACAACAAGAAGCTGTCGCTGATCCCGGGTGTGCAGGCCGAGCCGTTCTACATCTCGATGCAGTGCGGTGCCGAGGCCGAGGCCAAGAAGGCCGGCTACGAGATCACCACGCAGGCGCCGCAGAAGTTCGACGCCGCCATGCAGACCCAGCTGGTCAACGCGCTGGGCTCCAACCCGCCCGCCGCGCTGCTCATCGCGCCGACCGACGCACAGGCGATGCTCGCGCCGATCCAGCAGGTCAAGAGCCGCGGCGCGAAGGTCATCGAGGTCGACACCGCGCTGAAGGACACCAGCGTGGCGGAGTCGTCGATCTCCTCGGACAACGCCGAGGGCGGCAAGCTGGCCGCCAAGACGATGTCGGAACTGGCCGCGGGCAAGACCGGTTCGGTGCTGGTGCTCGACACCATCGCGGGCACCTCGACCACGAACACCCGCGCGAAGGGTTTCGAGGACGAGCTGAAGAACTACCCGAACCTGAAGTCGGCGGGCGTGCAGTTCACCCAGAACGAGCCGGACCAGGCCGCGTCCAAGGTGACCGCCGCGCTGGCGTCCACCCCGGACCTGATCGGCATCTTCGCGACGAACCTCAACACCGGTGAGGGCGCGGCGACCGGCCTGCGGAACGCGGGCAAGATCGGCGCGGTCAACCTGATCGGCTTCGACGCTTCGCCGTCGGAGATCGAGGGCCTGAAGAAGGGCGAGTACCAGGGCCTCATCGCGCAGGACCCGGCCGCCATCGGACAGCAGGGCGTGCAGCAGGCCATCGCGGCGCTGGAGGGGAAGCCGGTCACGCGCAACCTGACCGCTTCGCTGCACTCCATCACCAAGGCCAACATGGACGCCAACGCGCAGTACTTCTACAAGCAGAGCTGCTGACGCCGGGCTCGCAAGCTGCGGTCGGTGGGTCCCTCGCGTGACATGAAAGGCCCGTTACTTGCAAAATTTGCAAGTAACGGGCCTTTCATAGCGTCTCTGGACCCACTCACTCCGAGAGCTCGACCACCCCAGCGGGAGCGAAGCGGGCGAGAGCCGCGTAGAGCGCCGCGCCCCCACCCAGGTGCCCCAGCGCGTACGCGTACTCGCCGTCTTCAAGCAGCACCTCAGGCCCGGAACCGGTCCATTCGAGCCGGTAGTGCCACCAGTGCATCCATCGCCCCACCCGCCGCTTCTCCCGCCACACCCGCAGCCGCGTGACCTCGGTCCACCGGACCTCGAACACGCCCGGCACCGAGAACCCCGTCGCCGAAACCACCAGAGAAGCGGCCGAGCGCCGCAGCGCGAGCAGGATCACCCCCGCGAAAGCCACGCAGAAAAGCCCGAACACCACCTGCGAGAACAGCCACACGACACCGCCCGCGCCGAAGGCCACGAAGCCCGCCCAAGCGAGCCGTCGCATGACGACGTCCAACCGCAGCACCACGGCATCACCGGTGACCATGCCCGGAGCGTAACCGCCGAAACCACGCACCGACGTTAGGATCTAGCCCTCGACGTCGCGGAGGAGGCCGGATGACCACCCGTCTGCCCTGGCGTCCCGCCGCGAGCGTGGATCCGGTGCCGGTGCTCGCCGCCGCCCAGCGCGTCTCCGACGATCTGATGGACGGCCTCGCCGGGCCCCGCGCCCGCCACGCGACGCACGGCCTCCGGCGGCTGTTCGGGGTCCCCGGCCTCGGGCTCACCGATCTTTCCGGTTCGCTCATCTGGTCCGGCCGCCCGGCGGCCGACGACGTCGTGGTGTCGGCGCTCGACGAGGTCCTCCACTCCGAGACGCCGGTGTCCGAACCCGGGTTGCTGGCACTTCCGCTCCACGTCCACGAAGAACTGTCCGGCGTCCTCCTGATCGCGGGCGGGACGAACACCGTCGCCCGCCAGGCCGCCGAGCTCGTCGTCCACGCGCTCGAACGCGGGCGGCTGGAGGCGTCCGCCGAGCAGGCCGCGGAGGCGGAACTGCGCGCGCTGCGGGCCGAGATCTCCCCGCATTTCGTCTACAACGCGCTCACCGTGATCTCCTCGCTGGTCCGCTCCGATCCGGACCGCGCCCGCGACCTGATGCTCGACTTCGCCGAGTACACCCGCTACAGCCTCGCCCGGCACGGCGAGTACACGATGGTCGCCGAGGAGTTCCGCGCCATCGAGACCTACTTGGCGCTGCAGCGCGCGGTGCTCGGCGAACGGCTGCGGGTCCAGGTGCGCGTGGCGCCGGAGGTGCTGGCCGTCGCGGTGCCGTACCTCGTGCTGGAACCGTTGGTGGAGAACGCGATCCGGCACGGGATCGAACCCCGCTCCGAGGCGGGCTTCATCCAGGTGCAGGGAATGGCGGAAGGGAACGACTGCGTGATCAGCGTCGAGGACGACGGTCCGGGCATGGACCCCGCCCGCGCGGCGGCGATACTGGCCGGGCGCGGCGACGGCGTCGGACTGGCCAATGTGGACAGAAGACTGCGCAGCGTCTACGGGCCCTGGTACGGCCTGACGGTCGAGACCGAGTCCGGCGCGGGCACCAGGGTCGTGGTGCGCGTGCCCCGGTTCCAGCCGGGGGTGCTGCCGTGACGAACGGTCTCCGGGTGCTGGCCGTCGACGACGTCCCGCCCGCCCTCGACGAGTTGTGCAGCCTGCTGCGCGAGGCACCGGAAGTCGCCGAGGTGGTCGCGGCCGGTGACGCGCTCAACGCGCTCAAGATGTTGCAGAGCAGCCATTTCGACGCCGTCTTCCTCGACATCTCCATGCCCGGCCTCGACGGGCTCGAGCTCGCCTCGTTGCTGGCGCGGCTGAACGAACCGCCGGTGATCGTGTTCGTCACCGCGCACGACGGCCACGCCGTCGCCGCGTACGGCATCGGCGCCGTCGACTACCTGCTGAAACCGGTCCGCGCGGAACGGCTGTCCGCCGCACTGTCCAAAGTGGTCCGGATGGCGGGCAACCAGGGCGACGAGCCGCGGCCCGCGCCGGACGCGATGTCCGCGCTGCCGGTGGAATCCGGCGGGCGCACGCGCTACGTCCGGCGGGACGACGTCCAGTTCGTCGAGGCACACGGCGACTACGTCCGGCTGCACACGAAGTCCGGTGTCCATGTCACGCGGATGCCCATCTCCCGGCTCGAAGAGTATTGGGAGGGAACGGGATTCACCCGCGTGCACCGGGGGTTCCTGCTCGCCGTGGACGCGGTGCTCGAACTGCGCAGCGACACCACCGGAGGGCTGCTGGCGCATACCGAAGCGGGCGACGTCCCGGTGAGCCGCCGCCACGCGCGCGACCTGCGTGACCGGTTGCTCGCCGCCGCGCAACGCGGCGAACTCGGCCGAGGGGGCCGTCCGTGAGCCGCGTCAAACGGGTCGCCGTCACCAGCCCGCAGACCCGGCTCGCGCATTCGCGGCGCCGGGCACGGGGACGCTGGCGTGTCCCCCGGCTGGCGGCGAGCGACGCCGAACGCGCGAACCTGCTCTACCGGGCCCAGCGCCGTCGCGGGCTCCCCGCGCTGGCCGGGATGTTCGGCCTGGTCTTCGGGCTCCCGCTGGTGTTCGGGCTGTTCCCCGGGCTGGATTCGGTGCGGCTGCTGGGTATCCCGCTGTCCTGGCTGATGATCGCGGTCCTCCCGTACCCGGCCATGGCGCTGCTGTCGTGGTGGCAGTTGCGCCGGGCGGAAAAGATCGAGGACGACTAGTGGTCGCGGCGCTCTCGGTGGCCCCCGTCGTGCTGATCACCCTGTTGATCGGGTTGCGCGGCGTCGCCGCCATGCGCACGACGTCGGACTTCCTCGTCGCGTCGCGCCGGATCTCGCCGCTGGTCAACTCGGCCGCCGTCTCCGGCGAGTACCTGTCCGCGGCGTCGTTCCTCGGGGTCGCCGGGCTGGTGGTGAAGGACGGCATCGGCGCGCTCTGGTACCCGGTCGGGTTCACCGCCGGGTACATCGCGATGCTGGTGCTGGTCGCGGCGCCGATGCGGCGCTCCGGCGCGCTCACCGTCCCGGACTTCGCCGAAGCCCGGCTGGCCTCCCCCGCGCTGCGCCGTATCGCCGCGTTCGTCGTCCTCGTGATCGGAACCCTTTACCTGGTACCGCAGTTCCGCACCGCCGGGCTCGTGCTGACCGCCGTCGGCGGGACGCCGTACTGGGTGGGCGTCGTCATCGCGGGCACCGCCGTCAGCGCGACACTGGCGCTCGGCGGGATGCGCGCGGCGACCTACGTCCAGGCGTTCCAGTTCGTGCTGAAACTGCTGCTGTTCATCGTCCCCGCCATCTGGCTGGTCTCCCAGGTCTCCCCGGAGGAACGGGCGGCTTCGGTGCACCCGGTGGAATTCACCCACTTCGCGCGTGACACCCAGCTGTCCTTCGAGATCGACGTGACGCTGACCCTGCGCGAACCGACCACCCTGCTCGGCCCGGAAAGGCACGTCGTGCCGCCGGGAGAACTGATCGCCAGGAGTGGCGAAACGCTGGAATTCGCGGCGGGCGCACCGGTTCCCGCCGTCCGGGGCGGCGCCCCGCTGGGCGGGCCGGACTGGCAGCGGCCGTTGCTCGACCTCGGCGATCACGGTTATCCGCTGCTCGGCACGTGGGCGATCCTGATCGCGACCATGCTCGGCACGATGGGCCTCCCGCACGTCCTGATGCGCTTCCACACCAGCCCGGACGGCCGCGCCGCCCGCCGGACCGCGGCGATCACCGTCGCCCTGCTCGGCGTTTTCTACCTGTTCCCAGGGGTTTACGGCGTCCTCGGCCGGGTGCTGGTGCCCGAGCTGTACGTCTCCGGCGCGACGGACACCGTCGTCGTCGCGCTGCCGGCGCAGGTCGACGACGGCTGGGCGGGGTCGCTGTTCACCGGGCTGCTGACGGCGGGCGCGTTCGCCGCGTTCCTGGCGACGTCGCTCGGCCTGCTGTTGGTGATCTCCGGCGCGATCGCACACGACCTGGCGCCCGGCGGCCTGCGGAGACTGCGGTGGTCGGTGCTCGGCGCCGCGGCGGTGATGGTCCTGCTCGCGCTGCCGTCGGCCAGATTGGACGCGGGCGTCCTCGTCACCTGGGGTTTCACCGTGGCCGCGTCGACCTTCTGCCCCTTGCTGGTCCTCGGCATCTGGTGGAACCGGCTCACCGCGGCGGGCGCGATCAGCGGTGTCCTCACCGGACTCGTCGCGTCTTCGGGCTCGATCCTCGTGGCCCTGTTCGCCCCGACGCTGAGCGGTCTGCCCGCCATCCTCGTGTCCCAGCCCGCGCCGTGGTCGGTTCCGCTGGCATTCGGCGTAATGATCGTGGTTTCCTTGCGGGGCAGGCCTCCCGCCTGGTCGACGGCCGCCATGTTGCGGCTGCATCTGGACGATCGCACAGCCGAGACCCCTTCGTCGTGGTCCGAGTACCGTTCGTCGACCGTTCGTCGTCTCGGCAGGCGTTTGAACCGCTGAAGGTTCCGGTCCCCGTGCCCCCTCCCTAACGTGTCGCGGAACACATTCGCGGCGCAAGGAGAGCACGATGAGCACCGAAACGGACGCTCCCAGTCCGCCTGAAACGGACTGGGACAAAGCCCACGACGGCCCCGAGTTCCAAGAGCTGCGTTCGCGGCTGCGCCGGTTCGTGTTCCCCGTTTCGGCGCTGTTCCTCGTCTGGTACCTGCTTTACGTGCTGCTCGCCGACTACGCGCACGGCTTCATGAGCACGAAGCTGTTCGGCAACATCACCGTCGGGCTCGTCTTCGGTCTTCTGCAGTTCGTTTCGACCTTCGTGATCACCGGGCTCTACGTCCGCTACGCGAACAAGAAACTCGACCCCCTCGCGGAGAAGATCCGCACGGACATCGAGAGTGAGACCAAATGACCCTCGCCGCCGGAGTCGAGGGCAGCAGCCCCACACTCAACATCACCATCTTCGGTCTCTTCGTGCTGGTCACGCTGTTCGTCGTGTTCCGGGCCAGCCGCAACACGAAGACGGCTTCCGACTACTACGCCGCGGGCCGCGCGTTCACCGGTCCGCAGAACGGCGTCGCCATCGCGGGCGACTACCTCTCCGCCGCGTCGTTCCTCGGGATCGCGGGCGCGATCGCCGTCTACGGCTACGACGGTTTCCTTTACTCCATCGGCTTCCTGGTGGCGTGGCTGATCGCGCTCCTGCTGGTCGCGGAACTGCTGCGCAACACCGGCAAGTTCACCATGGGCGACGTGCTGGCCTTCCGGATGAAGCAGCGTCCGGTGCGGGCCGCGGCGGCGACGTCCACCCTGGCCGTGTCGTTCTTCTACCTGCTGGCGCAGATGGCGGGTGCCGGTGGCCTCGTGGCGCTGCTGCTCGGGATCGAGAGCAAGGCCGGGCAGGCCGCGATCATCGTGATCGTCGGCATCATCATGATCGCCTACGTGCTCATCGGCGGGATGAAGGGCACCACCTGGGTCCAGATCATCAAGGCGGCACTGCTGATCGCCGGCGCGCTCGCGATGACGCTGTGGGTGCTCGGCATGTACGGCTTCAACCTCTCCGCGCTGCTGCAGGGCGCCGTGGACAAGGCGGGCAAGGCCGGTGAAGCGCTGCTCGGGCCGGGCAACCAGTACGGCAAGACCGGCACCACCAAGCTGGACTTCCTGTCGCTCGGCATCGCACTGGTCCTCGGCACCGCGGGCCTGCCGCACGTCCTGATGCGCTTCTACACCGTGCCGACAGCCAAGGAAGCACGCCGTTCGGTGGTCTGGGCGATCGCGCTGATCGGCATCTTCTACCTGTTCACCCTGGTGCTCGGCTACGGCGCGGGCGCGCTCGTCGGCCCCGACGCGATCAAGGCCGCGCCGGGTGGCGTGAACTCGGCCGCGCCGCTGCTGGCGCTCGAACTCGGCGGGCCGGTCCTGCTGGGCCTGATCGCGGCG
Source organism: Amycolatopsis sp. BJA-103 (assembly GCF_002849735.1). Classification (GTDB taxonomy): domain Bacteria; phylum Actinomycetota; class Actinomycetes; order Mycobacteriales; family Pseudonocardiaceae; genus Amycolatopsis. The sequence continues at coordinate 5,863,605 of NZ_CP017780.1, forward strand.
ATCGCCTTCGCGACGATCCTGGCGGTGGTCGCGGGCCTGACGATCACGGCGTCGGCGTCGTTCGCGCACGACGTCTACGCCAACGTGATCAAGAAGGGCAAGGCGTCACCGGCTTCCGAGGTGAAGGTCGCCCGGATCACCGCGCTGGTGATCGGCGCGGTCGCGATCCTCGGCGGCATCCTCGCCAACGGCCAGAACATCGCTTTCCTGGTGGCACTGGCGTTCGCGGTGGCGGCGTCGGCGAACCTGCCGACCATCCTGTACTCGCTGTTCTGGAAGCGGTTCAACACCCAGGGCGCGCTGTGGAGCATCTACGGCGGTCTCGCGGTCTGTGTACTGCTGATCGTGTTCTCGCCGGCGGTCTCGGGTAAGCCCGTCGACGCGAAGACCGGGAAGAGCGCCTCGATGATCCAAGGCGTCGACTTCCACTGGTTCCCGCTCGACAACCCCGGCATCGTCTCGATCCCCGTGGCGTTCTTCCTCGGCTGGCTCGGCACGGTGCTGTCCAAGGAACACAACCAGAAGAAGTACGCCGAGATGGAGGTCCGCTCCCTCACCGGCGCGGGCGCCGAAAAGGCGGTTTCCCACTAGTCGCCGGGACGGTGCGGCCGGGCATCCAACGCCCCCCGGCCGCACCGTCCCGGTTCCACTTCAGTACGGCAGCTTCCCCGCCGCCACCCCGGCCAGTTTCGCCTCGATGTCCGCGCGAACGGACTTCCACAGGCCGGTACCCAGCGAGATCCGCGCCACCCCCAGTTCGGCGAGCGCGGAGAGATCGGGGCCTCCCGGCAACGGGGCGGCGTTGACCGCACCCGGCGCGACGGCCTTCACGAACTCGCCGAGCACCTCCGGCGACTTCACCAGGATCGGGTAGACGCAGTCCGCCCCGGCCTCGAGATAGGCCTTGGCCCGCGCGACAGCGTCGTCGAGAACCGCCCGCTCGTCGGACGCGCCCAGGAAGACGTCGACGCGGGCATTGATCACCAGCGCGTCCCCGGCGGCCTTGTGCAGCCGGGCGATCCGTTCCGCCTGCTCGTCCAGCGGCCGGATCCCTCCGTTCGCGTGGTCGGTGTCCTCGTAGTTACAGCCGACAGCGCCCGTCTCGGCCAGCCTCTCGGCGAGCACTCCCGCTTCGAGGCCATAGCCGGATTCCGCGTCGACGGTCACCGGCACCGAGACCGCCCGCGCGATCCTCGCGGCCGCCTCGAACATCTCGGCGGCGGGCGCGTCCTCCCCGTCGTCGTACCCGAGAACCTTGGCGATGGCGAAGGAACTCGTCGCCACGACGGGGAACCCGGCGGCCTCCACGAGGCGGGCACTGTCCGCGTCCCACGCGTTCGGCAGGAGCAGCGGCGTCCCCGCGACGTGGAGTTCCCGCAGCCGGGCCGCCGTCATTCGGCGCGCTCGGGCAGCGGCGCGTGGCTGGTCACGCACATCCGGTTCCAGCTGTTGATCGCGATGATCTCCCACGCGACCGCGCGGTACTGCGCCTCGTCGAAGACCCGGGTCGCCTCTTCGTAGACGTCGTCCGGGACTTCGTGGAGGGTGGCGACGTTGGTCATCGCCTCGGTGAGCGCCAGCGCGGCACGCTCCTGCTCGGTGAAGAGCTCGGTCTCGCGCCAGCCCTGGAGCACGTACAGCCGCCTCGGCGACTCGCCCTGCTGCACCGCGTCGTGGGAGTGCATGTCGAGGCAGAAGGCGCAGTGGTTGATCTGCGACGCGCGCATCTTCACCAGTTCGAGGAGCTTCTGGTCGACGCCGGCGTTGGCGGCGGCCTTCTCGACTTCGGCCTGCAGCTTCGCCATGGCCTGGTAGATCTCCGGGACTCGTTTGCCCAGGTGGATTCGCTCTGTCATGACTACGAATCTAGCGGCAACTGGCCCACGAGTATGGTCCAGTCACATGGCAGAATCATGGTCCAGTTCGGGAATGGACGTCCACCTGGACTGGCGCCCCGAAAGCGGCCGGACCGGGCTCGCCGCCGCGATCCGCGCGGCCATCCGGGAGGGACGCTGGCAGGCGGGCGCCGCGGTGCCCTCGACCAGGGCTTTGGCCCAGGACCTCGGGGTGGCCAGGGGAACGGTCACCCGCGTGTACGCCGATCTCGCCGCCGAGGGGTACCTGCGGACCGCGCAGGGCGCCCCGACCCGCGTCGCGACGGCGGGCGCGCTGCCCGCGTCGCCGCCGAGGCCCGTCCCCCGCGACCCGGCGCCGCGCTGGGACCTGCGTCCCGGCAGGCCGAACCTGTCCGCGTTCCCCCGGTCGGCCTGGCTCGCGGCGACCCGGCGGGCCCTGCAGCAGGCTCCGGCGTCGGCGTTCGACTACCCGGGCGAGTCCGGCGCGGCGGAACTGCGGGAGACGCTCGCCGCGTATCTGGCCAGGAGCCGCGGCGTGGTCGCCGACCCCGAACGCATCCTGGTGTGTTCCGGGTTCTCGCACGCGATGGCGATCCTGGCCAGGGTGCTGCACGCGCGCGGCGCGGACGAGATCGCGTTCGAGAACCCGTCGCTGAACCTCTACCGGGACATCGCCGCGGCCAACGGCCCGCGGGTGGTCGGCGTCCCCGTCGACGACCACGGGATCGCAGTGTCCGCTTTGGACAGTCCGGCGGTGGTGGTCACCCCGGCGCACCAATATCCGCTCGGGGTCACGCTCGCCCCTCGGCGGCGGGCGGAACTCACCCGATGGGCGGAGGAGACCGGCGCCGTCGTCATCGAGGACGACTACGACGGCGAGTTCCGGTTCGACCATCAGCAGGTCGGCGCGCTGCAGGCGCTGGCACCCGAACGGGTCGTGTACGTGGGGACGACGAGCAAGACGCTCGCGCCGGCCCTGCGCCTGGGCTGGATGGTGCTGCCGCGGTTCCTGGTCGAACCGGTGCGCGCGGAGCTGGTGGCGAGCGGGGCCCGGCCCGCGCTGCTGGACCAGCTGGCGATGGCCGAACTGATCGAGTCGGGCGCCTACGACCAGCACATCCGCCGTTGTCGCGCCGAGTACCGCTCGCGGCGGGACCGGCTGCTCGCGGCCCTGCCGGATTCCGTGCTGCCGCAGGGCATCTCGGCGGGGCTGCACCTGGTGCTCCAGTTCCCCGGCGAGCTCCCCCGGGAGATGGAGGTGATGGCCGCCTGCCGCCGCCGGGCGATCGGGCTCGAAGGGCTCAGCGGCTACTGGATCGGCGAGCCGCGGCGCGAAGGGCTCATCATCGGGTACGGCGCCGCCGCGAAGCACGCTTTCGGCGGCGCCACCCAGGCCCTGCGCGAGGCCATCTTCGAAGTCACCTAACCCCCGCAATTCGTCCTCTAGTTGCGGTAGTTCGTTGTGCAAACCACCGCAACTAGAGGACGAAACGCAACGGGGGTCAGCGCGCGTCGCCTGCCATCAGAACAGGTCCCAGAACTCGCCGAGAACACCGATCAGGTTCTGCTGGCGCTGCTCCAAAACGTCGGGTGTCCAGCTCTCGGTAGCCAACACCTGCGTGGTGAGGGGAAAATTGGAAACGGACTTGGCAGTGAAGTACTTCGTCTTCTTGACGGCGAAGTCGTAGTTCTTCGCCTGGGCATTTTTGTTGCGGCTCAGCAGGACCAGGTTCGCCAGCCGGTGGGTCCAGAACAAGCGCTGCTCCGGGGTGAACAGCCGTGTCCAGTCACTGCCACGCTGAGGATTCTGCGGGAGAACATGCTCGACGGTGATCATCTTGGGCTCGTATCGAAGGGCCTCCGGGTCTGACAACAGTTCGTCAAGCCGGATCAGTACGTACTTCCGGACGATCCACTGGTTGTAGATCTCTCCACCCAACCTGGTGATCACCTCAGCGCATTCGCCCGGCGTCAGGTCGAGCGCCGGAGCGTCCAGTCCCAGACCATCGTCAAGTTCACGAAGGAGTTGCCCGATGCGCTGACCACGCTCGTGGGTGTTGAAGCGGCGGAGGAGCATGGACGCACCTAGGCGGTCGAGTTTGCGAAGGAACTCCTCTAGCCACTTGGAGTCGAAACGGTGGTGAGTGAAAGCCCACAACGCGGGTGGCTGCCAGTCGAAGTCATCGAGCCGATGCAGACGGCGCAGCCAGCGGTTGATTTCTTCCGGATCATCCACTGACTGGTAGTCACCGGCAAGGAGGTCTCGGTATGCCTGCCCGTACGGTTCGAGTACCTCGTCGACGAACGCGGCCGGCCTGTCGGGCAAGAAACCGCTGAGCACGCTGACCTCGAACTCCTGGAGCAGTTCCCTCCGTGCCCGCACCTTCATGTAGACCATCCGGATGTGGGAGAAGAGGTCAGCGAAGGCATCGCGGCCCAGGTCGACCTCCAGGTCCTCCCACTTGCCGGCGTACTTCTCTTTCAGAGCATCGGGTAATGCGCCGACGACCCTGGACTTGAAGATGTCGGCCGGCGACAGCTCCACACCTCGCGAGTTCATCACTGAAAAGATGCGGTAAGCGCTGGCCAGGTCCGGCGTGCTGACGATCACCAAGAACGTCCGCTGAACGATGGTTTTCGCCAGCGCGAGACGCTCCTTCGGACTCCTCTGTTCCAAGAGCCTGCGCAGCGCGTTGACGCTGTCCGCGATACGTTCCTGCGCGTCGTTTGCGGGTGCTGCACCGTTCTCCAGCACGGCTAGGCCGCCGCGGTCCTGGACGTGCTTGCGGAAGAAGTCTTCATCCCGGCGCCGAAGCTTGAGCCGCGGACGTGATGCCAGGTCTTGGATGGGGTCGCCAGGCTCCCAGATCAGCTTGTCCAGGTAGTCCTTCGCGTCGTCGCTCAGCTCTCGGAGAACCGACAAGAGGATGGTCAGGGTGGTCAATCGCTGCTGACCGTCGATCACTTCGGCTCGCGGAACGCTCGCGTCCTTGACCAAGACGACCGAACCCAGAAAGTACGGCTCGTCGGGGTTGCGATCGACAGCGTCGTACAGGTCGTAGAACAACTGGGTCGCCTGCTCAGTGCCCCAAGTGTAAGGCCGCTGGTAATCGGGGATGGTGAACTCGTAGTCACTCGAGAACACTTTCGACAACGGCACTTCGTGGGCCTCAAGCTTCTTCATACGACCAATCCACTCCGGGACGTGCGGGCCCCCTACGAGTCGCATGAATGCCGGATTGCGTTACTCCGCGTGGCCAGATCCCCCGCAATTAGTCCTCTAGTTGCGGTAGTTCGCACAACGAACCACCGCAACTAGAGGACGAAACGCGACGGGGGTCAGCAGAACCAGGGGCGAGCCCGCAGGATGTCGGTCTTCAGGACGGGGGCGCCGTCGACCGGGGCGGGGTCCTCCGGGGTCGGCTTGATGCCACCGGCGGCGACGTCGTCGAGGGTTTCCAGGCCTTCGTGGCCGACGGTGCCGAAGATCGTGTAGTTCGGGCGCAGCGCGGAGTCGCCGTACACGACGAAGAACTGGCTTCCGTTCGTCGCCGGGCCCGCGTTGGCCATCGCGAGGACACCGCGCGAGTACACCTTGCGCTCGCCGGTCGGGTCGGTCGGCGCGGGCGGCAGGCCGACGGGCAGTTCGTCCTTGTACTTGTAGCCGGGGCCCTTCTCGCCGGTACCGCTCGGGTCACCGCACTGCAGCACCTTCAACGTCGGGTACGCGGTCAGCCGGTGGCAGGTCGTGCGGTCGTAGAACCGGTGCGTCGCCAGATGCAGGAAGCTCTGCACCGTGCACGGCGCCTTCGCCCGATCGAGGGTCAGATCGATCTTGCCCTGGTTGGTCTTCAGCTGCACCGGCACCTTGCCCCGGTTCGGCGTGTGACGGGGGTCCGGCGGCAGCGGGACCGGCCGCGCGGCCGGGTCCTCCGGCGTCTGCGTGTACTGGCAAGGCCCCTTCGTGACCTTTGGGGGAACGGCCTCCGCGGACGCCGTTCCGGTACCGGCCGCGAGCATCAGCCCGGCGCCCAGCACAGCCACAAAGACTTTCGCGATCCTCTGCACGGTTCCTGCCTCCCAGCCGTGGACGAAGAAGAGAGCATAGGGTGAATCCCCGCCGCTTACACAGGTCCGGAAGTAGGTCCGCGGTTAGGGTCGAGCCGTGGAGATCGCCGAACGACACCAGTGGCAGCTGAACGCGCTGACCTTCCTCTACGCGTACACGCAGTACGTCCTGGTGCACGAGAGGGTCATGGCCGGGCAGCCGCCGGACAAGCCCGCCGAACTCGACAAACCGCGCGTCCTCAGGCTCGCCAAGATCGTCGACGACATGATCCTCGACTTCCGCAAGGAGGACGGGCTGACCGACCTCGAACGGCGCCGGGTCATCCGCCTCGCCAGGGAGATCAAGTCGCACGTCCGCGAGAAGTGGCCGCCCGGCGAACCGTCGCTGACCGAGTGGATCGCCTCCGCCGCGGCGCACTTCTACTGCGAGGAGCACGTCAACAACGGCTACGTCCGGATGGGCCGCGTCTTCGATCCGGACATGGCGGACAGGTTCCTGGAACGCGTCGAGTTCTGCCGGGGGCAGACGGTCACCATCACGAACTACGCCAACAAGGTCGCCGACGGCGAACAGCTCACGTACGGCGAGACGAACCAGCTCGAAGTCTGGAAAGAGGACGCGATCGCCCATTTGGACAATCTCGACAGCGACTTCGGCGACATCAAAATGTACGTGGAATTCTGACCCGCTGCACGGACGGCCAGACTTGGTTGCCTCAACGCACCCGGGAAATTGACACCGGCCCCCGTTGATCGAGATGCTCGATCTCGCACGAAGCACACTCCTTTTCCCTTAACTAAAGGAGAATTCTGTGATCTCGAGCAGGAAGAAGGCCCGGCGCATCCTGGCCGTGGCGGCCGCCGCTGCCGCCACGTTCAGCATGCTCGTGCCGACCGGGACCTCGTTCGCCATCGACCACATCCCCTGCAAGGACGGGGAGAACTTCCTGAAGATCTGGTCGCACCTCGGCGGGAGCAGCAGTGTCGACTGCTACGCCAACCGAGGGAGGATCAGTTTCGGGGGTTGGTGGATCGACCGGGTCTACACCGGGAACAACGACCTGATCTATTACGACAGCAATGGCGCTGACGTGAGAATCAACCGGTGGACCGATATCAGTTTCCCGAATCGTCCGCCGAAGGTCCGCGTCATCGAAATCCTCTGAACAAGGCCTCGTGAGTGGTAAAGACGGTTAGAACCGTCCTTACCACTCACGAGTCCCGAAGGTCCGCGATCAGTTCCGCGGCCGCCGCGAACGGGTCGAGCTTCCGCGCGACCACGCGTTCGGCCAGTTCGGCGAGCCGGTCGCCGGAGCGCAGGTCGACGATCTCCGCGCGCAGCCGCTGGACGGCGATCGCCTCGACCTCGTCCCGCGCCCGCGCCGCGCGGCGCCGGGGCAGTTCGTCCCGCTGGACCAGCCAGTCGTGGTGCTCGCCCAGCGCGCGGACGACGTCGTCGACACCCTCGCCACGCGAGGCCACCGTTCGCACGATCGGCTGACGCCAACTCGGTCCGCGGATCTCCCGGCGCACCAAGGAGATCATCTGCTTGAGGTCGTGGACGGTCGCGTCGGCGCCCTCGCGGTCGGCCTTGTTGACCACGAACACGTCCGCGATCTCCAGCACCCCCGCCTTGGCCGCCTGGATCCCGTCGCCCATCCCGGGCGCGAGCAGGACCACCGTGGTGTCGGCCAGTTTCACGACGTCCACTTCGGACTGCCCGACCCCGACGGTCTCGATCAGCACGACGTCGAACCCGGCCGCGTCGAGCACGCGGACCGCCTGCGGAGTCGCCCACGACAGGCCGCCGAGATGTCCGCGCGTGGCCATCGAACGGATGAAGACGCCGGGATCGGTGGCGTGCTCGGTCATCCGGATCCGGTCACCGAGCAGGGCACCGCCGGAAAACGGCGACGACGGGTCGATCGCCAGCACCCCGACCCGCAGACCTTGCGCCCGCAGAGCCGTGAGCAGCGCGGACGTCGATGTCGACTTGCCGACACCGGGTGGGCCGGTCAACCCGACGACACGCGCGTTGCCGGTGTGCGGCGTCAGCTTCGCCGCGACCTCGGGCAACTGCGGATGCGCGTCCTCGACCAGCGACAGCAACCGGGCGATCGCGCGGGGGACGCCGTCCCGCGCGCGACCGACCAGTTCGTCGATGTCCAGCTGTACCGGCAAGGGCTTTACGGAACGCGGAGCAGCAGCGCGTCGCCCTGGCCGCCACCACCGCAGAGGGCGGCCGCGCCGAGGCCGCCACCGCGACGACGGAGTTCGTGGATCAGGTGCACGGCGAGGCGCGCGCCGGAAGCACCGATCGGGTGGCCGAGCGCGATGGCGCCGCCGTCGACATTCACCTTGTCGGCGTCGACACCGAGCTTCTCGGCCGAGACCAGGCCGACGGCCGCGAAGGCCTCGTTGATCTCGATCAGGTCGAGCGCGTCCGCGGTCAGCTTCTCCTTGGCCAGCGCGGCCAGGATCGCGTTCGACGGCTGCTCGTGCAGGCTGGCGTCCGGACCGGAGACCACGCCGTGCGCGCCGATCTCGGCGAGCGGCGTCAGGCCCAGTTCCTCGGCCTTGGCCCGGCTGGCCACGATGACCGCGGCCGCGCCGTCGGAGATCTGCGAGGCCGAACCGGCGGTGATCGTGCCGTCGGAGGCGAACGCCGGGCGCAGCTTCGCGAGGCTTTCCGCGGTGGTGTCGGCGCGGACGCCCTCGTCCTTCGAGAAGACGACCGGGTCGCCCTTGCGCTGCGGGATCGTCACCGGCGCGATCTCGGCGTCGAAGCGGCCCTCCGCGATGGCGGCGGCGGCGCGCTGGTGCGAGCGCGCGGAGAACTCGTCCTGCTGCTCGCGGGTGAGGCCGTAGCGGGTGTTGTACTTCTCTGTCGACGCGCCCATCGCGACCTGGTCGAAGGCGCAGAACAGGCCGTCGTAAGCCATGTGGTCGACGAGCGTCGTGTCGCCGTACTTGAAGCCGGCGCGGGATTTCGGCAGCAGATGCGGCGCCTGGGTCATCGACTCCTGGCCGCCCGCCACGATCAGGTCGAACTCGCCGGCGCGGATGAGCTGGTCGGCGAGCGCGATGGCGTCGAGACCGGAAAGGCAGACCTTGTTGATGGTCAGCGCCGGGACGGTCATCGGGATGCCACCGGCGACCGCGGCCTGGCGTGCCGGGATCTGACCGGCGCCGGCGGTGAGGACCTGGCCCATGATCGTGTACTGGACGGCGTCCGGGGAGACCCCGGCCTGCTCCAGCGCCGCCTTGATCGCGAATCCGCCCAGTTGCGCACCCGAGAAGTCCTTCAGGGAACCGAGCAATCGCCCGATCGGTGTACGGGCGGCACCCAGGATCACGGAACCGGACACGGCGTCCTCCAAGCATCGGCGCAAGGGCAATAGGCGGTCTTCGCGACCATACCCGGGGCGAGGGCCTCTTGATGGAGCCAGTGTGAGGCGGCGCACGCCGGTTCGCCCGCCCGCGGACCTATCCTGCTTTGCATGAACCAGGCGCTGAAACCCTTCGTGACCGCCATCGACCACGTCGGCATCGCGGTACCCGACCTCGACGCCGCGATCGCCTTCCACACCGAGCATTTCGGCCTGGAAGTGGCGCACCAGGAAGTCAACGAAGAGCAGGGCGTCCGCGAAGCGATGCTCCGCGCGCCGGGCACCGCGGGGACCGAGACGGCGATCCAGCTCCTCGCGCCGCTTCGTGAGGACTCGGCGATCGGCAAATTCCTCGCGAAGAGCGGCCCCGGCTTGCAGCAGCTGGCGTACCGAGTGTCCGATGTGGACGCCGCCGCCGCGGCGCTGCGCGCGCAGGGGCTCCGGTTGCTCTACGACGAGGCGAAGCGCGGCACTTCGAACAGCCGGGTGAACTTCGTGCATCCCAAGGACGCCGGTGGCGTGCTCGTGGAACTGGTCGAGCCCGCGAAAGACGGTCACTGACCGCGCGTCAACGCTTCTGCGATGAAGTCGACCTCGCGATCGATCTCGGCGGGGTCCCCGTCCTCGCTGTGCCGCGCGGTCGCGTGGCGATGGCTGACCGCCCGCGCGAGCAGGCCGGACGCCGAATCGACGTCCGCGACCGCGAGTTCGCCGCCGGTCGCGGCGACGATCACCGCCTTCACCTGACGGACGAGTTGCTGGAACCGTTCGCCCAGCGCGTCGCGGACCGCGCGGTGCGTGTCGGCCTCGCGCCACAACAGGTGTGACAGCGCCAGGGACCGGTTGAACCGCCTGTCGAGTTCCATGACGAGGCCGCGCAGGCTGCCCGCGAGATCGCCGGGGACCACCACGACGGCCGGTTCGATCCGGGCGTCCGGCAGCTCGGCGACCAGCGCGGCCAGCAGATCCGACTTGCGCCGGAAGTAGTAGTGCACCAGCCCTTTGGGCACCCCGGCCCGCTCGGCGATCCGGGAGGTCGGGGTGGCGTCGAAACCGGATTCGGCGAAAAGCGCCTCCGCGGCCCGCAGAATGCGCTGTTTCGCCGAATCCTCTTTCACGTGGTCTCCTCGCGCGTCAGTGCTGTCCCGCCGTCTTGTGCGTCGCCTGGGCGATCGGCATCGCGGCCGCCCCGGCCACCACGGTCAGGACGCCACCGATCCAGGCGGTCCAGGACGCGCCCATGAAGTCGGCGTATCCCATCACCCAAGGCGAAATGAACAGCAGCGCGCCCAGGATGATCTGGATGCCCTCGCCGTAGACCATGCCAGGCATCGCGAGCGACGCGAGGCCGTCGAGGGCGATCAGCGCGCCGAGGACGACGAGCGTCCACATCGCGGTGTTGTCCGTGGTCATCCAGAGGGGTGAAAGCGCGACCACGACACCGACGGCCACCTCCGCCCAGTCATGGGGACGTGTCCAGGGGCGCGTCGTGGGTTCGTTCATGCGTGCTCACCTCCGAAAATCGGCTGAACCTGCAGGTCGGAGAGATCTCCACTACCGATGGTCCGCTTGGTTGGCCGGCCGGTCAAGACCGGTCGATAACACTTCGGGATGTGTACGTGCTCCACGTCTCGTACGGTTGTGGACCTGGTTACCCGTGAGTAATTTGGGCGAACCACTCTTTGCCGGTGAGCCCACATCGGCGCAGTGGCGCCAACACGCCGTCCCACCCCATTCGCGGAGGTTCCGATGACGCAGCTCGGCGAGATCCAGCAGGCCATTCTGAACGATGACCTCGGCGCTGTGGCGTCGCTCGACGTGCCGGGGTCCTATCGCGGGGTGACCGTGCACAAGGACGAGGCCGACATGTTCCAGGGCCTCGAAAGCCGGGACAAGGACCCGCGCAAGTCGCTGCACGTCGACGACGTCCCGACCCCGGAACTCGGCCCCGGCGAGGCCTTGGTCGCGGTCATGGCGAGCGCGATCAACTACAACACCGTCTGGACCTCGATCTTCGAGCCGGTCTCGACCTTCAAGTTCCTGGAGCGCTACGGACGGCTCTCGCCGCTGTCGAAGCGCCATGACCTGCCGTATCACGTGGTCGGCTCGGACCTGTCCGGCGTCGTGCTGCGTACCGGCGCCGGCGTGCACAACTGGAAGCCGGGTGACGAGGTCGTCGCGCACTGCCTCAACGTGGAGCTCGAAGGCCCGGACGGGCACAACGACACGATGCTCGACACCGAGCAGCGGATCTGGGGCTTCGAAACGAACTTCGGCGGGCTCGCCGAGATCGCGCTGGTCAAGGCGAACCAGCTGATGCCGAAGCCGGATCACCTCACCTGGGAAGAGGCCGCGTCCCCCGGTCTGGTGAATTCCACGGCCTACCGGCAGCTCGTTTCGCGCAACGGCGCGGACATGAAGCAGGGCGACGTCGTGCTGATCTGGGGCGCTTCGGGCGGCCTCGGCTCCTACGCGACGCAGTACGCGCTCAACGGCGGCGCGATCCCGGTGTGCGTGGTCTCCAGCCCCGAGAAGGCGGAGATCTGCCGCAAGCTCGGCGCGGAGCTGATCATCGACCGCAACGCCGAGGACTACAAGTTCTGGAAGGACGAGAACAACCAGGACCCGAAGGAGTGGCAGCGGTTCGGCAAGAAGATCCGCGAGCTGACCGGCGGCGAGGACCCGGACATCGTCTTCGAGCACCCGGGCCGCGAGACCTTCGGCGCTTCGGTCTACGCCGCGCGCAAGGGCGGCACGATCGTCACGTGCGCGTCGACGTCCGGGTTCATGCACCAGTACGACAACCGCTATCTGTGGATGAACCTGAAGCGGATCATCGGCAGCCACTTCGCGAACTACCGCGAATCGTGGGAGGCGAACCGGCTGATCGCGAAAGGTCTGATCCACCCGACGCTGTCGAAGACCTACTCGCTGGAAGACACCGGCCAGGCCGCGCTGGACGTGCACCGCAACGCCCACCAGGGCAAGGTCGGCGTGCTCGCCCTTGCGCCGGAAGAAGGTCTGGGCGTCCGGAACCACGAGCTGCGCGAAAAGCACATCGACGGGATCAACGCCTTCCGGAACGTTTAGCGCGCCAGAACGCACTTTCGCCGCGCGTTGCGTGGGTGCTCACCCTTCCGTGACTCCAGCTCGACTACGGTAGAAGGATGAGCCTTGGCGAGGAACGGGAGCTAGTGCCGCTGGGAGCCGGCTTCGACGTGGCGAAGCGCGGTTACAGCCGTGCGCAGGTCGATGAACATCTCGAGCGGCTTGACGCCGATCTGAAGATGCTCACCGCCGATCGCGATGCCGCCATCGGGCAGGCGGGCGACCTGGCACGGCAGCTGGAGACCGCGCGCGGCGAGATCGCGGACCTGCGCGGGCAGGTCGACAGGCTCGCCCAGCCGCCGACGAGCGTCGAAGGCCTTTCCGAGCGCCTGCAGCGCATGCTGCGGCTCGCGCAGGACGAGTCCGCCGACACGAAGGCGCGCGCGGAAGCCGAAGCCGGGCACATCCGCGCCAAGGCGGAGACCGACGCGAGCGCCATGCGGGCCCGCTACGAGCAGCTGCTCAACGAGCTCGACCTCCGTCGCAAGGAGATGGAGGCCGAGCACCGCGGCGTCCTGGAGACCGCGCGCGCCGAGGCGAAGGACATCACCGACAAGGCGAAAGCCGAGCGCGACAAGCTCGACGCCGAGTCGCAGCAGCGCCGCACGCAGGTCGAAGAGGACTTCGAGATCGCGATGGCGTCGCGGCGCACCGAAGCCATGCACGCGCTGGCCGAGCAGGAGGCCTCCAGCAAGGCCGAGGCCGCCCGTCGCGTCCGCGAGGCCACCGAGGACGCCGCCACCATCCGCACGAAGGTGCTCGAAGAGGAGACAGCGGCCAAGGCCGACATCGAGCGCCGTCAGCGCGAGTCCGTCGCCGACGCCAACAAGCGCAAGCAGGACTCGATCACCGAGGCCAACGCCCGGCTCGCCGAAGCGGCCGACGAGGCACGCCGCCGCGTCCGGCAGGCCACCGAAGAGTCCAACCGGCGGATCACCCAGGCCACCGAACGGGTCGAATCCCTCCGCAAGGTGCGCTCCAGCCTGGCCGAGCAGGTCCGCACCGCGCGGACCGCGCTCGCCGAGGCGACGCACGTCCTCGGCGACGAACCGCACGTCCCGGCGGATCTGAAGGCGAAGCCGTCCTCCGACCCGGAGGCCACCGTGCAGCTGCGGACGGCCGATGTGCCGAAGGCCACATCCGGCGCGAAGCCTTCACCTCGACCTGCGGCAGCGCAGAAACCGACTGGCGAGTAACCTTCTCACCCGACCGCCTTCACGACGGCCTGCGGGCCGATCGTCCAGCGGTTATCGTCGCTGCTCGCGCGCATGCGCGAGCCAGAGGAGATCGGTGGAGGTTGCGGATGGCTGCATATCGGACCGTGGTCGTGGGCACGGACGGATCGGATTCCTCGTTCGCCGCGGTCGACCGGGCGGCGGGGGTCGCGGGCGACTCCGGAGCCACCCTGGTCATCGTGTGCGCCTACTACCCCGCCAACAAGGGCGACGTGGAGAAGGCGCAGGACGCCCTCGGTGACGAGGCGTACCAGGTCGTCGGTTCGGCCCCGGCCGAGGACACCCTGCTGTCGGCCCGGGACAGGGCAGGCAAGGCGGGCGCGAAGGCCATCGAGACCACGGCTGTCGTCGGCGACCCCGTCGACGCGCTGCGCAAGGTCGTCTCCGAACGCTCCGCGGACCTGCTGGTGGTCGGCAACCGCGGGCTGAACACGCTCGCCGGCCGCATCCTGGGTTCCGTGCCGTCCGAAGTGGCCCGGAAGTCGGGTGTGGACGTGCTCATCGTTCACACCACGTAATGGCCGATTCCGGCGAGCCCGCGCCCGACGCGCTTCAGCAGCGTCTCGAACGGATCCTGCTCGGCGGCAGACGCAAGTACACCCGGCTCGAAGTCGCCGAGAAGGCGGGCGTTCCCGAAGAGCGTTCTCGGCGGCTTTGGCGTGCGCTGGGCTTCGCGACCGTCGAGGACGACGAGGTCGTCTTCACCGACGCCGACATCGACGCGATCCGCACCGCCGACCAGCTGATGAACTCGGGCCTGATCGACCCGGGCATCGAGCTGGCGGTGACGCGCGCGCTGGGCCAGCACCTTTCGCGGCTCGCGGAATGGCAGGTCCACATGCTGTGGACGATGATCACCGAGAACAAGGACATCGGCACCAGCGAACGCCAGATCGCGCGGCTCGTCGACAGGCTGCTGCCCGAACTGGAGCAGGTGCAGAACTTCGTCTGGCGGCGGCACCTGGCCGCCTACTCCGGACGCGCGTTCGCGTCCCCGGACGAAGACCTCCAGGCCAGGACCGAGGTCGTCGGCTTCGTCGACATGGTCGGCTACACCCGTCTGACCAGGCAGATCGGCGAAGACGAGCTGAGCGCCGTCCTCGACCGGTTCGAATCCGTCGCCACCGAAGTGGTCGCCGAGCACCACGGCCGGATCGTGAAAATGATCGGTGACGAGGTGCTGTTCGTCGCCGATTCCGCCGTCGACGGCGCCGAGATCGCCCTCGCGCTGTCCGAGCGCGCCGACGCCGACGAAACCCTGCCCGCCGTCCGCGCCGGCCTGGCGTCGGGCCGGATCCTCCTGCGGTTCGGCGACGTCTACGGCTCGGTCGTGAACCTCGCCGCCCGCCTCACCTCGACCGCGCGGCCGGGCACCATCCTGGTGGACAAGGAACTCGCGACCGAACTCGCGGAATTCCCGGAGTACGAGGTCCGCACGCGGCGGCCGGTTTCGGTGCGGGGATACAACCGGCTGCGGCCTTCGTCCTTGCGGCGGGCGCAGGAACAGCCTTCGGGCATGTTCGCGTCTTCGCAACAACTCGCCGCGGAGATGCTGGGGCTGGCGCCTGGGACCGCCGCTTCGGAGTCTCCTGACGTCGAGAAGCTCGCCGAGGAGATCGAGGACGCCACAGCGGACTCGTTGCCGCCTCGGCCTCGCTCGAAACGACGTCGGCGACGCTGATCGCTTCGCTCGTCGCGGGAGCAAGGGACCTTTGCTGTCGCCGCGCCCCGGTCAGGCGGGCAGCACGGCGTACTGCCGCACGTAGAGGTCGGTGTAGGTGACCGGGCCGCGCGGGCCCGGGACCTTGTCCAGGTTGATGCCGGTCTCGGGAACGGCCAGGAGCTTGAAGCCGTCGAGCAGCCGGGTGGGAGCGTTCCAGAAGACGCCGGTGCCGGTGTACGCGTCGAAGAACGCGTCGGCGGCTTCGCTGCTTTCGGTGGCGATGCCGGCCGCGAGGCCCGAGGTCTGCTCGTTGGCGATCTCCGCCGCTTCGGGCAGGCTCGCGACCTTCGCGACGGTGACGGTCGCTTCGCGGTCGGAGTCGAGCGCCCATTCGTAGCCGATTGCGTGCTCGTGCGGGGCGAGCGACGGCGTGACACCGCGTTCGGCCAGCGCGCCGGAGATACCGGGCCAGACGCGGTCGTGGGCGGCCTCGTGGATCAGCAGCAGGTTCAGCCGGTTGCAGACGCCGAGCCTGTCGAGGCTGTTAAAGACCAGCTCGCGCACCTTGTCGGTGTCAGACGCTTCGTCGATGTACAGCACGCCGCCACCGTCGGCGTGGGCCAGCGTGCGGACGCCGTGGACGGCCGCCTCGGTGGCCAGCGCCCGGGTGCTGTCGCCGCTGCCGCGCAGGATGACCAGCGGCACGAGCGCGGGGAACCGCACCAGCGCGGAAGCCGCTTCGCGCTCGGCGCGCGGCACCAGCTGGATGACGTCCGGGTCGATGCCCGCCTCGGCGAGCGCCGGGGCGATGACGGTCTCGCGCAGGCGCTGGGCCGAGCCGAGCGCGGCGGAGCCCGTGCGGAGCACGCCACCGTTGCGCGACTTCACCAGCTGCGAGGCGACGTCGACCGTGACGTTCGGGCGCGCCTCGTAGTTCGCGCCGATCACGCCGACCGGGCGGCGGCGTTCCACCAGCCGCAGCCCTCCGTCCAAAGTGGACACCTCGACGGACCGCTCCTGGTGCGGCGCACCGGCCAGGAGGCGGAGCTGCTCGGCCATGCCGGTCAGCCGCTCGGGGGTGATGGTGAGCCTGTCGAGCAGGCCCGCGCTCATACCGTCCTCGCGCGCCTTGGCGATGTCGGCCTGGTTCGCCTCGAGCACCGCGTCGGCGTGCTCGACCAGCTTGCCCGCCATGGCGTTCAGCGCGGCGTCGATCGCCTCCGCGGAGGCGGCGGCCAGCGACGGTGCGGCCCGTTTCGCCGATCGAGCGCATTCCTCGACGGCCTTGGCGACCTCGTCCATCTGGTGACTCCCTCCGCGCGGAACGAGCCATCAGTCTGCCGCACCGCCCCGGTCAGGCGACGGTCGGCTCCAGCAGCCACAACCCGCCCGCGAAGAGACAGCTCACCGTCAGCACGGCCATCACCAGCACCCACAGCACCGCGGGCACCCCGGTGAGCCTGCCGAGCTGATCGGCGTCGGAATCCCGCGCCGATCCGCGGCGCCGCTTGATCTGCAGCTCGATCACCGGCCGGACGCCGCCGAACAGCAGGAACCAGGTCAGCAAGTAGACGAAGATCGCCTGGAACCACGACGGCGCCACCAGCGCGACCAAGCCGAGCACCACCGAACTGGTGACCACGGCGAACACGCCGTAGGTGTTGCGCACCATCACCAGGACGCCCAGCAGCATCAGGGCCATCACGATCAGCACGACGGTGATCAGGTCCGACGAGAGCAGCCCGGCGAACACCAGTCCGAGCACCGCGGCCGCCGGGTACCCGGCCAGCGCGGTGAACGCCATCCCGGGACCCTCCGGTTTGCCACGGGAGACCGTGACCCCGGAGGTGTCCGAGTGCAGTTTGATGCCCTGCAGCCGACGGCCGACCAGGATCGCCGCCAGCGCGTGACCTGCCTCGTGGACGAGCGTGACCAGGTTGCGGGCGATCCGCCAAGGCCTGCCCGAAAGCACCACGAGCAGTGCGAGACCACCGGTGACCAGGGTGATCGTGCCGGGCGGGGTGGACTGGGCGATGTCGGAAACCGTTTCGGCGGGAGACGAGCTCACCTCACCAGCTCACCACAAGGGGGATACGTCCCGTGTCAGGCGGTCATGGAACCCCCGATCTCGCGCGTGCGAAACTCCCGGTCGTTGCGCAGGGCGAACGCCACCCAGCTGCGGAACGGCCGCCACACCGTGGACAGCTCTTCCAGTTCCTCGGGCGGCGCCAGCGGCAGGTCGTACGCGGCCCGCATGGCCTCCTGCAAGCGCGGCTCGCCGCCGGGGAAGACGTCCGGATGCCCGGCACCCCGGATCAGGATCAGCTGCGCCGAGAACGGGCCGATCCCCGGCAACCGCTGCAGCCAGCGCAACGCGTCCGGGACCGGCATCGCGCGCAGGTACGCGGCGTCGAGCAGACCGTCCTTGGCGGCGTTGGCCACCGCGCGCAGCCTCTCGGCCTTCATCTCCGGCAGCTCGCGCCCGGCCTCCTGCCCGGCCATGACGTCCGGCGCCGGGAACGACCTGAGGATCTTCCCGCCGACGTCCACCGGCCTGCCGAACTCCTCGGCGAGCCGTCGTTTCGCCACGGCGGCCAGCGACATCCGTGTCCGGTGGCTCAGGATCGCCCAGCAGGCCGCCTCGTAGGGCGAGTGGAACAGAACGGGCCGCAGCCCGGGGAACGTCCGCTGAAGGCGGCGCACCACCGGATCCGCGGTGCCGATCTTGGCGAAGCCGGTGCCGTCGACGTCCACCGAAAGGATCCGCCGCACCTGGGCGCCGACCTCGACGGCGAGCCCTTCTTCGGCGAAGACCTCCACCTCGATCGAGCCGGGCGATCTCTGTCTGACGGCCGCACCGACGTGCTCCCACCCCGCTTCGGCGGGGAAGGCGAAGCGCAGGGTGCCCGGCTCGGCGGCGGCGTCCGTGCGGCACGCGGGCGGGAAATCGGTCAGGAACCGGATGGACTTGTCGAGGTCGAACGGGCCGCGCACCGGGATGCGCAGCGTGGTCGTGGCGGTGTGCTGGAGGATCGAGCCGGTCATTTCGGGCTCCTTCGGCTGGGGAACGGCGACTCCCTCCGACGTTAGAGACGGCCACCGACAGTTTCGGGTCACGGCGGCGGGAATGTCGCGAACGGGCCGGTCATGGCAGATTCTCGGGTGACCACCGTGAAGGGAGCAGCCATGCCGGACCATCGCGAACGTCTCGAGAGCCTGCTGCGGCCGGGAACCACACCCGCCGGGGCCAGGGAAGGTTTTCTCGATCTGCTGGGCGAAATCCCGCAGGCGGGGCCACCGACCGGACTCGCGCAGCGACTGATGCGCACCTCCGCCGTGCCGATGATCTACGAGCGGTACTGGCGCCCGACACTGGGCAGGGTCGCGAAAGGACTGAACGGCCCGAGCATGGCGGACGAGGTCCGCATCGCGGTCGAAGCGCTCGGCCTGCGCCCCGGCCAGGTCGCGCTGGACGTCGCGTGCGGCACCGGCAGGTTCACCCGCGCGTTCGGCGAAGCCGTCGGCCCGGAGGGGCTTTCGATCGGGCTCGACGGTTCGGTCACCATGCTGGACAAGGCACTCGCCGCGCCCAACCCGGCTTCGGTGACCTATCTGCGCGCCGACGCCGTCGACCTGCCGCTCGGCGATTCCACTGTGGACGCCGTCTGCTGCTTCGCCGCGCTGCACATGTTCGCCGATCCCGACGCGGCGCTGGATTCGTTCGCCCGGGTGCTGAAACCCGGCGGCTCGCTGGTGATGCTGACCAGCGCGCGGCACAGCGATCAGCCGATGCGGCTGGCGGACACCTTCCTCGGCAGGCTGAGCGGGCAGCGGATGTTCGACCGCGGCGAGATCACGCTGAAACTGTTCAGGCGCGGTTTCGACCGGGTGGAGGAGCGGTATTCGGGCGTCACGCAGATCGTCACGGGACAACTACCGGTTAACATCCGGAAATGATCCGCTCTGAGCACGCTTCGCCGATTCCTCCCGACGACAGCTACCTCCGTTCGCTGGTCGAGGCGACCGCGGACGCCGTCGCCGCGGCCGAACCCCTCGGCTCGCCGCACGAGGGTGCGGATCCCGCCACACGGGACGCCGTCGAGGCCGGGGTCCGCGCGCTGGCCGCGGAACTGGTGGAACTGAGCCAAGACCTGCACGCTCACCCCGAAGAGGGTTTCGCCGAGCACCGCTCGGTCCTCGCGCTCGGAGATCTGCTCAAGCGGCACGGCCACGAGGTGACCATCGGCGCGGGCGGGCTGGACACCGCCTTGGTCGCGAGCACTCCCGGAAGCGGCCCGCACATCGCCGTCCTCTCCGAGTACGACGCCCTCCCCGGGCTGGGCCACGGCTGCGGGCACAACGTCATCTGCACCGCGGGCGCGGGCGGATTCCTCGGCGCGGCGGCGGTCGCCGAACGACTGGGCGGCCGGGTCTCGCTGATCGGCACGCCGGCGGAGGAAGGCGGTGGCGGCAAGGAAACCCTGGCCCGCGCGGGGGTTTTCGACGACGTCGACGCCGTGGTCATGCTGCACCCGTTCAGTCACGACATCGCCATGCACCCGTTCCTCGGCAGGCGCCAGCTCGAAATGGTGTTCACCGGTGTCGGCGCGCACGCGTCGGCGCAGCCGTTCATGGGACGCAACGCGCTCGACGCCGCCGTCGCCGCGTACCAGGGCGTCGCGGCGCTTCGGCAGCATCTGCCCTCCAGCGACCGCGTCCACGGCGTCTTCACCGACGGTGGCGCGCGGCCGAACGTCGTTCCCGAACGTGCGGCGCTGCTGTTCTACCTCCGCTCCGCGCAGCCGGACACGCTGCGCGATCTCGCCGAGCGCGTTTCGGCGATCGCACGCGGCGCGGCGGAGATGACCGGCTGCGGAGTCGAGCTGCAGTGGGACTCCCAGCCCGCGTACCTGCCGATCCGGTTCAACACCACGCTCGCCGGACGCTGGTCCGTGCATCAGGTCGACACCGGCCGCAAACCGCTGCCGCCGGGGATCGTGCCCGAATTCCTCACCGGTTCGACCGATCTCGGCAATCTCTCCTACCGGATGCCCGCGATCCACCCGATGATCGCCATCGCCGGGCCGACGACCGCCTTGCACACCAAGGAGTTCGCGGCCGCCGCCGGTTCACCGGACGGTGATCGCGCGGTCGTCGACGGCGCGCTGGGGCTGGCGCTGACCGCCGTCGATTATCTGGCCGACGCGGAACTCCGGGCCGCGGTGCACGAGGAGTTCGAAGCTTCGGGCGGCGCACTGGACGTGCCGGCGTTCTTCGACTGAGAAAACGCTGAGGTTTCTCAGCTGATTCTTCTCAGCAAAGCCAAGGGGTTTTCCACAGGCGGCTCACAAGTACGGGCGCGAATCTTGTTCCATGACCGAGAACGAGAGTCGGCCCGGCCCCGCCTCCACCGGCGGGCACCAGCCGCCGCATCAGCAGCACTACCCCGGTTACACCCCTTGGCAGGCCGCGCCGAATCCGCTCTTCACGCCGCAGCAGGCCCAGACGCCGACGCCGGTCCCGCCGCCGCGCAAGAAGGGCGGCCGGGTCGCCGTCCTCGTCAGCGCGACGGCGCTCGCCGCCGCCCTGATCGGCGGAGTCGGCGGCGCGGCGCTCGTCGGCATCGACTCGGCGTCGTCGGCGTCCGGCACGGGGTCGTCCGCGGTCGCCAACGGGCAACTGGTCGGGAACAACACCTCGGGTGACGTCAGCGGGGTCGCCGCGAAGGTGACGCCGAGCGTCGTCCAGGTGAACGTGACCACCGCGCAGGGTGAGGCCGTCGGCTCCGGCGTCATCCTGACGGCGGACGGGCGCATCCTCACCAACGCCCACGTGGTGGCCGACGCCCAAGGCGACGTGACCGTCACGCTTTCGAACGGCAAGCAGTACAAGGCGAGCGTGGTCGGCGCCGACACGAAGGCCGACATCGCCGTCCTCCAGGCGAAGGACGCGAGCGGGCTGACACCGGCTTCGCTAGGCGACTCGAGCAAGCTCGTCGCCGGCCAGCAGGTCGTGGCGATCGGCTCGCCCGGCGGACTGCAGAACACCGTGACCACCGGGATCGTGAGCGCGCTGAACCGCAAGCTCGACGACCTGGGCGGCGGCCAGGACCGGCGATCGCCCTACAGCAGGACCACGAACGAAAGCGGGCCCAGCTACACCGCGATCCAGACCGACGCCCCGATCAACCAGGGCAACTCGGGCGGGGCGCTGGTGGACGCGCAGGGGAACGTCATCGGCATCAACTCGGCGCTGTACAACCCGTCTTCGACCGGCAGCATCGGCATCGGCTTCGCGATCCCCATCAACGACGCGAAGAAGATCGTCGAGCAGATCGTCGGCTGACCCGGCCGTCTGGACCGCTGTCAGGGGGCGGCCCAGCAGGCACTGTCCGTGAGGGCCTCCTTCGGCGAAGGAGGCCCTCACGGCTTTCAGAGTTCGTAGGTGAGGGTGAAGGTGTGGTTGCCTTCGTCGTCCTGGACGATCTCCGCCGTTCCGGTGATGCCCGCCAGGTCACCGTGACCGGAGCCCGGCAAGACGATCAGGTGATGCCCGTTCTCCCCCGCCGAGTGATGCAGGACGAAGCCACCCTTACGCCCGTCGACGGCCACGGCCAGGCGCTCGAAGGCGACGTACGCCGACGACGTCTCGTTCACCGCCGTGAGCATTTCCACGGTGCTGGTGCCTTCGACGGCGCCGGCGAAGGTCTTGCCGAGCACCACTCGGGAGAACTCGGTGTCTTCGGCCTTCTCGGTGGCTTGGGGATCCCAGCCGTCCACGGTGAACGACGCTGTCGCGGTGTTGGTCATGACGCCCAGCCTGCCGCACATACCTGACAGAACGCGTCAGGTATTCCTCATCGCCTCCGGTTTCCGAACAGTCCGCGCGTGATCTCCCGTCCGAGCGCGCTCGCCGCCGAGCGGAGGAACGACTTCACCGCCGGGTTCTTCATCGCCTGCTCGACCATCCCCGGCGCTTCCTTCTCCGGTTTCGGAGCCGGAGGAGCTTCCGGCGGCGCTTCGCCTGCGGGCGGCGCAGCCACCTTCGCGGCGAGCTTCTCGTAAGCCGACTCACGATCGATCGTCTCGGCGTACTTCGCGTGCAGATCCGAGGACGCCGTCGCCTCCGAGATGGCTTCGGCGCCGATGGACCCCATCTTCGACCGCGGCGCGCGCAGGCGGGTCCAGGCGACCGGCGTCGGCGCGCCCCGCTCGGAAAGCACGGTGACGATCGCTTCGCCGATACCGAGCGACGTCAGCGCCGAGTCCAGTTCGTAGTGCTTCGTCTTCGGGTACGTCTTCACCGTCTTCGTCAGCGCCGCCTGGTCTTCGGGGGTGAACGCGCGCAACGCGTGCTGGACCCGCGCGCCCAGTTGCGACAGGACGTTGTTCGGGATGTCCGTCGGGAGCTGGGTGCAGAAGAACACGCCGACGCCCTTCGACCGGATCAGCTTCACGGTCTGCTCGATGCGCTCCAGGAACGCCTTCGACGCGTCGTTGAACAGCAGGTGCGCCTCGTCGAAGAAGAACACCAGCTTCGGCTTGTCGAGATCGCCCTCCTCGGGCAGCTCCTCGAACAGCTCGGCGAGCAGCCACATGAGGAACGTCGAGAACAGCGCGGGTTTCGACTGGAGGTTGTCCAGCTCCAGCAAGGTCACCATCGCCTTGCCGTCGACCTGGCGCATCAGGTCGTGGACGTCCAGCTCGGGCTCGCCGAAGAAGTCCTCGCCGCCCTGAGCCTCCAGATTGGACAGCGCCCGGAGGATCACCCCGGCCGTCGCGGCCGAGACGCCACCGATGCCCTTGAGGTCCTCCTTGCCCTCGTCACTGGTCAAGTGCGTGATGACCGAGCGGAGGTCCTTCGTGTCCAGCAGCGCCAAGCCGCGCTGGTCGGCCCAGTGGAAGATCAGGCCGAGCGTCGACTCCTGGGTTTCGTTGAGCCCCAGCACCTTCGACAGCAGGATCGGGCCGAAACTCGTGATCGTCGCCCGGATCGGCGACCCCTTGCCGCCGGTGCCCAGCGACAGGAACTGCACCGGGAACGCCGCGGGCGCCCACTGATCAGCCAGCTCTTCCGCGCGTTTGGCGATCTTGTCGTTGCTCTCGCCCTGCGCGGCGAGCCCCGACAGGTCGCCCTTCACGTCCGCCAGCACCACCGGCACCCCCGCGGCCGAGAGCTGCTCGGCGATCAGCTGCAGGGTCTTCGTCTTGCCGGTACCGGTCGCGCCCGCGACCAGCCCGTGCCGGTTCAGCGTCGCCAGGGGCAGGCGGACCGCCGCACCGGCGTCGGCCTTGCCGTCGATCACGACGGCGCCGAGCTCGACCGCCGCTCCCTCGCTCACGTAACCCTGCGCGATCTCCTGGGCTGGACCTTGTTCGGCCACTGTCACTCCCTGGTCTGTGATATGGCTCACCTGAGGATGCACACGCTGCCAGCAACGCGCCGAACCCGCACGTCGCACGTCGTGAATCCCCGGGTCGGGTTAGGGTTTCGGGGTGAACGACCGCCTAGTCTGGATCGACTGCGAGATGACGGGGCTCGACCTCGGCAAGGACGCGTTGATCGAAATAGCCGCGCTGGTGACCGATGCCGAGCTCAACGTCCTCGGCGAAGGCGTCGACATCGTCATCCACACCGACGACGAGACCCTCGACGGCATGCCCGAGGTGGTCCGTGACATGCACGCCCGCTCCGGCCTCACCGAAGAGGTCCGGCGCTCCACGGTGAGCTTGGAGGAGGCCGAGCAGCGCGTCCTCGAGTACATCCGCGCGCACGTGCCCGAGGTCAACGTCGCCCCGCTCGCCGGCAACTCCATCGCCACCGACCGCGGCTTCA
The DNA here is from genome assembly GCF_002849735.1 of Amycolatopsis sp. BJA-103. Taxonomy (GTDB): domain Bacteria; phylum Actinomycetota; class Actinomycetes; order Mycobacteriales; family Pseudonocardiaceae; genus Amycolatopsis. The sequence continues at coordinate 5,887,759 of NZ_CP017780.1, forward strand.
TCACCCGGGACATGCCCGCCCTCGACGGGCACCTGCACTACCGCATGGTCGACGTGTCGTCGGTGAAGGAACTCGTCCGGCGCTGGTACCCGCGGATCTACTACGCCAAGCCCGAGAAGGGCCTCGCCCACCGCGCGCTCGCCGACATCAAGGAATCCATCGGGGAGCTCGACTACTACCGCCGCGCCGCCTTCGTCCCGCAGCCCGGCCCGACCACCGAACAGGCCAAGGCCGCGGCCGCTGAAGTGCAGGAACGCCACGAACCGTAACCCGTTGCGAGCCCCGGAAACGGGCACGCTAATATAGTGCGGCCGAGGTGATGGGGAAGCTTCCCGAGCCCGGCGATGGTGGGCGTAGCTCAGCTGGTAGAGCACCTGGTTGTGGTCCAGGAGGTCGCGGGTTCGAAACCCGTCGCTCACCCCATTACCCCAGTCTGTTCGGGGGCCTTGCGGCCCCTTCCCGACAGGCTGGGGTTTCGCCTTTTTTGGGAGCCGAGCCCCCAAGCCCCCGCCGGAGGGCTGCGCCCCCGGACCCCCATCGCGTCGGTGCCGTGAGTGTTTCGGTGCGGTGTTGTGGGTGTCGTGTGCGGGTCCTGGAATGCAGAAGGGGTCCCGATAGGACGGATTCGTCCTATCGGGACCCCTCCGGGTCTGACGTCAGTTCCGGTCGCCGCCGGTCTTCCAGTCGTCCCACGACATCTGCCACACCGACCAGCCGTCGGTCGGCTCCAGCACCTGCGGGCCCGAGTTGGCGACCGTGATGATGTCACCCTTCTTCGAAGTGTCCATGAGCCACTTCGCGTTCTCGGTCGACAGGTTGATGCAGCCGTGGCTCACGTTCCGCTTGCCCTGCGAGCCGACCGACCACGGCGCCGAGTGGTAGAAGATGCCGCTGTTCGACATCCGCACCGCGTACTTCACGAACGTCCGGTAGCCGGCCTTGCTGTCCGACGGGACGCCGTAGGTGCTCGAGTCCATCGTGTACCCGGTGTGCTCGCTCATCACCGTGTAGGTCCCGGCCGGGGTGCTGCTCGACGGCTTGCCCATCGAGATCGGCATCTGCTTGACCTCTTGGTCGTTCACCACGACCTTCATCTGGTGCGTGCCGCCGTCCGCGGTCGCGACCAGCTTGTCGCCGACGACCACCTTGGCGGGCTTGTCCTCGCGACCGAAGGTGTTGTTGCCGAGGTTCTTGCCGTAGATCGCCGCGTTGACCGAAATCTTGGTGCCCGGCTTGAAGTACTCCTTGGGCCGCCACATCACGGTCTTCTCACCGAACCAGTGGAACGCGCCCTCGGCCTGCGGCTCGGTGACGATCTTCAGCGCCTTCTCGGTCGCCGCCTTGTCGGGCACGTTGCCGGTGAAGCTGAAGATCAGCGGCAGCCCGACGCCGACCGTCTCGCCTTCGACCAGGTTGATCGAGACACCGATCTGCTTGCCCGGCTTGGACGTGGAGAACGTCGAGGTCGCGGTGACCGGCTTGCCGTCGGTCCCGGTCGCGGCCGCGGTGACGGTGTAGGTCTTGCCGTAGCCGAGCGGCTCGGCCGACTCCCAGCCCGAACCGTCTTCCTTGGGCTTGCCCGCGACGACCTTGCCGTCGGCTCCGGCCAGCTTGACCTCGCCCACCTTGCCGTCGGCGACGGCGACCGTCACCGGCTCGCCGGGCGCCACGTCCGCCGCGCCCTGCGCCGGGGTCAGCGTCATCGCGGCGGGCTTCGGGGCAGGAGCCGCGCTGCTCTGCTGCGAACCACCGGGAGTGCCGCCCGGAGACGGCGATTCACTCGACGGTGTACTGCTGCACGAGGCGAGTGTGAACCCGGCCACCACAGCCACCAACGCCACCCGCGACCGCCCTGTCGCTCCCCAGACCCTCATGCACACCGCCCGTTTCGCGTGGTACCAACCCCAACGTCTGGCTATAGTCTGCCTGACCGGCCGCAACGCCTGCGGCCGGATGGCCGAATACGTCCCCGCGACGCCCACGGCGGCCTAAGGGGACCCCCCTGAAACGGGCCCCAGCAACCCTGTGTTAATGTTTTCCACGTCGCCGAGGGGAACACCAAAGCGGCGGAACAAGCAGGCGCCATTAGCTCAATTGGCAGAGCAGCTGGCTCTTAACCAGCGGGTTCGGGGTTCGAGTCCCTGATGGCGCACAGTAAGAAATCAAAGCCCACCGGCAGGATTTCTCCACAAGAGAATCTTGTCGGCGGGCTTTGATCTTGAGTGGGGCCGAATGAGGCCGTACCCGCCACCCTCTTTGATTCTTGGACTTCTTGCCTCGGCTCCGGCCTCCTTTCCGTCGCCTGGTCTCTTTCTTGTCTGCCTGGCTTCGCAGTGAGGTCGCAGCTTTACGGGCCGCTTCCAAATACCAGCTCCGCCGTTGCTTCCGCAGCGCCGCCGAGTCCGGCTACACGGGTACGCCGCTCTCCACCTCATGTGCCCGACCGGCTGGCGCCGTCAGTTATCCGCACGACGACACGCAGCATCACATGACCACGTTGTCGACGACGATCGGCGCCGCACCTACGTCAGTCTGGGGTTCGAAACAGTTAGGGAGCACATGGCCTGAACTGCTCGTCCAAGACCTGACCATGATCCGCCGTGTTGACGTGCCGGCTTCGTTCGGCAGGCCACACGTGCGTCACCCGGCGGCCCAGTCGGCGCGGGTGTGCCGCAAGTGGGTGTGCATCAGGTTCTCCAAGGCGTCCCAGTCCCGCGCCGCGATCGCGGCAAGGATCTCCCGATGTTCACCGGCCGCTCCGGTGAGCCGGCCGCTTTCCGCCAGCTTCTCCAGGCCGTACAGCCGGGTCTGGTCGCGCAGGTTGGCGATACTCTCCAGCAGTCGGCGGTTGCCCGCGAGCGAGAGAAGCGCCAGGTGGAACCGCCTGTCCGCTTCAAGGAAGCCGGCGACATCGTTCTCGCGAGCGGCGCGCTCGATTTCTCCGGCCAGGTCGCCGAGGCGCTCAAGGTCCGCCGGACCCGTCTTCGCCGCCGCGGACAACGTGCCCGGCACCTCCAGGAGCTGACGCATCTCGTAGATCTCGTCGAGGTCTTGCTCCTCCATCGCGACGACCCGGTAGCCCCGGTTCCGCACAGGTTCCATCAGCCCCTGGTTCACCAGCGTCAACAACGCTTCCCGCACCGGACTGCTGGACACGCCCAGTCGCGTCGCCAGCGCAGCCGCGGAGTAGATGTCGCCCGGCCGGATTTCGCCGGACACCATCGCCTGCCGAACCACCTCGAGAACCTGGTCCCGCAGGCTCGTGTGCTGCAGGCGAACCGTTCCGTTCTCCGTCAAGACCCACCCCCTTCCTTCCACGGATCTTGACTTCCGCATCCTCTTGGCGCATCTTACTCGTTACCGGTGAACGGTAACCGGTAGCCGGTTACTAAGGAGTAACTTATGGCAAAGGCGTCTGACCTGCGGGGTTACTGCACGTTGTGCCGCTCGCGGTGCGGTGCGGTCTACACGGTCGACAACGGCTTGCTCGTCAGTGCCCGGCCGGATCCCGCCCACCCCACCGGGGCCGCCCTTTGCCCCAAAGGCAGGGCGGCTCCCGAACTCGTGCACTCCACCGAACGCTTGCGCAGTCCTCTGCGGCGGACCACCCCCAAATCCGATCCCGACCCGCGCTGGCGAGAGATCGGTTGGGAGGAGGCCATGACCGAGGTAGCCGAAAGGCTGGGCACGATCCGGGCACGCGATGGGGCCGAGGCGGTCGCCTTCTCGGTGACCTCCCCCAGCGGAACACCGATGTCGGATTCGATCGACTGGGTGGAACGGTTCATCCGGCGCTTCGGCAGCCCGAACACGCTGTACTCGACTGAGATCTGCAACTGGCACAAGGACTTCGCGCACGCCTTCACGTTCGGCAGCGGATTGCCGGTCCCGGACTACGCGAGTACCGATCTCGCTGTCCTGTGGGGCCACAACCCGGCGAAGTCCTGGTTGGCTCAATCCGCGGCGCTGGCTGAAGCACGCGCCCGAGGGGCGAAACTCGTCGTGATCGACCCTCGACGGTCCACGAGCGCGCTCCAAGCCGACCATTGGCTGCGGGTTCGGCCCGGGACCGACGGCGCCCTCGCTCTCGGAGTCGCCGGTCAGTTGCTCTCCACGCGAGGTCACGACGAGACGTTCGTGCGAACGTGGACCAACGGACCGCTGCTGGTCCGGATCGACACCGGCGGATTCCTCCAGGCGAAGGACGTCGATTTCGAGCTGTCCGGCCATGTGGTTTGGGACGAACTGTCGGGACGACCCGAACCGTTCGACACCACGCGGGTGGCCACCGCACCGGAGCGTTTCGCTCTGACGGGACGTCGGCGAGTGGCCACCCGGACCGGGCCGGTGGACTGCGTGCCGGCGTTCGACCACTACGCCCGGGCGTGCGGTGCCTGGCCGTTGGACCGGACCGCTGCCGTGACCACGGTCGACCCGGCCGCTATCGAAGCCTTCGCCGCGGAACTCGCCACTGCCCGGTCGGTTTCTTACACCGCGTGGTCCGGCATCGGCCAACACGCCAACGCCACGCAGACCGAGCGCGCGATCGCCACGCTCTACGCGCTCACCGGCAGCTTCGATGCCCCGGGCGGTAACGTGATCCTGCCCAAGCTTCCCGTCAACCCGGTGACCTCCCCCGATCAGCTCGGCGAGCCGCAACGAGCCAAGGCTCTGGGACTGGACCGTTTCCCGCTCGGCCCGCCGGCACAAGGCTGGATCAACGCACGCGACTTCTGTCGCGCGGCCCTCGAAGGTGAGCCCTACCCGGTACGCGCGCTGGTTTCGTTCGGCGGAAATCTGTTGCTGTCGCAACCTGATCCACGGCGGACCGCGGAAGCGTTGCGCAGCCTGGACTTCGGCGTTCACCTCGACCTTTTCGAGAACCCCACCTCGCGGTTCGCGGACCTTCTTCTCCCGGTGCAGACGCCTTGGGAACACGAGGCGATCAAGGTGGGCTTCGAGATCACTCGCGCGGCCCAGGAACGAGTCCAGCTGCGACCACGGATGACCGCCCCGGTCGGCGAATCGCGTTCGGACACGGACGTCGTCTTCGACCTGGCGGTACGGCTTGGATTCGAGGACGATTTCTTCGGCGGCCGCATCGAGGACGGCTGGAACCACCAACTCGGCCCGCTCGGCGTCACCGTCGAAGAACTCCGTCGCAGGCCAGGCGGAATCGACCTGCCGCTGACGACCCGCCACCGCAAGTACGCCGAGGAATCGGAGGACGGGTCCGTGGCAGGGTTCGCCACGCCCACGCGTCGGGTCGAACTGTACTCCGAGCGGCTCGCCGAGTACGGGCAATCAGCCGTTCCGGACGCGCACCCACCCGCACCCGATTCCCGGTATCCGCTCGTGCTCACCTGCGCCAAGAACGGCTACTTCTGCCACAGCCAGCATCACGGGATTTCTTCGCTACGGAAGCGTTTCCCCGAACCGACCGTCGAGCTGAGCACCGAGCTCGCCCGCGACCGCGGGATCGCGGACGGGCAATGGATCGGCATCACGACATCGAGGGCCACCATCCGGATGCGGGCGCGGATCGACCCGGCGCTTCACCGCGACGTCGTCGTCGCCGAATACGGCTGGTGGCAACCCGCGCCCGACCTGGCCTTGCCGGGCTCGGACCCACTCGAGGACGGCGGCACCAACTACAACCTGCTGATCGGCGACGGGGTACGCGACCCGATCAGTGGCTCCGTGGGCTTGCGCTCGACTTTCTGCGACATCCAAGCGGACGAGCTCGCGCCCTGGACGGCCCAGCGTGAATTCGTGGTCGAGAGCACCGCCTTCGAAACGGACGAGATCATGTCCGTCGAACTGCGTCCCGCAGATGACCACCCGCTGCCGGCGTTTCGCGCGGGGCAGCACGTAACGGTGGCCTGGCTCGATGATCCCGGCCTGACCCGTAGTTATTCCCTCATCGGGGCCGCGACGGGAGCGCAAACCACGTACGCGCTCGCAGTACGACGGGTCGACGGCGGCCACTTCTCACCGACTGTCCACGAACGGCTGCGTCCCGGCGAAAGGGTGCTGGTGACTCCACCGTCCGGAGGCTTCGCCATCCCACTCAGCCATACGCGGCCGATCGTGCTCCTGGCCGCCGGCATCGGCATCACACCGTTCCTGAGCTACCTCGAAACCCTCACCGAGCTGCCTGCGACCGCACCCGAGGTCGTCCTTCACTACGGCAACCGGGACAGCGCGAACCACGCGTTCCGCGAACGGCTCGCCGCACTCACCGCGGCACTCCCCACAGTCCACGTCGTCGACCACTACAGCCGGCCCGCCCCGGGAGACCGCTATGACGCACGTGGGCGGATTTCGGCCGGAAGTGTCGACGCCGCACTGATCCGCAAGCGTGCGCGCTTCTACCTGTGCGGACCCGAGACCATGCTCGACGAGGTGACCGCCGGGCTCGTCGCGCGAGGAGTCCCGCGGTTCGACGTCTTCAGTGAGAAGTTCCACGCGCGACCCGCGCCGATACGGATTCCCGACGACGCCACCGCGATCGTGACGTTTGCCCGCACCGGACGCGAGGTCACCTGGGCCAAGTCCGACGGCACACTGCTGCAACTGGCCGAGAAGAGCGGCATCTCGATGCCGAGCGGCTGCCGCGTCGGCCAGTGCGAGAGCTGTTCGGTCCCCGTGCTCGACGGGACGGTCTCGCATCTCGTCACGCCATCCGAGGATCTCCCAGACGACCACTGCCTCACCTGCCAATCCGTGCCGACATCAGACCTTGTGCTCGACGCGTGAACGAGAAAGGACCGCCGTGTACACCGTCTCTGCCGAGGAAACCGCCGCCGCATTGCCCTTCGGCGCGCTGATTCCCGCCCTTCGCGAAGGTCTTGCTCGCGGGGCCACCACGCCCCCGCGCCATCACCACCAGATCGACAAGACGGCGGGCTCCACGTTGCTGCTGATGCCTTCCTGGCGCTCAGGTGGCCTGCTCGGAGTCAAGCTGGTGAACGTCTTCCCCGAAAACAGCGCGAGGGGCCGCCCCGCGTTGTCCTCGGCCTACGTTCTCGCCAGTGCGAACACCGGGGAACACCTCGGGGTCATCGACGGGAACGAACTGACCCGTCGGCGCACGGTCGCCACCGCGGCACTCGCCTCCTCTTACCTCGCCCGCCCGGATAGCCGCGTCCACCTCGTGGTCGGCGCCGGCCATATCGGATCGCTCGCCGCCGAAGCCCACGCGACCGTACTCGGCATCCGCACCGTCCTCGTGCACGACCAGCGTCGCGAAGCCGCCGCCGCCCTGGTCACCAGGCTCCGGGAGTCCGATGTGGACGCTCATGTCGCCGACGACCTCGACACGGCGATCCCCAGGGCCGACGTGATCTCGTGCGCCACACTCGCCACCAGCCCGATCATCCGAGGCGAGCTGCTGACCCCCGGCACGCATCTCGACCTCGTCGGCAGCTTCCGCCAGGACATGCGCGAAGCCGACGACACCTGCCTGACCCGCGGAACGCTGTACATCGACAGCGAGATCGCACTCGACGAGTCCGGCGACCTCACCCAGCCCCTCCTCGACGGCATCATCACCCGCGACGCCGTCGCGGCCACCCTCCCGCAGCTCTGCCGACGGGAAGCACTCGGCCGCAGGGACGACCACCAGATCACCGTGTTCAAGGCAGTGGGAACGGCATTGGCCGACTTGGCGGCCGCGGCCCTCGTCCATCGCAGCCGTGTCCAGCCGGCCGGTCAACCCCCTGGGAGCTCCGCATGACCTCGTCCGATTCAGCATTCATCACCGAACCGCCCCGCGGCCGTCTGGCACGCATCGCCACCCGCAGTGCGGCCTGGTCCGAAAAATGGTTCCCCAACACACTCGTCTTCGCGCTGCTCACCGTCGCGGTCGTCGCAGTCGCCGCGATGGGGATCGGTTCGTCACCCGCCAAGGTCGCGACCGTGTTCGGGGACGGGTTCTGGGATCTGATCCCCTTCACCATGCAGATGGCCATGGTCGCCATCGGCGGTTATGTCGTCGCCACCTCCGGGCCGGTCCGCAAAGCCATCACCCGGCTGGCCCGCGTCCCCGGCAACCCGCGCGCGGCCATCGCCATGGTCGCCGCGGTCAGCCTGCTGTCGGCGCTCCTGAACTGGGGGTTCAGCCTCATCTTCAGCGCGCTTCTGGTGCGGCGGCTCGCGGAACGGCACGAGCTGCGCATGGACTATCGGGCCGCGTCCGCCGCCGCATATCTCGGCCTCGGCGGGAGCTGGGCGCTCGGTCTCAGTTCCTCCGCCGCGCAACTCCAGGCCAACCCCGCCAGTATCCCCAAATCGCTGCTCCCGGTCACCGGCGTCATCCCCTTCCGAGAGACCATCTTCACCTGGCAGTCCCTCCTGCTCGCCGCGGTCGTCGTGGTCGTGTGCGTGATCGTCGCGTTCCTGACGGCTCCTCGCGCGTCGGCCGCTCGCACCGCGGCGGATCTGGGCATCGACCCGCGTGATCCCGTCGAGGACGACACTCCGCGGTCACGCCCCGGCGAATGGCTCGAGTACAGCCCGCTGCTGACGATCGTCGTCGTCGCCCTGGTCGGCGGCTGGGCCGTTCAGGAGTTCGCCGACAACGACCCCATCGTCGCGATCTCCGGCCTCAACACCTACAACCTGCTGTTCCTCACGCTCGGCCTGCTACTGCACTGGCGCCCGCGCCGATTCCTTTCGGCGGTCACCAAAGCGGTCCCCGCGACCGGCGGTGTCCTCATCCAGTTCCCGTTCTACGCCGGTATCGCCGCGATCATGACCAAGGCGACCGACAGTGCCGGTACGTCGATCTCCCATCACCTCGCCGCGCTCTTCACCTCCGCGGGCAACGACACCACGTTTCCGCTGTTGATCGGCGTCTATTCGGTGGTGCTCGGCTTCGTGATCCCCTCAGGCGGCGGTAAATGGATCATCGAGGCGCCGTATGTGATGCAGGCCGCGAACGACGCGCACGTGAACCTCGGCTGGACGGTCCAGGTCTACAACGCCAGCGAGGCTCTGCCCAATCTGATCAATCCCTTCTGGATGTTGCCCTTGCTCGGGGTTCTTTCCCTCAAGGCACGCGACATCGTCGGCTACACGTTCGTCTATCTCGTCGTGTTGTTCCCGATCGTGCTCGGGTTGCTGACGTTGCTGTCGGCGACCTTGCCCTACCACCCGCCCATCCTGCCCTGACACGGAGGCACAGTCATGACCCTGGACAGCGTTTCGAGCACGTTGTACGAGGCGTTCGTCCGGAAGAACCCGGCCGAAACCGAATTCCACCAGGTCGTTTACGAAGTCCTCCACGCCATCCAGCCCGTGCTGCCGCAGCCCCGAACTGCGCGACGCGGCGATTCTTGAACGGCTGCGCGAGCCGGAGCGGCAACTGATGTTCCGCGTCGTCTGGACCGACGACTCCAGGCGTGTCCAAGTCAACCGCGGCTTCCGGGTCGGCTTCAACTCAGCCCTGGGGCCTTACAAAGGCGGACTGCGGTTCCACCGCGACGTCACCCTCGGCACAATCAAGTTCCTGGCCTTCGAAAAAATCTTCAAAACGCCCTCACCGGCCTCGGCATCGGTGCGGGTAAAGGCGGATCCGATTTCGATCCGACCGGCCGCAGCGATACCAGGATCATGAGCTTCTGCCAGGCGTTCGTGACCGAACTCCACCGGCACATCGGTCCCGCCACCGACGTACCTGCCGGCGACAACGCCACGATGGAATCGTTCTTTTCCCTGCCGAAAAAGAACATTCTTGATACGCGGCGCTGGCGCATCCGCGAGGAGCTGAGAGGTTGGCGATCGCGTCCTGGATCGAGACGAAATACCACCGCAAACGCCGACAACGACGACTGGGCAAGCTCACCCCAGTCGGGTTTGAGACCATCTACACCACCGCAACAGCGGCCTGAGAAATAGTCAGCTCCGATGTCAACCGAAGTCTGGGCAGCCTCTCACTTGACACCATCCGACACGTCAAGGTTCCGACTCTTAACCAGCGGGTTCGGGGTTCGAGTCCCTGATGGCGCACATTCAAGCCCCACGTTTTCGGTTTCGATGACGTGAGGTTTGTGTTATATGGACGCATTTCTTCCACTTCCTTGCTGTCCATTGTGGTCTGATCCGAGCCCGCGCTGTCGGGTGGGGTTCCTGGGGATGAGTTGGCCGTCACCTCTGCCGCTGCGAGCGTGGCGGCGCCGTGCCGGAGGTCGTGCAGCCGGATAGGCGGCAGCCCGGCTTGGCGGACGATCTCGTATATCCCGGCCAGGGTCGACGCGGCATCGCCGGTCGGCGACTGCGCACTGAGCCGGCACTGTCGGTGGGAGCTGATTGACTAGCCGCATGTTCGAGACTCCCGACGAGCTTCACAGCCTCCAAGTCCTGCTCGACACGTCTTTGGCCGATTCGAACAGCCACCTCAAATCGATCATCCGGCCAGGTAAAACCACCTTGGACGCCGAGCAGGTCGTCCGGGTCTGCCACGGCATGTGCACCCTGGCCATCGCCACGGTCACCCGGCGCGGTGAGCCACGCATCAGCGGCGCCGACGGGCACCTCCTGCACGGCCGCTGGATCGTCGGCACCGACCGCCAGGCCGCCAAAGCCCGCCATCTCGCGGCGCGACCCGGCATCAGCGCGACCTTCATGCGCGGCGAGCAGCTCGGCATCTTCACGCACGGACACGCCGTTCCGTTGAACCCCGAGGGGACGAGCAGCGACCCGGCTTGGCCGGCAATCCGCGACTATCTCGTCAACCACTACGACGGTGACAGCGATGACCCGTTCTGGGACGAGAACGTCTGGTATCGCATCGACCCCAGCTGGATGGTCGCCTACAGCGCCGACCCCGTCGGGCTGCTCGACCAACAATCGTCAGTCTGAAGAGAGCTCGCGCGGGTCCACCTCAGGCCGTCACTCCGGGGCCAGTCGAGGCCGACAGAACCCGGCACACGCGAGCCCGAGCCGCGCCCGAGAGGTCCGAAACAGCCCGACACTCCCCGACACGACAGACCCGCCGCGACCAGACGAAAAGATCTTGTCCGGCGTCACTCGACACCATCCCACCTGCCAAGGTTCCGACTCTTTACCAGCGGGTTCGGGGTTCGAGTCCCTGATGGCGCACAGTGCCGAAACGAAGCCCATCACCGAGTATCCTTGATCAAAGGATCTCGGTGATGGGCTTCGTTCATCGATAGGGCGGTATCTGTCCGAGTCGGATCTCGGCGTCTTTCTTCGCTCTCGGCTCGGAGCGGGCAGACAGATCATGAGCGGTGAACGTAACTGTCTGCCGGGCGCGGCTCATGCGCGAAGACTACCTACTGGCATCACACCCCCTGCCCGGTCGCCGCGCTACAAGGATGACCGAAGCTACCCGGCGGTCTGGTCGAGGAACGGTCCTGTGGCCCATCTCGAAGCCGATTACTTAAGAGAGCCAGGCTCACAGCGCACACATGCATAGGAGGGCAGGTGCGTTGCCTTCGGCTCGCTCCGACACTACGGCGTCGTCAAAGAACCACTACAACGAGTTCCGGGCTCGTCGGCGCGCATGAGAGCGGCGCGTCAGTTCCTTGCCCGGAATTTTTGGAGTTTGGTGATTGTCACCTCGAGTGAACCAGCGAGCGTCCTCAGTCTGCCGTACTTCTCGATGTATCTTTCGACGGTGTCCCTGTCCGAATGCACGGTTGCGGCTTGAACAGTCCCGGTGTTGCCACCGACCACACCTACTGACACCCGCCGGTCACCGAAGACAAGGTAGTCGAACTCTTCTCGAAGCCTTGCTTCCGAATGCAGGATGATCTCGATGCGCAGCTTGCCGGCAAGGTCCTTCAAGTGTGCGACTATCACGTCATCGCCGAAGGCTGCGATATCTCGGAACAGGTAGATACGGGTCACGTCGACTCCTCGCTGCGCCGCAGCGATGTGAGCCTGGATAGATGCCAGATAGCGCAGGTCGGCGATCTGTTCACGAGCGCGCTTTGCCGAGACCGTCGAGATCGGACAGGTGGACCTGAGCACTTCGCCCGCGCGAAGCTCGTCGATGGATCGGACGTCGTCCTCGAAGACCTCGTCGATCGACTTGAGGCGGTAGGTTCCGACTACAAGCTCCTCGATTTCTTTCCGCAACTCGGTGTACCGATTGAGGACTGAGCTGTCTTTCTTGGCCCACTGCTGGATCTGAGCGAGTCCCTGTGCGTCTCGTTCGATATCGGCGATACTCTGCGATATCTCGCTCAACTTGAGCCTGACGCTCAGAGCTACGGAAACGGAGACTCCGACGAGTGAGATCATGAGAGCGTCTTTAACGGCTGTAGCCTGCGGCCAGAAGTAGTTGGCCATGGCAATCGTCAACGTAATGAAGAGACCGATGATCAGACCGGCGAGTGCCGGAGACCTCGGCGTGGAGACTTTCCCGCGATGTTTTCTCATCGAGCACGACCTTCCCCTGCGTGCTTGCCGACCACGTGGCCGGATAGGTGACCGACAGGTTAGCGCGCCAGAGGTACGCAGGCTTTGCACTAAGCGGACGCACGCCTTCCGACTGCTTTCTGGCGCACGGGGAAAGGCAACGCTTCAAACCGGGTGCTCTTCCCCACCGGACTGGCTAGCATCGTCGGTGATCATGGAGTGGATCAGTGGCAGATCGCCTGGCTTCGGACCGGGAGGGCGCGGGTTCGATTCCCGCCTCCATGTCACCTGGAGTAGTTCAGCGGCAGAACGCCCGGCTCGTAACCGGGAAGGCGCGAGTTCGAATCTCGCCTCCAGGTCTCGATGAGACAGGGGGAAGACCGGTGAACGAGGAGTACGCGTACGGGCAGTTGCGTCGCGCGCTGCGGCACGCGGGTGCCGGGTCGGCGCGGGCGGCGAGCTGGCGCGCGGTGCTCGACGGGATGGCCGACGGCACGTTGACCGTCGGTTCCCGGACTCCCGTCGCCGACACGCCCGCCTGGGTGACGCTCGAGGTGCTGCACGGCGGGTTCGCCAGCGGCCGCTACCTCGCGGAAGCGCCTTTGCGGCAGGACGAAACGGACGTGGTGCGGTCATTGCCGGACGACGCGCCCGGTACCACCGACCGGGAGCGGCTGAACCTGCACTATCTCACCGATGAGGGCCAGGCCGTCCTGCTCGGCGCCCTGGCTGCGGGGACGTACCGGATCGACCTTCCGGAGGACGCCGCGCTGACGACCGTCGCGTGGCTGCTCGCGCATGATCGGCACGCGGAGGCGCTCGACCTCGTCGCCGCGCTGCGTCCGCTGATGCACCGGCTGCGGATGACGCCGCGGTTCGAGGCGGCGCCGGTGCCCGCGGGTTCCGTCGTGAAGCTGGCGTCCGTCGGGCAGGTGAAGGCGTCGCTTCGCGCGGTCATCACGCCGCCCGCGATCGACACGATGCGCACCAGGCTGCGGGAGCGGCCGCTGTACGACCGGCTTGTCGCGCTCTGGTGCGAAACGGTCGAAGGCGACCTGCCGGAGCTGCAGGACGACGGCGTCGTCACGGGTGGGTGGCCGTGCCGGGTCTGGCCCGAGGACTGGGCCGCGCGCAGGACGGCGTTGCTCGCCGAAACCGAAGGCGTGACGACGCATCCGCGTGCGAACTTCACCCGGCTCCGGGCCGCCTTGGTCGCGTGCGAGACGGACAGTCGTGTGCTCACGGCGCGGGACGTCGGCTGGGTGCGCCGCGCGCTCGCCAACACCATCGGCAAGCACGGCGCTCCCGGTTCCGAGCGGCGGACGGCCCTGCGGGAGGCCGGACTTGCGGTCGCGGCGCGGCCGACTCGCGCCGGGCTCGCCGATGCCGTCGCCTGCCGCCTCGACGTGTATCCGGACGACGGCGGCGTGCCTTCGGTCGAGCCGGTCGCCGCGGACGTCGATGGCTGGCGTGTGCCGGAAAGCCTTGTCGTGAAGGTGACGCGGGCGTTGGAGGCGCCCGTCGAAGAGCTGGTCGCGCGGAATGTGATCACTTCGGGCGAGGTGCTCGCGATCGTGCTTCCGCAGATCACCTCGTCGCTCCTCGCGGCGAACATCGAGGATCCGGCGCTTTCGGCGCTGTACGCCCACACCTACGCGGCTTTCCGGCGCCGCCGCGGTCTGCTGCTGCTCGACCTGGCGACGCAGGTCGGGTTCACCGAACTGCCGTGGGTGGCCGCGCTGGAGCCGCTGCGCGCGCATCGGCGTGACCACGCCGAAGCCGCACGGAAGGCCCTCGCGCAGACCACGATGCTGGCGCTGACGTCCTTCCCGCAGACGATCCTGCCGAACCCGCTGGTGAGCGAGTTCGTCACGCTCGCCAAGCAGGCCGGGGCTTCCCTGCCGTTGGTCGAGGAGATCGCGGCGGACATCTTCATGGGCACGTTCACCACGAAGTTCCGTGACGCCGCGGTCGTCGCGAGCCGGGTCATGGCGGGTTCGCTGTACGCGCGGTACTACGACCTGCCGGAGACGTGGCCGGAGGAGACCACGAACCGGTGGGGCCGGAAGGTCGCGGACGGCTTCGCGAAGGCGTGCAAGGACCGGGCGGCGGAGGCGCACCGCGGCCGCGTGTCCGGGGTGGCCGCGAACGGCACCGTTCTGGAACAGAGCCAGATCCTCACCACGCACAACCTGGCCGTACTGGCCGACGGGCTCGGGCTGTGGGACCGGCTGGCTCCTCTCGCACCGGACCTCGCGGCCCGCGCTCTCGGCTGGGCGTTGCACCGCACGGCCGTGCCCACCACCGACCGGCACGCCGCGCTGATCGCGGTCAAGAACGCGGCCTACGCGTGGCGGCAGGGGATCTTCTTCCTCAGCTTCTGCGACACCGAGAGGCAGTGGACCATCGTGGACGAACTGCGCCCGCGGCTGGCCGGCACCGACCTCGGCCCGGCGGTGGACGGTCTCGCCGCCGTGGTGGCGGGCTACCGGTTCGACGCCGCGGGGAAAGTCCAAAATGGACAACGGTGGCTCGGCTGGGGTGGCGGGCTGAGCGGATAGCCGAGTCCGGGGGTGCGGAGCTTCGGCCCGCACCCCCGGCTCGTCATCGGCCCGCGGCGGTGGTGATCAGGTCCGCGATCTCTTCCGGCCGCCCGAACATCGCGGCGTGACCGGCTTCGATCTCGATGGTGGTCGCGCCCATGCGCGCGGCCATCTCCCGCTGCCCGGCGGGCGGGATCATCCGGTCGGCGGTGGCGACGGCGTAGTAAGACGGCACCGACTTCCACGCCGGCGGGCCGGACGGTTCCAGCAGCGCGGCCAGTGCGACCGGCCGCTGGGCCGCGGCCAAGGCGTCCGCCGTGGTGGCGTCGACGTCGGGGGCGAACATTTCGTGGTACTTCGCCGGATCGACGGTCAACTCCACCGAGGGCGGTTCCGCCGGGCCGGGGAACGGCCGGGGCAGGGTGATCTCGGTGGCCGGACCGCCGTAGCGACCGTCCAGCTGGCCCGCCGACTCACCTTCGTCCGGGGCGAACGCGGCGATGTAGACCAGTGCGGTGACGGCTTCGGTGACGGCGTTGCCGATGACCGCGCCGCCGTAGGAGTGACCGGCCAGGACGACCGGGCCGGTGACCCCGTCGAGCACGGACTCGACGTAGGCCGCGTCATGGCCGAGGCCCCGCAAGGGGTTCGCGGCGGCGATCACCGGGAAACCGCGCTGCCGCAGGATCCGGGTGACCGGGTCCCAGCTGCCCGCGTCGGCGAAGGCGCCGTGCACCAGCACGACGGTTGGCTTGTCCATTGTGGACTTCTTTCTGCGTGAAGGAGGTCAGGAGCGGGTGCGGCGCGCGGCGGTCTCGATGACCTCGGCCACCGAACCCGGCTGCGACACGGTGATCGCGTGGCTCGCCCACCGTTCGACCACGGTGGCGTTCATCCGGCGGGCCATCTCCCGCTGGCCGGCGGCGGGGATCATCCGGTCGTCGCGGGCGAGGACGTACCAGCTGGGCAAGGTCTTCCACGCCGGAACGCCGGACACCTCGCCGAAGGCCGCGACGGCGACCGGTCGCTGTCCCGCGGCCATCGTCAGTGCCTCGTTCCGGGGAACGTCCTGGGCGAAGTAGTGGTGGAACTTGTCCTGGGCGATGGTCAACTCGACAGCCGTCCCGGAGCCGGACGGAAGCGGGTATTCGGTCGGCGTGGTGATCTTCTTGGCGGGACCACCGAAGCGGTCGTCCAGCGCGCCCACGGTTTCGTTCTGGTCCGGGGCGAACGCGGCGACGTAGACCAGGCCCGCGGCCTTGGGTTCACCCGCGGCCGCGTTCGTGATCACCGCGCCGCCGTAGGAGTGGCCTGCCACGATCGTCTTGCGCGGCATCGAGCGCAGGACGCTCCGGATGTAGGCGGAGTCGTAGGTCAGGCCGCGCAGCGGGACGGCGGCCATGGTCACTTCGTAGCCGTCGTGGCGGGGCCTCGTGGCCACGCCGTTCCAGCTGGAGCCGTCGGCGAAAGCGCCGTGCACCAACAGGATCGCGGGCTTGACCCGGTCGTCCGGCCGCGGGGTGGCCGAGGCGGCACCGGTGGTCAGGGTGGCGGCGGCGATGACCACCGCGCCGACGGCGAAGCGCCACTTGCGTCGCGAACCTGAACGGATCTTCTCGTACATTCTTGTGTTTCCTTTGTCGTTCAGGAGGTTTTGAACAGTTCGGCCTGACGGTCCACATAGGGCTGGAACAGCGCCGCGGGCCAGTTGGGGTCGACGTCGGAGACCCGCTCGATCACTTTCCACGAGCCCGCGCGCCGCTCGAAACGGTCCCGGTACGTGCCGGTCGAGACGACTCCTTCGCCGTCTTCCTTCCAGCTGACCCGCCAGCGCCAGAGCACGTCGGCGGAGTCGCCCTCGCCGTCGATCTCGAACCAGCCGACGTCGTGGAACCACTTCTCCAGCGGGAACACGCTGTGCGCGTAGTCGTAGAGGTTCTTGAGCTCGTCGGGCCCGGTGAAGGTCTGCGAACGCAGATCGTTGACGGTGAAGGACGCCTCCGGCCAGTACAGGCCGACGTATTTGTCCGCCGAGGCCCGGCTGGGGTCGTTGTCGATGTACCGCTGGTGACGCACGAGCTGTTCGAAGATCTCGAAGCGGTCCAGTGCGGAAAGGGGCGTGGCGGTGTCTTCCGTCATGTGAGCAAAGCTAGGCAGCTTCGCTCACGTCGGCATCGGTCATCGAATAGGTCGGTGACCGAGCTCACCGACCTACTCGGGGCCCGTCCTCGAAGTCCACTTCGGCCAGTTCGGTCCGGCCCGCGATGCCCAGCTTCGGGAAGACGCTGGACAGGTGGTGGCCGACGGTCCTCGGGCTGATCAGCAGCTGGGCGGCGATCTCCCGGTTGGTGAGGCCGTCGGCGGCGAGCCGCGCCACCCTCAGCTCTTGAGGGGTCAGGAGGGGTTCCGTCCGGCCGGTGTCCGGTTGGGCGCGGTTCGGCCGTCGTCCGGTCAGTTCCTCTTCGTTCAGGCTGCGTTCGAGCAACGGCGCGGCACCGAGCCGCCGGAAGACCTCCGCGGCCTCGGTCAGCTGCACGCGTGCTTCGGTGCGACGTCGTGCCCGTCGCAGCCACTCTCCGTAGAGCAGCCGCGTCCGCGCGTGGGAGAACGGATACTCGGCCACTCCCTGCACCTCCAGCGCGTGCAGGAACGAGTCCTCCACGCCCTCCCCCGCCAGCTGTGCCGTGCAGCGATGCGCCGCGGCCACCGCCCAGGCGGCCCCGGTGCGCTCGGCCCAAGCTCGCAGCGCCCGCAGCGCGAGCGTGCCCAGCTCGGGACGGCCGACGCGGACCGCCGCTTCCACCGTGTCCTCGGCCGCGAGCAGCGCGAAGGTCGCGTGTGCCGCCTGATTCCCCGGTTCGGTCAGCCGCGTCAAGTGATCCAAGGCCTCCTGGGGCCGCCCGAGGAACAGGGCCGCCTGCCCCAGGTTCCAAGTGGCCGCGGCCGTCAGCGCGCGCACTCCGCGCGGCACGGACAGCTCCAGGGTCCGGGTCGTGAGGTCGGTGACGGCCTGCTCGTCGCCGCGCAGCGCGGCCAGCCAGGACAGAGAATTGCGGCATTGCGAAGCCGCGTGGTCGGCCTTCATCTCCTCGGCCAGCCGCAGGGTTTCCGCCGCGTTGGCCGCCGCCTCCGTCCACCTTCCCGCGACGATGTCGATCGTCACCGTCTGGGACACGGTCAGCATCAGCCCTTGGACGGCCTCCGTCCTGCGCAGCCTGTCCACCTCGCGCCGGTACGCCCGCGCCATCGGCCGCTCCGCGCCCCACGCCACCGCCAGCGGCGCGGGAGGCAGCAGCCGCCAGGACACCGCGCCGAGCAGGGTGACGGCCTCGTCCGGGCGCGCCTTCGGCCCGCTGCCCCACCATTGCTCCAGGACGGGAAGCAGCGCCGCTTCGGGGAAGTCGCCGTCGACGGCCAGTTTCTCCAGGCGGTGCAACGCTTCGGCCTGGCGCTCGGGGGATCCGGCCGACCAGCCCGCCCGGACCGCGACGCAGGCCAGCTCGACGGCCGTGCCCGGGTCGGTCACCGCGTAGGTGTCGCGCAGCAGAAGCCGGTGCGCGTGTTCCTGGTCACCGTTCGCGAACTCGATGAGGCCCCGCAGTCCTCCGCTCGCCGCCGCGACCGCTTCCTCGGACGCCAGTTCGTCGGCCCGGTCGAGCAGGTCCAGCGCCGTGCTCACCTGTCCGGCCTCGCAGGCGGACTGTGCCCCCAGCGCGAACCGGCGGGCCGCCTCCGACGGAGCCGGCGACAGCTCGGCCGCCCGGCGCAGCGCCCGCGCCGCCGAAGCGTGACCGCCTCGCGTCCGGCTGTTCCCGGCACTGCGTTCGAGGAGGACGGCCACCTCTTCGTCGGGTTCGGCGGCGGCCGCGGCGAGATGCCAGGCCCGCAGACCTTCGTCGTCCTTGCCCCGCAACGTCTGCGCCAGCGCGCGATGTACCGCCTGCCGCTGGGTGAAAGGGGCATCTTCGTAGACCGCCGCCGCGAGCAGCGGGGTCCGGAAGCGAAGCCGCCCCTCGGTGACCGTCAGCAGGCCCGAACGCAGGACCTCGTCCCCGGCGACCGTGTTCGCTCCGAGCACGGCCGCCGCCTCGCGCACCGAGTGGTGGACTCCCCGGTCCTCGGCGGCCGCGACCAGGAGCCACGTTCGCGCGGCGTCCGAGAGCCGGGCGGCACGCGCACCGAAGGCGCGGCGGAGCCGGGGACCGATCGAGCCGTACTCCCCCGCTTCCTGCGGGACACCGGGGAGTTCGCGCAGCGCCAAGGGATTCCCGGCGGCCATCCGCACCGTCCGGCGCACGGCCTCCTCGTCCGGCGCGGCCGTCTCACGGCGGACCAGGTCGACCGCGTCGCTTTCGGACAGCGGGCCGATCTCCAGCCCCGGCACCGGTTCCCAGAGACCTTCCGACGCCGGATCCGCGTGGCCGGTGAGCAGGAGGGCGATCGGTTCGGCGCGCAGCCGACGGGCGACGAAGGCCAGGCATTCGGCGGTCGGTTCGTCGAGCAGGTCCGCGTCGTCCACGGTGATCAGCACGGGCCGCTCGGCGGCGAGTTCGGACAGCAGGGTGAGCGTGGCCACCCCGATGAGGAAGCGGTCCGCGGTCTCCCCGCTGTGCCCGAGCGCGCCGCGCAACGCGGCCGCCTGGGGCGGGGGCAGGGTGCCGACCCGGTCCACCGCCGGCCAGAGCAGTTCGTGCAGCGCGGCGAACGCCAGCCCGGACTCCATCCGGGTGCCGCGGCAGCTCAGGACGGTGAACCCGGTCGCGGCGGCGGTCGCGTAGCCGAGCAGCGCCGTCTTCCCGATCCCGGGATCTCCCCAGAGCACCAGTGCCGTCCCCCGGCTCTGACGCGCGCCTTCCAGGGCCCGGTCGAGCTCGAGTTTCTCCTGGTGCCGTCCGTACAGAATCACTCGACGGAGCCTATACAGGCCAGGTCCACGCCATCCCCTGGATCCCGGGCGTCACCGCCGCGGCGAAGGCGACCGCCGGGGAGGACGCCGAGAGCGGCACGTCGGTGACGTCCCGCTCCGGGCCGGAGACGTGATCCAGCCGATAGGAATGACAACTCTCCGGCGTCGCCTCGGGGGCGAAGTGGACCTCCAGGAGGTATTCGGGCACGGAGTGGCGGAATCGCCGGTCGTGGCGATCATCGGGCACGCCGTCGGTGTACTCGAATTCGTATTCGAGGATCGCGGTCTCCCCGGGGGCGAGCATCCGGTTCGACACCAGTTCGCCGACGATGAGCGCCTGCTCCGGGAACACCTCGGTGCGGCCGGGCACGCAGTAGCGGGTCGCCACCAGTCTCGGCGGGCTTCCCGGCGCGCAACCACGCAGGACCACGAGTCTGGCCTGGGTGGGCTCGTCGGTGGCACGGACGACTTCTCGCACACGCAACCGGGTCAGTGTCCGGTCGGCCCCGATGTGCAGCGACTCGTGCAGGCTCAGCAGGACGAGGGACGGTTCGTCCGCCGCCTCGAACGAATGCAACACGGAAAGCACCGGCTCTCGCGGGTCCCACAGCCGGTCCCAGCCGACCACGCGGCGGATCGCGGGGCGGTCGCCCTCCGGCCGGTGGAGCAGATCGAGCAACGATCTCGTGGGGAGCCCGAGAAGGTCCTCAAGCAAGGCGACGGCGCGCAGCGACTCGGGGCGCTCGGGCCTGGTCCGCCCCGTGCGCCAATAGCTCAGCGTCGTCGTGCTGACCGACACACCCGCTCTGGCGAGCCGGTCCTTCACCCTGCCCAGCCCCAGGCCCCTATGGTCGATCGCCCGTGACAACGCCTTGCTGAAAGGCCCTGTCGCGAGCGAGCGCGCCAGTTCCTCCTCGGCCGAGGCCCCGGGAGTGACGACGAACAGCGACATCGGATTCTCTCCCCGAAAGGACGATCGCGTCGAAACCGGAGCCGCGGACGGCGGGTCGTCGCCGGTCGTGCCCTTGGTACGGCAAGCCGCGGCAGGGGTCGTGGCCCGCCGGACTTCAGCGGTGATCTTGGACGGCTTTCCGGGGTGAGCGCAATCCGCAGAAAGTAGTGTCCTGTTCCGTTGACGCGGATTCCCTTATACCGCTTCACATAATCCTCGAGTGCGAACCGCGTGGCGATGACCGATTCCGCGGCGATTTCGGACAATCGGGAGAAACCATTCCGGAGGTGCGAATCCCGGCCGCCCGCGGCCCCGCGCCGGAACCGTGAACGTTCCGGGATTTCGGCCGCGACGATCTCTCCCGGCGGAAAAGCCTGAGGCAGCCGGTGTTCCGCGTACCGGCTCTTCGCGGAACGATCCGCGACTTTCGTCTCCCTACCTAGGACGGTATTCCGTTTCTCCCGTTGTCGGACATCTTGGATCGACCGGCATCGAGCACCTCTGCCGGATTCCGCATCACCCTCGCTCATCCACGACCACCAGGCGGCTCGGCCGCCCGATTGTGAGCAACCATGCGAAAACTGGCTTCAGTCGCTCTCGGGATCCTGGCGGCGGCACTCGCGGTGTCCACGCCCGGAATCGCGAACGCCCAAACGGACTCGGGTGTGCAACCTTCGATCATCGGGGGTGGCACCGCCACGGAGACCTACAGCTTCATGGTCTCGCTCAACAACGGCTGCGGCGGCAGCCTCGTCGCGCCCCAGTGGATCGTGACGGCCACCCACTGCGGCAGCGCGTCGCAGGGCAGGATCGGTTCGACGAACAAGAACTCCGGCGGCGAGGTCGGCAGGATCGACCGCCGGGTCAACAAGGCGGGCACGGACCTCACCCTCATGCACCTGTCCACGGCCGTCCGCGCCACCCCGGTCGCGATGGCTTCGAGCAACCCGGCGCCGAACACCACCGCGCGGCTCCTCGGCTGGGGTTGCACCAGCTGGCCGAGCTGCAGCACGCCGACCACGCTGCGCCAGATCGACCTCCGGGTGCTGCCCAGCAGCTCCTGTTACGCCGGCGGTGGCGGCTCCGGTGACGTCTGCATCTCCGGCGATCGCACGCATTCCGCGTGCCACGGCGATTCCGGCGGACCGGCGGTCGTCGGCACCACCGGACGCTGGACCCTGGTCGGGGAGACGCACGGCCCCGGGGACAACGGCGGTGAATGCGCCACCAGCACCCTCTACACCGGCATCGCCCAGCACCTGAGCTGGATCAGGCAGCAGACCGGCGTCTGAGCCTCGAAACACGGAGAACCGGCACGCCTCGTCCGTCGAGGCGTGCCGGTTCTTTCGTCTATTTTGGACGGTTTCCGCGGCGCAATCCGCCGAAAGAACTGTTCTTTCCCGTTGACCGGTTCGGATCTTCTCGCGGATATCCCGGGGCACCCCACCTGAATACGTTCGAAGTGTCCCCCTCCCCCATTCCCCGAGGAGTCCCCATGCGTGAAACCACCGGCCGGGTCGCCCGCGCCGTCGCCCTTCTCGCCGGTACCTGCGCCGCTTTCGCGACCCTTGCCGCGGCGCCCGCGGCGGCGAGCGCCCCGACCGCCCCGGTCTCGCCGGGTGCCGAGCCCTCGATCATCGGCGGCAGCACGGCCCAGAACCCCGGCTACATCGCCCGGTTCAACGGCCACGCCAACGGTTACACCTTCTTCTGCACCAGCACGCTGATCAGCTCGCGCTGGGTGCTCACCGCCAAGCACTGCCTGTACGACAACAACGGGCAGCGCCTGAAGGACATCGACCTCTACATCGGTTCCAACAGCGCTTCCGGCGGCGTGCACGCCAAGGCTTCGGCGACCTACCTGTACTCGGGCGGCGACCTCGCCCTGATCAAGCTGAACGCCGACGGTGGAAGCACTTTCGCCCGCCTCGCGAGCAGCACTTCCGACGCTCAGGAAGGAGATTCCGCCCGCGTGTACGGCTGGGGCGCGACGCAGGCCGACCACGAAGGCGACCACCAGTCGAAGGTGCTCAAGCAGGCGTCGGTCCGGATCTCCGACACGAACGCCCAGGACACCTACGGCGGCCCGGCGATCGCGGCCGACACCCCGAACGGCGCGGTCGCGGGCGGGGACTCCGGCGGCCCGATGATCGACGACGGTGTCCAGGTCGGCGTGTGCTCGACCAGCGACCGGTCCAGCACCACCAGCTACGGCAGCGTCGCCGCGGGCCGTGACTGGATCCGTCAGACCAGCGGGGTCTGACCGATGAGAGCGGGCCGCCTGCCGATCCACGCCGGCGGGCGGCCCGCTTTCTCGGTTGCTAGCGCCGGGCGAGGACGCGCTTCGCCAGCCACCCGGCGTAGACGGCCAGCCCCGCGACCCCGGCCTTCCGGGTGGGCCGGGCCGCGATGGCCAGCCCGATGGCGAGTTCGGTGGCGCCGTTGCGGTAGGTCCAGTTGCGGACGTCGTCGGCGAAGGCCATCTTCGTCACGGGCTCGAAGGCGGCGGGGGCGGCGAAGTGGGCGAGACCGGTCGCGGCGATGCCGAGGCCGAGGACCTTGCCGGTGCGTGCGGACATGAAGTCACCTTTCGTGTTCTGTGTCAGTCGAGGACGCCGGCCCGGCGCCACAACCGGCGGCTCGGGCCGCCGATGAGGCCGATCTCGGTGAAGTACTCGACGGCCTTGGCCGCCCAGGTCGCCTTGGTCCGGCGCCAGTGCGGGTTCGCGTCGGCGACCTGGCGGGCCTCACGGGGGTCGAGCCCCACGGAGGTGTACGCCTTGGGGTGCAACAACTCCGACGTCGCGACGTAGGCCATCGCGGCGATCGCCCAGCGGATCAGCTCACGGCCGACGCGCCCGTGACGGGCCCAGGCCCGGCCGAGTTCGTCCTTGGCGAAGCTGATGTGGCGTGCTTCTTCGATGACGTGGATACGGGAGATCATCCGGATCATCGGCTGCAGGCTGGAGTCACGCATCATCTCGCGTTGCATGCCGTCGGCGAGTTCTTCGACGTAGATGGCTCCGGCGAACAGCAACGCGGGCCCGCAGACGGCGCCGAACACCTTGCCCGCCCGGTGCGCCGACCGGCTCGGACGCCGGACGACACCGCCGGTCTTCGCGATCGAGCGGGCGAACATGGTGCTGTGACGGCATTCGTCGGCGATCTCGGTGAGCGCGTACTGGGCGTTGTGCGTCGTCGGGTCGCTGTTGTACACGTGGCGCACCAGGCCCTGCATCAGGATCAGCTCGAACCAGATGCCCGACGCCGCCGCGGCCGCGGCCTCCTGGCGGCTCAGTTCGCCGCGCTGGCCTTCGTCGAGGCGTTCCCACAAAGCCGTGCCGTACAAGGAACAGCGTTCCGGCGCCTTGCCGTAGGCGCCTTCGACCAGCGGTGCCAGCCAGTCGACGTCGACGTCCGGGTCGTAGGAAAGCCGCGCGGAGGACCGCTGCAGGCGCTCGGCGACACGTTCGCTTTCGGTGTTCGCGGTCATGACGACCTCCTCGAATCCTTGCTCTCCGGCAGCGGTCCGCCGCCGTCCGGGATGACCTGTCCGGAATCGCGATAGGCCACCGCCTCGTGGAAACCGTCGCGTTCGGCGAACTCGCGGAACCATCGGCCTTCCGGGCTGTGCCGGGTGATGCCGTCGAAAAGGGTCGCGAGGGTCTGGGTGCCGGAAAGGCCCATGTTGTCGTAAGCCTGGTTGATCATCAGTTTCTGCATCACCAGCTGGTTCGTCGGCACCCCGGCCATGCGGTCGGCCAGTTCCTCGACGGCGGCTTCGAGCCGCTCGGGTTCCACCGCTTCGAGCGCGAGTCCCCATTCCGCCGCGGTGGTGCCGTCGATGGTGTCGCCGGTGAGCAGCATCCGCTTCGCGCGCTGGGCGCCGGCGCGGTAGACCCACATCGCGGTCGTCGGGCAGCCCCACACCCGCGCGGGCGGATAGCCGATGCGCGCGTCGGTCGCCATGATCAGCACGTCGCACGAGAGCGCGATGTCGCTGCCGCCCGCGACAGCGTGCCCTTGGACCTGGCAGAGGGTGGGTTTCAGGGATCGCCACAGGCTGAAGAAGTCGTCGGTGTTGCGCTTCATCACGCGGTAGTCCTTGACCGGATCCCAGACCGGTCCCTGGTTCCAGCGGCCCTCGGTGTCTTCCTCCGCGAACTGCTTGAGGTCGTATCCGGCGCAGAACGACCGGCCCTCGCCGCGCACCACGATCACGCGGACCGCGTCGTCCTCGTTCGCCCGCTCGACGGCCTGCCGGATCTCGCCGGGCATGACGTCGTTGATCGCGTTGAGCCGCTCGGGGCGGTTCAACGTCAGGTAGGCCTTCCGGTCTTCGACCCGGTAGGTGAGCGTCTCAAACGCCATCGGAACCTCCCAGCGCGCGGAGGGTGAAGGTGACCAGATGCGGGATCGTGTCCGGGCCGCCGTCCCCGGCCAGGGGTCCGACCAGCATTTCCGCACCTGCGCCGACCAGCGCCGCGGCGGTCGCTTCCGCGTCCTGAGACGGGAGCAGTCCCCTCGTCACCCCGTCGGCGATGTTCCTGGCGATGACCTCGCGGAACGCGCGGCGGAACACCAGCCGCTCGGCCTCCACCACGGCGTCGACCGGCTCGGCCAGCAACGCGTACGCGAGCCGCGGCGCCTTCAGCGCCCGGCCCGCGAAGGTCTCGATCACCGCGACCACCCGTTCCCGGACGTCACCGTGGGACGCGGCGGCCTCGACGGCGGCGACCTCGCGGGAGACCACCTCACGGAAGACCTCGACGACCAGGTCGGCCTTCGACGGGAACTGGCGGTACACGCTTCCGGTGCCCACGCCCGCTTGCGCCGCGACCGCGGCCATGGAGCAGCCCGCGTAGCCGGTCTCGGCCAGCAGCGCGATGGCCGCGGCCAGGATCTCGCCTCGCTGGGAGTCCAGCCTGGCCTGCGTCTTCTCGGTACGTCGGTACGGCACGAAAGGAGTGAAGCACGGATTCCGCACTTCAGCAACGGGCCCATGGGGCGCCGCAAGTCGACGTCCGGCCCTAAATCGCGTGACCGGCCGGAAACACGCTGCTAACGTCCGGCCCGACCAGGTGTTCCCCGGAAAAAGGAGAACGGCGTGCGGTGCGCTGTCGAGTCCCCGAGTCGTACGGACCTTTCGACAGCCCTGGAGCCGTTCATCCATGGAGTACCTGAACATCGGCATTCTCGCCCACGTCGACGCCGGTAAAACGAGCCTGACGGAGCGCCTGCTCCATCACACCGGTGCCATCGGCACCCTCGGCCGCGTCGACGCCGGGGACACACGCACCGACACGATGGAGCTGGAACGCCGTCGCGGCATCACCATCCGCTCGGCCGTCGTCTCGTTCCGCATCGGCGACCTGCGCGTCAACCTGATCGACACCCCGGGCCACCCGGACTTCATCGCCGAGGTCGAGCGCGCGCTGCGGGTGCTCGACGGCGTCGTCCTCGTCGTTTCCGCCGTCGAAGGAGTGCAGGCGCAGACCAGGGTGCTGATGCGCGCGCTCGCCCGGCTGCGGATCCCCGTGGTGATCTTCGCCAACAAGGTCGACAGGGCGGGCGCTCGCTACGAGGACCTCCTCGACGACCTCACCGAACGCCTCGGTGTCGCGTGTGTGGCGATGTCGGAGGTCGACGACCTCGGCACAACGGCCGCGAGCGTCCGGCCACGGCCGGTCTCACCGGCGCCCGGGCTGGCCGAACAGCTGGCCGAGCACAGCGACGCCTTCCTGACCGCGTATCTCGAAGACACCTTGACGGCCGGGGACTACCGGGCCGAGGTCGTCCGCCAGACGCGGCTCGGCGTCGTCTCCCCGGTCTTCTTCGGATCCGCGCGCAGCGGCGAAGGGATCGCCGAGCTGACCTCCGGCATCCGCGAATTCCTCGCGGGAGCGGGAAAACCCGTACCGGACGACCGGTTGCGCGCCGCGGTGTTCAAGATCGAACGCGGCCGTGCCAACGAGAAGATCGCCTACCTCCGCGTGTTCTCCGGCGAGATCGGCGCGCGAGACCACGTCCGGTTCCATCGGCGGGGTCCCGTCGGGACGGTCACGACCGAGGCGAAGGTGAGCGCGGTGCATGTTTTCGAACTCGGCGACGACACCGTCGAGGCCCGCGCGGGGGCCGGGCAGATCGCCAAGGTCACCGGGCTCAAGGAGATCCGGATCGGCGACCGCGTCGGCGTCCCCCGCACCGAGGGCGCCGCCGCGCAGTTTCCGCCGCCCGCCTTGGAAACCGTGGTCGGTCCCGCGCGGCCCGAGGAGACGCCGTCAGTGTTCGCCGCCCTGCTGGAGCTGGCGGAACAGGATCCACTGATCACCGTCCGTCAAGACGACGAGACGCGTCAGATCTCGGTGCGGCTCTACGGCGAGGTG
The DNA here is from genome assembly GCF_002849735.1 of Amycolatopsis sp. BJA-103. Classification (GTDB taxonomy): domain Bacteria; phylum Actinomycetota; class Actinomycetes; order Mycobacteriales; family Pseudonocardiaceae; genus Amycolatopsis. The sequence continues at coordinate 5,914,933 of NZ_CP017780.1, forward strand.
CAGAAGGAGATCATCGCGGAGACACTCGCCACCCAGCACGGCCTCGACGTCGAGTTCAGTCTCACCAAGCCGATCTGCGTCGAACGGCCGATCGGCGTCGGGTCCGCCGTGTGGTTCATCACCGAGAAGCGGAATCCGTACTTCGCGACACTCGGGCTGCGGGCCGGCCCCGGCGCACCGGGCTCCGGGCTGACCTTCGGCCTCGACGTCGAACTCGGTTCTCTCCCGCTCGCCTTCCACAAGGCCATCGAGGAGACCGTCGAGGCGACGTTGCGGCGGGGGCCGTCCGGCCGGGAGGTGCTCGACTGCGTGGTGACCGTCACCCATACCGGCTACTTCAGCCCGGTCAGCGCGGCGGGTGATTTCCGCAAGGTCACCCCGTTCGTGCTGGCGGAGGCGCTCCGGGATGCGGGGACCGAGGTCCTCGAACCGGTCAGCCGCGTCGAGGTGGAACTGCCCGCCGACACGGTCAACGGCACGCTCTCCCTGCTGGTCGAGCTCGGCGGGACCGTGACCGGGTCGGTCACGCGCGGTGACCGGGCTGAACTGACGGGCACTCTGCCCGCCGGCCAGGTCGCCCGGTTCGAGCGTTACCTGCCGGGTCTCACCCGCGGCGAGGGCCTGACGACCGCCGAACCCGCGGGCCATCGCCCGAGGGTTACCCCGAATCGGCCAATGCCCGGCTAGCCGGGACGAGTACGTTTTGGGGAGGCCGGTGCGACCGGACCGGCCTCGGGAAAGGGACACGATGGATCAGTTTCGCGACACCGCGGCGGCGTTGCGGGAGCTCACGGAGTCGATGCGGCTCGACGAGCCCCAAGACGCGTTGCTGGAACGGGTGGCGAAGAAGGTGGTCGGCATGCTGCCCGGCGCGGACGCGGCGACGGTCACGCTGTACTCCGACGACGAGCCGAGCACCGTCGCCACCACCGACGAGTCCCTGCTTCCCCTGGACAAGGCGCAGTACAGCGCGGACGAGGGGCCCTGCCTGACGGCCGCCCAGAGGGGGACGATCGTCCGGACGCGGCTGGAGACCGCGGCCGAACGCTGGCCGGACTTCGCGGCCGCCGCCGAGCAGCTGGGCGTGCGGACCGCGCTGGCCTGCCCGCTGTTCGTCCCCGACGAATCCCATTTCAGGCGGCGTGACACCGAACCGCTGTCGGGCGCCCTCAACGTCTGGAGCTTCGAGGAGAACGCTTTCGATCCCGTCGAAGCGGCGCTGGTCGCGATGTTCACCTCGGCGATCTCGGCGATCGTCCTGACCGCGTCCCGCTGGGCCGCCGCCGAAAGACAGGCGGAGACCCTGGTCGCCGCGCTGGAGACCAGGGACGCCATCGCCACCGCGAAGGGCATCGTGATGGCACGTCTGGAACTGAACGCCGAAGAGGCCTTCCGCTGGCTCACCGAGGCGTCGCAGCACACGAACCGCAAGATCCGGGAGATCTCGGTGCTGATCGCCGAGGACCCGGGAACGGTCTTCGGCAGCTAGGCCAGCGAGATCCGGCGGTTCTCCCGTGACGACTCGAGGCCGGCTTCCGCGAGCCGGATGCCGCGCACCCCTGCCATGAAGTCGTAGGGGTGCGGCGCGTCCTCCACGACGTGGCGGACGAACTGCTCCCACTGGGCCCGGAAACCGTTGCCGAAGTCCTCGTTGTCCGGCACTTCCTGCCACTGCGCGCGATACGACCGCGTCTCGGCGAGATCCGGGTTCCACACCGGCTTCGGCGTGGCTTCCCGCGGCTGGACGACGCATTTGTGCAGACCGGCGACCGCGCTGCCGCGGGTGCCGTCGACCTGGAACTCCACCAGTTCGTCGCGGTGCACCCGCACGCACCAGGACGAGTTGAGCTGGGCGATGACACCGCCTTCGAGCTCGAAGATCGCGTACGCGGCGTCGTCGGCCGTGGCGGCGTACCGCTCGCCCTTCTCATCGACGCGCTCCGGGATGTGGGTGACGGCCTTCGCGGTCACCGCGGTGACGGCGCCGAAGAGGTTCTCCAGCACGTAGTTCCAGTGGCAGAACATGTCGACGACGATGCCGCCGCCGTCTTCGGCGCGGTAGTTCCAGCTCGGGCGCTGCGCGGCCTGCCAGTCGCCTTCGAAGACCCAGTAGCCGAACTCGCCGCGCACGGAGAGCACCTGGCCGAAGAAGCCGCTGTCGATCAGCCGCTTCAGCTTCAGCAGGCCGGGGAGGTACAGCTTGTCGTGGACGACGCCGTTCTTGACCCCGGCCGCCTCCGCGTGCCGTGCCAGGGCGAGCGCGCCTTCGACCGACTCCGCCACCGGCTTCTCGGTGTAGATGTGCTTGCCCGCGTCGATGGCCTGGATGATCGACTTCTCGCGGACGGCGGTCAGCTGCGCGTCGAAGTACAGCGGGAGGTCGTCGTCGCCGAGCGCGGCGTCGAGGTCGGTGGTCCAGCGGGTCAGGCCGTGCCGCTTGGCGATCTCCTCGAGCTTGTCCGCGTTGCGCCCCACCAGTACCGGCTCCAGCTGGACCCGCGACCCGTCGGCCAGCTCGACCCCGCCCGCCTCCCTGATCGCCAGGACCGAGCGCACCAGGTGCTGCCGATAGCCCATCCGCCCGGTGACGCCGTTCATCACGACGCCGAGTTTCCGCGTGGTCATCCGTTCTCCTTCTGAAAGCGCTTTCTCACACCCATCCTGAAAGCGCTTTCACGCGGTGTCAAGACCGGAGGGAGCTGAAGGGGACTTTCCCCACATGAGACGCGGCGAAGGGAGCTTTCCCCACATAGGACGCGGGGAAAGTCCCCTTCAGCTCAACGCCGAGCGCGGACGGCGTCGAGGTACTCCGTGATCGCGTCCCGGTTGCGGAGCAGGCATTCGGCGCGCCGGGTCATCCGGTCGCGTTCGGCCTCCAGCGTCTCGAGCATCTCCCTGGTCGCGTCCGGGAAGTAGATCTGCCGGGGTTTGTCCAGGCACGGCAGGATCTGCTTGATGATCCGGGTCGGCAGCCCGGCGTCGAGCAGGCCGCGGACCTGGATGACCCTGTCGACCGAAGGCTCGCCGTAGTCGCGGTAGCCGTTGGCCTGCCGTTCCGAGATGATGAGACCCTGTTCCTCGTAGTACCGCAGCAGACGGCGCGACGTCCCCGTCCGCTCCGACAGCTCTCCGATCCGCATGTGCGCCACCTCACCCCGGCCGACTTGACCTTCACATCTATGTGATGGTTCGAGCATACGGACCATGACTCCGAAACTCCCACTCGGCGCGTTGCTCGCGCTGACGACGGCGGCGTTCGTCACCGTCCTCACCGAAGCCCTTCCCGCGGGGGTACTGCCCGCGATGAGCGCCGGTCTCGGCGTCGGCGAGGCGGCGACCGGCCAGCTGGTGACGGTGTACGCGATCGGCACCGCCCTCACCGCGATCCCCCTGTCCGCCGCGACGGCGGGTTGGCGGCGCAAACGCTTGCTCCTGACCGGCGTGGCCGGTTTCGCCGTCGCCAACACGGTCACGGCCCTGTCCACGAGCTACCCGCTGACCCTCGGCGCGCGGTTCGTCGCCGGGATCGCGGCGGGCGTGGTCTGGGCGCTGCTGACCGGCTACGCGCGGCGGTTGGCCCCGGAACCGGTGCGGGGCAAAGCGATCGCCATCGTGATGACCGGCATCCCGCTCGCGCTTTCGCTCGGCATCCCCGCCGGCACGTTCCTGGGCACCCTCTTCGGCTGGCAGGTGACGTTCTCGCTCATGTCGGCGATCGCGCTCGGCCTCCTCGGCTGGATCGCGCTCGCCGTCCCCGATTTCCCGGGACAGGACAAGGGCGGCAGGCTCCCGGTGCGCAGGACCCTCGCCGTGCCCGGCGTGGCCGCGGTCCTGTTCGTGACGCTGACCTTCGTGCTGGCGCACAACATCCTCTACACCTACATCGCCACCTTCCTCGACCACGTTTCGATGGGCGGCGCCGTCGACCGGATCCTGCTGGTGTTCGGGCTGGCGTCGATGGTCAGCATCTGGCTCGTCGGCCTCCGCATCGACCGGCGGCTGCGCGCGCTGACCGTCGCCGGCACCGTCCTCGTCGCCCTCGGCGCGACGATTTTGGCTCTGCTGGGCGAAAACCCGGCGCTGGTCCACGTCGCGGCGGCACTGTGGGGGCTCGGCTGGGGCGGCATCCCGACGCTGTTGCAGACCGCCGCCGCGCAGGCGGGCGACAAGGGCGGCGCGGCGGACATCGCGCAGGCCATGCTGGTCACCCTGTGGAACGCCGCGATGGCGGGCGGCGGGATCGCGGGCGGTGTCCTCCTCGCCGGGTTCGGCGCCGGATCGTTCCCGTGGAGTGTCCTGGCGCTGCTCGTGCCGACGCTGGCCGTGGTGCTGGTGGCGCGGCGGCACGGGTTCACAGCGGCAGTTCCGGATGCCTCCGGATCGCCTCGAGAACCAGGTCGACAGCAGCGCGAGGAGCGGAGCCACGCCTGATCGCCGCGGTGATGGCGCGGGTGACCGGTGTCGCGAGCTCGCGGGTGGCGACCTTGTAGCGCTTGTCGACGGCGAGGCCGGGCAGGAGCGCGATCGCGAGTCCGGCCTCGACGTGCTGCAAGGTCATCATGTAGTTGCTGAACCGGCCGATCACACGCGGCTCGAACCCGGCTTCGCGGCAGAGCCGGGTGGCGAGGTTCGCCATGTACGACTTCGGGATGTCGAACGCCCAGGGCTCGCTCGCGTAGGCGGAGAGGTCTGCGGGACCCCGGCCCGCGGCCGGATGGCCGGGCGGGACGACGAGCACCACCGGGTCGGCCGCGAGCGGCACGAGCTCGACGTCCGGCCCCAGCGGCTGCTCGACGAAGTCCGTGGTGGTGATGATGATGTCGGCGTCACCGACGCGGAGCGCGGACATGCTCACGTGCGGTTCGAGTTCGAGCAGTTCGATGTCCAGCTGCGGATGCGAGCGGGCCAGCCGGAGCACCGCGGGCACGGCGATGGTGTGGATCGCGCTCTGGAAGGCGCCGAGCCGCACGAGCCCCGTCTGCGCCTCCCCGAGGCTGCGCAACTCCGCCTCGACGGTGTCCATGTGGTCGAGGATCGCCCTGGCGCGGCGGGCCAGCATCAGCCCGGCCGGGGTCAGCCGGACGCGGCGGCCGGTGCGTTCCAGCAGTTGTGTGCGTGTTTCGGCTTCGAGGACCGCGAGCTGCTGGGACACGCTCGACGCGCTCAGGTTGGCCGCCTTCGCGACCGCGCGGACGGTGCCGAGGGTGTCCAGCCTGCTCAGCAGGCTGAGTCTCCATGGGTTGAGCATGGGGCCATTGTTGTACGGATCAAGCGAACAGCACAGCCGGAATTGTGAGATGGACGTGTCGCTCGGATCCGTCTTACCGTCGAGGCATGGCTGCTCCGATCACCGACCTGACCACCGCCGACGGCTTCTGGGCCGACGCCGACAAGCACCTCGTGCGCTATGCCGGGGCCGGCGACTTCACCCGCGAGATCATCGACCACGCCGCCGGGAGCTACCTGTTCACCGAGTCCGGGCGGCGGATCCTCGACTTCACATCCGGGCAGATGAGCGCGATCCTCGGGCATTCGCATCCCGAGATCGTCGGCACCGTGCGGCGGCAGATCGGCTCGCTCGACCACCTGTTCAGCGGGATGCTGAGCCGTCCCGTCGTCGACCTCGCGCGGCGGCTGGCCGAGACTCTGCCGTCACCGCTGGAAAAGGCGTTGCTGCTGACCACCGGGGCGGAGTCGAACGAGGCCGCGATCCGGATGGCGAAACTGGTCACCGGGAAGCACGAGATCGTGTCGTTCGCCAGGTCGTGGCACGGGATGACCCAGGCCGCGGCGAACGCGACCTACAGCGCGGGCCGCAAGGGCTACGGCCCGTCCGCGCCGGGCAATTTCGCCATTCCCGCGCCGAACCCCTACCGGCCGGACTTCCTCACCGCCGAAGGAGAACTGGACTGGCGGCGCCAGCTGGACTTCGGGTTCGAGATGATCGACGCCCAGTCCGTCGGCAGCCTCGCGGCGTGCGTCGTCGAACCGATCCTCAGCTCGGGCGGGATCATCGAACCGCCGCCCGGCTACTTCGCCGCACTGCTCGAGAAATGCCGCGAACGCGGGATGCTGATGATCCTCGACGAGGCGCAGACCGGCTTGTGCCGCACGGGAAACTGGTACGCCTTCGAACGCGACGGTGTCGTCCCCGACATCCTGACCCTGTCCAAGACACTGGGCGCCGGGCTTCCGCTGGCGGCAGTGATCACCAGCGCGGAAATCGAGCAGGAGGCGCACGACCGCGGCTATCTGTTCTTCACCACGCATGTCGCGGACCCGCTGGTGGCCGCCGTCGGGAACACCGTGCTCGACGTCCTCACCCGGGACAGGCTCGACGAACGCGCCACCGAACTGGGCGCTTTTCTCCGCCGCGGCCTCGAAAACCTCGCCGATCGTCACGACGTCATCGGCGACATCCGCGGACGGGGCCTGCTCGTCGGCGTCGAGCTCGTCTTGGACCGTTCCACGAAGCGGAGCTCCGACGAACTCGGCGCACGGGTCACCCGGCGTTGTCTCGAACTGGGACTGCACATGAACATCGTGCAGTTGCCGGGGATGGGCGGCGTATTCCGGATCGCGCCCCCGCTGACCGCGACGGAAGACGAACTGGCGGAGGGCCTGGGAATTCTGGACCAGGCGATCGGGAATGCCCTCGACCGGTTCGACGGATGATTCTTCGTCACTTTCGTAACGTCTTCATCTCCGTGCGAGAATTACCGTTTCACATTCCCGTCCGGCTTCAACCGTGACCTGATCTTAGGCCATATCGGTCAACCCGGACCACCGGCGCCTTTGTCACCGCATGGAATCCCCTCGGCTGTCTATAGTCGACGCTCAAAGTGGGCGCGGTCGAATCGGGGAGCCGCGCGGGGAGGGGGGCCGATGCCTGCCGGCATACCCCGAATATCCGGTCTCGGTGCGATCACCGGCGGCCTGGTCGAGGAACTGCTCACCCGCCCGAAAGGGCAAAGCCGAGCCCTGCCCGTCGTGGTCGCGCTCGGCGCGCGGGGAACCGGGAAGTCCGCGTTGCTCGACGCGATAACCGAGCGCTGCGAAGAAATACCGCACGCCTATCTCGATTTCGAACGACACGAACGGGAGAACATCCAGCCGAGGGAACTGCTCGCCCACCTCGCGTTCGACCTCGGCAGGCACCGGAAACAGTTCGGCAGGCTGGCCTTTCCCCGGCTGTGGCTGTGCATGCTCGTACTGAGCGCGCCGGTGGAATTGCGCGACCGCCGGGCCGCGCTGCGCAAGATCCGTGAACTGCTGGCGGAGAACCAGCCGCTCGAACAGAACCGGGAAACGATCGTCGACGTGGTGCGCCTCGTCGGCGGGGTCGCTCCGGCGGGCGGCTTGAAGGGCTGGCCCGAAGCCACCGATCTGCTGCTGCGCGGACTCGGCTGGTACGGCAGGCGACGGCTGGCGGGCAAGATGAAAGCGCTGCCCGCCAGCACCGGCAACCACGAGGATTTCCTCATCGAGATCGCCAAGCACGCGCGAGGCGACGACGAGGACCGCGCGGCCGTCGACGGCATTTTCTGCGACGCCTTCCTCACCGATCTGCGCTTGGGCTACCAAGGCGTCAACCGGTCACGCCGCACGCTCAACAGCGTCGTCCTGCTGGACAACGCGCACACCCCGGGCGGCCAGGTCTTCCTGCGGACCCTGACGGAGGCGCGGCATCGCTCCGGCGGCGAGCCCGACCCGCTGGTGGTGATCGCCACCAGCCGGAGATGGAATCCGGACTGGAACGAAAGCTGGTCGCTGCTGACCCCGCAACGGGGTGCGCCGTCACGAAGACGGCCGACGACCCACCGGACCGACGGGCTGCGGGCGCCGTCGCCGCGGCAACCGTCCGATGTGGACTCGGATTGGACGGCAGGCGGGGACCCACGCTGGTATCCGTGGTACCTCCTCGAACTGGGCGCGCTTTCCGAAGACGACGTGGTGGACATCGTCGCCCGCGGCGACATCCACCCGACCTCGCGGCTGCCGCGATTCCTGTACCGGCTCACCGACGGGCACCCCGGCGCGGTCACCACGGTGTTCGGCGCTTCGGCTCAGCTCTACGATTCCCGCGCCCCCAACGCGCTCCGCACTTCCTTGCGGACCGGCGTCGAGGCCGAGGACGGTACCGAGACGACCTTGCTCGCCGCGGCGCAGGCCTATCTGCTGCAGGACCTGCCGGTGCCGGGCAGGCAGGATCTCGTCACGGCGAGCGCCGCGCGCGACGTGGAAACGCTGTTCCACAAGAACATCGTCGATCTGCGCAACGCGACGGAAGAAGGCGCGCTGTTCAAGGAACTCGGCGATCTCCTGTGGTTGCGGGCGGAGCCCGGCGAGGAGCTCCACTACGTCCTGCACCCGTGGCTGCGGCGGATTCTGCTGCAGGAGCTCGCGGCCCGCCCCGAGGATCACCCGCTGAACTGGGAGCGGGTGCACACCCGGTGCCGTGACTTCTACGGGAAACACGGCCAGCGGGTGGCCGCGCGCTATCACGACCTGGCGCTGGAGAACGTCTCCGCGGTCGTCGCGCACCTGAGCGAGCCGTTCGCCGACGACCACCAGCCGGAGTTCGACGTGGCGGCCGCCGAAGCCTGGCTCGCCGAACTCGACGTCATCACCGCGGCGCCCAACCGGCTGGACGCGGGCGCGGAAGCGTACGAACAGCTGGAGGCGCACGCCGGGCACGCCGACGGCGAACTGGAGACCACCCTCTCCTGGCTGGTGGTCGCGTTGTGGATCGCGGCGGATCCGCTCGGCGATCCGGGCGGGACGCTGAACTCGACCATCGAAGGCGGTTTCCACCAGCTGGCGCACGGCCGGGGACGGGGATCCATCCTGTTGCACGAAAGGGCGGAGAGATACCGATGACCGCACGGAGCGAGCGGATCAGACCACCACGGCCGACGTGGTCGAAGTGGCTGACGGCGGGCGGCGGCGTGCTCCTGCTCGTCGCCGCACTCGTGGTCGTGTTCGTCGTCGTCCCGGCGATCGACGAAGCCGGGCGCAGTTGCGGCGATGGTGTGGAGAAACGCGGCGAGTACGCCGAATGCGTCGGGGTCACGGACGGCGGTTACGTGTTCTCCCCGGATCTGTCCGATGTGGAGACACACATCCGCGTAGAGAACGCATCCGTCACCGGCTCCGGCAAGCCCTACGTGACTATCGCGCTCATGCTGCCGATGACCCTGGTGGAGAACGACATCCTGTCCGCCGAGTGGGTCCGGCACCAGATCCAGGGCGCCTACATCGCGCAACGCCGGGCGAACACCACCGGGTCCTGGGGCAGTCTGCCGCTGATCCGGTTGCTGCTGGCCAATCCCGGCAGCAGGCTGACCCACTGGCAACCCGTGGTGGACGACCTCATCGGACGCGTGGAGCGCGAACGCCTCGTCGCCGTCACCGGGATCGGCCTGAGCCTCGGCTCGGCACGCAGCGCCATCGAACGGTTGTCAGAGCACAAGATCCCGGTCGTCGCCTCACCCGTGGCCGCCGACGAGTTCTCCGAAATCCCCGGTTTCATGCGGGTGTCCCCGACGAGCACCACCTACGGCATGGCCGCCGCGGGTTACGTCCGCCCCACCGCGCGCACCGCGACAGTGGTGCGGGACGTCAATCCGGGAGACCTCTACCCGAAGACGCTCGCGGTGGCCTTCACCGACAAGTTCGCGGACGACACCCACCGGATCGTCGGCCGCACGGAGGTGTACGACTCCAGCCTGCCGGGGATCGAGAACACGTTCCTGCAGATGATGCCGAACATCTGTGGCAACGAAGCGGAAGTGGTGTACTTCGCGGGCCGCGAGAACCATCTCGCCTCGTTCGTGGCGGAACTGGCGCAACGCCCGTGCCTCGACCGGCCCATCACGGTGCTGACCGGCGACCTGGCGCTGGTCGGCCCGCCGAGCCAGGAAATGCGCAGGGGGCTGGAATCCAAGGTGACCGTGCTGGGTCCCGGGCTCGCCCACCCCCGCGCGTGGACGACCGAGCCGTCGGTGTTCAACCCCGCCGCCGTCGCGAGTTTCCAGGAAGAGGGGTGCACCGGATGTTTTCGCGCGGTGTTCCCGAAGGAACGGCTGGACGACGGGATCGCCATCCTCTCCCACGACGCGGTCCTCACCGTGGTGTGGGCGATCCGCGGCATCCCGAGGACCGCGCCCGCCCAGGTGACGGCGCAGGACGTGCTCCAGTCCAAGAACCGCCTGCACGGCAAGCTGGCGGTCCCCGGCGCGAGCGGCATGATCTCCTTCGACGACCGGGGTGACCCGGTGAACAAGACGGTGCCGATCCTGCGGGTGCGGGTGGACGACACACCCGAGTACGTCCAGCTCTCCGCTCCGGCAGGGTGAGACCCCGGTAGGTGCCGGGGTCCTTTACACCCCTAGTCCCAGCGGCGTCATCAGTCGCAACGGCGGCGCGTGAAGGCCCCTCCTTGCGTTAGGCGCCGGGGTCTCGGCAAGGTCGGCTATCCACACGTGTCAGGTTTCGAAGGTTTCCAGCGGGCTGGTTGTCGCCTGGCGGGGTGCGACTGTCCACAAGGGACTACAGAATAGGATTCGATGCCCGATTCGAGCACTTTGCACGGTTTCGCCCGCCGCGTCCGATGCCGAGTGGTCGTGTCGCGAAAGCCACTTTCGGGACGCCTGATGTCGCGAAAGTGGCTTTCGCGACGTCCCGGGAGGCTGGCGTGGCCTTCACGGTGACGTTGTGGCTGAACCCAAGGTGAGCGAAGGCGTGACTCGCGTGATCCGTCTCTGATCACACGGCCGGCACTTCACCCCACGACCGACGCCGAAACGGCACGAGCACGCCACGTTTGCCCTTCTCCTCGAATAGAACGACTTTTACCACTCACGACCTCCCCGCAAACCATCCGAATCGGGCAAAGATGCGCCGAAGGCGTCCTCTGTGGACATTCGGCGAGCGTGTCAGGCCACGGATGACGAGCCCACGTGCGTCGCTACGCGTGGCGTGACCCCGCGCGACGTCGGCCCACCTCTACACTCGCGCACTCTCCCGGCTCCGCGACAACAGCACGGCCGCGATCCCGGCCGGGAAGAACATGAGCACGCCGTAGATCCCGGCGGGCACGGCCATCGCCTTGTCCCCGAGCACCGAGATCGCCACGGCGATGGCGAGGGTGGCGTTGTGCACGCCGATCTCCATCGCGGACGCGATCGACTGCCCGCGGTCCACCCGGAACAGTCGCGGCACGTAGTACCCGATCGCGAGACTGAGCACGGAAAGCGCCAGCGCCACCGGCCCGAGCGTCCCGATGTTGTCGATCAGGGTCCGGAACTCCTGCGCGATCGCGGCCCCGATCACCAGCACGAGCACCACGGCGGAGCCGATCTTGACCGGTTTGCGCATCCGCTCGGCCCAGTCGGTGAACCGGCTCCGCACCGCCATCCCGATGACGACCGGGATCAGCACGATCGCGAACACCTGCACGAACTTCGCGGGCTGGAGCCCGACCGTGGCACCGCCGTCGAGGAACGCGGCCATCGACAGGCCGACCACCAGCGGCAGGGTGAACACGGCCAGCACGGAGTTGATCGCCGTGAGCGTGACGTTGAGGGCGACGTCGCCGCCGGCGAGGTGACTGAACAGGTTCGCCGAAGTCCCGCCGGGTGAGGCGACCAGCAGCATCATCCCGACGGCGAGCACGCCCCCGAGGCCGAACAGCAGGATGAGGCCGACGCAGATGGCGGGCAGCACGATCATCTGGCACACCAGCGCAATGACGGCGGCCTTCGGGTACTTCAGCACCCGTGTGAAGTCGCCGACGGTCAGGGTCAGCCCCAACCCGAACATGACCAGTGCCAGCGCTACCGGCAGGAGAACCGAGAACATCGCCGAACCCATCGAAGGGCCTCCGTCCGATATGCCGTTTTCAGATCGGCAATCGTGTCAACTGGCGAGAACCCGGTCAAGGCACCGAAACCCAGACGTGACCCCGCTTGACATTTCCGAGAGCAGTGCTCACTATGGTTACAAGCTCTAACGGACACGACAGGCAATCAGGGAGATCGAGATGAACACGCTGACCGAGGTGGTACTGCCGGGCAAGGTCGAGCCGGAAGGCCTGGAGCTGCGGGAACGCCCGCTCCCCGCACCCGGCCCCGGCCAGGTCGTGGTCGCGATGGAGGCGACCGGGGTCTCGTTCGCCGAACAGCAGATGCGCCGCGGCAAGTACTACGACCAGCCGCCGTTCCCCTTCGTCCCCGGGTACGACCTGGTCGGCACGGTGCTGACCACCGGCGCCGGGGTCGACGGCGCGCTCGCCGGCCGCCGGATCGCCGCGCTGACGAAGGTCGGGAGCTGGGCCAGCCACGTGGTCCTCGACGCCGCCGACGTCGTGCCCGTCCCGGACGGCCTCGGCGCGGAAGAGGCCGAGACCGCGGTGGTCAACGGCATCACCGCCTGGCAGATGCTGCACCGCAAGGCCAAGGTGCGTGCCGGGCAGACGATCCTCGTCCACGGCGCGAACGGCGGCGTCGGCTCGCTGCTGGTCCAGCTCGCCGCGAAGGCGGGGGTGCAGGTGATCGGCACGGCGTCGAAGCGGCACCACGAAGCGTTGCGGCGCCTGGGAGTCATGCCGATCGACTACCGGACCGAGGACATCTCCGCCCGCGTCCGCGAGCTCGCACCCGAGGGTGTCGACGCCGTTTTCGACCACGTCGGCGGCGCCAGCGTGCCCGCGTCGTGGAAGCTGCTCGCCCGCGGCGGCACGCTCGTCTCCTACGGCAGCGCCGCGACCCGCGACGACGAAGGCTCCAAGCAGTTGCCCGTCCTCAAGATCCTCGCCCGCGTGATGCTCTGGAACAGCTTGCCCAACGGCCGGAACGCGTACTTCTTCAACGTCTGGGCGGGACGGTCCTTCGCCAAGAACCGGTTCCGTGCCCGCCTTCGCGCCGACCTCACCCAGGTCTTCGCCGCGCTGAAGGACGGCGCGATCACGGCACAGGTCGCGGCACGGCTGCCGCTGAGCAGGGTCGCGGAGGCGATGCGGCTGGCCGAATCCGGGACGGTCGCGGGCAAGGTGGTGCTCACCCCGTAAGAGTTCGGTAACCGCGCCAACCCGGCATTCCGGACTCCGCACACGGTTGAATGGCGACATGAAACGCAAGCGGGTGCTCACCGTCGTGGCGGCCGGACTGGTGGTGGCGGTGGCCGCGGGGCTCTACTGGTTCCAGCCGTGGAAGCTCTGGGTGAACGAAACCGTGCAGGAAGCCCTGCCCGTCGCCCAGACCTCGGCTCCCCTCTCCGCAAGTGCCGCCCCCGCACCGGAAGAGCCCGCGATCGTGGCGACCGGCGAACTGATCAGCCACGAGCACGCGACCAGCGGCGGCGTCCGGATCCTGCGCGCCCCCGACGGATCCTTGGTGCTGCGCCTGGAGAATCTCGACACGAGCAACGGCCCCGATCTGCGGGTCCTGCTCACCGACGCGCCGGTCCTGCCGGGCAAGGACGGCTGGTTCGTGTTCGACGACGGCGCGCACGTGAGTGCCGGGAAACTCAAGGGCAACAAGGGAAGCCAGAACTACACCCTGCCCGAGGGGACCGATCTGGCACGCTATTCGAGCGTGACGATCTGGTGCGACCGGTTCAACGTCTCGTTCGGGGCGGCCGAGCTGACCAAAACCGTTTAGGCGAGCCTGCCCACGGCGTATTCCATCTCCGCTCGGACGGCTCGCAGATCGATTCCGCCGGGATCGATGATGGCCGCCACCGCGATCCCCCGCAGTTGCCCGACCAGCGCCGCCGCGTACGCGTCGGGGTCACGGACACCCGAGATGGAGCCGTCCGCGATCCCGGCGGCGACGGTCTGGGCGATGGCGAACCGGTACCGGCGATCGGCCTCGGTCATCGCCGACCGCACCGCCGGATCGCCGACGGTCGCGTCCGTCCACAGCACCACGAACGCCCGGTTCAGGGGCGGCATGTCGGTGAGCAGTTCGAAGAAGATGTCCAGCAGCGCTCGCAGCATGTCCATCGGGCCGGGCGTCAGCCCGCCGGTCCGGGTGGCGACGGCGGCGCTGAAGACGTCGGCGAACTTCTCCGCCGCGAACTCGACGAGCCGCTGCACCAACGTCTCCTTCGAGCCGAACAACTGGTGGACGACGGCGCTGTGATAGCCGGTCCTGGCGCAGATCATCCCGATCTTGAGCCGGGCGAATCCGATCTCGCCGATGATGCGGGCGGCGGTTTCGAGAATCCGTGTCCTTGCGATCTCCTGGTCGCGCTCGAGCTGATGACGCTCCTCCGCAGACGAGTCCACGACGGGATCCTCCCACGACTTCCGGTTCGCCACCTGTCGACGCGGCGTTACGATCGGGAGATGAAGATCGCCTTCGCGGCCGATGACCGGAACGCCACCACGGACGCCGTCCAGGCCTTCCTCGCCGAGGCCGGTCACGAGGTGATCCGCCCCGCGACGTCGGAACTCTGGCCGGAACTCGGCGCGGCGGTCGGCAAGGCCGTCGCCGACGGCGAGGCCGACTTCGGCGTCGTCATGTGCTGGACCGGGACGGGCACGGCCATCGCGGCCAACAAGGTCCCCGGGGTGCGCGCGGCGCTGGCCTGGGACACCTGGATCGCCGCGGGCGCGCGCAGGTGGAACGACGCCAACGTCCTGGCACTGAGCCTCAAACGGCTCTCCCCCGACGTCGCCGTCGAAATCGCCGAGGTGTTCCTTTCCGGCATAGCGCCGGACGAGGACGAATCGGCGAATATCGCCCGGCTGGGCGAAATGGACGAACCTCGCCGGTAAGGCACCGAACCAGTGAACGAATAACGCTGTCGAACGTATTAGGCCGTTCGCGGGAAAATCACCACTCTGCGTAGTGACGCTTCCCATATTGGTCCAGACCACGTACCGTCTCCCGCAACAAAGCGTTCCGCATGGAGGTGGTCGATGAAGACGCATCCCCGCCTGCCCGGCTTCGGCCGCGGCAACGCGATGTCGCAGATTTCCCATTGACGAAATCTTCTCCAAGATCATTTCCTGCACCGGGTTTGTAAGGAGTGAAATGTCGAGAAAAAGATGGCATCTGATCGGCCTGTTCACGGCCGTCGCGGCGTTGGCGGTCGGTCTGGTGACCGTTCCGGCGAACGCGGCGGGCGGGGTCGGAGCCACGCTCACCAAGGGGTCTGACTGGGGCGCCGGCTGGGAAGGCAAGTACACGATCACCAACAAGTCCGGCGCCGGCCTGACCTCGTGGACGCTCGAGTTCGACCTCGCGGCCGGACACTCGATCGCTTCGCTGTGGGACGGCAGTTACACGGCCTCCGGCCAGCACGTGACGGTCAAGAACACCTGGAACGGCAACGTTCCCAACGGTGGTTCCGTCAGCTTCGGCTTCAACGTCAAGTACTCCGGTACTTACACCGCGCCCGCCAACTGCAAGATCAACGGCGGTTCCTGCGACCCGGGCGGCGGCACCCCGACGTCCAGCAACCCGCCGACGAGCACGACGACCACCGGGACGAGCACGTCGAATCCCCCGACGACCACCACCACGAGCAACCCGCCGACCACCACGACCACGAACCCGAACCCGGGCGCCAAGAAGAACCTCGGCTACTTCGTGCAGTGGGGCGTCTACGGACGTAACTACCACGTGAAGAACATTCACACTTCCGGGTCCGCGGCGAAGCTGACGCACATCAACTACGCGTTCGGCAACGTCACCAACGGTTCCTGCACGGCGAACGACGACACCTACGCCGACTACGACAAGTTCTACGACGCCGGGTCCAGTGTGGACGGTGTCGCGGACTCGTGGGACGCGGGCGCCATTCGCGGTAACTTCAACCAGCTGCGCAAGCTGAAGAAGATGTACCCGGGCCTGAAGGTGCTGTGGTCGTTCGGTGGCTGGACCTGGTCCGGCGGCTTCGGCCAGGCTTCGAAGAACCCGACCGCGTTCGCCGAGTCCTGCTACAAGCTGATCAAGGACCCGCGGTGGGCCGACGTCTTCGACGGCATCGACATCGACTGGGAGTACCCGAACGCCTGCGGTCTCACCTGTGACACCAGCGGCCCCGCCGCGATCAAGAACGTGGCACAGGCGCTGCGCACCAAGTTCGGTTCCTCGTTCCTGGTCACCGCCGCGATCACCGCGGACGCCAGCAGCGGCGGCAAGCTCGACGTCGCCGACTACGGTCCCGCGTCGGCGTACTTCGACTGGTACAACGTCATGACGTACGACTTCTTCGGCGCCTGGGCGGCGCAGGGCCCGACGGCCCCGCACTCGCCTCTGACGGCGTACCCGGGTATCCCACAGCAGGGCTTCAACTCCGACGAAGCCATCCAGAAGCTCAAGGCCAAGGGTGTCCCGGCGAACAAACTGTTGCTGGGTATCGGTTTCTACGGCCGAGGCTGGACCGGCGTCACGCAGGACACCCCGGGCGGCACCGCGACCGGCGCGGCACCGGGCACCTACGAGGCGGGCATCGAGGACTACAAGATCCTCAAGAACAGCTGCCCGTCGACCGGCACGATCGCGGGCACCGCGTACGCGAAGTGCGGCAACAACTGGTGGAGCTACGACACTCCCGCGACCATCAACGGAAAGATGGGCTGGACCAAGAACCAGGGTCTCGGCGGCGCGTTCTTCTGGGAGCTCAGTGGTGACACCGGAAACGGTGAACTCGTCACGGCCATGCGCAACGGCCTGAACTGAGAGGTTTGACAGTGGCTAAGCGGAATTGGATCCAGGCCGTCGGCCTGGCCGCCGCTGCCGCAACGGCCGGCGCGGTCCTCGTGATCGCGCCGGCCTCCGCGGCCGGCGGCGTCGGCGCCGCCTTCAGCAAGGGCTCCGATTGGGGCTCCGGCTGGGAAGGCAAGTACACGATCAGCAACAAGTCGGGATCGAGCCTTCCCACGTGGACGGTCGAATTCGACCTCCCCGCAGGACATTCGATCGCTTCGCTGTGGGACGGCAGCTACACGGCTTCCGGCCAGCACGTGACGGTGAAGAACACCTGGAACGGCAACCTCGGCAACGGGGGCAGCACCAGTTTCGGGTTCAACGTCAAGTACTCCGGCGGCTACGTCGCCCCGGCGAACTGCAAGATCAACGGTGGCTCGTGTGATCCGGGCGGCGGTACTCCGACCACGACGCCGACCACCCCCACCACACCGACCACCACCACGCCCACGACGACGACGTCGACCCCGCCCACGACCACCACGAGCAACCCGCCGCTGCCCGGCGGCCGTGGCGCGCCGTATCTGTACATGGGCTGGGGCAGCCCGCCGAACCCGCAGACGGTCATGAACGCGACCGGGATCAAGTGGTTCACGATGGCGTTCATCCTGTCGTCCGGCGGATGCAATCCCGCCTGGGACGGCAGCCGACCGCTACAGGGCAGCGCCGACGCGAACGCGATCGCGCAGATCAAGGCCGCGGGCGGGCAGATCGTGCCGTCCTTCGGCGGGTGGAGCGGCAACAAGCTCGGCCCGAACTGCTCGACGCCGGAATTGCTCGCCGGTGCCTACCAGAAGGTGATCGACGCCTACGGTCTCAAGGCGATCGACATCGACATCGAGAACACCGACGAGTTCGAGAACGCGACTGTGCAGGACCGTGTCCTGAACGCGCTGAAGATCGTGAAGGCGAACAACCCCGGTATCCAGACCATTCTCACCTTCGGCACGACGACCACCGGCCCGAACTCCTGGGGCCAGCGGCTCATCGACCAGTCGAAGGCGCTGAACGCCGGGATCGACGTCTACACGATCATGCCGTTCGACTTCGGCGGCGGCGCGGACATGTACGGGAACACCATCAACGCCGCGAACGGCCTGCGGGACAAGCTGAAGTCGACGTTCGGGTGGAACGACGCCACGGCGTACGGCCACCTCGGCATCAGCGGGATGAACGGCCTTTCGGACCAGCGGGAACTGACGAGTCTCGACACCTGGACCCGTATCACCGACTGGTCCAAGACCAACAAGATCGCCAGGCTCGCGTTCTGGTCGACCAACCGTGACCGGGGCTGCCCCAATGGCGGGGTCGCCGAGAACTGCAGTGGCATCGCGCAGAACGACTGGGACTTCACGCGGATCACCGCGGGCTTCTGACGTCCCTTTCCCCTGAAACTGCGGGCCCGCACCGAAGCTGCACGGTGCGGGCCCGCTCCATGCCCGCCTCCCCCTGCCCGCTCCGCCTGCCCGCCTCCCCCTGCACAAGTAGTCCTCTAGTTGCGCCGATCCTTCGGGCTGCGTGCCCACCCCCGGGTGCCATGAAAGGCCCGTTACTTGCAAATTTTGCAAGTAACGGGCCTTTCATAGCACCCCGCGAGGCACGAGCGGGCCGGTCGCACCCCCACCTACCTCAAGCGCGTGGCACGCCTGCCGGCGCAAGTCGTCCTCTGGTTGCGGTCCTTGCGCACGCAAGGACCGCGACCAGAGGACGAAACGCGGATCAGGGAAGGGCGTTCAGGAAGGGTTCGTGGGCGTTCTGGAATTCCCAGCCGTAGTACCGGTCCCAGTTGATCGACCACGTCATCAGCCCGCGCAGCGCGGGCGATGCACCGCCGCGCAACGTGTACGACCCGCAGCCGGAGTTCTTCACCAGGCAGTTCAGCGCCGAATGCACCGCCGCCGGAGCGGTGTGCCCGTTGCCCGCGCTCACCGCGGCCGGGAGGCCGAACGCGATCTGGTCCTCACGCAGCCCCGGGAACCGGAACCCGGTCGAGGACACCGTGAAGCCCGCCTTGATCATGTCGGTCATCGCGATGTGGAAGTCCGCGCCGCCCATGAAGTGGTACTGGTTGTCCAGCCCCATCACCGGTCCGGAGTTGTAGTCCTGGACGTGCAGCACGGTCAGCGCATCCCGCATCGCGTGGATCACCGGCAGGTACGACCCCGTCCGGTTGTCCGCGCCGCCGAGCCCGCCGTAGTACTGGTAGCCGGTCTGCACGAAGAACGTCTCCGGCGCCATCGTGAGCACGAATCCCGCGCCGTACTTGGCTTTCAGCGTCTTCAGCGCCGAGATGAGGTTGACGATCACCGGCGTGGTCGGGTTGCGGAAGTCGTTGTCACCGGAGTTGAGGTACAGCGAGTGTCCCTCGAAGTCGATGTCGAGTCCGTTCAACCCGTAGCGGTCGATGATCGCGGAGACCGAACTGACGAAGGCGTCGCGCGCCGCGGTGGTGGTCAGCTGGACCTGGCCGTTCTGACCGCCGATGGAGATCAGCACCTTCTTGCCCTGCGCCTGCTTCGCCTTGATCGCGGCGATGAAGTCCGCGTCGCTTTCCACGGTCGGGCATTCCGCCACCGGGCACCGCGTGAAGCGGATGTCGCCCGACGTCACCGAAGTCGGCTCACCGAAGGCGAGGTTGACGATGTCCCAGGCCGCCGGGACGTCGGCCATCCGCGTGTAGCCGGAGCCGTTGGCGAAACTCGCGTGCAGGTAGCCGATCAGCGCGTGCTTCGGCAGGCCGGTGTCGACGCAGCCGCCGGTCGTGGCGCCCGCCTCCGCGCTCTTGGGCGATTCACCCGCGCTGTTGTACGCGGCCACCGAGTAGCTGTGCGAAGAACAGGCCGTCAGCCCCGAAACGGTGGCGGAGGTCCCGGTCACCGTCGCGACCACGGTCCCGCCTTCGTACACGCGGTACCCCGTCACCGTGCCGGCCGAGGCTCCCCACGAGAGCGCGATCGACGAGTTCGTCACCGTGCCCACGGCCGGATTCCCGGCTGCCGGAGGCGCTCCCGGGGTGCCGCCGCCAGGCCCGTCGAGGCTGATGTCGTCCGCGTAGAAGGTGCCCGACCCGTACCAGCCGTGGACGTACACCTCCGCCGTCGTCTGTGTCGCCGACGTCGTGAACGAAAGCGAAAGCTGCGTGTAGCCGGTCGCGGCGGTCCAGGTCGACGGCCCGCCCGTGACCCCTAGGTACACCGGGTTCCCGTTCACCCAGGCGGAAACCGCGTAGGTCGTGCTCGGCTTGACGGACACCGTCTGTGCGCATTTCCCGGTCGTCGAGCCCGGCGTGACCGAAACGGCGTAACCGCCCGAACGAACCGGCGTGCTCACGGCCGCGCCCGCCGCGCAGGACCAGCCGGACGTCGAGCCCGCCTCGAAGCCGGGATTGAGGAGCAGGTTGGCCGCGCTCGCGGTGCCGCCGCCGGTGATCAAACCGGCGAAGGTGAGCACCATAACGGCCAGAAAAGCCAGGGATCTGGAACGCCTCATCGCGATTCCTCCGGATCAAGGGCGGCTTGCCGCCGCGCTGGGCTAATTGTCTAGACCAATCTGGCGAAAGTCCATAGCCAGGGCCCACCAGGGTCTAAAGACCCGACTACTCCGGGCTGCTGTACCGGTGCGACCCGCGAACGCGCTCCGTAACGTCGGAAGAGTCAACCAGAGCTGGGGGCTTTCGGGAGGTGGGGACGATGGGAACGCACAGGTACACACCGAGAACGGCCCATCCGGCGTGATGACCGTGTCCGAGAGTGCGACAGTCGTGCGCCGCGCCTACCAGCCCCGGCCGGGCGAGCCGGACGGCGAAATGATCCGCGCGGCGATCAGTGGTGACCGGCGGGCCATCGGGAGCTTGCTGACGCTGCTCCGGCCGATCGTGTTCCGGTACTGCCTCGGCAGGCTGGGCGGTCCGACGCGCGGCATCTCCAACGCCGAGGATTGCGCACAGGAGGTCCTGATGGCCGTCCTTGTCGCGTTGCCGCGCTACAGCTACCAGAACAACAGCTTCCTGCCGTACGTCTTCGGGATCGCCTCGCACAAGGTCGCCGACGTCCGCCGGAACCTCGCCCGCGATCCCTCCGCACCGGTGGCGGATCCGGAGCCCGAACAGGACGGGCCATGGAACCCGACGTTCGAAGAGGTCGAGAAGGCCGAGCGCGGACGCCAGCTGTCACTGTTGTTCAAGGTGCTTTCGCCGAAGCAGCGGGATGTGCTGGTGCTCCGGGTGATCCTCGGATTCAGTGCCGAAGAGACCGCGAGCACGCTGGGCATGGCGAGCGCGGGCGCGGTGCGCGTCACGCAGCACCGGGCGCTCAACGAACTGCGGCGGGTGCTGCGCGAGGATCCCGGTTTCGCCGACGGGATCACGCTCTTCTAAGACCTGGTCTCGAAACTCGGCGTGTCGCTAGGTGAACCAACGGCCCGCCCCTGGCTCCGCACCGCCCGCCTGGTGGGCCCGGCCCGACGGACCGGAGGTCCGTCAGGGAGACTGGGGGCCAGTGCCCGCCCTCTCGACCTGGAGCCTTTTATGCCGCAAGGGACCGTCCGCTGGTTCGACGCCGAACGGGGTTTCGGCTTCCTCGCGCCCGAGGACGGCTCGCCGGACGTGTTCGTGCACGCCTCCGAGATCGTCGGGGACGGCGGCGCGAAAGTGCTCCGCGAGGGTCAGGTCGTCGTGTTCGAGGTCGGCGAGAACGACCACGGGCCCCAGGCGCTGCGCGTTCGCGTCACCGCCGATGCGGCCACCGGCAGCGCCGTGGGCCTGCTCGGCACCGTCAACTGGTACGAGCCGGGCAAGGGGTACGGCTTCGCGTCGCCGGACGGCGGCGGCGCCGACATCTTCGTGCACAGCTCCGCCATCGTGACCGGCGGCGTGGTCACCGAGGGGCAGCGGGTGGCCTTCCTGATCGTCGAAGGCGAGCGCGGCCCGCAGGCCGGGCACGTGATCCCGCTGGGAGCAGGGGCCGGCTCACCCGCTGCGGCTGGTATCGCCGACGGTGCCGACGGCACGGTGGCCTGGTACGACGAGGACAAGGGCTTCGGCTTCATCAACCCCGACTCCGGCGCCGGGGACGTCTTCGTTCACGCCCGGGCCCTGGCCGAGGGGCTGACGTGGCTCGCGGAGGGCGACCGCGTCGCCTACGAGGTGGCTAGTGGAGACAAGGGCCCGCAGGCCCGCGACGTGCACCTGGTCCGGGGCACCGAGCCCCAGACGGCGCCGCAGCGGTCGGCGCCGCAGCGGTCGGCGCCGCAGCGGACGGCACCTGCCGCGGCCTCAGGGCCGGCGGCGCGGGACGTGCCCGCAAGAGGCGGCGAGGGCGTCGTCGCGCGCTACGACGGCGAACGCGGCTTCGGCTTCATCACCCCGGACGCAGGCGGCGACGATCTCTTCGCCCACGTGTCCGTGATCATGGGGTCGGAGCCGCTGCAGAAGGGTGACCGGGTCCGGTACGCGGTGCGTCAGAGCGACCGGGGCCCGCAGGCCGACCGCATCGAACGCCTCTGAAGAGGCGGCCCCACCGATGGCTGATCACTTCTTTATGAGCCGGCGGACGTTGATCACGGTGCAGGGCCCGGACCCGCATCCGAGCTGCTCGGGTAGGTCTCGCCAGCGGCAGCCGGTGTCGAGCACGAACAGGATCCCCTCCAGCGCGGCACGGTCATCGATCCGGGACCGCGCGGCGCTGGTCGGGACGGGATCAGGGGTTCGATCAGCTCCCAGAGCCGGTCTTCGACCCGCCGCTGCACACCCTTAAGTTTTGAGACCAGGTCTAAGAGGACGGCTTGCGGCGTTGGGTGGCGTAGACGGCGGCGGCGGTGCGGCGTTCGAAGCCGAGCTTGTGCAGCAACGAGGACACGTAGTTCTTGACCGTCTTCTCCGCCAGGAACAGCTTTTCGGCGATCTGGCGGTTGGTCAGCCCGTCGGCGATGTGGTCGAGCACGCGCCGTTCCTGCGGGCTCAGCTGTTCGTACCGCGGGTCCGGATGATCGTCGGTCTCGCCGCGCAAGCGGTTCATCACCGACGCCGTCAGCGTGCTGTCGAGGAGCGATCCGCCCGCCGCGACCGTGCGGACGGCCTTGACGAGCGCACCGCCGGACACCTGCTTGAGCATGTACCCGGCCGCGCCCGCCATGATCGCGCCGAACAACGCGTCGTCGTCCGAGTACGACGTCAGCATCAGGCAGGCGGGCGGCGGTTCGACGGACGCCCGGATCTCGCGGCAGACACTGATCCCGCCGCCGTCCGGCAGCCGGACGTCGAGCACCGCGACCTGCGGTTTGACGACGGGGATCCGCACGAGTGCTTCGGCGGCCGTGGACGCCTCTCCCACCACGGTGAGATCGTCTTCCGCTTCGAAGACGGTCTTCAGCCCGGTGCGGACGAGTTCGTGATCGTCCAGCAGGAATACCGAAATCGTCATCCCACACTCCCCTGTCGGGCCGGCAGCCGCACCGACCAGTCGAGCCTCGTCCCGCCTTCCGGCCTCGCTTCGACGCTGAACGACCCGTTCCAGCGGGCCGCGCGTTCGGCGAGGTTCGCCACGCCACTGCGATGGCCGGGTTCGGCGGGCATGCCGACACCGTCGTCCACCACCGAAAGCTTCAGCCATCGCCCGTCACGGTCGACCGAGACGTCGACCGACACCGCCGTCGCCTCCGCGTGCCTGACCACATTGGACAGTGCCTCGCGCAGGGTCGCGATGAGATCCGAGCGGACCGTGTCCGGCACGGTCGAATCGAGTGGCCCGTCGAACCCGACCCGGGGTTCGGACGCACAGCCCGCGTCGAGCGCGACGCGCAACAGTTCCGATCGGAGGCTGCCCTGCGCCTCCGCCGGTTCCTGCAACGAAAAGATGCTGTTGCGGATCTCGCGGATCGTGCGGTCGATCTCGTGCGCGAAAGTGCTCACGCGTTCGGCGACGGAGGGTTCGGCCGCGAGCCTGCCGAGCCCCTCCAGGCCGAGGCCGATCGCGAACAGCCGCTGGATCACCAGATCATGCAGGTCGCGGGCGATCCGGTCACGGTCCTCGAAGACGGCGAGCCGCTGCCTGTCCTGTTGCGCACGGGCGAATTCGACCGCGAGCGCGGCGTGCGCGGCGAAGGTCTCGGCGAGCTGGACGTCGTAGGCGGAGAACGGTGTCTTGTCACGGAACTTCGCCACGAGCAGGACGCCGAGCTTCTCCTCGCCGACGATCAGCGGGACGGCGACCGTGGAATCGAGATCCTTGATCACCGCGGGCATCACGGCACCGCGTTCGCCCTGGTACTCGACCACCTTTTCGCCGTAGTCCCGGACCACGACGGGTTTGCCGGTGGTGAACGCCATCCCGGTCGCGGTGCCCTCCGTCGGCACGACGATCCCGGCGAGCCGGTCCGCGTCCGGCCCCGGCGGCTCGACGATCTCGAAGACCAGCTGCCCGTCGCCTCGCGGACGGGCCACCGCGCCCGCCGTGCCACCGGCGACGACGCGGGCGCGATCGGCGATCAGGTGCAGGGTCGCGGTCAGGTCCTGGTCGGTCAGGAGCGCGCCGGTGACGTGATAGGACGCCTCGAGCCAGCGTTCGCGCCGCTGCACCTGGTCGAACAGCGCGGCGTTCTCGATCACCACACCGGCCGCCGCGGTGAGCGCGACGAGCAGGTCCTCCTCGGCTTCGGTGAACTCTTCACCGTCCGGTTTGCGGGCGAGGTACAGCATCCCGAAGATGCGGCCGCGCATGCGGATGGGCATCACTCGGGACTCGTCTTCGGACGGCGGGGTCTCCCACGCATCACCGAAGCGGATGAATTCGTCCGAATCGAGCACGCTCAGCGCGCCGAACGGCGCACCGGTCAGCTCGCAGGCCGATTCGACCATGCGCCGCAGGACGTCGGGCAGGCTGAGATCCTGGGCGATCCCGGCCACCGCGTCCAGAATTCTCGGCGCCTTGGCGTCACCCGCCGCACTCACCCGCCGCACTGGCGTCACCGTCCCGGAGTAACTCCCCGGGCAGTGGGGTCAGGAATGACAAACGCGCCCGGATCGCTCACCTGGTGCGTCGATCACGGACAGTGCTTCGTTACTGCACACGCCGAGGATCCTTCGTCCGGTTACGGACTCCACCGGGATCCGGAGGTACCGGGAGTCCGTTCGCCCAGTCCAGCAGCCCAGCGGCAAGGTCGCGAGCTCGGCGGTCACGATCGGGTCACGCACCTCGGAGGCACGGCCGAGGACGGTGACGTACCAACCGGTCCCCAGGTCCGTGGCGAACCCGTCGACGGCGAACGCCACCACACTGTCGAGCACTCCGGCGAACAACGCGCTCTGTGACGGCGTCCGGATCACGATCGCACCGTGGTGGAGCGCGAACCGCGCGGGCTGGATCGCCGGCAGTGCCCGGGAGGTGAACACCACCCGGCCGAGCCCGGAACCCGCGAGCAGTGACAGGCACTGCTCGCGGTCGAGCGTCTCGAGACCCAAGGAGTCGTACATCGGCATCCTCGCGTTCTCAATCGTGTAATTCGTCGAGAACAACGGTCCCTCGCTTACCGACTCGCCGGTAGGGCCGATGGACCCGGCCCCTCGCGGGGGATGCCGGGCGTTACGCCTTGGGTGCCAGCAGGACCACGGGGATCTCGCGCTCGGTCTTGGTCTGGTACTGCGCGTAGTTCTTGTAGTCCGCCGTGATCTTCGGCCACAGACGGGCGCGCAGCTCGCTGTCGGCGACGCTCGCGACCATCGGCTGCGCGGTCTCACCCTTCAAGGTGACCTGGACGTCGGGGTTGTCGCGGAGGTTGAGGAACCACGCCGGGTGCTGGTCGTCGCCACCGCGGGAGGCGACGATGACGTACGCGTCGCCCTCGCGCAGCGGCGAGGTCAGCAGGACGGTGCGCGGCTGACCGGACTTGCGGCCGATGGTGGTCAGCTCCAGGACGGTCATCCCGGCGACCTGCCAGCCGGCGCGGCCGCCGCTGGCCTTCTGGATGACGCGATGGACGGCGTTCATGGTCTTCAAGGCGAAATCACTGGGCATGCGGAGAAGGCTACTCCGCTTTCATCGCGACTTCGATCCCGTCCAGGAGAACGGTCAGCGACAGCTCGAAGGCTTCCCTCGCCTCTTGCTCCAGATAGGACACCGTCTCGTCCTCCATGCGGAACGCGTGCTCGCCCTCCAGCCAGGTCAGCGTCGGAAAACGCTCGGCGAAGTCCGGCGAAACCTCCTTCAGGTGCGCGGACCGCTCGTACCACCATTCGTCGTCGGACTGGCCCGTCGCCTTCTCGGCCAGCCGCGACTCCGAAGCCGTCCTCGCGGGCTCGCGCACGCATGAGTACAACGCGCTGATCAGCCGTCGCAGCACCACCGGGGACAGCCCGGTGCGGCGCAGGATCTTCACGAGCGCCTCCAGTACGACGTACTCGTTCGGGCCCAGCACCGGCCGCGCCTGCGAGACCTGCAGGACCCAGGGGTGCCGCAGGTAGAAGCCCCAGAGGTCCTCGGCCCAGCGCGTGGCGTCGGCTCGCCAGCCTTCGCCGTCGTAGGAGACCGAAAGCTCGGCGAGCGCCTTGTCGTACATGAGATCGAGTAGTTCGCTCTTGCTCGGGACATAGGTGTAGAGCGCCATGGCCGTACGGCCGAGCTTGTCCCCGACGGCACGCATCGAAAGGCCGGTCATGCCCTCGGCGTCCGCGATCGCGACGGCGGTCTCGACGATCAGCTCCACCGAAAGTCCCGGCTTGGGGCCGGGACGCTCGACGTCCGGCGACTCCGTCCGCCACAGCAGGGCCATCGACCGTCGAGGATCCCCCTGAGCCGCGTAGACGACCACTTGCCCACTCCTTACAGCATAAAGTAACCTCTGCTACCCTCACTTTACAGGCTAAAGAGTTCTAACCAGGGGAGAGCCATGCCTTCGGCCGCCGACAGCCACGACATGATCCAGGTGCGCGGAGCCAGAGAGAACAACCTCGCCGACGTCTCGGTCGACATCCCCAAACGCCGCCTCACCGTCTTCACCGGTGTTTCCGGCTCGGGGAAGTCGTCCTTGGTGTTCGGCACCATCGCCGCGGAATCGCAACGGCTGATCAACGAGACCTACACCGCGTTCATCCAGTCCTTCATGGCCCCGGTCGGACGGCCGGACGTGGACGCGCTGCGGAACCTGAGCGCCGCGATCGTCGTCGACCAGGAGCGGATGGGGGCCAACTCCCGCTCCACGGTCGGCACCGCGACCGACGCGCACACGATGCTGCGGATCGTCTTCAGCAGGCTGGGCCGGCCGCACGTCGGGACGTCGGGCGCCTTCAGCTTCAACCTTCCCGAGGGGATGTGCCCCGACTGCGAGGGGCTGGGGAAGGTCTCCACCATCGACGTCGACCAGCTCGTCGACAAAGAGCTTTCACTCGACGAAGGGGCGATCACCGTCCCGAACTTCGCGCCGGGGTCCTGGTACTGGAAGGGACTGGCTGAGGCGGGGTTCGTCGATCCGGCGGTCAAGCTGAAGGACTACACGCCCCAGCAGTGGGAAGACTTCATGCACAAACCCGCCACCAAGATGAAGCTCGGCGGGATGAACACCACCTACGAAGGCCTGCTGGTGAAGGTCCAGCGGCTGTTCCTGGCGAAGGACAAGGAGGCGACGCAGCCGCACATCCGGTCTTTCGTGGACCGCGCGATCACCTTCCAGCGCTGCCCGGCGTGTGAAGGCGCCCGGCTCAACCAGGCGGCGCTGTCGTCGAAGATCGACGGCCTGAACATCGCCGACTGCTCGTCGATGCAGATCAACGACCTGGCCGATTTCGTCCGCAAACTCGACGATCCGTCGGTCGGCCCGTTGATGGAGACCCTGCGCGGCACCCTCGACTCGCTCGTGGAGATCGGCCTCGGCTATCTGAGCCTCGACCGCGAATCCGGGACGCTGTCGGGCGGCGAGGCGCAGCGCGTGAAAATGGTGCGGCACCTGGGTTCGAGCCTCACCGACGTCACCTACGTCTTCGACGAGCCGACCGTCGGGCTGCACCCGCACGACATCCAGCGCATGAACGGCCTGCTGCTCCTGTTGAAGGACAAGGGGAACACGGTGCTCGTCGTCGAGCACAAACCGGAGACGATCGAGATCGCCGACCACGTCGTCGACCTCGGACCGGGCGCCGGGCCGAACGGCGGGCAGATCTGCTTCACCGGCGACGTCGCCGGACTCCGCGCGTCCGGCACGCTCACCGGACGGCACCTCGACCACCGGGCACGGCTGCGGGACGAGGTCCGCGTGCCCACCGGGCAGCTCGAGATCCGGAACGCGACGCGGCACAACCTGCGCGGTGTCGACGTCGACATCCCGCTGGGGGTGCTGACCGTGGTCACCGGGGTCGCCGGTTCGGGCAAGAGCTCGCTCATCCACGGCTCACTGTCCACAAGGGACGACGTGGTGGTGCTCGACCAGTCGGCCATCCGCGGCTCGCGGCGGAGCAACCCGGCGACCTACACCGGTCTGCTCGACCCGATCCGCACCGCGTTCGCCAAGGCCAACGGCGTCAAGGCGGCCCTGTTCAGCGCAAACTCCGAGGGCGCTTGCCCGAAGTGCAAGGGCATCGGGCTGATCTACACCGATCTGGCGATGATGGCCGGGGTCGCGACGGTCTGCGAAGAGTGCGAGGGCAAGCGGTTCACCGCCGAGGTGCTGACCTACAAGCTGCGGGGCAAGGACATCAGCGAGGTCCTCGCGATGCCGGTCGCCGAGGCGCGCGAGTTCTTCACCTCGGGGCAGGCGCGGACGATCCTGGACCGGCTCTCCGACGTCGGCCTGGGTTACCTCGGGCTCGGGCAGCCGCTCACCACGCTCTCCGGCGGGGAGCGTCAGCGGATCAAACTGGCCATCCGGATGGCGGAGAAGTCGGCGACCTACGTCCTCGACGAGCCGACCACCGGGCTGCACCTCGCCGACGTCGACCAGTTGCTGGGGCTGCTCGACCGGCTCGTCGACGACGGGAACACGGTGGTGGTCATCGAGCATCACCAGGCCGTGATGGCGCACGCCGACTGGATCGTCGACCTCGGACCGGGCGCGGGGGTGGACGGGGGCGAGGTCGTCTTCACCGGGACTCCTTCGGAGCTGGTCACCTCCGGTGACACGCTCACGGCACAGCACTTGCGCGCTTACGTGGGGCGCTAGCGCGCTATGAAAGTCCCCTTCATTGCAAATTTTGCAATGAAGGGGACTTTCATAGCATCCGGGACCCACCACGAACCGCTTCACGAAGGGCGACCGCACCGCTGAGTCCCAGCACCCCCAGCGCGAGTCCCGAAGTCACCGTCTCGACAGGCGAAGCCGCCAGCGGCGAAACCCCGGCGACGGATTCGACCCCCACCACCGCGGTCAGCACGGCGTAAGCACCGATCGCCACCCACACCAGCCGCACGCGCCGCCGTTCCGTCCAGTCCGCGAACCGCAGCAGCCAGGCGAGCCCCGGCAGGATGAGGATCGCGTGCATCGCCACCGCGTGCAGCGGCTTCAGCGCGCCCGCGGTGGTGTACGCGGCCTGCGGGTTCCCGCCCCGCGCCTCGACGACGCCGCTCGCGATCATCGCGGCGCCCGCGCCGAGCGCGACCAGCAGCGCGACGAGTCCGGATCGCACCGCGAGCCGCATGCTCGGCGTGGTCTCCCCTTCGCCGCGCATCGCGGCCGCGGTGAACGAGACCGCCGTCAGGATGATGACGCCGCCGCCCGCCGCGAGCGTCGTCGACACCGCGTTGTCGAAACCGGTCTCGAAGTTGAAGTGCGACGGCACCCCGCGCCAGGCCTGCATGCTCACCAGCGCCGTCTCGACGACGCTCGCCCCGGTGAAGACGCCGAGCAGCACGTTCCGCACGCGCGGCCGTACCGCGACGTACGACGTCGCCCAGGCGACCGTGACCAGCGTCAGCCCGAACGCCCACCCGAACGTGACCGCCTTCCGCATCGACAGCGGCCCGGTCCACGAATCACCGGACGCGATCAGCACGACCGCGTGCACGACACCGCTGAGGAAAAGGAGCGCCCCGGTCACGTAAGCGACGCGCTCGATCCGCCGTAATTCCTTCATACGAAAGAGTGTCTTGCGGTCCGGCTCGCGAATCGTCGCCCGTGAAGCGACACCTCGCGTACGTCCACCGACGTAGCTGAGAGGCCCTCAGCG
Source organism: Amycolatopsis sp. BJA-103 (assembly GCF_002849735.1). Taxonomy (GTDB): domain Bacteria; phylum Actinomycetota; class Actinomycetes; order Mycobacteriales; family Pseudonocardiaceae; genus Amycolatopsis. The sequence continues at coordinate 5,944,798 of NZ_CP017780.1, forward strand.
AGGACCGCGGTAGAGACCAATGGTCTGTTAGTCTGGCCGCATCATGCCCCGCATCCTTGTCCGCGTCGCCGCGCTGATCGCCGTTCTCGCCCTCCTGTTCGGAGTGCCGTGGTGGACGATCGTCGGATCCCCCGAACTGCCGGCCGCGCTCGAAGTCCTCGGAACGATCGTGTTCGCCGTCGCCGCGCTGGCCGTGCCCGCGTGCATGATCCTCGGCCACGGCCCGTGGCAACGCGACGTCGCGGCGAAGGTCGGCGACCTCTCCCTCGGGCTGATCTGGCTGCTGTTCTCCTTGTCGGTACTCGGAAACGTGCTGCGGCTCGTGCTGTCGGTGTCCGGAGTGGACAGTGCGGCGGGAATCGTGTCCGGCGTCGTCCTGGTGGCCTTCGCGGCACTGGCGGCGTACGGGATGGTCGAAGCCCGGCGCGTGCCGCGGCTCAAGGAGCTCGACGTCGTCCTCCCCAGGCTCGGCGCCGGGCTCGACGGTCTCCGCTTCGCGATCATCACCGACACCCACTTCGGCCCGCTGAACCGGACGAAGTGGTCGGAGAAGGTCGTCGAGGTGGTGAACGAACTCGACGCCGACGTCGTGGCCCACGCGGGCGACCTCGCCGACGGTTCCGTCGCCAAGCGCGCCCAGCAGGTCGCGCCGCTCGGCAAGGTGCGCGCGAAGCTCGGCAAGTTCTACATCACCGGCAACCACGAGTACTTCGGCGAGGCACAGGCCTGGCTCGACCACATGCGCGACCTCGGCTGGGAACCGCTGCACAACCGGCACCTGCCCGTCTCGCAGGGCGGGGACACGCTCGTCTTCGCCGGGATCGACGACCCGACCGGCGCCGCCTCGGGCCTCCCGGGCCACGGCCCCGACCTCCCCGCCGCGCTCGACGGCGTCGCCGCGAGTACCCCGGTCGTCCTGCTCGCGCACCAGCCGAAGCAGGTCAAGCAGGCCGCCGAGGCGGGGATCGATCTCCAGATCTCCGGGCACACCCACGGCGGCCAGATCTGGCCGTTCCACCTCCTGGTCCGGCTCGACCAGCCCGTTCTTGCCGGGCTTTCGCGCCACGGCGAGCGCACGCAGCTCTACACGAGCCGCGGCACCGGCTTCTGGGGACCACCGTTGCGCGTCTTCGCGCCGAGCGAGATCACCCTCCTGACCTTGCGAAACAGCAAGTAGTCCTCTGGTCGCGACGCCTTCGGGCGACGCACAGGGCATCACCGACAAATTTTTTTGTCTTGACAATATGAGAGTTCGGAGCGAGAGTTGTGCGCAACGCACCCCGCTCCGAAAGGCCGAGACGATGACCATCGCCGCCACCCGCACCCACCTCGCCGTTCCGGCCCGCGCCCTGCTCGCCTGCGGCGCGGTCTCGGGCCCGCTGTACTTCCTGACCTCGCTCGCCCAGGCCGCGGTCCGCGACGGCTTCGACCTGACGAAGCATCCGGCGAGCATGCTGAGCAACGGCGACGCCGGCTGGATCCAGGTGACGAACTTCCTGGTCACCGGCGTCCTGGTGATCGCCGGAGCGATCGGGCTCAGCCGGACGCTGGAACCCGGCAGAGGCAGCGTCTGGGGTCCACGACTGCTGGGCGTCTTCGGTGTCAGCCTGCTGTTCGCCGCGGTCTTCAAGGCCGACGCGGGCAATGGCTTCCCCGCCGGCACCGGCCCGGCCACCCTCGGCACCGCGGGCGTCCTGCACATGGCCGCGGGCTCGGTCGGCTTCCTCTCGCTGATCGTCGCGACCTTCGTGTTCGCGAGCCGTTTCTCCCGTGAGGGCCACCGAGGTTGGGCCGTCTACTCCCGTGCCACCGGCATCGCGTTCTTCGCCTCGTTCGCCGGGATCAGCTCCGGCAACGCGAACGCCGTCGTGATGCTCGCCTTCTGGGCCACCGTGATGCTGGCCTGGGGCTGGGTCACCGCCGTCACCATCCGCACCGCCCGCTAGACAACCGAGGAGAATCCCCCGTCATGAGCACCGTGACCTCGCAAGACGGCACCACCATCGCCTACACCCGCACCGGCTCCGGCCCGGCCGTCATCCTGGTCGACGGCGCGATGTGCCACCGCGAATTCGGTCCGGCCAAACCGCTGGCCGCCGAACTGGCCCCGCACTTCACCGTCTACACCTACGACCGCCGCGGTCGCGGCGAGAGCGGCGACACCGAGCCGTTCTCCGTCGCCCGCGAAGTCGAGGACATCGCGGCGCTGATCGAGGAAGCGGGCGGGAGCGCCCACGTCTACGGGATCTCGTCCGGAGCCGCGCTCGCCCTCGAAGCCGCGAAAACCGGGCTCCCGATCACGAAACTGGCGGTCTACGAATTCCCGCTGGTCGTCGACGACACGCGTCCGCCGGTCCCGGCCGACTACACCGAACGGCTGGAGACGGCCATCTCCACCGGACGGCCCGGCACCGCGATCAAGACCTTCATGCGCGAAGGTGTCCGCGTCCCGGCTCCGGTCGTGTTCATGATGCAGTTCATGCCCGCCTGGCCGAAGCTGAAGAAGGTCGCGCCGACCCTGCGCTACGACGCCGCGCTGTTCGACGGCCTGCACGACGGCACCCCGCTGCCCGAGGGCCGCTGGGCGAGCGTCTCCGTGCCGACGCTGGTCATGGACGGTGGCAAAAGCCCCGCGTGGATCCGCAACGGTGTCGCCGCGCTGGCGAAGGCGGTCCCCGGTGCCGAACACCGCACGATCGAGGGCCAGACGCATATGCTCAAGCCGAAGGCGGTGGCCCCGGTGCTGATCGGGTACTTCAACGGCTGACGGAGCGGTCATGAGGATCGAACTGGTCGAAGGCGACATCACCGAACAGCAGGTCGACGTCGTGGTGAACGCCGCGAACTCGTCCCTGCTCGGCGGAGGCGGGGTGGACGGCGCGATCCACCGCCGCGGCGGACCGGAGATCCTCGCCGAATGCCGGGCCCTGCGCGCGGGGCACTACGGCAAGGGACTGAAGACCGGAGAGGCGGTCGCCACCACGGCGGGCCGCCTTCCGGCGCGCTGGGTGGTGCACACCGTCGGACCGGTGTGGTCCGACTCCGAAGACCGCTCGCCGCTGCTGGCGGCCTGCCACCGCAACTCGCTGCACGTGGCCGCGGACCTCGGCGCGCACACTGTCGCGTTCCCCGCGATCTCGACCGGGATCTACCGGTGGCCGGTGGAATCCGCCGCGGAGATCGCCCTGGAGACCGTGCTGAGCACGCTCGCGGCCGGGACCGGTTCCGTCGAGGTGGTGCGGTTCGTGCTGTTCGGGAAGGCGAGCTACGACGTGTTCCGGGAGCAGGCGGACGCGCTGGGGGTGGCGGACTCGTGAATGATCGCGAACGCCGACTGAAACTCATGGCCGACTACGACTGCCAGCCACTCTGGGACGTTTCGGCCCCGGGAGACATCGACCCCGCGTCATTGCCGCTCGGCGGCGAAACCCGCGAGCGGATCGCGGCCTGGGCGGGGCGTTACGACGACACTCTCGACCGCGATGTCCCGCAGAGGTCGGGATTCCGCACCGAGGAGGCCGCGCGCCGGTGGCTCGAGGACGGCCGCCTGCTCGCGGAACGGATCCGGCGCGAACTCCCCGGCTCGTGGTCGCTCGCCTACTTCCACGAGCACGACAGGGCCGCTGATCTCATGTCGGGCCGCTGACGCTCCCCCTCCATGCCATGAAAGGCCCGTTACTTGCAAAATTTGCAAGTAACGGGCCTTTCATAGCGCGCGCCGCCTACACCCCCGCAGGCGAGGCACCCCGCGCGACCAGCTCCCGGGCCGCCCCGCTCCCGTCCGCCGGTACCGCCCAGATCCCCGACTCCAGCCCGTAAGCCACGGTCCGGTCGTCGAGCCACGCCGCCTGGTCGTCCACGCTCCGCGTCTCGGCCAGCAAGGTCTCCTGACCGGAGGCCAGTTCGAGCACGGCCAGCCGCCACGGTGCCGCGAGATCGGCGGAAACCCGCTTCTTGAAGGCGATCCGCTTCCCGTCCGGCGAAAGCGACGGGCACTCGACGTTCTCCCGGATCATGTTCGCGCTGAACCGCTCGTAGTCCGCCTCGACGAGGTAGGTCTTCCCCTTCGTCCCCACGGTCGCGTAGAACTTCTTGCCGTCGGCGGCGAAGGTGATCCCCCAGTAGTTCACGTCGGACGAGTAGTACTGCTTGCCATCGAGGAACAACGCCATCTCCTCGACGCTCTTCAGCAACTGCCCGCTCGTCAGGTCGAGGATCCCTGCCCTGGTCGAAAACCCTGTCTCCGCATAGGAATCCCCGTTGACGAACAGCGTCCAGTAGGCGAGTTTGCCGTCCGGGGAGACCCGGCCGCGGCTGGGCGTACCGGGCAGTTCGACCCGGCGGATCTCGTTGAGGTCCTTGTCCAGCACGATGACGTCGGTCATCGGCGGCAGCACGCCGGGTTGCGCGGCCAGGCAGAGTGCCGTCCCCGCCGAAGCGGCGAACCGGTCGCAGCTGAGTCCGGCCACCTTCCGCGGTTCGCCGGGCGAATCCGCCGGAACGGTGGCGAGGTGGCCGAAGTCGGGACCTTCGGCGGTGTTGCGGAACAACAGCTGCCCCTTGGCCTGCACCGAGACCGGCTGGCCCGAAACCACGGCCACGGCGTTGACGCCCGGGCCGCGGTCCCGCGAGTAGAGGCCGTAGCCGACGGCCGCCGTGATCAGGACGGCGACCGCCGCCACCACACCCAGGATCCGCGTCTTCATGCGTATGTCCTCAGTGGACGGAGTACGGCGGCCGCGACGACCACGACCACCAGTGCGCCGGCGGCGACCAGGACCGCGACGTGCAGGTCCCAAGCCGTCCACGCGAGTCCGAAAAGGACGGACGCGAACATCCTCGTCGTCGCCTGACCGGTCTGCACCAGCGCCAGTCCGCTCGCCCGCTGGTGCTCGGGGAGCAGCGGGCCGGCGGCGGCCATCAGGACACCGTCGGTGGCGGCGTAGAAGACACCGTGCAGCACGAGCGCCAGTACCGCCAGCACACCGCCGTCCACCGGACCGAGCAGCGCCAGCAGCGCGACGACCAGCGCGACGTGCCCGCCGAGGAACACCTTCCAGCGGCCGATCTTGTCCGAAAGCCTGCCGAGGGGGACGGCGAGCAGGAGATACACACCGGCGGTTCCCAGCGGCAGCAAGGGAAAGAAGACCGCGCCGAGATCCCATCGGCGCTGCAGTACGAGGTAGAGGAACGAATCGCTGAGGGTGACCAGGCCCAGCAACGCCGCCCAGACACAGATCCGGCGGAACGACGCCTGCCGGATCAGGCCCGCGGTCTCCCGCAAGGAGACCTTGTGCCGTTCGGCCCTCGGCTTGGGCTGGTGGTCCTTGACCAGCACCACCAGGATGATCACGCCGATCGCGGCGATGCAGAAACTCGTGAAGAACACCGAGTCGTAGCTGCCGAGGCTGAGCCACAGCACGGCCATCGCGACCAACGGCCCGAGGAACGCGCCGAAGGTGTCCATCGCGCGGTGCACGCCGAACGCGCGGCCGAGGTGCTCGGGGTCGCTGCTCAACGTGATCAGCGCGTCCCGCGGCGCGGTCCGGACACCCTTGCCGGTGCGGTCGGCCGCGAGCACCGCCCCGATCGCGACGGTGGACGAACCCGCCAGCATCAGGCCGATCTTGCCCAGCGCGGAGAGCCCGTAACCGAAACAGGCCACCGCCTTGAGCCGTTGCCACCGGTCCGCGAGATGCCCGCCGACGAGCCGGACGAGCGCGGTGACACCGGAATAGAGGCCGTCGAGCACGCCGAACTGCAGCGGGCTCAGGCCGAGACCGAGGACGAGATAGAGCGGGAGGACCGCGGTCACCATCTCCGACGAGATGTCGGTGACCAGGCTGACCAGGCCGAGCGCGACGACGTTCCCGGTGACGGCCCGCTTCATGCCGCTCTTCGGTACTTCCGCCGCGGTGTCCGCTCCCCTGGCGGTGGCGATGTACATGGGAGACCTCCTACGCCGGATCGGGTGCCGGGCCGCGACCCGGCACCCGATCGCGTGGATCAGTGGCAGGTGTAGGTGGGTGAGGAGTCGATGGTCTTGCCGTCGAGGCCGATCAACTGCGTCGAGAACGCGTTGTCCGACATGTTCAGCTTGAGCACGCCGTAGGTCGAGATCGCCTTCGCCGTCGCCGGATGCTCCGTCTTGACGGGGTACAGGGACGCCCCGCCGCCACCGCCGATGATCTGCACCGGCCCGTTCGGATCCTTGGCCCCGCCGGCGTTCTGCGGGAAGAACCGCTCGTAGTGGTGGTCGTGCCCGTTGAGCACCAGGTCGACCTTGCTCTTGACCATGGTCTCCCAGAGCGTGGCCATCTTCGGGTTGTCGCCGTGGTCACCCGAGGTGTAGCGCGGGTGGTGGTAGTACGCGGCGACGCAGGGCTTGGTGTTGCTCGCCAGGTCCTGCTTGATCCAGTTCAGCTGCTCGTCGCTGACGGCGTTCGCGGCCAGCCCGGGAGAGAACTCCGTGCTGTCGATGGCCACGAAGTGCCAGTTGCCCATTTCCCAGCTGTAGTAGGTCTTCCCGTTCGGCGTCGCGATCTTGCCGAAGTACTTCTTGTAGGCGCCCAGCGGGGTGTGGTCGTAGGTCTCGTGGTTGCCGGGGACCGGGTGCATGATGTTCTTGTACTTGCCCCAGGTCTTGTCGAAGTAGTTCGTGAAGTCCTCGATGTGGGCGTCGTCGTACTGGTTGTCGCCCATGGTGATCACCGCGGCCGGGTTCATCTGCCCGACCAGCGCGGCGGTCTTCGGATGGACGCACGACGACGAAGACGCGGTGCACTGTTCGGCGATGTCGCCCGAAGCGGCCAGCACGAACGACGAACCGCCGCCCGCTTGCGTGGTCGCCTGGATCTGGCCACTGGCGGCCGAAGTGTTCCCGGCGGCGTCCTTCGCGCGGACGGTGTACGTGTACGCGGTCGCCGCCGTCAGCCCGCTGTCGGTGTAGGAAGCCGTCTCCGACGTTCCCACGACCTGGCCGTTGCGGAGCACTTCGTACGCGCTGACACCGACGTTGTCCGTCGACGCCGTCCACGTGAGGTCCACAGTGGACGAAGTGATCGCGCCCGCCTTGAGGTTCGTGGGCGCGGTCGGCGCCTGGGTGTCGCCGGTGGAGTCCGACGTCCCGTAAACCTGCATCTCCCACAGGGAGTAGCCGTAACTGGTGGCGCGCTTGGTCGCGACGAGGCGGAGGTACCGGCCGCGGGCGGCGAGACCGGTGAGGTCGTCGGTGCCGCCGTTGCCGTTGGTGACGGACTTGACGGAGGTCCACGCCGAGCCGTCGTTGGAGACTTCCAGCTTGTACGCGGTGGCGTATGCCGCTTCCCAGTTCAGCTTGACCCGGTTGACGGCGGAAGGACCGCCGAGGTCGACACGGATGAACTGCGGGTCCGCGCCTTCGGCGCTGGCCCAGCGGGTGTTGGTCTTCCCGTCGACGGCTAGCGGGCCGCCGTACTCAGCGGCCTCGACCGAAGAGACGATAACGGGCTTTCCTTGGGACAAAAGGACATCAGCGGCCTGTGCGCTTCCGCTGAGCAGCGTCGGCAACAGGATGGCGGCCGCGCCTAAGGGCAGTAGTCGGGTTCGGGCCTTCACATCGATCTCCCCGGGAATCCGTGGCGGCGGGTTGAGAGGGACGGGTGCGCGGCGTTGTTCTTTTGTTCACTGTTCGTTTGGTAAGTTTCCTAACGAATGCGTACGGTAATCCGTGCCACTCAGCGAGTCAAGACGTAGACTCGTCCCATGACCGGCGCCTTGATCTTCGACTTCGACGGAACGCTGGTCGACACCGAAGCGGCCGTCCTCGTGGCCTGGCAGGAGACCTTTCGCGAACGCGGCGGCGAGCTCCCCCTCGACGTCTGGCACACCGTGATCGGCACGCAGAACACCGCCGTCGCGATGTTCGAGCTGCTGGCGAAGGACGACGAGAACCTGGACAGGATCGCGGTCCGCACCGGCGTGCGCGCCCGGGTCACCGAGCTGCTGGAATCCGTGGGCCCGCGCCCCGGTGTCCAGGAGTACCTCGACGACGCGAAGGAACAGGGCCTTCGGCTCGCCATCGCGTCGAGCTCGACCGGAGACTGGGTCTCCACTCATCTGAACCGGCTCGGCCTGACGGACGCTTTCGAGGCCGTCCTCACCGGCGACCTTCACGAGGCCAAGCCGAGCCCGGACCTCTACCTGGCCGCGCTCGCCGCGCTGGACCTGCCGCCGTCCGAGGCGATCGCGATCGAGGACTCGCCGCACGGCGTCACCGCGGCGAAGGCCGCCGGGCTGAGGTGTGTCGCGGTACCGAACCCGATCACCGCGGTACTGAACTTCGACCACGCCGACCTCGTCCTCGGATCGCTGGCCGACAAACCGCTCAGTGAGTTACTCAGCCGTTGAGCAACTCACCCAGCCGGGTGAGGAACGGGCGCTGGCCCTTGAGTAGCTTCTCCTCCGCTTCGGCGAGCCCGAACCAGGCGACCCTGTCGACCTCCGGGAACTCCTGCGTCTTGCCCGACCGCGGCGGCCACTCCATCTCGAAGGTGCCGGGAACGACCTGAGCCGGGTCGAGGTCACCCTCCACCGCCCAGACCGTCACGACCTTGCCGCCGGACTGCTTCACCTCACCGAGCGGGCGGTACTCCCCCTCCGGCGCCGGCAGCCCCAGTTCCTCCTGGAACTCGCGCCGCGCCGCGGCCTCCGGCGTCTCGTCCGCCTTGTACTCACCCTTGGGCACCGACCAGCCGCCCGCGTCCTTCTTCGCCCAGAACGGCCCGCCCATATGCCCGAGCAGCACCTCGGTCACCTCGCCCGACCTGCGGAAGAGCAGGATCCCGGCACTCGTCTTACCCGCCATGGCCTCCAGTATGACCTTGCTCCGATCGGGTGATGAGACCGCGCGGGCGAAAAAGTTTCCGTCCGGATGTCGATTCGCGTCGAGTCCGTCCGACGCATGGGCAGAAGCAGCCCGACAGCCTCTCCCGGAAGGACCCGGAACCATGACGCAGACCATCACCCCCGCCAAGACCACCTCCACCGTCACCCCGCGCACCGCCAAGGCACAGGGCGCGATCCAGTCGGCCGTCCGGATCGTCGTCTCGTTCCTCTTCCTCTGCCACGGCCTGCAGGGATTCGGCTTCTTCGGTGGCGTCGACGGCGCGGGCGGCTCCGTGGAACTCGGCTCCTGGCCCGGCTGGTACGGCAGCGTGATCGAGGTCGTCGGCGCCGCGCTGGTGCTGGTTGGCCTGTTCACCCGGCCGGTCGCGGTACTCCTCTCCGGCGTCATGGCCTACGCCTACTTCACCGTCCACGCGCCGGAAGGCCTGCTGCCGCTGCAGAACATGGGCGAGCTGTCGACCCTTTACTGCTGGATCTTCCTGCTGATCGCGGTGGTCGGCCCGGGCACCTTCGCCCTCGACACGCTGCGCCGCCGTCGCTGATACCGGAATCGCGAGACCCCTTTCCTGGAATCATTCCAGGAAAGGGGCCTTTGTCGCGTTCCGGCCCATTGCGGCGTTGTTAAATTCGGACATACCATGGAATTACCCCCCGAAAGAAAGTTCCCTACAGATGGGGGTATCCGGCATCCTCTATCGCATCAATGGTTTAGACCACCTTGAGCCGGAAGGATGCGTCATGACCCAGACAGCCACCGCCACGACCACCGAGATCGGCCCGACCCCCGCCAAGTGGCAGGGCCTCGGCCTCTCCGTCGTCCGCGTAGTGGTCTCGTTCCTCTTCCTCTGCCACGGTCTGCAGAAGATGGGACTGTTCGACAAGCCCGCCGTCTCGTTCGGCACCTGGCCCGGCTGGTACGCCGGGGTGATCGAGCTGGTCGGCTCGCTGCTGATCCTGGTGGGCCTGTTCACCCGCCCGGTCGCGGTGCTGCTCTCGGGCACGATGGCCTACGCGTACTTCGTCGTCCACCAGCCCGACGCGCTGCTGCCGTTGCAGAACAAGGGTGAGATGGCCGCCCTGTACTCGTGGGTCTTCCTGCTGTTCGCGGTGGTCGGGCCGGGCACCTACGCGCTCGATACCTTGCGCCGCCGCCGCAAGTCCTGATCTCCCACCCTGTGCAAGGAAAGGCCCGTTACTTGCGAAATTTGCAAGTAACGGGCCTTTCATTGCGTCAGTGAGGCGTCAGCGGCCCTGTGGCAGCCCGGCGGCCAGGTCGGACAACGCGAGCACGTGCTCCATCAGCACGGTCAGCACCTGCTTCGTCGAATCGCGTTCCCGCGCGTCGCACAGCAGCAGCGGGACGTCCATGCTGACGTCGAGCGCCTGCCGGACCTCCTCGGTGCCGTAGCGGTACGCGTTGTCGAAGCAGTTGACGGCGACGACGAACGGCAGCCCGCGGCGCTCGAAGAAATCGACGGCCGCGAAGCAACTGTCGAGACGCCGGGTGTCGGCCAGCACGACGGCGCCGAGCGCGCCTTCGGCCAGCTCGTCCCACATGAACCAGAACCGGTCCTGCCCCGGCGTGCCGAACAGGTAAAGGATCAGCTCGGGGTTGATGGTGATCCGGCCGAAGTCGAGGGCGACCGTGGTGGTCGTCTTCTTTTCGACACCGGTGAGGTCGTCGACGCCCTCGGACGCCGCGGTGATGACCTCCTCGGTGCGCAGCGGGGGAACCTCGCTGACCGAACCGACCATCGTGGTCTTACCGACCCCGAACCCGCCGGCGATGAGGACCTTGACCGCGTTCGCGGTCAGGGATCGCCGGGGCTCAGAGTTTCCGGATGCCATCAAGAACCGCCTGGAGTACGTGTTTGTTGGGAGTGTCGGTGACCGGTGTCGCGGTACGGAACAGCACGAGGTTCTGTTCGATGAGGTCGCTCAGCAGCACCTTCACCACCGGCAACGGCAGATCGATGCGCGCCGCGACCTCCGCGACTGAGGTCGGTCTCTGGCACAGGTTGAGGATCCGCCCGTACTCCGGTTCGAAGCCGGCGACCTCGTGCGCCGTGCGCATGGCGACCACCAGGGTGATCAGGTCGAGGCCGAGCGTGTCCGAGCGGGTGCGCCCGCCCGTGACGGCGTACGACCGGACCAGCGGACCGGCCTCGTCCTCGAACCACGACTCGTGCCGCCCGCTCATGGCGAACTGGGAGTCGCGGCGCGGGGCGCCGAAGTGAGCACCGCGCCGACCCGTTTGACCATCATGTTCATCTCGTAGGCCACGAGACCCATGTCCGCGTCTTCCTTGGCCAGCAGCGCGAGGCACGCGCCGCGGCCCGCCGCGGTGACGAACAGGAAGGCGTGGTCCATCTCCACCATGGTCTGGCGGACGTTGCCGCCGCCGAAGTGCCGTCCCGTGCCCCTGGCGAGGCTCTGGAACGCCGACGCCACCGCGGACAGGTGCTCGCCGTCCTGCTCCGACAGGTTGCCGGATCGTCCGATGAGCAGACCGTCCGCCGAAAGGACTACCGCCCTGTCCGCACCGCTGACCCGCTTGACCAGGTCATCCAGCAACCAGTCGAGTTCACTGACTCCCGCGTTGGCCATCTAGTCACGATCTCCGTACATGTCGTGGTCGGTGTAGTCGTCGGTGGGCTCGGTGTCCCGGCCGCGGCGCGTCCCCTGCTGGAACGCGGCGAGGCGGTTCCTGGCCAGCTCGGGGGTGTCCTCGCGGACCTCCTCGCGCTGGGCGGCAGGCCGGTCCTCCATCAGCTGGGGGACCAGGTTCGTCTGACGGCGGCGCTGCGGCAGCGGTGGCCTGCCCGGCGCCTCGGGGCCGGGTCGCCGGGTCTGCGGCGGACGGCCGTCCTGCGGTCGGGTGTCGGCGGGCGGCCACGCCGGCGGCTGCACCGGCTGCGGCCGGGCCTCGGCACGCGCGGGCTCCGGGCGGATCGGCTCGGGGCGGGGCGTTTCGGGCCGGGGCACCCGCGGCTGGCGCGAGGGCAGCGGCGGCAACGAGGCGCCGGGCGAATCGGGACCGGGCTGGTGCATGACCGGGGCCTGAGGGGCCACCGGCATCGGCACGGGGAGCTCGGGCCGTTCCGCGGGGAACTCGGTGCGGTGCCGGGCACGACGGCCCGGGAGCAGCGGTGCGGCGTCCGGCACCTCGGTGCTCTCGGGGTCCACCTCGTCCTCCGGCTGATCAGACGGGACCGGCGCGAGCAGGTCGGTGCGGACGAGCACGATGGCCCTGGTGCCGCCGTACGCGGACTCGCGCAGGTGCACGGAGATCCCGTGCCGCGCGGCGAGCCGCGCGACCACGAACAGGCCCAGCCGTGGCTCGGCTGACAACGCCATGATGCCGAAGTCCGGCGGATCGGCCAACATCCCGTTCAGCTCGGCGGCCTGCTCGGGCTCGATGCCGAGGCCCTGGTCCTCGACCTCGATCACGACGCCCTTGCCGACCACGTTGCCCCGGAGTTCGACGCGCGACTGCGGCGGCGAGAACGAGGTCGCGTTGTCGATCAGCTCCGCGAGCAGGTGCACGAGGTCGCCGACGACCGGGCCCTGCACCGCGATCGCGGGCATCTTCGCCGTCTTCACCCTGGCGAAGTCCTCGGTCTCGGCCGAGGCGCCACGGGTCAGCTCGGCCAGCGTGACCGGCTTGCGCCACTGGCGGCCGGGCTGGCCGCCACCGAGGATGATCAGGTTCTCCGCGTTGCGGCGGGCGCGGGTGGAGAGGTGATCCAGCTGGAAGAGCGTCTCCAGCTGCTCCGGGTCCTCCTGCTTGCGCTCGGCCTGGTCGAGCACCTTGAGCTGGCGGTGCACGATCACCTGGCTGCGGTGCGCGATGTTGAGGAACACCGTCTTGGTGCCTTCACGGGTCCTCGCCTCTTCGACGGCGGCCGCGATGGCGGTCTGCTGCGCCTTGTTGAAGGCCTCGGCGACCTGGCCGATCTCGTCGTCGCCGTGATCGAGGAAGTGCCCCTTGTCGTCGAGGTCGACGGGCTCGCCCGCCCGCACCCGGTCCACCAGTTCGGGCAGCCGGATCTCGGCGACGTCGAGGGTGTCCTCACGCAGCCGGGCCAGCCTGCCGATGAGCCGGTTGGACAACCGCAGGGCGACGACGAACACGCCGATCGCCACGAGCAGCGCGATGACCGCCGCGATGGCCGAGGTGATCAGCGTCCGGTCGGCGTCGTCGATGGCCTGCGTGGTGGCGGCACCACTCTGCTCGACGAAGCCGCGCATCATCGCGTCGCCGACGCCGCGGGCCGACTGCAGCCAGAGCTGCTCGGGAACCGGGAGCGTGGCCTTGCTGTTCTGCAGGAAGGTGTTCTCGACCGTGTTGACGGCCTTCCACGGGTCACTCGCGACGAGCTGGTCGAACTTCGCCTTGACGCCCGGGGACATCCGCGTCACGGAAGACTCGAGCAGCGACCGGTACGAACCGACCTGGGTGACGTACGCGCGGTAGGTCTCGTCGGTGAAGCCGCCGCCCGCCACGGCCGCGGCGGCGAGGGAGTTCGACCGCTGCAACTGGTCGATCGCGGTGAACAGCGGCACCGCGGTGATCCGCTGATAAGCGTTCTCCGCGTTCGGCGCGTCCTGGGCGAAACCGGTGAGACCTTCGACGAACTGGTCGACGATCTGGTTGTAGTAGGTGAAGGCGTCGAGTAGCGGCAACTGACCGGAGTCGGCCGACTGCCGGATCTGCGGCATCTTCTGGAAGAGCCCGCTCACCGTGGCGATGTTGCGCTGCACGCTGTCGGGCGAGTTGCCGACCAAGGTCTGGAGATAGCTGACGACGCCTTGGGTGGCGGCGTCGGTCTTGGCGCGCTGCTCCACGAGCGCGGCGTGCTGCGAACGGTCGCCCGCGAGCTCGCGCAGCGTCAGCCGGCGCTCCTCCTGGATCTGACCGAAGAAGGGGACGGTGGGCGCTTCCGAGCCCCGGATCCGTTGCGCGTAGTCGCGACCGTTGACCGCGTCGAAGATCAAGTACCCGCCGATCGCGAGACCGACGAGCATCAGCGCGATGCTCGGAATGAGCGCGATCGTCAGAACGCGCGAACGAATCGAAGAGCCGCGGCCTCGTCGAAGGGAAATCTGCTTCACCGTGGTCCGTTTTCCTTCCGGCAGTTATTGGTGTCGGGTCGCCGGGGATCTCATACCCGCGGGATCCGATAGCCGGATCAACACAGCGTGGTCCGCTCCGCCCGCGAAGACGCTAGGAGACCCAAACGGGTGAGTCAAGCCCGGACGCGAAGGGTAGTCGCGTATCGCCGTGACCAGGTGACAAGAGGCCGTCGGACCTCGAAAGTCCACCACGTGGACGGGGGTGGCCCGCGAAGTGACTCACCAGTAGATCACCTGGCGGTTTACCGCAGGCAGCGGCTTGATCGACGCTCATCGGACTCGATCAAGTAACAGCCCGTCGTACTCGTGTCCGTACGAAAAAGTCCACGAAAACTACTCGCCGTGACCTCGCTCACGCTTTCGGACCGGGGCTCCACATACCGTTCGGTTTGCGAACGACTTCACCCCGCAGGAAGGCGGCCGTAAGACCGTTCGATCCGCGGAATCGAGAATTGACGGCGCTTATTACGGGCGAATCGGCGAAATGATCTTCGGCGGCGCGGCCGAGCTCCTCCTCGAGGAGTGTGTCGACCCTCCTGGACGCGTCGCGGAGCATCCGGACGCCCGCCCAGCACAAGGTCACCACCCCGGCGGCCAGAATCACGACGAGCGCCGTCTCGACCGGGTAACGCGAGCCGAATTCGTTGAGCAGGAAACCGGAAGCGACACCGAACACGGCGACGGCGGTATAGGTGATCGACACAATCCCCTCCTTCTCCAGGCGCCGTGGCCCGCGCCTCGCCGCTGAGACGAGCGACGCGGGTTTTCCTTACGCCACAGGGGAAGGATCTACGTCACACTCGCGGCGAGAGCGAATGTCGAGACTAACAGCGGATTCACCAAAGATCGCCTCGTCTCCCCCGAGGGGGCGAGGTGATCACCTTTTTGCCACCGATTTCCGAATGAACTTCACCATTTGCGCGGCCGTTACGAAGCCTTCCTATAAGGCGAATTCGCACGTCGGCAGCAGCAAGACAGAACGTTCTATATGCTGGAGGCATGGCAGCCACGACCACCCGCCGCTCCGCGGCCAGGGACCGCCTCCTGGAGACGGCGTCGAAGATCTTCTACACGCAGGGGATCCACTCCGTCCCCGTGGACGACGTCATCGTCGCGGCCGAGGTCAGCCGGGCGACCTTCTACCGGCACTTCCCCGGCAAGGAAGACCTGGTCCGCGCCTACCTCGAAGCCGAGCACGACCGGATCCGCGGGCTCGTCGCCGCCGCGACGGAGCAGAAGCCGGAGCCTTCGAAAATGCTCGAAATCCTCGTCCTCGGCATCGGCGAGGAGATCTGCGCGCCGGGCTTCCGCGGCTGCCCGTTCATCAACGCGGCCGCCGAGTACCCGGATCCGGAGCACCCCGTGCGGCGGGTCGTGCGCGAACACCGGACGTGGTTCCGCGACTCGATCGCGGAGATCGTCGGCGCGACGGGGCACCCCGACCCCGCGGCCGCCGCGCGGGAGCTGACCTTCCTGCGCGACGGGGCCATGGTCGGCGGCTATCTCGAAGACGCGGACGAGGTGCGCGAAAGCCTCGCGCACGCCGCCCGCGCCGTACTCAGCGCCGGAGTTCCCCAACTGGAGTCGTGAGTGACAAAGAGGGCTGGAGCGGACCGGTAGTCGCTTACCTACGCGTGGCCAGGGCGAGGGTGAGGTGCGGTAGTCGAGAAGTCGCTCCGGGTCTCGGAGCTTGATCAACGGAGGATCGGGGACACTCAACGTCCTCAATCTTAGTTCCCCCGGTGTAGTTCACCCAGTGTCGTGACGGCGCGGAGCACCTCGCCGTAGGTGGTGTAGAGCGGCGCCAGGCCGAACCTCAGCACGTTGGGCGGGCGGAAGTCCCCGATCACCCCGCGCTCGATCAAGGCCGCCATCGTCTTGGCCGCGTCGTCGTCGACGACCGAGATCTGGTGCCCGCGGTCGTGTCCGCGCGGGGTCGGGATCGTCGCGCCGTCGAGGAGTTCGTCCGCGCACCGGAAGAAGAAGTCACCGAGCGCGAGCCCCTTTCGGCGCAGCAGCCCGCGATCCACGCCGTCCCAGACGTCGAGGGCCGCGTCCAAGGCCAGCAGCGAAAGCATGTCGGGAGTACCCGCGCGGCCACGCGAGATCCCGGCGTGCGCCTCGTAGGCGCCGCGCATCCCGAACGGATCGCGATCACCGGCCCAGCCGGCCAGCGGCTGGTCGAACCGGTCCAGCCATTTCGTTGCCACGTAAAGGAAAGCGGGCGATCCCGGACCGCCGTTGAGGAATTTGTAGGTGCAGCCGACGGCGAGGTCCACTCCCGAGGCGTCCAGTTCCACCGGGAGCGCGCCGACGCTGTGGCAGAGGTCCCAGAGCGCGAGCGCCCCGGCCCGGTGCAGCGCGCCGGTCAGCGCGGCCATGTCGTGGACGCGTCCGGTGACGTAGTCGACGTGGTTGATCAGCGCGACGGCCGTCCGTTCGCTCACCTCGTCCGGCAGGTCCTCGGCGACGACCCGCCGCACCGTGCGCCCGGTCAGCCGGGCGGCCTCGTCCGCGAGGTAGCCGTCGGTCGGGAACGTGTCCGCGTCGACGAGGATCTCGTCGCGGCCCGGCCTGAGCCGGGTCGCGGCGACCAGCGCCTTGAACAGGTTCACACTGGTCGAGTCCGCCACGACGACCTGCCCCGGCGCGGCCCCCACGAGCGGCGCGATCCGTTCGCCGACCCGCTCCGGCGCCTCCCACCAGCCTTCCGACCAGGATCGGATGAGCCGTCCGCCCCATTCCTCGCGGATGACCGCGGCGACACGTCCGGCGACGTGCTTCGGCGGCGCGCCCAGCGAGTTGCCGTCGAAGTAGGCGACGCCCGCGTCGAGGTCGAATTCGTTTCGCTTGTGCGCCAAGGGATCAGCCGCGTCCAGTGCCGCGGCCTCGGCTACGAGGTCAGTCACGTGGTCATCGTCGGTGACGGGATTCCGGAAGTCCACGACTGACGCGATGAAAACGGAAAAGGTGGACATTTCGCGTAGCGCAACCGTGGCCGCGATTCTCTATCCACCACTGACCGGAGCCCTTACAGTGTGCCTGATCAGGCAGCATCGAGGAGGCCAGCGTTGACCAACCAGCCGACCGTCGCCGAGCAGATCGAAGGCCAGACCATCCCCGCCCTGCTTCACCGCAACGCCCAGGAGTTCGGTGAGCTGCCGGCGGTCACGTCCCTCGACATCGAGGGCAAGCCGACCCTGAACTGGCGTGAATTCCGCACCGCCATCGCGGAGGTGTCGCGCGGGCTCGCCGGGCTCGGTCTCGGCTCCCGCGACCGGATGCTGATCATGGCGCCGAGCAGTCCCGATCACCTGATCGCCGACCTCGCCGCGGCCCATCTCGGCGCGATCCCGTGCACCGCGTACGCGACGCTCAGCCCGGAGCAGATCGGGTACGTCGCCCGGCACAGCGCCGCCGGCGTCGTCGTACTCGCCGGTGCCGACGAACTCGGCCGCTGGTCCCAGATCCTCGACGACCTGCCCGCGCTGCGCCACATCGTCCTGCTCGACGCGTCCGTGGTCCCCGCGGACGACAAACGGTTCCTCTCGTTCGCGGAGCTGCGCGCGGCGGGCGCCGAGGCCCACGCGGCCGACCCGTCGGCGTTCGAGACCGCGTGGTCCGCGATCGGCCAGGACGACCCGCTGTCGATGATCTACACCTCCGGCACCACCGGCGAACCCAAGGGTGTCGTGCTGTCGCACCGGAACGCGATCTACGAGGCGATCGCGGTCCAGAAACTGCACGAGTCGCCGATGCACGCCACGAACATCGCGTACCTTCCGCTCGCGCACATCGCCGAACGCGAAATCTCGATCTACATGCCGATCGTGTGGGCCGGGCACGTGCACACCGTCGGCGACCCGACCACCGTCGTCGGCGCGCTGGGCCAGGTGCACCCGAAGAGCTTCTTCGGTGTCCCGCGGGTGTGGGAAAAGATGGTCGCGGGCCTGAAGAACCTGCTCGGTTCGCTGCCGGAGGACAAGCGGAACGGGCTGCTCGGCGCCAACGAACTGCTGCAACAGGGCTACAAACTGCGCAGTGACGGCAAAGAGGTCCCGCCGGAGCTTGCGGAGAAGATCGCGCAGACCGACGCGGCCGCGCTCGCGCCGGTGCGGGCGATGCTGGGCCTGGACCAGATCGAGGTCGCCACCAGCGGTGCCGCCGCGCTGCCGGTGGAGATCCTGTACTTCATCGCCGGGCTCGGCATCGAGATCCAGGAGGTCTGGGGACTGTCCGAGACCACCGGCGCGGTCACGTCGAACACGCCGTCCGCGTTCAAGGCGGGCTCGGTCGGGAAGCCGCTGGAAGGCGTCGAGGTGAAGGTCGCCGAGGACGGCGAACTGCTGGTCCGCGGCCCGATCGTGTTCCTCGGCTACCTGCAGGAGGACGGCTCGATCAAACCGGACATCGACGCCGACGGGTGGCTCGCCACCGGCGACATCGGGACCATCGACGAACGCGGCTTCGTCACGATCACCGACCGCAAGAAGGAACTGATCATCACCTCGAGCGGCAAGAACATCGCGCCGACGAAGGTCGAGGGCCTGCTCAAGGAACACCCGCTGATCGGGCAGGCCGTCGCGATCGGCGAGAAGCGGCCGTACGTGACGGCGCTGATCGTCATCGACGACGAGATCGCGCCGGGCTGGGCGACCGCGAACGGCATCCAGCTCACCGAAGGCGAATCGCTGGCCGACAACGCGCAGGTGCGCGCGGAGATCGAGAAGGCCGTCGAGGCGGCGAACGCGCGGCTGGCGCGGATCGAGCAGATCAAGCGGTACCACGTGATCCCGAAGGCGTGGACGCCCGAAAGCGGCGAGGTGACCCCGACGCTGAAGCTGAAGCGGCGGATCATCAACGACCGGTACGCGCCGGCGATCGCGGATCTCTACGAGGCCTCCGCTCCGGCACCCGCCGCGGGTTCCTGACCCGGGGTACGCGCGCTGCCAGGAAAGGCCCGTTACTGGCAAAATTTGCCAGTAACGGGCCTTTCATTGCACGCGCGCCACGCCACACCCCCGGCACAAAGCGGTCGCCGTCAGGGTGCCGCCGCTGCTAACTTGCCGCCGTGGATCTCTTCTCCCGCTCGTGGGCGGCGCTCCTCGCCGCCGTCGCCGCAACCCCCGACGAAGACTTCACCAAGCCGTCCGGCTGCGCGGGCTGGCTGGTCCAGGACCTGGTGTGTCACCTGGTGATCGACGCCCAGGACGTCCTGATCACCCTCGCCACCCCCGCCGAAACGGCACCGACGCGCGACGCGGTCACCTACTGGGAGGTCACCGACCAGCCGCCCACCGGCGAAGACGACCTCGACGCGCTGATCGTGCGGCTCGCCGCCGCGTACCAGGAGCCCCGGCTCCTCAAGTTCCACCTGGACGACGTCGGTTCGGCCGCGGGCCGGGCCGCCGGCCTCGCCGACCCGGGGACGCGGGTCGCCACCCGCGACATCGTCCTGTCCGCGGGCGACTACCTGGCCGCGTACGTCCTGGAGTGGACGTTGCACCACCTCGACCTCGTCGCGCACCTGCCGCACCTCCCGGGCCCGGCCGCCGACAGTCTCGCGAAGACGCGGCAGATCCTGGAGCAGCGCACCGGGGAGAAGTTCCCGGCGTCGTTCTCCGACACGGACGCGCTGCTGGTCGGCACCGGACGCCGCGAGCCGACCGGCGCGGAGAAGGCCGAGCTAGGCGATCTCGCCGCGAAGCTGCCATTCGTCGTCGGCTAAGCGGTCCGGGTCGACTCCGTCCACTTGCGCAGCCGGGGCGGGACACGCTTTTCGAGGCCGTAGTTCTCCAGGTGCGCGCTGAACACCTCGTCGAAGGCGCGCTGCACGGTCTCGGTGTCCCACACCGGCCGCTCGAGGATGGGCTGCTTCAGGTACGGCTGCCCCATGACGTGCAGTTGCGGCCCGTTGCAGCGGATCATCTGCCCGGTGATCCCGTGGGACCCGGCGCCGAGCAGGAACAGCACGACCGGCGCGATCCGCGACGGCGTCCGGTCCGGCGGGCAGGAGCGCAGTGACCGTTCGGACTTCCACACCATCCGGGTGTGCGCGAGCGGGCAGACCGCGTTCACCCGGATCCCGCTCTCCTCGAGGTCGAGCGCCCAGGAGTAGGTCAGCGAAGCGACGGCGCCCTTGCTGGCGGCGTACACGCCGAGCTTGCGCTGCCCGAGCGAGGCCCCGGACGAGATGTTGACGATCGAGCCCTGTTTTCCCCGCGCGACCATCGCCTTGATGGCGGCGAGGCCGGTGTACATGACGCCGAGGACGTTCACCTCGACCAGTTCGCGGGCCTGCTCGACGTCGTCCTCCCACGGCAACGCCTCGTAGTTCAGGCCCGCGTTGTTGACCAGCCCGTCGATCGCGCCGAACTCGGCCAGGCAGAGGTCGACGATCTCCTGTGCCTGCTTCGGATCCGCGACGCTGTGCCCGCTGGCGACCGCCTTGCCACCGAAGCGGCGGATGTTCTCCGCCGTCCGCTCGGCCAGCGCGACGTCGATGTCGTTGACCACGACGGCCCCACCCGCCCTGGCCACGTGCACCGCGAACGCCTCGCCGAGGCCCCGTCCCGCCCCGGTCACGACGACGGCTTTGTCGTCGAGCAAACCGTTCATCGCCTTCACCCCTTTGGCCCGGCCGGCCTCCACCTCCAGGCCGGTCTCTACTCAGTGTTGGCCCATTCGGCCCAACCGGAGCTCAGGCGGCGGCGAACGGCGGGCGGGCTGCGCCGAGCGAGTGCGGGGCGACAGGCGCGCAGATACCCGCGGACGAGTCAGAGCGACGTCACTCACCGGTCAGACGGCGTAGCTCGATCGGCCTAACGGGCGAAGGATTCGCTGGTCTTCTGTTCGTCTCCCTGTAGCCGGAGGCATACTGAACGTTGTTCGGCGGGACATTAACTGTGACTCCCTCGTCGGCCACGTAACAGGCAGGCAAGAATGCGAGGGAGCTGAGTTCACCCGATCGGGGGGAGGTGGTCACGGAGTGAAGACGAACGCGGCGCCGCGGATGACCGCCGCCCTGGCGAACCGCGAGTTCCGCGCACTCTGGCTCGCCGAGGTGCAGTCCCTGATCGGGGACCAGCTGACCATCGTCGCGCTGGCCATCCTCGTCTACGACCGCACCGGCTCCGCGCTGCTCTCGGCGGTGGTCTACTCCCTGACCTTCCTGCCCGCGCTGGCCGGTGGCCTCGGCCTTTCCCAGCTGGCCGACCGCTACCCGAGGCGCACCGTCCTCGTCTACTCGTCCCTGCTCCAAGCGGTGCTGATCGGGATCATGGCGATCCCCGGCACCCCGCTCGCCCTGCTGTGCGGGCTGGTGGTGCTGGCCCGGCTCGCGAACGCTCCCGGCAACGCCGCGCAGAACGCGCTGACCCGCGAGGTGTTCACCGACGACGACCTCTACCTCAAGAGCCAGGACATCCGGGGCATCTCGACCAACACCGCCATGCTGCTCGGCCTGGCGGGCGGCGGTCTGCTGGTGTCACAGGTCGGGGCGAGCTGGGCACTGGGGCTGGACGCCGCGACGTTCCTGTTGAGCGCGGCCGTGGTCCGCTTCTCCGTCTCGCGGCGGGCGGCGGCCTCCGACGGCACCGGCAGCTGGTTCGGCGCGGTGAAGCAGGTGTTCGGCAATCGCCACCTGCGGGTGCTGGTCTGGTTCTCGTGGCTGGTCGGCCTGGCCGTCATCCCCGAAGGGCTCGCCGCGCCGCTGGCCGCCGAGATGGGCGTGGGGAAACAAGCCGTCGGCTGGTTGCTGGCCGCCGATCCGCTGGGCTTCGTCATCGGGGCGTTCTTGCTGTCCAAATTCGTCTCCGCGGAACAACGGCGGAAGCTGCTGGGTGTGCTGGCGGCACTGCCGATGGTCGCCCTGATCGCCTTCGCGCTCAAGCCGGGACTGGTTCCGGCCTTGCTCCTGCTCGCGGCGGCGGGCGCCGCAGGGGCGTACCTGATCACGGTGAGCGCCACGTTCATCACCTGGGTCCCGAACGAACTCAGGGGCGGTGCGGGCGGGGTGTACCGCACCGGGTTGCGGGTGGCTCAAGGAATAGGGGCGGGACTCGGCGGGCTCGCCGCCGATCGGCTCGGGGCGGCGACCTCGGCCATCGCGCTGGCAGGCGTCGTCGGCCTGCTGCTGGCCGTCATGGTCGCGCTCAGTTGGGGGCACATCAACGGATCCAGCCCGGAACCGTTGCTGTCATGAGAAATCCACACTGGACGACCCCTGGGGCGGCACGGCCGCCCGGCGGGTTCGTACTCGGAAATCTCGACGGGACACTGCTTCGGCACCTGGGCCTTCGACAGACGGGCGAAAAGAAACGGCTCTCGATCAGAAGTCACGGCTCGACACGGTCACACACCTCCCGGCCACCTCGTTGCTGCGAACTAATACTCTGTCCGGGCTCAGAAGTCACGACTGGACACTATCGGTCACCCCTTCCACGACGCGTCTCGAAAAACATTCAGCTGTCAAGATCAGAAATCACGGGACACGATTGCCACCTCCGGTCGGTGTTCGCGGGCACCCTCGCCGGTGTCGAACAACTGATGCGATGGGATGATACCGGCCGTGGAATACGAACGGTGTATCAGTCGGTACCGGTGAGATTACTCAGCCGTGCCATCCGCGCGGAAAAGAGGTAGCAATTGCCAGCCGAGACCGGCGACCGCCGCCAGCACGGCGACGGCACCGGCGACCTTGACGATCAGGCGGGGACGGCCGCCACGGCGAGCGGTGCACCGGTGACCGAACGCGGGCAGGCAAGCCCGGAAGGTGACCAGGCCGAACCGCCGCCGCGCCATCCCTATGATCCCAGGGCGTGGGCGCTGTGGCAGCGGCCGAAGCGGTTCATCGCGTTCCTTTTCGCCATGGAGGCGATCGGAATGGCGATCATGGTCGTCGCCACGATGAATTCCACGAATCCGGGAAGAACGGACTGGGTTCGTTTCGCAATTCTTGCCATCGGCGCCACGGCGCATATTCAGCTCACCCAGCGACAGGAAGAAAGGCGTCGTGATCGAAGCCGCACCGTTCTCATCGATCTCACCGCCGTATGGACATTTCCGGCCGCGGTCATCCTGCCGCTTTCGCTGACCCTTTCCATCATCGCGCTCGTCCGGATCCAGCATTGGTTCATCGCCCGGCGGCCCGCGCACAACTTCGTGTTCTCGTCGGTCACCCACGGCGTTTCGGTGACCCTGGCGTCACTCACCTTCGCCGCGTTCGGCCCGCATGAATGGGGACGGATTTCCGGCTGGGACACCCTGGGCGAATTCGGCGTCCTGATCGTCACCGGGATGGTCTTCGAGGCGGTGCAGATCGCCTACATCGGCGGCATCCTCGCGATCGGCTCGTCGAAGCGGCCGTCGCTCTCGACCGTGCTCGGCAACGCGGCGGACAACCTGCTGGAGGCCATCACGATCGGCCTCGGCGCGGTCACCGCGGTGCTGCTGTTGATCATGCCACCGATGGTGATCGTGATGGCCGTGGTGACGGTGGTGTTCAATCGCCTCGCCGAGATCGACCAACTGCAAAACGACGCGCGGACGGACCCGAAAACCGGCGTTCTCAACATGCGCGGATGGTCGGAGTCGGCCGATCGGGCGCTCGCAAGGACCGCCCGATCGGACGACAACCTTGCGCTTCTGATGATTGATCTCGACCACTTCAAGTGGATTAACGACACATATGGACATCCCGCGGGCGACGACGTCCTCCGCGATGTGGCGCAGAAATTGGACGAGGTCACCCGGCCCGCCGACGTCATCGGCCGGTTCGGCGGCGAGGAATTCCTCGTGCTTCTTCCGGATATCGACGAAACGGCCGCGAAACTCGCCGCCGAGCGAGTGCGCAGCGCTATCGCCGAACTGCATATAGTGACCACCGACAAACGGGGCAGCCGCGTCACCATCGCGGGCCGTACTACCTCGATCGGGGCGGCACTGTTCCCTCGTCACGGTGATTCGCTGGAGGAACTCCTGCACGCCGCCGACGCCGCCGTCTACGTGGCCAAGGAGAACGGCCGGAACCAGGTGCGATTCGCCCAGGATCTGGACCGGCCCGCTCCTCCGTCGCCCACCGCCGAGACCTGACGCAAGCGCCTCCAGAGGGCCAGGACACGGCCAAAACGCGCCACACCATCAGGGCACCCGGTGGGTGATCTCGGGGGTTATCCGGATGTCGGCCCCGATCGGCGGATGGCACCCTTGACGCCATGCCAGCGACAGCCGACGCCGACCGGAAGCCCGTCAGGATCCGGCGGCCGTGGTCGACTTCGGGTTGGCTGCTGCTGGTCACCGTGCTGGTCTTCGGGTTTGGCCTGATCGCGTCGCGGCCGGCCTCGCCGCCGGACCAGGGACCACCGACGGGTGACCTCCTCGCCGCCCAGAACGCGGTCGACGCGCTGGTGCGGCCCGGCCGGGTCGAGAACGTCATCGCCGAACTGCCCGCGGACTTCACCGCGGTCAGCGGAATCACCCCCGGCGTGATGACGGCACGCGACGGCACCGTGCGCGCCGTCCACACCGACGGCGGCTGCTCCGCGCCCTGGGGCGACGACAACACCAAGTGGGATTACGCCGTCCCCTGCAAAGCCCACGACCTGGGCTACGACATCCTCCGCTACGCCGAACGCAAGGGGCACCCGCTCGGCCAGGACGCCAGATCCACGCTCGACGACCGGCTCTCCGCCGACATGCACCACGCCTGCGCCCTCAACCCGATGGACTCGCGCGGCACCTGCGAGGTCGTCGCCTCCCTCTACACCGCCGGTCTCGTGCTCAACTCCTGGCACCAGCGCTGGGGGCCGCCGGTCGGTGACCCGCTCGGCCCGATGATCGTCGGGGTGCTGGTGGTCGGCGCGCTGCTGGTGTTCCGCCTCCGCGGCTGGGTCCGCACCCGCCGGACCGCCGTCACCCTGCCCCGCGAGCCGCGTCCGGTGCTCCCGGTCGGCCGATGGGCCCTGCTCGGGGTCGCCGGGGTCGTGCTGATGCTGCTCGGCGAATCCGCCGTCGCGCTCGCGCACTGGGCAGGCGCGCCGGAGCGGTCGCTGTGGCCGTTCACCTGGCTCGCGCAGCTCTGCCCGCTGATCTTCTTCGCGGTGGGCCGGATCAACGAGGCGGGCTGGAGATCGATCCGCGCGACCGGCGGCCGCTATCCGCAGTACCTCGCCGATCGCGCCAGCCCGCTCCTGCGCCCCGCGCTGATCTTCGCCGTCGTCGCGCTGGTCGTGCCGCTCGCCCTGGAGGTGCTGGGGATCCCGACGGGCACGAACGCCACCGTCATGCGGATCGCGCTGCACCCGCTGTGGCTGCTCGGCGTCTTCCTGCTGACCGTCGTCCTCGCGCCGGCGCTGCTGGCGCTGTATCGCCGGACGCGCACCGTCTCCGTCGCCGGCCTGCTGGCCTTGACCTTGGCGAGCGAGGCCGCGGCGCAGTGGTCCGGCTCGGCGATCCCGCGCTACGCGGAGACGTTGTTCCTCGCCCTGTTCGTCCAGCAGCTGGCGTTCGCCCACGCCGACGGAGTCCGCCCGCCGCGTGCCGCCCTCCTGGCGACGGCGGTCACCGGCGCCGCCGGGCTGGGGCTCGCGGTCACCGTCCTCGGCGAAGGGCCGATGCTGCTCGGCGGCCCCGGCGCCCCGGCCGCGTTGTCGGGCCCGCCGTGGGGTGTCCTCCTGCTCGGGCTGGTCCAGCTCGGGCTCCTCGGACTGCTCGCGCGACCGCTGGCCCGGCTCGGCCAGAGTCCCGTGGTCGCCGCCACCGCCCGCCTCGTCCTCCGCGCCCCGATGAGCCTCTACCTCGGCTTCCTGTCCGCGATGCTGCTGCTCGTGGCGGTCGTTTACCTGCCAGGCCCGGTCGTGGACGGCCTCAGCTGGCTCGCCAGGCCGAGGGTCCTGCTCGCGCTCGCCCTGCTGGCCGTCCCCGCCGCGCTCGTCTTCTGGTGGTTCGAACGTCATTCGGGACCGCAGCAGCGGGCCGTCGACGAACCGGGCCTGCGCGCCGCCGTGTTCTGCCGCGCCGCGGCGACGGTCGGGATGGCTTACGCGATGCTCGGCGTGTTCGGTTTCGCGCTGACCCGCTTCGGCGGCGCGTCGGCCGACGCCGACCTCCTCGGGTTGCGGCTCGGGCCGGTCCAGAGCCTGGTCAACCTGTTACTCGGGGTGTACCTGCTGCACACCGTCCGGAACGGCACCAGCCGGATGACCGGGACCTGGCTGGTCTGTGCGGTCGCGTGCGCTCCGCCGCTGATGGGGGCCCTCGACGGCAAACAGGTGAGCGCCGCGTCCGTCGCGCTGCCGGTCGCGACGATCGTCGTCGCGATGTTCGCTGCGGCAGCCACGCTGGTCCCGACGAGAGCCGCACAGCGCTGACCTGGCCTTCTCCGTACCATTGAGGGCAAACCGGTGGTGCGTGCCACATCTTCGGGGGGATGTGTAATCCTGCGACAACCCGCAACAGGCACCATGCGTCCCTTGAGAAGACCGTAGAACCGGTACCGGAGAGAAGGAGCAGACCGCGTGGAGTACCCGCCTCGGAATGGGCATGGGGATCGACGTCCCGCCCGGCCTAGGCAGGACGCGCCCGGACGCGTTCCTTCCCGCCCGGCCCCGCCCCGTGGAGCCCGCCCGGCACCCGCCCGCCAGGCCGCGGCGCCGCCGCCCCGGCGCCCGGAACCGCGTCGCGCCCCGCGGCGGCCGTTCCGCGGGCCCAAGATCGCACTGGGCCTCGTGTCCCTCCTGGTGATGGGCCTGACCGGCTACGCGTGGGCCGCGATGGACGGCCTGACCTTCGCGAACGTCGGCATCGGCGCAGACAAGGGCGACAAGCCCGCCGACGGCGCCCGCGACATCCTGCTCGTCGGCCTCGACAGCCGCACGGACGCGCAGGGCAACCCGCTGTCCAAGGAGGTCCTCGCCCAGCTGCGCGCCGGGCAGGCCGACGGCGAGCTGAACACCGACTCGCTGATCTTCGTGCACATCCCGAACGACGGCTCGAAGGCCGTCGCGATCTCGCTGCCGCGCGACTCCTACGTCGACATTCCCGGCGGTTTCGGCAAGCACAAGATCAACTCGGCGTATGCCCGCGCGATGCTCGACGAGCGCAAGAAGCAGCAGGAGAATGGCGTCTCCGACCCGAAGGAACTCGACCAGAAGGCCAACGAGGCCGGGGCGAAGACCCTGATCAAGACGGTCGAGCAGCTGACCGGCTCGACCATCGACAACTACGCCGCCATCAACCTGCTGGGCTTCAGCGAGATCACCCAGGCCATCGGCGGGGTGGACGTCTGCCTCAACGACGACGTCAACGACCAGTTCTCCGGCGCGAAGTTCACCAAGGGCCCGCACACCATCTCCGGTGTCGAGGCGCTCGGTTTCGTCCGGCAGCGCCACGGGCTGCCGCGCGGCGACCTCGACCGGGTCGTCCGGCAGCAGGTGTTCATGGCCGGGATGGCGCGCAAGGTGCTCTCGGCGGGCACGCTCGCGAACCCCGGCAAGCTGAACGACCTGATCACGGCCATCAAGAAGTCCGTCGTGCTCAACCAGAACTGGGACGTCTTCGGCTTCGCCCAGCAGATGAAGAGCCTCACCGGCGGCCAGCTCGAGTTCCGGACGATCCCGATCGTCAACATCGAGTACAAGACCCCGAACGACGGCGTCGCCATCCAGGTCGACCCGAAACAGGTGAAGGACTTCGTCCAGGGGCTCGCGGGCCCGCAGCCCGGCGAGCAGGCACCGGCGCCCACCGAGTCGGCCAACAAGGCGACCACGGTCGACGTCCGCAACTCCACGAACCGGGACGGCCTCGCCTCGACGGTGCTGAAGCAGCTCGTCGACAAGGGCTTCACCGCGGGCGACACGGCCACCGCCAGCGCGCGCAAGAAGACGGTGATCTGGGTCGCCAAGGGCGAGAAGGCGGCGGGCCAGGCCGTCGCCGCCGAACTCGGGGGCGACCCAACCGTCCAAGAGGACAAGAGCGTCGAGGCCGGGCACGTGATGGTCTTCCTCGGCTCAGACTTCAAGCAGGCGAGCGGCGCACAGGGCTCCGGCTCCTCGCAGAACGCCGCCGGTTCGTCGGCCGCGGCCCCGCCGCCCGAGCAGTCCGACGAGAAGCCGATCACCGCCGAAGGCGTGCCCTGCGTCAACTGACGCCCTCGCCGCGCGGGCATTATTCACCCATTCGGCCCAGCAGGCCAAAATTGGCATGAAAAGCACCCTCGAAACCGCGTAAGAGCGGACCACCTGCCGACTTTCATTCACGTGAGTGCGCTCGTCCCGGGTTTTGTCACATGGGGTGAGC
The DNA here is from genome assembly GCF_002849735.1 of Amycolatopsis sp. BJA-103. GTDB lineage: Bacteria > Actinomycetota > Actinomycetes > Mycobacteriales > Pseudonocardiaceae > Amycolatopsis. The sequence goes on from NZ_CP017780.1 coordinate 5,973,115, forward strand.
GATGGGAGCAGGGTTGGCAAGGCAGGGGTCGGGGAGTGCTGATCGACGCTGAGAGCTATCAGCGGATACTCGGAGACGAGCTCCGCAAGCTCCGCCGTAAACGTGGCTGGACACGCAAGGAACTGAACCAGCATCTGCAGAGCGAGATCTCGCTCCAGACGCTGGCCACCTACGAGCTGGGCACCCGGCATTGTTCCGTGGTGCGGCTGGTCGAACTGTGCGTCGCGATGGACGAGCTGCCACAGGATCTGCTGGCCAAGGTGCATCGCCGGGTGTTCGTGGACGAACCGGGCCGGGTCCGGATCGATCTGCGCCTGGTGATCAAGGACGACCAGGAAGAACTGCTCCCCCTGCGACGGTGGGCGGACGATCGGCTCAAGCGGTCGGCCGACAGCGGATCCGCCGAAGTCCATCTCGACTTCGCGGCGCTGGAACGGATGGCCGAACTCTGCCGTATCCCCACCGTCGATCTCATCGGAAGGCTTCGCCGGCTCAACCCCTCATGAGCGCGGCGTTCCCCGGTCCGTGAAGGCCTTGCCCCCCATCTGGGCTTTCACGGACCCTCCCTCTTTCCCTCCTCAGCCGAGGAGGTCGTAGTCCTCGCGGCGCACCTTGCGGGTGTCCAGCCAGTACCGCCAGGTGAAGCCGGGCCAGATCGTCCGGTTGACACCCTTCGCGTCCAGGTACCAGCTCTTGCAGCCGCCCTGCGTCCAGATCCCCTTGGCGAGTTTGCGCTGGATCTCTCCGTTGAACCGCTCCTGCGCCTCCGGCCGCGGGTCGAGCGCCTTGCCCCGCCCGAGCCGCAGCGCCTGCGCGACGTAGGAGATCTGCGCTTCGATCATGAACACCACGGAGTTGTGCCCCAGCCCGGTGTTCGGGCCGAGCAGGAAGAACAGGTTCGGGAAGCCGGACACGGTGATGCCCTGGTACGTCCGCATCCCCTCGGCCGACCACTCCTTGCCGAGATTGCGCCCGTCGCGGCCGATGATCTCCAGATCGTCGAAGGCGTCCGTGACGTGGAATCCGGTGCCGTAGATGATCGCGTCGACCTCGTGCTCGACGCCGGCGCCGTCGACGACGCTGTGCTCGCGAACCTCCTTCACGCCTTCGGTGACGACGTCGACGTTCTCCCGCGCGAGCGCCGGGTAGTAGTCGTTGGAGACCAGGACCCGCTTGCAGCCCATGGTGTAGTCCGGCGTCAGCTTCCGGCGCAGTTCCGGATCCTTGACGCCCTTGAAGATGTTGCGCTTCGCGATGCGCTGGCCGATCTTCATCACCCACGGCTGCCCGTTGAAGCCGATCGCACGGGCTTCGAGACCCCAGTAGAGGACGTTGCGGAAGGCCCGCTGCAGCAACGGCACCGAGGCGAACGCCTTCTGCAGCGCTTCCGGCATTTCACGGTCGGGCTTCGGCATGATCCACGGCGGGGTGCGCTGGAAGAGCGTCAGTTCGGCGACGTCCTCCGCGATCCGCGGCACGAACTGGATCGCGCTCGCGCCGGTGCCGACGACGGCGACCCGCTTGCCCTCGAGGTCGTAGTCGTGTTCCCACTGCGCGGAGTGGAACGCGCGGCCCTTGAAACGCTCGATGCCGGGCAGCTCCGGGATCTGTGGCAGGTGCAGCGCGCCGACCCCGGCGACCAGCGCGGGCGCGACGAACTCTTCGCCGGACTTCGACGCGACGTGCCAGCGGTTCTCGTCGGCGTCCCAGCGGGCGCCGGTCATCTCCTGGCCGAAGCGGATGAAGCGGTGGAGGTCGTACTTCGCGGCGACGTCGCGCATGTAGCGCCAGATCTCCGGCTGCGGCGAGTACGCCCGGGACCAGCCGGGGTTCTGCTCGAACGAGAACGAGTACATGTGCGAAGGGATGTCGCAGGCGCAGCCGGGGTAGGTGTTGTCCCGCCACGTGCCGCCCACGTCGTCGGCCTTCTCCAGGATGACGAAGTCCTCGCGGCCCTCTTTCCGCAGCTGGATGGCCATGCCGAGACCGGAGAAGCCGGTCCCGACGATGACGACACCGGTCTCGGTGCGGTTGCCCATGACCCGACCTCTCGCTCACATTACCTGTTACCGGGAGTTCACCTTACTTGAAGTAGGTTACCTTCGGTAGAGTGTTGTGGTGACGACGGCGAAGCGCAAACGCATGCCACGAGCAGAGCGCGAACGGCAGATGATCGAGATCGCCGAGCAAGTCTTCGCCGAACGCGGCTACAGCGCGGCGTCGATGGACGACATCGCGGAGCGCGTCGGGGTCTCCAAGCCGATGCTCTACGAGTACTTCAACTCGAAAGAGGGACTGCTGCTGGCCTGCATCCAGCAGTCGCGGGCGGCGCTGCGCGAGGTCACCGAACGGTCGATCGCCGGCGCGACGTCCGCCGAGGACGCGCTGAGGCGCGGACTGCTCGCCTTCTTCGTGTTCATCCGGGAACGACGGCAGGCCTGGTCGCTGCTCCGCCACGAGATGGCGCTGATCGGCACCGGCGCCGCCGACGAAATCGAGCAGACCCGGCGCCAGCAGACCGACCTGATCGCCGCGCTGATGAGCGGCTACTTCGACTCGGGTGACGACCTGCGCGCCGAGGCGTCCGCGGAGTTCGTCGTCGGCGCGTGCGAACGGCTCGCGATCTGGTGCGAGCGACACGAGGACGTCAGCCCCGAAATGGCCACCGGATACGCGATGGACGTGCTCTGGTCGGGCCTGTCCGCGAGGGCCCGCTGAAGCGACCGTGAAGATGCGCGTGCATTAGGCCATTCGGTCGTCACTCAGAGCACATTGCCGCCAGTGTCTTGTGACACAGAGTTGTCCTACTGTATCGATGACACTGTAGAAACTCTGATGGACCTTCGCGACCTCCGTCAGGAGGGGGCGCCACCACCCGAAAGTGGCGTCATGACGGCGGCGTGGCGAGGTCCACAGAGTGACGCATGCTCGCGAGGAGAGGGGTGAGGCGGATGACCGAACCGATCACCGCGTCGTACGTCCAAGAGGACGACGACTGGAAGGTCACGGTCAGCGGCTCCGGCAAGGAACTGACCGGTCGCGCACCGGGCATCATCGCGGCGCGGGACCGGGCGGACCAGCTGGTCGAGAAACTGTCCCCGCCGGAGCGGTCGACGGTGGTGCACCTGCTCAACGGCAGTGCGCTCGACTTCACCGCCGCCTACATGACGGCGAGGCTGACGCTCCCGGAGATCGAACCGCTCGAGGTTCCTCCCCCGGCGAACGGCAAGGCCAAGGAGAAGATCGAGGCCAAGCCCCCGGTGCCCCAGGGCAAGGAACTCCCGAAGGTCGTCGACGAGGCGAAACCCGCGGAGAAGCCCGAGCCCGCCAAGACACCCGCCAAGGCGGCCCAGACCTCCTGAGAGCTACTTCAGGAGCTTGCGGATCAGCAGGACGCCGATCAGCACCGCCCCGCCGATGAGCGGGTACTTCACCTTGGGCTCGTCCAGCTTCGCGCGCAGACCGGTCTTCGCGGAATCCACGAGCTTCGCGGGGTTCGCCTTCGTGCCCAGCTGGTCGAGCGTGGCGACCAGCGCGTTCCTGGCCTGCTCGATCTCACGCTCGATGGTCTCGGGATCGCGAGCCACGTGTCCTCCTCGCCGCGACGTACTTGCTGGAAGCCCACGTTAGAGGACGCCGCCCTCCGAGGTGGCATCGGCCACGCCGAGAAACGCCGAACGTGTCGCACGCTACGATTTCAGGGCGGTACTGGGGCCCGTAGCCCAATTGGCAGAGGCACACGGTTTAGGTCCGTGCCAGTGAGAGTTCGAGTCTCTCCGGGCCCACCCCCAGGTCTTCGGCCTGCAGTAGTCCCTTCCCTCCGGATACACCCCGGGGTGGCTGTACAGCAGAAATACAGCAGGACACGAACGAGCCCCCGGCAGCGATCGGCTCCGCCGGGGGCCTCTTCGTAGATCACCGCGTCCACGCCACGTCCTTTGACGGTCGGGCTCGCCGGGTCGTTCATGTTCACTTCGACGCGAGTCGAACGAGTACGCCGACTCCCGACTCCCGACTCCCGCGCGAGCGGGACGGCGCCCGCGCCGACCTCCGGGAAGCCGGTCCGAATCTGCGGATACCGCCGAACCCCGGGCGGCTTTCTCCCGACGGAGAGTCGGCGATTCGGCACCGCCGAATGAATTCGTAAGGCCACTCCGGACTAAAGCGATCTTGTGTGCGCCCCATTGGGGGAACTCGTCGCGCGCTCTCGGACGATTCGGTTGAGTCGGACGCCGATCTGCGTATACTCGGCCTCAAGCGCCGGTAGAGCCACAACGGGGGCAGCCTGCGGCGCCATGGGGTTCTTGGGGAGTACCACAACATTCCGGGGGGAATACGTGTACCCGCTCGACGCTTGACGCGTCGGCGAACGATCCATTGTGGACGTAGGGCGCCGCTTCGGCCGCACCTCTCCGCATGAGTTCATCGTGCCCGCCAAAGGCACGCGCGGAATTCTATTCAGCTCGCTTTTCGCTGCCCGTCAGCGCTTTTCTAGGAGAGCCATGCCCAGAATTCGCCTTACCTATTGGTGGAACGGCCACGCTCCCGGCGACGTGGTCGATGTCGACGATCAGGTCGCCGTCACGCTGGTCGGCCGGATCGCGGTGGACGCCGAGGAAGAACCCGCGGCCGAGCGTCCCGAGAAGAGCAAGGCGTGACCGGACCGATCGTCTTCCCCGACGTCGAGCGGCTGGTCGTCGACTCGATCAAGAACCGCACGGAACTCGCCGGGATCGTCGTGGACAACAAGCCACCGCCCGGATTCAACGGCACCCAGAAGGTCGTGCTGGTCTCGCGCGCCGGTGGCGCGTGGATCGACGACCAGTATCTCGACCAGCCGTTGATCGACCTGGAGTGCTACGGCCCCGACAAGACGGCCGCGCACGGGGTGTCGCTGCTCGCGAGGGCAGCTGTCCTCACGTTGCGCGAAATCGGCTACGGCGGCGCGCGGGTGGTCGACGTCGCCGAGATGGACGGGCCGCGCTGGCTGCCCGATTACCACCACGCGGCGGCCAGCCGCTACCTGGCCACGATGCGGCTGCTCGTCCGGCCGGCATGACCTTTCCCGATTCCCAAACCAAGGAGTAGCGCAGATGGCTGGTTCCAACGCCAAGGAAATCCGGGTCGCCGGCAGCGGCCGCATCCTCGTCGCCCCGCTGGGTACCGCGGCACCCGCGGACACCGCCGCGGCGTGGGGCGCCGACTGGAAGGACCTCGGTTACACCACGACCGACGGTGTCAAGGTGGCCAAGAAGGACAAGATCGACCCGATCGACACGTGGCAGAGCGTCAGCCCGGCCCGGTTCGTCTACTCCGACCGCGACCTCACCTTCAAGTTCCAGATGCTGCAGCTCAACGAGGACACGATGCCGTTCTTCTTCGGCGGCGGCGCGGTCGCGCAGGTCGGGACTTCCGGTGTCTACAAGTACGAAATGGCCGCCGAGCCGAAGTTCGACGAGCGCATGCTCGGCGTGGAGTTCACCGACGGCGGCGACGTGAAGTACCGCCTCGTCGTCGCGCGTGGACAGGTCACCGAGACCGAAGAGATGGCGCTGGTGCGCACCGCTCCGCTGAAGCTCGGCGTCACGTACACGGCGCTGGCCGTCGACGAGAAGGCCCCGCTGGTCACCTTCCTGATGAAGGACCCGGCGTACGCCGCCGTCTGACGACCCCATCGGGGGCGCGGACCCGCCCGGCCGCGCCCCCGCCCTGTACCGAAAGGACACCGCCATGACCCGTTTCAGCATCAACGCCGCCCGAGCCCAGCGCCTCGAAGCGGACGGCGCGGACTGGGAGTTCGAACTGGACGACGAGGTCTTCCGGCTGCCCCGCGAGTTCCCGCGGGCCATGGCCAAGCAGCTGAGCCAGATCGACGACAACGACATCGACGGCCTGCTCGAAGTGCTGCTCGGTGAGGAGCAGTACAAACGCTTCAACACGCACACGGTGACCGTGCAGGACGTCGCCGCGCTGCTGGAGGCCTACGGCAAGGAGACGGGTCTGCCGCTGGGGGAAGGCTGAGCCTCGGCACGCTCGTCGAAGAGCATGCCGAGGCCCTCGAGGCCGACCTGCTGCGGTACTACCACGTGGATTTGCTCGACTGGTACCGGGAGAAACTGTCGTCCCGGCGGTTGAAGGTGCTCATCGAGCACCTGCCGCGGGATTCGTCGTTCGCGAAATCGTTGCACGGCGAGGAAGCGGAGTGGCACCTGAGCGACCACCTGCTGGCCGCGGTGGTGGATCACCTGGCGGTGTCGAACTGGATGTTCGCCACGGTCAACCGGGACGAGGACGCCGAGGAAATCCCTTACCCGCAAGCCATTCCACGTCCGGGCCCCGATGCGGCCGACGAGGAAGCACCGAAGGCGGAACCCGAAAACACGGACGCGAGTGAGATCCTCGCTTTCTTTCGCAGCACTGGTTAGGAGACGGACGTGACCATGCCGCCCATCGGGGGCTACCACCCGACCGGCCCCGGCCCTGGCCCGATGACGCCTGAGCAGAGCGAGGCGCTGGTCAAGCAGGCCGTCGCGGCGTTCAAGGTCGCGTTCCCCGACCCTGCCGTGCTCCACAAGGGCGAGATCACGGCCATCAAGAACGAGGTCAACGCTCTCAACCTCGCGGTCAACGGCATCAAGGGCGAGTTCAACATCGTCAGTGCCCAGTCCGACCTGGTGAGATTGGAGACCAAGCCACTCTTCGATCTCCAGGAATACGTCGCGAGCAAGAAAGGCGAGCGGCCCGACCAGATCAAGGCAGAGGCCGCTGCCGCTCAGAAGAAAGCCGATGACGCCCATCAGCTCGCCCAGAACTCCCTCCGCAGAGCCAACCAGATCGATTCCGCACTTCAGCGAGTCGTCATCAATCAGGTCAGACCGCTCGACCAGCGCGTGGGGACCGTCACCCGGGACACCGCCGCCGCGACCAGGCTCGCCCGTAGTGCCGATCAGAGCGCCGGGAACGCCCTACGAAGGGCCAACCAGGTCGGCGCCGGAGTACAGCAGGGCATCGCCGCGCGGCTCAATCCGATCTCACAGAGCATCTCGACGTTGCGGGGCCAGGTCGCCCAGCTCGGACGGCGCACGGCGGCCCTCGGGCAGGACGTGACGGCGGCTCTGCGAGGAGTCCGGCGAGTCGGCTCTGATCAGAACCAGCTCATCCGGCGCATCACCAAGCTGGAAAACCAGAAGAGCGGCCAGGGCAAGGGTCCAGCGGGCGTCGACACGAAGAAGCTGCGCGAAGAGGCCGACCGAACCCGCAAGGCCGCGAGTGCCCTCGAGTCCGCCGTCCGCGGCACGAGCGCGCCCATGAGGAAGTTCGCGGCGGAGAGCAAACAAGTCACGCAGTCGCTCCGCTGATCTTCACCACCCGCTGACCATCACCACGCAGACGAAGGAAGCCAGCCAGCATGAGAAATGCCTTGGTACAGGCGACAGGCGCGGTCGGCCGGTTCCGCGCGGCGCTGGCGCAGGCCAGTGGGGCGGGCGGCCAGTTCCGGACGGCCGCGAGTCAGAGCACCACCCAGGTCCGCCAGCTCAAGACCGCGGCCGATCAGGCGGCCAGGTCCGTGCAGCAGGCCGGGCGGCAGGCGGCGTCCGGGGGTGGGTTCTTCTCCCGGTTCAGCCAGGGGCTGCGCACCGCGACCACCGCCCAAAGAGGACTCAACACGGCGATGAAGGCCAACGTCCTCGGCTTCCTGCTCAGTCTGTTGCTGCCGCTGATCTCCAAGATCGTCGACATGGCCATGCAGTCGCAACGCGTGCGACAAGTCGTGTCGGCGGCCTTCCGGATCATCGGACAGGTCGTCGGCGCGGTGATGGACTTCGTCCGCAAGATCATCAGCGCGGTCTGGCCGTGGATCGAGACCTATGTCCGGACGTACATCACCATCGTCATGACGGTGATCCGGACCGTCATGAACGTCATCCAGACGGTCATCTCCACCGTGTGGAACGTGATCTCCACGATCTTCCGCACGGCCATGAACGTGATCAGTACGGTCGTTTCCGGTGCCTGGAACGGCATCAGGAACGTGATCATGCCGGTCATCACCTGGATCGGCGAGGCCATCCCGGCCGTGTGGAACCGGGTGACCGGCGCGTTACGCGCGGCGTGGGACGGGCTGGCGGGCTTCGCGCGCGCCGCGTTCGAAGCGGTGCTCGGCGCGGTCAAGGCCCCGATCAACGCGATCATCGGCCTGGTCAACATGGCGATCCGCGGCCTCAACAGCATCAGCGTCACCATCCCGGACTGGGTGCCGTTCGTCGGAGGGAAGACGTTCGGTCTCAACCTTCCGCAGATCCCGCAGCTGGCCGCGGGCGGTATCGCCACGCCGGTGCCGGGCGGGCGGCTGGTGAATGTCGCCGAGGCGGGGCACGCCGAGGCGATCATCCCGCTGTCGAAGCTGCCGCAACTGCTCGACCTGACGAACAAACGCCGCGACGAGAAGCCGGTCACGGTGAACATCCATCCGAGGGCACGGCAGTCCGAGTACGAGATCGGCCGGATCGCCGCGCGCGAGCTGGCCTGGGCGGGGAAGAGATGACCGCGATGGGGGCTCCGGGATCCGTTCTGCAGCAACCGGTTTTCTCGGTCGACGGCTGGGCGGGCAACACCGTCGACGCCGAGGGCGTGGAGTGGTGGGTGACCAAGGAGGAAGGCTGGGCCTCCTCCCCCGCCGTCCGGCTCACGTTGACCGACCGGCCGGAGCGGGACGGCGCGTTCGACGCGCCGTCCTACCGCTCGCCCCGGGTGATCACGTTGGAGGGCACCGCGGTCGCGCCGGACCGGATCAGCAAGGAGCGCGCGAAAGACCGGTTGGCCGCCGTGCTCAACGACGGCTCACGGCTGTCCCCGCTCGTGGTGACCGAGCCGCACGCGGTGCGCCGGGCGATGGTGCGGCTGTCCAGCGAGTCGAAGATCCTGGACAAGAAGGCGGGCGTGTTCGAGTTCTCGGTGCAGGTCACCGCGCCGGACCCGCTGCGCTACTCCGCCGAGCTGCGTGTCGCGACCTGTCCGCTGCCCAGTTCCGCGGGCGGGTTGACGTTCCCGCTGACTTTCCCGCTGGACTTCGGGACCGGCGCCACCGGCGGCAGGCTGTCGCTGGAGAACAACGGCACGGTGGCGGCCTGGCCGACGTGGAAGATCAGCGGCCCGTGCGCCGACCCGGTGATCGTCAACACCCAGACCGGCGACGAGCTGGCCTTCCAGATCCAGCTGGCCGCGGGCGAGGTGCTCGTCGTGGACACCGACGCGCGAACCGTGCTGCTGCAAGGCCTCGCGTCGCGGCGCTCGGTGATGCTGCCCCATTCACGCTGGTTCCCGCTCGTCCGCGGCGGGATCGACGTCGCGTTCCGGGCCGCCGCCTACAACCCGGCCACGCGGTTGACCGCGGAATGGCGTGACGCATGGAGCTGACCATTTCGAGACTAGGAGCCCGCTGATGCCCGAGCGCGATTCCGCCTGGCTGTCCGGTGGCGTCGTCGACGCCGAAGACGCCCGGCTCGCCACCGGTTCCCTGGTGGCCGCCGGGAACTCCCCGGCGCAGAGCCGGACCGGGCTGCGGCCTGCGGCGAACGCGGGCCGGGTCGCCCCGACCAGCCCGCCGTCCGGCAAGGTTCAGGTCAACCCGTTCCAGGCGGTCATCCAGGGCACCCGTTCGCCCAGCGCGGGCTCGTACCTGGTGACCCTCGACCAGGCCAAGACCATCGACGTGCTCGGCGCCGTGCCCGCCCACGCGACCTACGCCCGCTACGACCTGATCGTGGTGCGCCAGACCGACGTCCAGTACGGCGACACCGCGTCGGCGATGACGGTGAGCCTGGTCGCGGGGACACCCGCGCAAACGCCGGTGGAGCCCGTGGTCGCCGGTGACGTCATCGTGCTGGCCCGGATCACGGTGCCCGCCAACGCGACCACGATCGGCTTGACGCAGCTCCAGGACAGGCGTGTGTTCACCAGTGCCGTCGGCGGTGTCGTGCCGGTCAACGGCGAAGTGCACCGGCCGGCCGTGCCGTACGCCGGTCAGCTGGTGTACCGCCAGGACATCCGGGTGCTCGAGGCCTATGAAGGCACGGTGTGGAAGCCCGCGGTGACCAACTCGATGGCCATCTACGGGCCCAACGACCCGGGCTGGCCACTGGGCGGGGTCACCGTCGGCGGCGAACGCCGGGTGTTCAACCGGCTGACCGTGCCCGCCGTGTACTTCACCCGCAGGCTGTTGATCACCGCGATCGCCTTCTACGACACGTCCGGGGCGGCCGACCGGTACGACATCACCCTTCAGGCCAACGGCACCACGGTCGGCCTGACCGTGGTCAGCACCCAGATCGGCTCCGGGATGGCCACGGGTTCGATGACCGCGATCGCCAATCAGCCCGCCGACACGGTCGTCACGGTCGAGCTGGGCATCCAGCGGTTCGACGGCGACGGGGTGGCCAACGTCGGGTGGGGCCACCCCTACGACTCCATCAACGTTCTCGCGATCCCTAGCTAGGAGACGAAACCATGCCAGAACGCGACTCCGGCTGGGTCGGCGGCGCCGTCGTCGACGCCGAGGACGCCCGGCTAGCCACCGCGGCCCTCGCCGCGCCCGGCAAGACCCCGGCCCAGTCCCGCACCGGCCTGCGGCCCGCACCCGGTGACCCCGGGTTGATCCGAGCGACCGCCACACCGTCGGGAAACGTGACCGTGCAACCGTTCCAGGCCGTCATCCAGGGCACGCGGCACGCCGCCGCGGGCGCCTACCTGGCGACCTTGGACGAGCAGAAGACGCTCGATGTACTGAAGGTGCCCGCGCACGGCTCGTACAGCAGGCACGATCTCGTCGTCGCCCGGCAGACCGACGCGCAGTACGGCGACTCGACTTCGAAGTTCACCGTCGAGGTCGTCCCCGGCACCCCCGCGTCGCAGCCCGCCGACCCGGTGGTGACCGGCGACGTGCTCAGGCTCGCCCGGATCACGGTGCGCGCCGCCACTTCGGCCGTGACCGGGGGCGACATCACCGACCTGCGCCCGTACACCTGCGCGGTGGGCGGGATCCTGCCCGTGCGCAACGCGAGCGAGCGTCCTGTCGACGCCTACCCCGGCCTGTACGTGCATCGTGCCGACACCGGCAGGCTCGAGTTCTGGAGCGGCAGCGGCGGCGGGTGGAAGTCGCTGGTGGTGGACGACGACACGGGCTGGCAGGCCGTGCCCGTGGCCGCCAACTGGACGGCGGGAAGACCGAATGACGACGAGGAAGCCACGGTGGTGCACATCCGCAGGATCGGCCCCATGGTCTACGTGCGGGGCGCGGTCACCCGCCAGAACATCCCGGCGGGCCACGGCACGGTGATCCTGACGATGCCACAGGCCTACTGGCCGCAGTACGGGCACCACTGGGCTGGGAACACTTGGGGTGGCCAGGCCATCGGCTCGCATCAATTCCTCGACCTCGGCATCCAGCGAAACGGCGCACTGGCCATGTGGACCGACAGCGACGTCTCCGTGCCCGTCAAGGAGACCATCCTGCTGAACACGTCCTACCTGCTGGGCTGACCGGACGATGGCGAACCAGAACACCGCCCGCTATCGGTACATCGTGGCCGATCTGCGGACCGGGCAGGTGCACGCGGAACTGCCGCTGCGCGACGTCTCGTTCAGCTCGGTGCTCAACGACGCGGGCGAATTCCAGGGCCAGCTCGTGCTCGGCGATCCGCGCATCGCCGTACGCGAGCCCGAGTTCCTGACGAGGCCCGCGCACACGGCGCTGTACGTCGAACGCGACGGCGTGCTCGTGTGGGGCGGGATCGTCTGGACGAGCAAGTACTCGTCGGCGGGCCGCGCGATCGAGATCGGCGCGGCCGGATTCCTGTCCTATTTCGACCACCGCCGGGTGCTGCCGAAGGACTTCGACCCGGCGACCGGCAATCTCGCGAGTATCGCGGTCACGTACACGAACGTCGACCAGACCGAGATCGCCCGCAACCTGGTCGCCACCGCGCAGGGACATCCGCGTGGCGACATCCGGGTCCAGTCGGATCCATCGGTGACGTCTGGGATCCCGCGGACGATCGGCTATCCGGGCCGTGAGCTCAAATCCGTCGGCGACGCGCTGCGCGAACTGTCCAGTTTGGAGAACGGACCGGATTTCGCATTCGACGTCGGCTACGGCGAGGGTGGCCACGCGGTCCGCAGGTTGCGGGTCGGCACACCGGAACTGGGCCAGCGGGGCACGCCGCATGTGTGGGAGTTCGGCGGCAATCTCATCGAGTACGCGTGGCCACGCGACGGGTCTTCGATGGCGACCCGGGTGTTCGCCCTCGGCGACGAGAACGAAGAAGGCCAGCAGGTCGGCATCGCGCAGGACGGCTCGCCCGCCCGGCTGTTGCTGGAGACCGAGGTGTCGCTCGTGAACCTGAGCGACCCGGAGCTGCTTCGTTCGCAGGCTCGTTCGGCGCTGGCCGCCGCGGTCGATCCGGTGGTGCTGCCCGAACTGGTCGTCCGGGGCGACCTGGATCCGGTGCTCGGCTCGTACTCCGTCGGCGACCAGGCGCTCATCGTGGTGCGCGACGACTTCTTCCCGCTCGGAACCCAGTTCCGGGTCCGGATCGTCGCGCTCGAAGTGACACCCGGCGACGACGCGGGTGAGGAAAAAGTGCAGCTCACCGTGTCACCGATCAGTGGAGGACCGTCATGACCCGCGTGAACCAGCCCGACTCGCTGCTCACCGAGCTGCGCGACATCAAGCGTCGGCTTCGGGCGCTGGAGACCAGGAGTGCCGCGCTCGCCCCGGCGCCCGCCGCCTCTGCGGCCGAGGCCGCTGTCGTGGCGGAACCCGGGGAGCCACGCGCCGACGACGCCGACTAGCTCGTGAGTGGTGAGGACGGTTCTGGTGGACCCGTATTTGCCTGCCCACTGGCTCCTGATGTCGTCTCGGTGAGCTTGTGCTGGAGTGTCCGGGCTTGATCAACGGAGGTTTGGGGACGTTGAGTGTCCCCGATCTTCCGTTGATCAAGCTTCGAGGCCGGAACACTCCTCGACGATGAAGGATTTGGGACACTCAACGTCCCGATTCCTTCACGCTCGACCGTGCCGCCGCTGCCACGTCACCTTCGCCCTGGTCACGCGTGGGTAGGCAAACACCGGTCCGCCCTAACCGCCCTTACCACTCACCAGGAGATCAGCGCACGCGGTCGTAGACCACCGCCATCTCCCCCAGCTCACCGACCTCCTGATAGGCCAGCGCCCACTTCGAAGCCGGCAGCCCGTCGACGAAAAGGCGCTGTCCGCCGCCGGTGATCTCGGGGCAGATCATCAGGTACAGCCGATCGATCAGGTCGTCCGCGAGCAGGGCCTTGATGACGCTCGCGCTGCTGTTGACCAGGATGTCGCCCTCGCCGTTCGCCTTGAGGCCGGCGATGACGTCGGCGACGGGGGCGTTCACGACGCGGGCACGGTCCCAGGGCGCTTCGGTCAGGGTCGTGGAGAAGACCACCTTCTCCGCGTCGGTGAGCCATTTCGCGTAGGCGCGGTCACGTGGGTCGGCGTTCTCGTCGGCGGCGATGGCCGGCCAGAAGCCCAGGAATCCCTCCGCGTTCAGTCTGCCGAGTACCGCGGTCGTCGCCTTGTCGTGAATGCGGGCGAGGTGACCGCGGGCGACGTCGGTGGTGGCGTACGGGACGATCGCGCCCATGTCACCGGGGCCGCCGGGGCCGCTGTAGTGACCGTCGAGGGTGAGGGCGATGTTCGCGGTGACGCGGCGGCCGGTCGTGTTCGTCATGGTGTTCGGTCCTTTTCCTGAGTGAGGTGCTTGGCGAGGTTGTCGAGTACCTGGCCCCAGCCGGTTTCGATCCCGGCGATGAACGGGACGGCCTCGACGGTGGTTTCGGTGACGCGCAGGTCGAGCCTCAGCCGGGTCCCGCCCGGCGCGTCGGTGAACTTCAGGTCGTAGTGACCGGTGAAGAAGGTCTCCCCCTTGGCGTCCAGCACCGAGAGATCGAACTCGAGGTGTTCGAGTCCGGTCGCGGCGTGGACCTTGCCCGCGGAGCGATACCGCCCCTCCGCGTCGCGGTAGTCGAGGACGGCACGTCCGCCCGCCCACGGCTCGATGACGCAATCGGTGACGGTCATCGACGGCGGCGCCCACCAGGCCGCGAGCAGCGCGGGCTCGGTCCACCGCCGCCAGACGGCGTCCCGCGGCGCGGCCAGCAGGCGGTCGAACGAGAACGCCCGCCCGTCGGCCCACCGGTCGCGATCCGCGGCCGCGGAGTCCGCGCCGATCGCGGCCTGATAGCGCGTGAGGACATCCCGCTCGCCCTCGTTCGCCTCGATGGTCGCGATCAGCTCCCGCAGCCGTCCGCCGAAGTCCTTCAGCGGAGCCGCCTCCACCGCGTAGACGCGACGCTGCCCGAGCGGGAAGACCGTCACGAGACCGGCGCGGGCGAGGGTCTGCAGGTGCTTGGTGGTCTGCGGTTGCCGCAGGCCGGTCAGCTCGGCGAGCTCGCCGACGGACCGGGGCCGCTCGGCGAGAAGCTCGACGATGCGCCACCTCGCTCCGTCTCCCAGTGCTGCTGCGATCTGCTCCATGCCCAGAAGTATTCACTCAGTAGAATATTCTTGTCAAGGAATATCTTGGATCCGGAACTCCAGCAGGCTGCGCTGCTCGGTCAGGGTGGTCACGGAGTCGAAGACCAGACCGTGCGCGCCTGCGAGGTCACGAAGCTCGTCGAGACGCCGCTCGCGGCCGCCGTAGAGCACGAGCATGACCAGGTCCCACTCGGTCTGGGCCCCGAGCCCGCCGACGGCCTCGATCACGAGGACGCGCCCTCCCGGACGGACGGCCTCGGCGCAGCGGGCCAGGATGCGGTGGGCGTGCTCGTCGTCCCAGTCGTGGAGGATGTCGGACAGCAGATAGGCGTCCGCGCCCGGCGGGAGCGGGTCGAAGAAACTGCCCGCGGTCACCTCGACCCGGTCTTCGAGCCCCTGCTCGCGCAACTCCTTCTCGGCACCGGCCGCGGTGGGCGCGAGGTCGACGAGATGGCCGCGCACCGAGGGGTTGGCCGTCAGGATCGCGGCGAGCAGGCTGCCGTGGCCGCCGCCGACGTCGACGATCGTGCCGAAGCGGGACCACTCGAAACCGGCGACGAGCCCCGGGATCTGCGCGCTGAACCGCTGTGTCATCTGCCGGTCGAACGACTCCCGCAGGCGGGGATGTTCGGCGAGATCGGCCCAGAAGTCCTTGCCGTAGCGGCGGATGTAGCCCGCCTGGCCGGTGGCGACGCTGTGCGCGAGCTCGATGAACGCCAGTTCGCCTCGCCCGCCGGCGGCCTCCATGTCCAGGAGCCCCGCGAGGCCGTTCCCCGCGTCGGCGCGGAGGTTCGCGCCGTAGTCGGTGGTGCGGTAGCCGTTCGATGTCCGGTCCAGGACACCGAGAGTGGTGAGGTGACCCAGCAGCAGTTCGAGCGCTAGCGGGGACTGGCCGAGTTCGGCCGCCAGGTCACCGGCGTCCGCGCCGTCGCCGGACAGCCTGTCCGGCAGACCGAGGGTGACCGCGACCCGCAATGCCATCGGCGTCGCCAGCCCGGCCAGTCGGAGGAGTTCGTTCCTGTCGTTGTCATGGTTCGCCACGAAGATTCACTGTGACAGTGAGGTCAAGCGAAAATCTCCCGCACCGCGACGATCAGGCGATCGATCTCGTCCTCGGTGTTGTAGCCGTGCGGCGAAATCCGGAGTCCGCCGGATCTCGCCGAGCACGCGATCCCCCGCGCCTTGAGCCGTTCCGCCAGCAACGGGATCGGCAGTCCGTCCACCCGCACGGACACGATTCCCGAGCGGTGCCCGATGTCGCGTTCGGAAAGCACCGTCGCGCCGATCTCGGCGAACCCGTCGCACACCCGTTCGCAGAGACCGTCCACATGCGACCAGATCTCCTCGATTCCCGCGGACAGCAGCAGTTCGATCGAGGTCCCGAGGGCGACGATCCCGGCGATGTTCGGCATCCCGCCTTCCAGCCGCCGGGCGCTGTCGTCGGGCACGTAGTCCAGGTTGTCCCAGTCCTCCCGATGGGCGACCGAGTTCCAGCCCGGTTCCAGTGGCCGCAGCAGGTCCAAACAGGACTCCCGCACGTAGAGCACGCCGCAGCCCTGCGGACCCAGCAGCCATTTGTGCCCGTCGGCCATCGCGAAGTCGACGCCCCACTCCTCCAGCCGGGCCGGAATCACACCGAGCCCCTGGATGACGTCGACGCAGAAGAGCGCGCCCGCCTCCCGGCACACCCGGCTCAGCGCGGCGAGATCGACCTGCCGGCCGTGCCCGAACTGAACCCAGCTGGTCACCACGAGTTTGGGCGGCGGGCCCGCCGCGATCGCCTCGGCGAAGGCCTCGGTGGTGAGCCCGCCGCGCACACGATCCACCACCACACCGCGATCGGCGAGCGCGAGCCACGGATACAGCGTGGACGGGAACTCGAAGTCCGGGATGACGACGCGGTCGCCCGGCGACCAGTCGAGGCCGTTCGCGACGAAACCGAGGCCGGTACTGGTGTTCTTCACGAACGCGACGTCACGGGACGGCACCCCCATCAGCGTCGCCGCCGACGCGCGGGACCGTTCGATCGCCGCACTGTGCGCGGCGTAGGTGAACTCGCCGTCCAGTGAGACCTCGACGGCTTGCCGGTGCATGGCCTCCACCGACGACGTGGGCAGCGGGCAGATCCCGGCGTGGTTGAGGTAGGCCCAGCGGTTCACGGCGGGGAACTGGTCGCGCGGCAACGGAGTCATCGGACCCTCCCTAAGTGAACACCGTGTCCACTTCGTTGGATCCGAAGCTAGCCGACAACCGGTCACCGTGTCCACTTACGGCGTCAACGTCCTCCCGGTGAGGCTCGCGGTCTCCACGGCCTCGACGTAGCTGCGCGCGACCTCGGCCGCCGGGGTGCCTCCATCCGGTTCGCCGAGCGCGGCGAGCGTTTCGCTCACCCAGCCGGGGCTGACGGCGTTGACACGGAGGCCGCGCGGCAGTTCGCGGGCCGCGGCGGCGACGAACGCTTCGAGGCCGGTGTTCGTCAAGACGCCGAACGCGCTGCCGCGCAACGTCTCCGGGATCCGGCCCGCGGTCAGCGTCACGGAACCGCCGTCCGGCAGGTGCGGGATCGCGTGCCGCACCAGGAACACCTGGCCGAGCAGTTTTCCCTGCAGTCCTTGGACGAACTCTTCGTCGGTGCCGCCGTCGACGGGGACGAGCGAGCCGCTCCCCGCGCAGCACACGACGTGCTCGATCCCCGGTTCGGCGGCGAACACCGCGTCGAGGGTGCCGGGACGTTCGACGTCCACTTCGACTTCGCCGGAGCGGGACGCGGCGAGCACGGTGTGCCCGCGTGCGGTGAGGGCTTCGGAGACCGCGGCCCCGATCGTTCCGGTGGCACCGACCACGAGGATCTTCATCGGCGTTCTTCCTTTCAAGGTCGGGTGAAGGGTTCTGTTTCGTACGCCCGGTGCAGCGACGCGACGAACGACGGCGCCGCCGGCAACGGCGTCTCGCCGATCCGGTGCACCGCGATCCCCGGCGTCCACGAGTTCATGACCACTACGCCCGCCAGGTCCGGCAGATCGGCGAGGGTGACCTCCTGGACCCGCTGTGGCACTTCCAGTCGCCGTCGCAGGATGTCCATCGTGGTGCCCCGCAGCAGACCGGCGTCGGGCCACACCAGCGTATCGCCGTCCCAGAACGCCAGGTTCCAGATCGTAGCCTCGCTGAGCCTGCCTTGGCGGTCCGTGAACGCGGCGTCGTCGAACCCTTCGGCCACGGCCTGACGTCGGAAGTACGTCTTCGCCGTCTCACCGGTGTGCTTGATCGACGGCAGAAAGCGTTCGTGCTCGACGACCGTCAGCTTCAGCGGGCCTTCGGGACCGGACGCCGGAGGACGGGTACGAACGAGGACTTCGAGATCGCCCGGCAGGTGGATCGTCACGGTCAGGGAGACGTCGGCCGGGCCGGACTCCAGCGCCGTGCGCAGGTACGAGCGGATCCGGTCGTCGGGGACCGCACTGCCGAACAGCTCCAGGGACGCGGTCCTCAGCCGGTCCAGGTGCAGGTCGAGACCGCGGACCCGGCCGTCGCGCACCTGCATGGCCGTGAAGTGGGCGAAGCCCGCGAAGGCGAGAGGCGCCAGATCCCCGGCGGTCGCCGTCCGCCCATTCCGCTGCGCCACGAAAGCACTCATGCCACCCACCGTAATCGCGTTTCGCGGGAGTCACGCACGGACGGTCGTGATGCCGGGAATGGACTTCAGCTCGCCGAGCAGCATCGCGCTGACCGCGACCGGATAGTCGTCGAGCGCGTACGACTTCCCGGCGAGCTTCACCCGGACCGGGGTTTCCCCCTTGTGCGCCAGCAAGGCCTGCTTCAGTTCCAGGACCGCGTCCTCGGTCAGCTTCTCGGCGGTCGCGTGCAGGGTGAGGGGCGGCTCCTCGTCACCCGCCGCGGAAAGGTCGAGCGGCATCAGCCCACCGCCGAACACGGACATCTTGTCCTCCCGCCAGTTCACCCGGCCGCTGACGCGGACGGCGTTGTCCTCGGCCAGATCCGCCACGAACAACGCGTAGGCCTTGGGAAAGAACAGCACTTCGAGCGCGGCGTCCAGATCTTCGATCGTGCAGATCGCCCATGGCTCGCCCTTCTTGTTCACCCGCCGCTCCAAGGAGGTGACGATCCCGGCGACGACGAGATCCCCTTCCCCGGGCGGATTGTCGAGGATCGCCGCGATCGGGCGCGGCGCGTGTTTGCGCAGGAGACGTTCGGCCCCGTCGAGCGGATGCGCGGAGACGTACAGACCGAGCATTTCCCTTTCGTGCGCGAGAAGTTCCTTGCGCGGCCACTCCTGGACATCGAACCTGAGGTGAGCGAGCGGCGAGGTGTCCTCTTGGCTCTCCTCGCCCGAACCGAAGAGATCGAACTGGCCCATCGCCTGCTTGCGTTTCAACGGCACCACGGCGTCCACCGCGTCCTCGTGCACGCGCAGGATCGAGAGCCGCGTATGCCCGAGCGAGTCGAACGCGCCCGCCTTGGCCAGGGATTCGATGACCCGTTTGTTGCAGGCCACCAGTTCCGACTTGCCGAGGAAGTCGGTGAACGAGGCGTACTTCCCCTTTTCCCGTCGCGTCGCGATGATCGAGTCGACGACGTTCGCGCCGACGTTGCGCACCGCGCCCAGCCCGAACCGGATCGCGTCTCCCACCGCCGAGAACCGGAGTCCCGATTCGTTGACGTCCGGCGGCAGCACCTTGATCCCCAGCCGACGGCATTCCGAGAGGTAGACCGCCGACTTGTCCTTGTTGTCCCCCACCGAAGTCAGCAGGCCCGCCATGTATTCCGCCGGGTAGTTCGCCTTCAGGTACGCCGTCCAGTAACCGACGAGGCCGTAACCGGCGGCATGGGACTTGTTGAACGCGTATCCGGCGAACGGGAGGATCGCGTCCCACAGCGCCTGCACGGCTTCGAGGGAGAACCCGTTGGCGACCATGCCGTCCCGGAAACCCTCGAACTCCCTTTCCAGTACCTCTTTCTTCTTCTTGCCCATCGCCTTGCGCAGCACGTCGGCACGGCCCATGGAATAGCCGGCGACGTCACGCGCGATCCGCATGATCTGTTCCTGGTACACGATCAGGCCATGGGTCTCGGCCAGGATCTCGCGCAGCGGCCCGGCCAGCTCGGGATGGATCGACTCGATCGGCTGCCTGCCGTTCTTGCGGTCCGCGTAGTTGTTGTGCGTGTTCATCGCGATGGGGCCGGGCCGGTACAGCGCGTTCACCGCGATGATGTCGCCGAAGCCGGTCGGCCCCATGCGGCGCAGCAGATCCCGCATCGCGCCGCCGTCGAGCTGGAAGACGCCGAGGCTGTCGCCGCGGGCGAGCAGTTCGTAGGTCGCCGGATCCTCGACACCGAGCGTGTCGAGGTCGATCTCCTCGCCGCGGTTGTCCTTGATGTTGTCCAGCGCGTCGCCGATGACGGTGAGGTTGCGCAGGCCGAGGAAGTCCATCTTCAACAGGCCGATGGCCTCGCACGACGGATAGTCCCAGCCGGTGATGACCGCGCCGTCGTCCCGCCGCCACAACGGGATCGCGTCGAGCAGCGGTTCACTCGACATGATGACGGCGCAGGCGTGCACACCGGCGTTGCGGATCAGCCCTTCGAGCCCGCGGGCGGTCTCGAAGATCTTCGACGCCTCGCCGTCGCCTTCCAGCAGCGCGCGGACTTCCGCCGCCTCGGCGTACCGTTCGTGATCCGGCTCGACGATCCCGGCGAGCGGGATGTCCTTCGCCGCGACCGGCGGCGGAAGTGCCTTGGAGATCCGGTCCGCGATCGCGTACCCGCTCTGTCCATAGTGAACGCGGGCGGAGTCCTTGATGGCCGCTTTGGTCTTGATGGTACCGAAGGTGATCACCTGCGCGACGTGTTCGGCGCCGTACTTGTCGGTGGCGTAACGAATCATCTCGCCGCGGCGCCGGTCGTCGAAGTCCATGTCGATGTCCGGCATGGAGAGCCGTTCGGGGTTGAGAAACCGCTCGAAGAGCAGGCCGAGGTCGATCGGGTCCAGGTTGGTGATGCCGAGCGCGTACGCGACGAGCGAACCCGCGGCAGAGCCGCGGCCGGGCCCGACCCGGATGCCGACCTCGCGGGCGTGCCTCATCAGGTCGGCGGTGATCAGGAAGTACGCAGGGAAGCCCTTTTCCGCGATCACACCGATCTCGAAGTCGGCTCGGGCGACGTAGGCGTCAGGAACGCCGCCCGGCAACCGCCACCGCAGCCCGTCCGCGACCTCTTTGCGCAACCAGGATTCTTCGTCGTGTCCTTCGGGCACCTCGAAGACCGGCATGCGGTCGAGATGGCGATAGACGTCGTCGTAGGACTCGATCCGCTCGGCGATGAGGAGGGTGGAATCCGCCGCACCCGGGACTTCGGCGTCCCAATACCGGCGCATCTCCTCCGCGGACTTGAGGTAGTAGCCGTCGCCGTCGAACTTGAACCGGCCGGGATCGTCGAGGGTCTTGCCGGACTGGACGCACAGCAGCGCGGAGTGCGCGGCCGCCTGATCCTGAGTGACGTAGTGCGAATCGTTGGTGGCCAACGGTTTCAGATCGAGGCGGCGTCCGATGTCCAGTAAGCCGTCCCGCACGGATCGCTCGATGGGGAGGCCGTGGTCCATCAGTTCCAGGAAGAAGTCGTCCGCGCCGAAGATGTCGCGGTAGTCCGAAGCCGCCTGGATCGCCTCGTCCGGCTGGCCGAGCCGGAGCCTGGTCTGCACCTCGCCGGACGGGCAGCCGGTGGTGGCGATGATGCCTTCGTGGTGCCGGGCGAGGAGTTCGCGGTCCATCCGGGGTTTGCGGTAGTAGCCCTCCAGGCTGGCCGAAGAGGACAGCCGGAACAGGTTCCGCAGCCCGGCCGCGTTCTCCGCGAGCATGGTCATATGCGTGTAGGCACCGCCGCCGGAGACGTCGCCGCCGTCGCCGCGCCGTCCCCAGAACACCGGTTTCTTGTGGAAACGCGACTCGGGCGCGAGGTACGCCTCGATGCCGATCACCGGCTTGAGCCCGGCGAGGACGGACTGCCGGTAGAACTCGTCGGCGCCGTACATGTTGCCGTGGTCGGTCATGCCGACGGCGGGCATGCCGAGCCGCCGGGCCTCGGCGAACAGCGGTGCGATCTTGGCCGCGCCGTCGAGCATCGAGTATTCGGTATGAACGTGCAGGTGCACGAAGGAGTCCACCGGTCACTCCCCACGGTTGTACGATTCCGGTCCGACGCGGCGATTGGACCCAAGGCGCACAGGCACTGTCCAACAAGCGACACGCGGCGGGCGACAACCGGAAGTTGTAAGGAGTGCACAGTGGAGCTGGACCTGGGCGCGGTCCGCGCGTTCGTCGCGGTGGCCGAGGACCGGTACTTCGGCGAGGCGGCGATCCGGCTGGAGGTGAGTCAGCAGGCGATCTCCAAGCGGGTCGCGAAACTCGAGGCGGATCTCGGCGTGCGGCTGCTGTCGCGGACACGCGGAGGCGCCGAGCCGACCGAGGACGGCGAAGAGTTCCTCAAGCACGCTCGCGCGCTGATCAGTCTCGCGGACCAGGCCGTCGAACGGCTGCACGGCAGGCGCCGCCCCCTGCGCGTCGACGTCCTCGGCACACGGCTGGCGACGATGGAGGTGATCCGGGCGTTCCACGCCGAGCACGACGACGAACTGGAGCTCGTTACGCCGGGACTGGGTGCGGTGCGCCGGTCGATGCTGCCCGAGACGGTCGATGCCGCCTTCGCCCGCGTCAACACCGTGACGGACCCCGCGATCGGCCGTACGCCCGCTTATCTGGAACCGGCGAACCTGCTGGTCGGGCGGCGGCATCCGCTCGCACGGCGGCGGCGGGTAGCGATGGCGGACCTCGCCGGCCTCACGGCCTGGATGCCGTACAACGCGCGGGCCAGCGAATGGGCGGAGTTCTGGCAGGAACTGTGCCCGGCGTTCGGCGTCCTCGTCGACACCGACGGCCCGAACTTCGGGCTGGAGCACCACATCGAGGTGCTCAGCGAGTCGAAGGACCGCCTGGGTTTCGTCGGCGCGAAGATGCACGTGCCCTGGCATCCGGACGTCGTCCAGATCCCGCTCGTCGACCCGACGCCGGTGTACCCGTTCTCGCTGCTGTGGCGGCACGAGAACCGGCACCCGACGCTGCCGCTGCTGATCGAGCACGTCCGGTCCGGCTACCGGCCCTTCGACGCCGAGCGGCAATGGCTCCCGATGGCGGACCGGGCGGCGATGAGCTCCTAGTGGGCGGGGGTCCGCCTTCCCTTTCGCGGCAAAGGACGCCTTCGGATCAGCGGATGCCCCCAATGCGGCATTGGGGACGCTGGGTGTCCCCAATGCCGCATTGGGGGCAATGCCTCGAGGTCGTTGCCTCGGACCGGCAACAGAATCGGACAGGGACGTCCAAGCTGATCGCGGAGTCGTGAGTGGTGAGGACGGTTAGAACCGTCCTCACCACTCACGAGACCCAAGCACTCTTGCCTAACTATACGAACGGTCGTACGTTTAGTTCCCGACCCACTGGAGGGACCCGTGACGTACGCGCTCGTCCAAGCCCTGGCGCTCGCCAAGAGCAGGCAGGACATCCCCGCGGCACTCGACCTGCCGCACCCCGACATGCTCTGCGCCCAATCGGGCGTCTCGACCGACGCCGTCCGGCGGAAGGTGTTCGGCTCATGACCACGCGGGTGAAGGACGTCGGCGAACTCCGCACGGAGCCGCTCTTCGACATCGTCATCGATCTGCACCCTCCGCTGAACATCGGCGGCGGCCGGGTGCTCTTCGGCGCCGCGGGCGGCACGTTCGAGGGCCCGGAGCTGCGCGGCGAGGTCCTGCCGACCGGCGGTGACTGGGCGACGTTCCGCCCCGGCGGCACGATGGCGCTCGACGTCCGGCTGACCCTGCGCACCCACGACGACGCGCTGCTGCACATGACCTACCACGGCCGCTGGCGGATCCCCGCCGAACTCCGCGCCGAGCTCGCCGATCCCGCGACCCGCCATCTGGTCGACCCGGCCCGGTACTACTTCCGGACGACTCCGTACTTCGAGACCGGCTCCGAGCGCTACGCGTGGCTGAACGACGTCGTGTGCGCGGGTTCGGGCTACCCGGTCGAAGGCGGGATCGCCTACCGAGTCGCGAAGATCCTCTGACTCCAGGCTCCGCCGTGACCCGTGTGCACGATGCGCGAAGCACCATCGGTGCGGAAAAGTGAACGCATGGGCGAGGGGCTGATCGGCGCGAAGGTGACCCGGCAGGAGGACGTCCGCCTGCTCACCGGCCGGGCGCAGTACATCGACGACGTCCGATTGCCGGGGACGCTCGAGGCCGCGATCCTCCGCAGCCCTCATCCGCACGCGCGGATCCTGAGTGTCGACACCACGGCCGCGAACGCCCACCCCGGTGTCTTCGCCGTGATCACCGGCGAAGACGTCGTGTCGAGCACGAAGACACCGCAGCCGGTGATCTGGTCGAACCTGCCGGACATGCGGGTGCCCGAGAACCACGCGCTGGCCGTCGGCAAGGTGCGGTATCCCGGCCAGGGCGTCGCGGCCGTCGCGGCGAAGGACCGGGCGACCGCGGAAGACGCGCTGGAACTGATCGAGGTCGAGTACGAGGAACTCCCGGCCGTCAGCACACTCGAACAGGCGCTGGCGGACGACGCGCCGAAGCTCTACGAAGACTGGCCGAGCAATGTCGCCGGCACCGGAACCATCCCGATGGGTGACGTGAGCACCGCGTTCGCCGAGGCCGAGGTCGTGCTCACCGAGTCGTTCCGCTTCGCGCGCCAGATGGGCACGCCGATCGAAACCCGCGGCGTGGTGGCGACCTGGGACCCGTTCACCGACCGGCTCGATGTCTGGCTCGCGACGCAGGCGCCCAATCTCGCGCGCGAACTGTTCGGCGAGGTCTTCGGGCTCTCCCTGGACCGGATCCGCGTGCGCACTCCCGACGTCGGCGGCGGCTTCGGCAACAAGTTCGACTTCTACGCCGAGGAGGTCGTCGCGGCGATCCTGTCCCGGCGTACCGGGAAACCGGTCAAGCTCATCGAGGACCGGGCGGAAAGCTTCGTCGCCAACGCGCACTCGCGCGAACAGAAGATCGACGTCGAACTCGCGGCCAAGGACGACGGCACGATCACCGGCCTGCGCGCCACGGTGTACGGCGTCCTCGGTGGCGTGCTCGGGACCGTCGGCCCCAGCCCGTGCTGGACGACGACGGCGCTGCTCACCGGGCCGTACGCCATTCCGAACGTGGAACTGAGCCTGGTCGCGGTGATGACGAACCGGTCGCCGTACGGATCGTTCCGTGGTTACGGCCTGCCGAAGGCGAACTTCGTGCACGAACACCTGGTGGAGCAGCTGGCGAAACGTCTCGGCATGGAAGCGCACGCGGTGCGGCGCAAGAACTTCATCCCGCCGGAGGCGTTTCCGTACCAGAGCCCGGTGTTCGTCTACGACAGCGGACGCTACGAAGACTGCCTGGATCTCTGTTTGAAGGCCGTCGAGGAGGCGGGCTGGGCGAAGCGCCGCGGAAACGGTGTCGGCATCGGCTATTCGTTCCACAACGAACTGACCGGGTTCGGGCCGAGCCGGATCATCAACCTTTCCGGCCTGGGGCATTCCGGCTTCGACGAGGAGGTCGTGCGGGTCGACTCGACCGGGCACGTGACCGTCCACACCGGACTGTCCGCGATCGGCCAGGGCATCCACACGACGCTGGCACAGGTGGCCGCGCATACGCTCGGTGTCCCGCTCGACCATGTCACCGTCCTTTCGGGAGACACCGACAGCTGCCCGTACACCGGCTACGGCACGGCGGCGAGCCGTGGGGCGGCCGTCGGCGGCGCGGCCGTGCTGAACGCGTCGACCCGGCTGCGGGCGAAAATCCTGCGGGTGGCGGGCCACATACTGGAGGTCTCCCCCGACGATCTGTCCCTTGAGGACGGTGTCGTTTCGGTGAAGGGCGTGCCGGGCAAGGAGGTCACGCTGGCCGCGATCGGCGATGCCGCGTACCGGCGACTGAACGGCGTCTGGCCGGAAGACGAGACGCCGACGCTGGAAGAGCGCGAGGTCTACGACCCGGTCAACGTCGCGACCTCGTTCGGCTGCACCGCCGTCCTCGCCGAGGTCGACCGGGAAACCGGTGTGGTGACGCTGCTGGACTACCTGATCGCGCACGACTGCGGCACCGTGATCAACCCGATGATCGTGGACGGGCAACTGCACGGCGGCGCGGCGCAGGCGATCGGCGGCGCGCTGTACGAGGAGCTGGTCTACGGCGCCGACGGACGGCTGGAGACCACGTCGTTCACCGGGTACCTGCTGCCGACCGCGACCGAGATCCCGCCGTTCTCCGTCTCCCATATGGCGACGCCCGCCGAACACGTTCCGGGCGGGTTCAAGGGGATGGGGGAAGCGGGCGTGATCGGCGGTGGCGCGGCGATCACGCACGCCGTCGGAGACGCGCTGCGCGAGTACGGCGTCGACATCACGTCGCTGCCCATCACGCCGCCACGGCTGCTGGCCGCGATCAAGCGAGGAGCACACCGGTGAAGGCCGCGCCGTTCGAGTACCTCCGGGCCGCGTCGCTCGGCGAGGCCATCGAGGCACTGTCGGGCACGCCGGACGCGCGGGTGCTGGCGGGTGGGCAGAGCCTCGTGCCGTTGCTGAACCTGCGTCAGGTACGGCCAACCCTGGTGGTCGACATCAACCGTGTCGACGAGCTTTCCTTCCTGCGCAAGGAGAACGGACAGCTCGAGATCGGCGCTCTCACCCGTCACAGGGTCCTCGAGACGTCCGAAACCGTCCGGTCCGAAGTCCCGCTGCTCGCCGAGGCGATCGGTTACGTGGGACACCCGGCGATCCGGAACCGGGGCACCCTCGGCGGCAGCCTCGCGCACGCCGACCCCGCCGCGGAACTGCCCGCGGTGATGGTCGCGCTCGACGCCGGATTCACCGCGCGCGGGCCGGAGCGCGAGCGGGTGATCGCCGCGCGGGACTTCTTCCTCGGCCCGCATCGCACGGCGTTGGGCCACGGCGAACTGCTGACCCGGATTTCGGTGCCGTCGCATCGGGGCGGCTGGGCCGTCGAGCAACTGAGCCGACGGAGCCGGGATCTCGCGCTGGTCGCCGTCTTCGCCACCGTGACGCTGTCCGGCGACGTCTGCGAAACCGCGCGGATCGCCATCGCGGGCGCGGGCCCCACGCCGATCCGGGCCACCGTCGCCGAAGAAGCGCTCGTCGGCCGCGCCCTGACGGACGACGTGGTCGCCCTTGCCGCGGAACTCGCCGCCGCGGCGACGGATCCGCCCGACGACCTCCACGCCCCCGCCGACTACCGGCGTGAGATGGCCGCGGTCCTCACCCGGCGGGCGATCACGCGAGCGAAGGAGGGCGCATGATCACGGTCAGCCTCACGGTGAACGGACGGACCTACCGCGCCGACTGCGAACCGCGGCGGACACTCGCCGACTTCCTGCGCCACGACCTGGGCTTCACCGGGGTGCACGTCGGTTGCGAACACGGCGTCTGCGGCTCGTGCACGATCACCCTCGACGGCGAGAGCGCGCGATCGTGCTGCCTGCTGGCGGTCCAGGTGGACGGCGCGGAGATCGTCACCGTCGAGGGGCTGGCCGAGAACGGCGAACTGCATCCGCTGCAGGAATCGTTCCGGAAGCACCACGGGCTGCAGTGCGGTTTCTGCACGTCCGGGATGCTGGCGACAGCGGTGGAGTTGCTGAAGGAGAACCCGGACCCGACGGACGCCGAGATCCGGCAGGGGATCTCGGGGAACCTGTGCCGGTGCACGGGTTACCAGTTCATCGTGGACGCCATCCGGGACGCGGCCAAACGTCCGTGAAGGCGTCACCACTGCTCGTCGATGCGCCGGAGGTACGCCTGGAATTCCGGGGTGAGCCGAGCGGGGAGCGCGAGCAGGACACCTTCGAGCATTTCCCTCGCCTCCAGGGGATCGCCGCAGCACTCCCAGACGCCGCAACCCTTGCTGTCGACCCGAAGCCGCCGGTACGGGTCAGCGGTGACTTCTTGCCAGAGGCGCAATGCGGTCCGGGTCGCACCGGCTCCGAGGTAATTGCGGGTGCGTTCAAGGCGGGAGATCTCGGCTGCGAGCGCCGGAGAAAAGTCCCGCCGGTCGTGAAATTCGGCCGGGCGCCGGAGTCGCAACCCCTGCCGGACCCGTGCGGGTGCGCTACGTGCCACCACTCAAAAATACGTGAAGGCCTCCTTCCCTGCTCCATCCAGGCCCCCGCCACCGCCCTCAACGGACGCGCTGCGCGCGCAAACTGGATTCCAGGTAGGGAAGGAGGCCTTCACGGACCTTCGAGCCGTCAGCCGACGATGTCGATCTCGAACTCCACGTTCGAGCTGTACTCGTAGTCGACCCAGACCGCGCCCGGCAGGGCGTACCGCCGGTGCGACACCGTCTTCGGGTTGAATCCGGGCGCCTGCAAGGGATTCCCGCCGACACCGACCTTGTCGCTGCCCCAGGCGAAGATGTTGCCCTGCCAGACGGGTGAGTCGGTGACGCCGTCGCCGTCGATCCGCGGGCGGACGATGATCGCGGCCGTCTCGCTGCCGGAGAGCAGCAGCCGCACGGACGTGGTGGCCGGGCTGGCCGGAATGGTCCTGCGTTCCATGAGTTCTGTCGTCGCCTTCCGCTTCGGGGCGGCGCCGCCGCCGGTCAAGTGGGCGTTCGTGTAGGACTCGTTGAGGTCGACACTGCTCGCGCGGATGCCGGGGACCTGACCGGCGTCCGAGTACTGGTGCACGTCGTAGCGGCCGGCGGCGGCGTCGGGTTTGGCGCCGTAGCGCGCGATCCAGATCACCAGGTCCGGCACGCCGAACTGGTCGGGGCGCAGCATCTTGGCGAGCGAGTTGTTCATGTAGATACCGGGACGGAACCCGTGCCCCGCCACGCGATTGCAGAACCTGATCGAGAAGTCTCGCTTGCGGCCGTCGGGGATGTTCGGTGCCCCGGAACCCGGCGGATTGTCCTCCAGATCGAGCATCGGAACGCAGCCCGTCGCGCCGAGTTTCCGGACCTCGGCGATGAACAAGTCGGCTTGCGCCTCCGGCGACGGACTCGCCTGAGCGAAGTGGTAGCCGCCCACCGGAATCCCCACGGATCTCGCTCCGGCCACGAGCGCCCCGCCGGTGTGACGGCCGCCGTTCGGCAAACCACCGCCATCGGTGAGCTTGACGAAGACGAACGTCACGCCGTGGTTCTTGACGGCCTGCCAGTTAGTAACGGATTGGAAGCGGCTGTAGATATCGATTCCCAGCGCCATCTTTACAGCCTGACGGGTGAACCTGTTGGACAAAAGGGCCTAGTGGGCGATTACTCGTACGTCCGATTCGCCCTTTTGGGCGGCCCCTCCCTGGCCGACTCCGATCACCCGTGCCCGTACTGTGACGACCATGGCGTCTCGAAGCCCCTTTCGCTGGATGACCCGGTGGGTGGACTGGTTCGAAGAGCGCGGCGTCTACGTCCCGGGCGAGGAGAGCCGCGCGGTCGACCCGATGCGCGATTTCGGCTGGTTGATCGTGGCGTGGGTGTCCGGTCTGGCGATCTTCATCCTGTTCTTCGCCTTCGCCGTTTGACCCCTCCAGGTGTGCCACCGAGGTGACGACTGTCACTAGCCGTACCCTTCCGATCACGGATCGGCCACGGCTGTACACCAGGTGCGCTTCAACCCGGCCGTGCCGCTCCTCTCAGCTGAAGAAGCCAGTCACTCTGGACTCTTCGGCACTAATGACTACCTCGAACGGCCCACCCGCACCGCCGACTGGAGTAACCGCACATGGCGCCCCCGCGCACCCCGAAGTTCTTGATCGCCGCCTGTGCGCTGACGCTGGCGGCCGCGTGCGGGGTCCCGGCACCGGAAAAGGGGGCAGCCGTGCTCGGCGCGGACGCCCCGGCGCAAGGACTGGCCGCGACGCACGCGGAAGGCGACCTCGCGTTCGGCGCCCCGCACCGGTTCGCGAGCGGGGTCACGATCTCCGTGTCCGCGCCGAAGGTTTTCCGACCCAGCGCGTCGGCGTACCCGCAGAGCCCGCGCGCGGTGGCCTTCGGCATCGAGGTGACGAACGCGGGCGACGGGACCTACCGGCTTTCCGGCCTGTCCGTGACCGGTGAGGTCGACGGTGAAAGCTCGTCGGTCAAACAGGTCGTCGACGCGGTGCAGGGCTACAACGGCATCGCGGACGCGGGCAAGGACGTGGCGCCCGGCCGGTCGGTCCACCTGAACCTGGCGTTCGCCGTTCCGGACAAGCCGGTGAAGCTGCGCCTGCAGGTGCGGCCGAGCCCCTCGGAACCCGTCGCCGCGAAGTACTGCGGAAAGGTCTGACGCCGCCGATTCGCTACCGTGTGCGTCATGACCGAGCAGCGACTCTCCCCCGGCGACAAAGCGCCCGACTTCACCCTCCCCGACAGCGAGGGCAACGACGTCAAGCTCAGCGACTTCCGCGGCAAGTCGGTCGTCGTGTACTTCTACCCGAGCGCCGGCACGCCGGGCTGCACGAAGCAGGCCTGCGACTTCCGGGACAGCCTCGCGCAGCTCAACGACGCCGGCTACCAGGTGCTCGGGATCTCGCCGGACAAGCCCGCGAAGCTCGCGAAGTTCGTCGAAGCGGAAGGGCTGACCTTCCCGCTGCTCTCCGACACGGAGAAGACCGCCCTCAAGGCGTACAGCGCCTTCGGCGAGAAGAAGAACTACGGCAAGGTCTACGAAGGCGTCATCCGCTCGACGTTCGTCGTCGACGCGGACGGCAAGATCGCGGTGGCGCAGTACAACGTGCGCGCCACGGGGCACGTCGCGAAGCTTCTGCGGGACCTCTCGCTGGCGTCGTAAAGCCTCGTGAATGGTAAGGGCGGTTCTGGCGGACCCGCGTTTGCCTACCCACTGGATCCCGATGCCATCTCGGTGGGCTTGTTCTGGTTGCCGATGTGGGCGAGCGGGGAGGATTCGGGACGTTCAACGTCCGGAATCCTCCCCGCTCGACGGGTACGGGGAGTGGCCCGAGAGAACCGGAATACACCTCGACGATGAAGGATTTGGGACACTCGACGTCCCGATTCCTTCACGCTCGACCATGCCGCCGCTGCCACTTCGCATGTGCGCTGGTCAGGTGTGGGTAGGCAAATACCCGGTCCGTTCTAACCGTCCTTACCACTCACGAGAACTCAACCAGCCAGCTTCCGCAGCTCTTCCACCAGCGCCCGCAGCGCCTTCCCTCGATGCGAAGCGCCGTCCTTTTCGGACGGGTCCAGCTCCGCCGAGGTCCGCGTGCCACCTTCCGGCACGAAGATCGGGTCGTACCCGAATCCGTTGGCACCACGGCGTTCCCGGATCAGCGTGCCGCGCCATTCCCCGCGCACCACGGTCTCGTCGCCCCCGGGGACGACCAGCGCCGCCGCGCAGACGAAAGCCGCGCCCATGCGCTCGTCGGGGGTGTCGGACAGTTGCGCCAGCACGAGGTCCAGGTTCGACTCGTCGTCGCCGTGCTTGCCCGACCAGCGCGCCGAGAGCACACCCGGCATGCCGTTGAGCGCGTCGATGGCGATGCCGGAGTCGTCGGCGATCGCGGGGAGGCCGGTCGCGGCGGCCGCGTCCTGCGCCTTCGCAAGGGCGTTGCCCTCGAAGTCCGGGGCGGTTTCGGGTGCTTCGGGGAACTCGGGGACGTCGGCTAGGCCGATGACCTCGACGCCCTCGATCCCTTCCGCGACCAGGATGCGCCGGAGTTCGCCGAGCTTCTTCGCGTTGCGGGTGGCCAAAAGCAGCTTGGTCACTTCGCGCCCTTCTTCTTGTCCGGCCGCGGCTCGGGCAGTTCGCCGGGGTACGGCAGCGCGAGCGCCTCGGTCTGCAGCCGGGTCAGCTCCTCGCAGCCCGCGAGCGCCATGTCCAGCATGGTGTCCAAAGTGGACCGCGCGAAGGTGGCGCCCTCACCGGTGCCCTGCACCTCGATCATGGTGCCCGCGTCGGTGGCGACGACGTTCATGTCGACCTCCGCGCGCGAGTCCTCCTCGTAGGGCAGGTCGAGGCGCACGCGGCCGTCGACGACGCCCACGCTCACCGCGGCCACCGAGGACGAAAGCGGCTGCGGATCGGCGAGGCGGCCCGCGGCGCCGAGCCAGGTGACGGCGTCGGCGAGCGCGACGTAGCCGCCGGTCACCGCGGCCGTGCGGGTGCCGCCGTCGGCCTGGATGACGTCGCAGTCGATGACGATCGTGTTCTCCCCCAGCGCCGCCAGGTCGATGCAGGCGCGCAGGGACCGGCCGATCAGCCGGGAGATCTCGTGGGTACGGCCGCCGACGCGGCCCTTGATGGATTCGCGGTCGCTACGGG
Source organism: Amycolatopsis sp. BJA-103 (assembly GCF_002849735.1). GTDB lineage: Bacteria > Actinomycetota > Actinomycetes > Mycobacteriales > Pseudonocardiaceae > Amycolatopsis. The sequence goes on from NZ_CP017780.1 coordinate 6,005,031, forward strand.
TGTTGGTCGCCGACGGCAGCATCGCGTACTCGGCGGTGACCCAGCCGAGGCCGGAACCGGCCCGCCAGCGGGGGACGCCTTCGGTGACGCTCGCCGCGCACAGCACCCGGGTGTCGCCGAACTCGATCATCACCGAACCCGCGGGCCACCGCTGGAAGCCACGGGTGATCTTGATGTCGCGAAGCTGGTCGTCGTTCCTGCCGTCTTTTCTCGCCACGGCCGTCACTCTAGAACCCCGCGTCAGATGTCGTAGACGGCGCCCTGCTCGACCAGCTCGGCGGCGGGGAACGCGACGGCCGCCTCGGCGAGGACGGCCTCACGGTCGGTCCAGGGCGCGACGTGGGTGAGCAGCAGCCGCCCCACCCCCGCCTTGCGCCCCAGTTCTCCCGCTTCCTTGCCGGACAGGTGGACGCCGGCCGGCCGGTCGGGCGAGTCGGTCCAGGACGCTTCGGACAGCAGGACGTCGACGCCGGCGGCCAGATCGGTCAAGGTGTCGCAGACGCCGGTGTCCCCGGTGTAGGCGAGGGTCTTGCCGCCGTGCGCGAACCTCAGCCCGAACGCCGGGGTCGGGTGGTCGACCGGGACCGCGGTGACCTCGAACGGCCCGATCCGCATGGGCTCGGTCCGCAGGGCGTCGAAGGCGAAGACGTCGGACAGATCGGTGATCGCCCGCTCCTCCTCGTTCGCCGCGTAAGCAAGGGCGAGCCGCTCGTGCACGTCCGACGGCCCGTACACCGGCAGCCTGCGCGGCCTCGCCGGATACGGCGGCGCGGGGTGGTAGCGCCGCAGCACGGTGAGCGCGCTGACGTCGGCGCAGTGGTCGGGGTGGAGATGCGAAAGGATCAGCGCGTCCAGATCGAACGGGTCGCGCAAGGCCTGCAGCCTGGCGAGTGTCCCGTTGCCGAGTTCGAGCCCCAGGACGAACCCGTCCGCCTCGATCAGATAGCCGGACGCGGCGGCGTTGGGCCCGGGGATGCTGCCTGAGCAGCCGAGGATCGTGAGACGCACTGTGACACCTTAAGCACGGAATCGGCGATTTTACGCACTGGTGGGAGCCAGCACACCCGGAGCGAAACCCATGAACCGCTGAGCGAGTCTGGTGAACGGCTCGGCGGATCCGGTGGCGACGAACTCGTGCCGCGGCGGGGTGTCGCGCTCGGCGAGGAGATCGTCCTCGGTGAGGACGCGCACGAGGTCACGCGCGGTCTCTTCGGCGCTGGACACCAGCGTGACGTCCTGACCCATGACGATCTGCAGCACCCCGGACAGCAACGGGTAGTGAGTGCAGCCCATGACGAGGGTGTCGACCTGTGCGTCCAGCAGTGGTTCCAGGTAACCCTGTGCGAGCCCGAGCACCTGGCGCCCGGTGGTGATCCCGCGTTCGACGAAGTCCACGAACCGCGGGCACGCGACGCTGGTGATCTCGACGTCCTGAGCGGCGTTGAAGGCGTCGTCGTAGGCGCGGGACCGGACGGTGCCTTCGGTGCCGATGACGCCGATCCGGCCGGAACGCGTGGCCGAGACGGCCCGGCGCGCGGCCGGGAGGACGACCTCGACCACGGGGACGTCGTAGCGCTCCCTCGCATCGCGCAGACAAGCGGCGGAGGCGGTGTTGCAGGCGATGACCAGCGCCTTCACCCCGCCCTCGACGATGTCGTCCAAGGCCTCGAGCGCGTACTGGCGCGCCGTCGCGATGGGAAGCGGACCGTACGGGTTGCGGGCGGTGTCGCCGACGTAGCGCAACTGCTCACCGGGCAGCTGCTCCAGGATCGCCCTGGCGACGGTGAGCCCGCCCACTCCGGAATCGAAGACGCCGATCGGGGCGTCGGCGCTCGGCTTGGTCACCCGGCGAGGTTACCGGCACCGCCGGGAGTCCCGTTTGAAGAGGCCTGCCTGGCTCGGGTCTTGTCCATCCTCGCCACCACCCAGGCCGCGAAGATCCCGGACAGCGCGCCGAACAGGTGGCCCTGCCACGAGACGTTCGGATCGCCCGGCAGCAGTCCCCAGAGCATTCCGCTCCAGATGCCCAGCAGCAGGACGGCGACCAGAATTTGCCCGGCAGAACGGTTGAAGATGCCCCTGACCAGCAGGAACGCGAGCCATCCGAAGGCGACGCCGGACGCTCCCACGGTCACCGTGCCACTCGGCGCGATCAGCCAGACGCCGAGACCCGACAGCACCCAGATGATCGCGGTCACCAGCACCCACCGGCCGATGCCCGCCGCCATCGCGAGGAAGGCGAACACCAGCACCGGGACGGTGTTGGAGAACAGGTGTCCCCAGCCGGAATGCAGCAACGGCGCCCAGAGCACGCCGTCGAGATCGGAGACTTCACGGGCGACGATGCCGCCGCTCTGGTCGAGGTCGGCGGGCAGCACGACGTCGACCAGCTCGACCAGGTAGAGCAGCGCGGTGAAGGCCAGCGCCACGATCACGGCGGCCTTCGGGTTCGGCGGCAGGACGCGTTTGGCCGGGTCAGTACCGGACGACTCGCTCGCCGGGACCGGCTGGGAAGGCAAAGTGGTCACCTCCCCAGGCTACGACGGGGATCGGCGAGATCGCCTCCGTGAGAACCCTGAATTGTCGGTAGGGGGTACTACGGTCGCTCGCATGGGGATGCCTTCTTCCGAGCACGTCGACGTGCCGGTCTACCTCGCGCGACTCGGCCTCGAGCACGAGCCGCCGAGCCTCGGCGCGCTTTTCCGGCTGCACGCGGCCCATGTGGAACGGGTGCCGTACGAAGATTTCGAAGTCCAGCTGGGCCGGGTGACGTCGCTGGATCCGGCGGTGTCGTTCGGCCGGATCGCCGCCGGTCGCGGTGGCTACTGCTATCACCTCAACGGCGCGTTCTCCGCCCTGCTGACGGCGCTCGGCTACCAGGTCACGCGGCATCCGGGTGGGGCGCAGATGCCGGGCGACCCGGCCGGGATCCATCTCAACCACCTGCCGCTGACGGTGTCCGGGCTGGCGGAGGCACCGGAAACGGGCTGGTTCGTCGACGTGGGGCTCGGCGACGGCATCCACGAGCCGATCCCGCTGCTCGAAGGCGAGTACAAACAGGGGTCGCTGGTGTTCGGCATGCGGGCCTCGGAGGTCACCCCCGGCGGATGGCGGTTCGACCACGATCCGCAAGGCAGCTTCCTGGGGATGGATTTCGCGCCCGAGACGGCCGTGATGCCGGACTTCGCCGAGAAGCACGTCGAGCTGTCCACGTCCGCGGATTCCGGCTTCGTCCGCACACTCGTGCTGCAACGCCGGGACGCCGATGGCGTGGACTCGCTGCGCGCGCTGACGTTGAGCCGTCTGCCGGGCGGCAAGGCGGTGCTGGAGTCACCGGCCGAGTGGTGGACGGCGATCGAGGACGTCTTCGGCGTGCCGCGCGCCGGATTCACCGGTGAAGAACAGGACAGGCTGTGGCGGCAAGCCTTCGCGCAGCACGAACATCACTTGGCGGCGGGGAGCGAGATCTTGCCGAGCGCGTAGTCCACGGCCGCTTCGGCGTGCAGCCTGGTGGTGGGGAACGTGGGCACCGGGCTGTCTTCGGGGCCGACGAGCAGTTCGATCTCGGTGCAGCCGTAGATGACGCCCTCCGCCCCCGCCTCGACGATCCGCGCGATGACCTCGCGGTACCGCTCGCGCGACTCGTCGGTGACGACGCCGTGGACGAGCTCGTCGTAGATGACCCTGTGCACCGTCTCGCGATCGGCCTCGTCCGGCACGAGCACGTCGAGCCCGTGCGCGGTGAGGCGTTCGCGGTAGAACGGCTGGGCCATGGTGAAACCGGTGCCCAGGAGCCCGACGCGCCCGAGGTTCGCGGCTTTGATCGCGGTGGCCGTGGTGTCCGCGAGATGCAGCAGCGGAATGCCGAGGCCGTCGGTGAGCTGGTCAGCGACCTTGTGCATCGTGTTGGTGCACAAGACGACGAAGTCCGCTCCGGCGGCTTCGAGGCCGCGCGCGGCTCGGTTCAGTTCCCGGCCGGCGTCGTCCCAGCGTCCTTCGGCCTGCATCGCTTCGATTTCGGCGAAGTCCACGGAGTAGAGCACGGTGCGCGCGGAGTGGTACCCGCCGCGCAGCTCACGAACGCGCTCGTTGACCAGCCGGTAGTACTCGGCCGACGATTCCCAGCTCATCCCGCCCAGCAACCCGATGACTTTCATGCCCGCCATCGTGCCAGCGCCCCGCGTGCAATGAAGGGGACTTTCATTGCGAAATTTGCAATGAAAGTCCCCTTCATTGCAGCCAGGGGTCAGGCCCAGAGCTGCCCGTCGAGCCTCTCGGCAGCTTCGTCGAGCGAACCGGAGTAAGCGCCCGTAGAGAGGTACTTCCACCCCGCGTCCGCGACCACGAAGGCCACGTCGGCGGGCTTCCCCGAAGCGGCGGCCTTCTCGGCGACGGCCAGCGCCGCGTGCAGCACGGCACCGGTCGAGATCCCCGCGAAGATGCCTTCGTGCTCCAGCAGCTCACGTGTCCGGCGAAGCGCGTCGTAGGCGCCCACGGAGAAGCGGCCGTTGAGCACGCTCGCGTCGTAGAGCTCCGGGACGAACCCCTCGTCGAGGTTCCGCAGGCCGTACACCAGCTCGCCGTAGCGCGGCTCGGCCGCGATGATCTGCACGTCCGGCTTCGCCTCGTGCAGGTAGCGCCCGACCCCGACCAGAGTGCCGGTGGTGCCGAGGCCGCCGACGAAATGCGTCAGCGTCGGCAGGTCCTTGAGCAGTTCGGGCCCGGTGCCGCGGTAGTGCGCTTCGGCGTTGGCCGGGTTGCCGTACTGGTAGAGCATCACCCAGTCCGGGTTGGCCTCGGACAGTTCCTTCGCCCGGCGCACGGCCTCGTTGGACCCGCCGGCGGCCGGGGAGAAGACGATCCGCGCGCCGTACGCCTGCAGCAGTTGCTTGCGTTCGGTGGAGGTGTTCTCCGGCATGACGCACACCAGGCCGTAGCCCTTGAGCTTCGCGGCCATGGCGAGCGAGATCCCGGTGTTGCCCGACGTCGGCTCCAGGATCGTGGAGCCGCGCCGGAGCCTGCCTTCACGCTCGGCGGCCTCGATCATCGCCAGCGCGGGGCGATCCTTGATCGAACCGGTCGGGTTGCGGTCTTCCAGCTTCGCCCACAACCGCACGTCGTGGGTGGGCGAAAGCCGAGGCAGGCCGACCAGCGGGGTGCCGCCGAGCGTGTCGAGCAGCGACTCGAAGCGAGCCATGGATCAGCCTCCGGCCACTGCGGGCAGGATGGTCAGGGTGTCGCCGTCCTTGACCTCGGCCTCGAGGCCACCGGAGAAGCGGACGTCCTCGTCGTTGACGTAGACGTTGACGAAGCGGTGAAGCTTCTCTTCCTTGACCAGGCGGGCCTTGAGGCCGCCGTGGCGGGACTCGATGTCGTCGATCACCTCGAGCACGGTCTTGCCGCTCGCCTCGACGGACTTCTCGCCGCCGGTGTGCGTACGCAGGATGGTCGGGATGGACACGGTCACGGCCATGGTTTTCTACCTCCGGTGGGTTCTCTGCTACGCAGACGTTCGGGCCGGTCCGGGTTATTCCCGGGGCCGGGGTTCAGCCGGTGATCTCGACGGGCTCCTCGGTGATCTCCCCGTCCACGATCCGGTAAGACCGGAACTGATGCGAATCGGGGTCCTTGGTGGAGACGAGCACGTAGTGCGCGTCGGGTTCCGAGGCGTACGAGACATCGGTGCGAGACGGATAGGCGTCGGTCGCGGTGTGCGAGTGGTAGATGACCACCGGCACCTCGTCGTTGGCGTCCATCTCGCGGTAGAGCTTGAGCAGGTCGCCCGAGTCGAATTCGTAGAACGTGGGCGAGCGCGCCGCGTTCAGCATCGGGATGTACCGCTCGGGGCTGTCCGATCCCTCGGGACCGGCGATCACCCCGCACGCCTCATCGGGATGGTCACGGCGGGCATGGGCGACGATCTCGTCGACGAGTTCACGGCGGATCCGGAGCACATCGCACATCTTAGGTGCTGGACGCGACCTATCCACACTCTGAGATTGCCACCACTCAGAGCGTGTGGACGCCCGGAGCCGCCGGGTCGTCGAGGATCGCGGTCGTGATCAGGTTCTCGAGCGAGGCGAGCCAGGCGGACTTCACATCGCGGTCTCGCCTGGCCACGAAGTCGTTCGGCGGATGGGCCTTCCACCTAGGGCGGCGCAGGTACCTGACCTGCGCGTGGACGAGCACGAGCCGTAGGTCGGCGACCCCGGCCCGGTCGAGGACCAGACTCGTCCCGCCCGGCCACCGGCCGAGGATCCTGGCGAGCGTGGCCCGCACTTCCGCGCGCATCTCCGCGCCGTGACGCTCTCGGAAGCCTTCGCTGTCGCCCTTCTTGCGGTAGGCGTCGGGGAACAACCTGTCGTCCCGGACGTCCTCGGCCCCAGACTCCAGGGCCTGGCCGAACTCGACCAGGATCCCTCGCAGCACTTCGGCCACGTTCTCCGTCAGGTCGAGCCGGACGCCGTCACCCTCCCGGACCGCGCTCGCCCCGTCACGCATGCCGGAGCCTCGCGCGAAGGCCACGCACTTGCAGCGCCGCGACCAGCTTCTCCGCTTCCGCCCACGGCCCCGGAGCCAGCTCGACCTTGCCGCGGCGGTCGATGTCACCGGCGACCCGGTACGCGGTCTCGGTGGTGTAGCCGAGCACGTCGGTCAGCACCAGCGTGACACCGCCGTAGGTGTTGATGTTGTCGTTGTGGATCTCGATGATCCACGAGCCCCCAGGGTGCATGCCGACTTGATCAACGGACGGCACCTCCGCGTTACGCGAGGGCTTCGGGCCAGACGTCGCGGTAGGCGCGCATGCCTCCGGCGGAAGTGGCGTTCAGCACGCCGTGCACCATCGCCCGCCCGAACGCCCGCGCGGCCGCCGAGCAGAGCGTGTCCAGTACGGCCGCGCGCCGGGTCGCCGCGACCGGGCCCGCGCCGCCGGGAAGCTCCCGGTCGCCGGTCGCCAGCGCGAAGACCGTGTCGCCGTCGAACATCGTGTGCGCCGGCCGCACGGCCCTGGCGAGACCGTCCTGCGCGGCCACCGCGAGCCGTCGCGCCTCCGCCTTGGACAGTGCCGCGTCGACCGCGACCACGCCGATGGTCGTGTTGAGCCCCGCCGCCTTCGCCTCGACGTCGCCGGGCCTCTCGGGCCAGCGGACGCCGAACTCGCCGTCGACCTCGTGATCCGCCGCGAACGCACGGCCGGTCGAGAGATCGACGGCCTCTCCGGCGGCGTTCACCGCGGCGACGACGCCGACGGTGAACTCCCCGACCCGCTCCGAGGCCGTCCCGATCCCACCTTTGAGTGATCCCGCCTTCGCCCCGGCGCCCGCGCCGACGGTCCCCAGCGGTACCGGACCGGCCACGGCCGCTTCACAGGCGGCGTAGCCGAAAGAGGCGTCCGGGCGGTTTCCCCAGTCGCTACGAGGCAGGTCGAACAGCACCGCCGCGGGCACGATCGGCACCACCTCGTGCGGCCGCGTCCCGACCGGTATCCCCAGGTTCCGCTCGGCGAGCCAGCGCATGACGCCGTCCGCCGCGGCCAGCCCGTACGCGCTCCCGCCGGACAGGCAGATCGCGTTGACGTGCTGGACCAGGTTCTCCGGCTCCAGCAGATTGGTCTCCCGCGTGCCGGGCGCGCCGCCGCGCTGGTCGACGGCCCCGACGGCACCGCCGGGGACCAGCACGACCGTCGTCCCGGTCGCCCAGCCGTCGCCGACCCGCTCGTGGTGCCCGACCAGCACGCCGGGAACGTCGGTGATCACGATGTCAGCGACTGGATGAGGGTCTCCTGCACCCAGGTCAGCCAGTGGTAGACGCCGAGATGCGGCGCGCGGGGATCGTCTTCGGGCAGTTCGTCGGGCATGTCCTCGGTGACGTCGAGCGCGGTGCCCAGCGCCAGCCGGACGTCGTTGAGCGCGCCGAGCCACGCGTCGGCCTGTTCGAAGGTCAGCCGCACGTTCCCGCCGTCCCGCGGCAGGGTGTCCAGCACGATCTTGGCGACGCCGACCTTCTTGTCCAGGAGGTCGGGCTCGTGGAGCGACCGCATCGCGGCGGCCGAGTCGAGGTCCTCGCGGGTCGGGTTGTCCGGGTCCAGCTTGTGGAAGTCCGGCAACAGCCGGGAGAGCACCGGATCGTCCGGCGACTCCGTCGGGCCGGTGCGGATCCCGGTCAGCTCGGCCAGCTCGTCCTGCGGCGCCTCCTCGGCGCGCGCGGTGAGCATGTCCTCCAGCTGGCTGACCAGACCGCGCAGGACCGCGGCCTCCTGCTGCTCGAACCCGGCGACGATGGTCTCGCCTTTGCGGCGCCATCCGTTCATGAAGTCTGCTCCATCGTCGCCCAGAGGCCGGCCGCGTGCAGTTTCGCGACGTCGATCTCCACCTTCTCCTTGGAACCGGAGGACACGATCGCCTTGCCCTTCTGGTGCACGTCGAGCATCAGCTTCGTCGCGTGGTCCCGGCTGTAACCGAACAGCTTCTGGAACACGTACGTCACGTACGACATGAGGTTCACCGGATCGTTCCAGACGACCGTCCGCCAGGGATTGTCCTCAGAGACGACTTCTACTCCCTGTGGATCAACCTGCGTCTGCTCGGATGCGACAGGCGTGGACATGCACTCCATGGTGTCACGGGCCCAACCCGGTACGGGTTGGCAGGTCCGGCCATGTGAGTGAATAGGCTGGCACCATGGGTTCCCCCGAGGCGGCCACTGGCGCCGGCACCGCGTTGCTCACCGACCACTACGAGCTGACCATGCTGGCCAGCGCGCTGGCCGACGGGACCGCGGACAGGCCGTGTGTCTTCGAGGTCTTCGCACGTCGTCTCCCCGACGGCCGCCGCTACGGCGTCGTCGCGGGCACCGGCCGGGTCCTCGACTCGATCGCGGACTTCCGGTTCACCGATGCCGAGCTGAGCCAGCTGGAAGCGACCGCCGTCGTCGACGACGCCACCCTTTCGTGGCTCTCGGAGTACTCCTTCTCGGGGAACATCGACGGCTACGCCGAGGGTGAGCTCTACTTCCCCGGCTCCCCGATCCTGACCGTCACCGGCTCCTTCGGCGACGCCGTCGTGCTGGAGACGCTGATCCTCTCGATCCTCAACCACGACAGCGCGATCGCGTCCGCGGCGGCGCGGATGTCGGGCGCCGCGCACGGCAGGCCGATCATCGAGATGGGCGGGCGCCGCACGCACGAGTGGGCCGCCGTCGCCGCCGCGCGGGCCGCGTACCTCGCCGGTTTCGCCACGACGTCCAACCTCGAAGCGGGCCGCCGCTACGGCATCCCGACGCGGGGCACCGTCGCGCACGCGTTCATGTTGCTGCACGACAGCGAGGAAGAGGCCTTCCGCGCGCAGGTGGACAAGATGGGCACCGACACCACCCTCCTGGTGGACACCTACGACATCACCAAGGGCATCGAGACGGCCGTCCGGGTGGCCGGGACCGAGCTCGGCGCGATCCGCATCGACTCGGGCGACGTCGGCCCGCTGGCCCGCAAGGCCCGCGAGCAGCTCGACGCCCTCGGCGCCAAGGACACCCGCATCGTGGTGTCCGGCGACCTCGACGAACACGCCATCGCGGCGCTGCGGGCGGAACCCGTCGACGCGTACGGCGTCGGCACCTCGGTCGTCACCGGTTCCGGCGCGCCGACCGCCGGGATGGTCTACAAACTCGTCGAGGTCGACGGCAGGCCGGTCGCCAAGCGCAGCGCGCACAAGGAGTCCCGCGGCGGCCGGAAATCCGCGCTGCGGCGGCACCGCGGCACCGGCACCGCCGTCGAAGAGGTGATCTGGACCGCCGCCTCGACGGCACCGGAACGGGGACCGGACGACCACGAATTGCAGATACCGCTGGTCCGGGACGGCCGGACGGTGGATGATTTGCCCACGCTGGACGACGCGCGCCAGCGGCTGCGACGGGCTTTGGTGAGCCTGCCGTGGGAAGGCCTCAAGCTTTCGCACGGCGAGCCCGCCATCCCGACCGTATTCGTCTAGAGAGAACTCAGGAGCAACACATGGGGACCGCCTTGATCGTGGTCGATGTGCAGAACGACTTCTGCGAAGGCGGGTCGCTCGGCCTGCCCGGTGGCGCCGCCGCCGCCGAAGCGATCTCCAAGCAGGCCGCCGAGGGCGGCTACGCGCACGTCGTCGCCACCCGCGATTACCACATCGACCCGGGCGACCACTTCAGCGAGACGCCGGACTTCAAGGACAGCTGGCCGCGGCACTGTGTCGCGGGCACCTCCGGCGCGTCGTTCCACCCGGCGCTCGACGTGGTCCCGGTCAGCGAGGTCTTCTCCAAGGGCGAGTACACCGCCGCGTACTCGGGCTTCGAGGGCAACGCGCGTGACGGCAAGACGCTCGACGCCTGGCTGAAGGAGCACGACGTCACCGAGGTCGACGTCGTCGGCATCGCGACCGACTTCTGCGTGCGCGCGACAGCGCTCGACGCGGCGAAGGCGGGCTTCACCGTGCGAGTGCTGCTGGACCTCACCGTCGGCGGTTCGCAGCCGACGGTCGACGCGGCGCTCAAGGACTTCGACGAGGCCGGCGTGACCTACACCGGGAAGGCGCCGGTCCCGACCGCATGATCCAGCACCACCTCCAGGACACCCTGATCGAAAACCGGCTCATCGCGATCCTGCGAGCCGACAACGCGAACCGCTTCGCCGACGCCGCCACGGTGTTGCACGCGGCGGGGGTGCGGGTGCTCGAAGCGGCGTTGACCACGCCGGGCGCCCCGGAAGCCATCGCCGTCATCCGCAAGAAGCTCGGCGACGACGCGCACGTCGGCGCCGGGAGCGTGCGTGAACCGTCCGATGTGGACATCGCGGCGGACGCGGGCGCGACGTTCCTGGTCACGCCGACGGTGAACCCGCTGGTACTGGAGCGCGCGCACGAACGCGGGCTGCCGGTGGTCTGCGGCGCGCTGACCCCGACCGAGATCGACCAGGCCTGGCGCCTCGGCGCGGCGGCGGTGAAGGTGTTCCCGGTCGCCGCCGTCGGCGGGGTCGCCTACCTGCGGGCGATCCGGGCGCCGATGCCGGACATCCCGCTCGTGCCGACCGGCGGCGTGCACCTCGCCGACGTCGCGAAGTACCTCGAGTCGGGTTCGATCGCCGTCGCCGCGGCCACTCCGCTGCTCGGCGACGCGCTCACCTCCGGCGGATCGCTGACGGACCTCGCGACCAGGGCGGGCGAGTTCGTCGCCGCGGCCGCGAAGTACGTCTCGCGCACTTAAACGCGAGGGTCAGGGCTTCTTCTTGCCGTAGGGGTCGCAGCGCGCGGTGCCGAGGTAGATGTCGCCCTTCGCCGGTCCGCCGCCCTGCGGGAACAGCTTGATGTGCAGCATGTGCGTCACGAGGCTCCCGTCGGGCGGCGTCGGCGTGACGGTCTCGTTGACCGTGAGCGACGCCAGCGCCGTCCCGCCCTTGCCGCCGGCGATGGTCAGCCGGTAGTTCTGCGGGATGTTCTCCGGCAGCGTGAACCCGGTGACGTCGCCGAACTCGATGTAGCCGAGGCTGCCGTCCTTGGTGGTGCTGCACTTCGCCATGAACGTGCGGACCTTGATCACCGGACCGCCGAAGCGCTTGAGCAGGCTGGTTTCGAACCGCCGTCCGGACGCCTCGGCGACGGCCACCGCGCCGGTCCGGCCGCAGTTCGAGTCACCGCCGCCGAACCGGGCGAAATCGCCGGTCGACCCGCCCTGGGTCTTCCCGGTCAGCGGCCCGTCGACGTCGCACGGCGCGAGATCGCCGGTGACGACGTGCTCGTCGCCGATCTCCACGTCGAGCGAACCGACCGACGCCGACGCCGTCGCGGGTGCCGCGTCGGCCGACGCGATCGCCGGGACCCCCGTCACCAGCGCCCCGGTCAGCATCGTCACCGACAACAGCCTCGAACCGAGTTTCTTCATGTCCGGCAGCCTTCACCAAGAGCCTGACCGGCGCAGGTCCACGCCACCCGGACGAGTGGACGGACGATGACCGTGAGGTGGCCGACATTCGGTCCGCGGCCCGCCGTCTGGCGTTAACCTCGGTTCACATTCGTGTACTCATAGGAGGTCTGAGTGTCTTCGCTGTCTGTGGCCGGCCACCGTCCGGTTCTCGCCGACCTCGTTCCCGGCGCTCTGGTCCGTGACGCGGTCCTGGTCGCCGGTGGTGCCGCCCTGACCGGTGCGGCCGCGCAGCTCATGATCCCGGTGCCCGGCTCGCCGGTGCCGATGACCGGCCAGACGTTCGCCGCCCTGCTGGTCGGCGCCGCGCTCGGCTGGAAGCGCGGCGCGCTGTCGATGGCGCTGTACCTCGCCGTCGGCGCGGCCGGCTTCGGCTGGTTCCAGGACGGCTCTTCGGGCCTGTTCGGCCCCAGCGCCGGCTACATCGTCGGATTCGTCTTCGCCGGTGCGCTGGTGGGCGCGCTCGCCGGCCGCGGCGGGGACCGCACGCCGCTGCGCATGGCGGGGACGATGGTGCTGGGCAACCTCGCCATCTACTCGATCGGCGTGCCGTGGCTGATGGCCTCGCTGAATGTCGGCCTGTCGGCCGGGCTCGCGAAGGGTGTCGTGCCGTTCCTGATCGGGGACGCGCTGAAGATCGCCGTCGCGGCGGCGCTGCTTCCGGGCACCTGGGCGCTGGTCTCTCGCTTCCGCAAGGACGTGTGACCGGCCCTTTCACTGCCCCAAGCGCTGCTATGAAAGGCCCGTTACTTGCAAATTTCGCAAGTAACGGGCCTTTCATTGCACGGGCCTCAGGATCTTGACGGTGGCCCCGGCTATCGTCTTGTCCCGTGCCCTCCCGTGCTGACTTCCCCGGTGTCCTCGAACTCCTGACCCACGCGGTCGAGTCCGTGGGTGGTGCCGAGCGCGAGGGCCAGGTCCAGATGGCGGACGCCGTCGGCCGCGCCATCCGCACCGGTGAGCACCTGGCCGTCCAGGCGGGCACCGGTACCGGGAAGTCGTTGGCGTACCTCGTTCCCGCGATCCGGCACGCGGTCGAGAAAGAGGCCACGGTCGTGGTCTCCACGGCCACCATCGCCCTGCAACGCCAGCTGGTCGATCGAGACCTCCCTCGGTTGGCGAAGGCGCTGAAGAAGCCCCTCGGCCGCGAGCCCACCTTCGCGATCCTCAAGGGCCGCCGTAACTATCTCTGCCTCCACCGGCTCGATTCCGGCGCCCCGGACGAGCCGGAAGACCAGCAGCTGTTCGACCCGTTCGCCGTCTCCCGGCTGGGCAAGGAGGTCACGCGGCTGCGGGAATGGTCGTCCGACACCGAGACAGGCGATCGCGACGAGCTCGTCCCCGGTGTCTCGGATCAGGCGTGGCGCCAGGTTTCCGTCACGGCCAGGGAATGCCTCGGCGCCTCGCGCTGCCCCATCGGCACCGACTGCTTCGCGGAGCGGTCCCGTGCCGAGGCGGGCAAGGCCGACGTCGTGATCACCAACCACGCGCTGCTGGCGATCGACGCGCTGCAGGGCTACCAGGTACTCCCCGACCACGACCTGGTGATCATCGACGAGGCGCACGACCTGGTCGACCGCGTGACGTCGGTGGCCACCGGCGAGCTGACCAGCGGCATGGTCTCCGCCGCCGCCCGGCGCTGCGGGAAACTGGTCGACGACGAAGTGGCCGACCAGTTGCTCGAGGCGAGCGACGGGCTGGCCCTGATCCTCGACGACATGCCGTCGGGGCGCATGGACTCGCTGCCGCAGGCCCTCAACGGCGCGATCCCCGCGGTCCGCGACGCCGCGCATCGCTGCCTCACCTCGCTCGGCAAGGACCGCAAGGAAGACGTCGATGAGGCCACGGCCCGCAAACTGGCGCGGTCGCTGCTCGAAGAGGTCCACGACACCGCTGTCCGGCTCCTCGAAGCCTTCGACGACGACAAGGCGCATCAGCGCGATGTCGTCTGGCTGACCGGGGACCGCTTCTCCACCAACCCGCGTCCGCCCGCGCTGAAGGTCGCTCCGCTGGGTGTCGCGGGGCTGCTGCGCGAACGTGTCTTCAACCAGCACACGACCGTTCTCACGTCGGCGACGCTGACCCTGGGCGGCACGTTCGACACCATGGCCCGGCAATGGGGTCTTCCGCCCGGTGGGGCCAGGGTCGAGAAGTCACCGGGCACGGCGACCGAGAAGGCCGCTCCCGCCGACAGCGACGACGCAGAGGGCCCGAAGTGGACGGGCCTCGACGTCGGCTCCCCGTTCGACCACAAGCGCAACGGCATCCTCTACCTGGCCAAACACCTGCCGCCGCCGGGCCGCGACGGGCTGCAGCCCTCGACCATGGACGAGCTGGCCGAGCTGATCGAGGCCGCGGGCGGGCGCACGCTCGGTCTGTTCTCCTCGATGCGCGCGGCGAAGCAGGCCACCGAGGAGATGCGGGAGCGACTCGACCTGCCGATCCTCTGCCAGGGCGACGATTCCACCGGCCTGCTGGTGCAGAAGTTCTCCGAGGACGCGCGCACCTGCCTGTTCGGCACCCTCTCGCTGTGGCAGGGCGTCGACGTACCGGGCCCGTCGCTCCAGCTCGTGGTGGTCGACCGCATCCCGTTCCCGCGCCCGGACGACCCGGTCTCGTCGGCGCGGCAGCGGGCCGTGGAAGCCAGGGGCGGCAACGGTTTCCTCACCGTCGCGGCCACGCACGCCGCCCTGCTGCTCGCGCAGGGAACCGGACGCCTGCACCGTTCGGTCACCGACCGCGGCGTCGTGGCGATCCTCGATTCACGGCTGGCCAACGCCCGCTACGGCGGATTCCTGCGTGCCTCGCTGCCGCCGTTCTGGCCCACCATGGACCCGAAGGTCGCCCGCGACGCGCTGCGCCGCCTCGACGCCGCCGCCCCGGCCTGAGTGGCCTGGAACACGGCCGAGTACCGTAAACGGAACGCCGAAGACAGGGAGAACCGGTTGTCCCACGAGTCGCCCAACGCACAATCCCGGACCGTCAGCGTCGATGACACCGGGGTGCGTCGCCAGCTCGCGGACGGAAGCGAGGAAGCCGTCACGTGGTCCGAGCTGTCCGCGGTGGTGGTCAGAGTGATCCCTGAAGGCCCGTGGAAGGAAGACGTCTTCTTCATGCTCGCCGGCGCCGACGGGAAGGGCACCGCGATCCCCAGCGGCGACCCGGCCGCCGACGCGCTGATCGAGCGGCTGCAGACCCTGCCCGGCTTCGACAACGAGAAGTTCATCGAGGCCATGACCACCGACGCCGACGAGGCGTACGTGGTCTGGAGCTCCGAAGGCCACGCCGCCAAACACTAGCCCCGTGCAATGAAGGGGACTTTCATTGCAAATTCTGCAATGAAAGTCCCCTTCATTGCATCCCGGAGGCCTACTCGACCGGGAAGGTCTCCGTGACCGGGAAGGTCTCCGTGACCGGGATGCCCTTCTTCAGCGTCCGGCTCACCGTGCACAGCCGCTCGATGGCGCGGTCCACCGCCACCGCGAGCGCCTCCCGGTCCGCCGCGGCGAGGGAGGACACGTCGACGTCGAAGGCCACGTGGACGGCGTCGAGTTCCGAAGCGCCTTCGCGCCTGTCCGCGGTCACGCCGACCCGGAACTTCGAGTCCTCACCGATCCGGCGCGTGATGAGGTTCTCCGCGGTGACGGCCGAGCAGCCCGCCGCCGCGATCTGAAGCAATTCGGCGGGCGAGAAGGCGCCCTCGGCCCCCTTGCGGCCGATCACGACCTCGGCACCGCGTTCGTTGCGGCCGATGAAGCGGTGTTCGCCGTCGCGCTGGACTTCCAAAGACACGGTTTTCCTTTCAGAGTGACGGCAGCCTGGGCGCGATGTCCCTGGCCAGCCGTTCCGCCGCCGGGCACATCTCCTGCGGCTTTTTGACCTTGTCCGAGACGTAGATCTCCACCGTCTCGATCATGGCCCGGCCGTCGCCGGTGAAGGTCCGGTGCGGGATCTCGGCCTGGCAAGCCTCCCACTCGGACGAGATCTCGACGAAGGCTTCCCGCGATCCGAGAGCCAGGCGCGTGCCGCCGTCCTCGAACGGCGCCCACTCCCGTTCGAACCGGATCGTCACCTCCATGTCGCGGTGGTTCCAGTAGCACTCCCAATTGCCGAAGACGGGATCCGGCGCGGCAGGGCCACCGACGACCCTCGACGGCGAGTCCCCGCCCAGCGCGCAGGCGTCGAGACTCCCGAGCGAGCCGGCGGGGAAGGGGACGGGACGGCGCTTGATCGGTTCCCTGTTCAGCACGGCCGTCGCGTGCACGGCGACAGGATCGACGTAGTCGCACAGATGGGCGTGCCAGTCCTGGATGTGCTTGGCGTGCACCCAGACCTGGTTGCCGTCCGGCAGCGGGATGACCCGCTCACACTTCTCCTCGGGCTGGCCCGTCACCTCGCGCACGCTCAGCCGCCCCGGCACCGGCTTCTCCAGCAAAGGTGCTTTCGGGATCGTCAGTTCGAGGCGGACGTCGACGATGTCCCCGTCGTCGGGGCTCATGCGCAGCAGGATTCCGCAGGCGTTGAAGTTGCCGTTGGCGGTGTCCAGTTCGGGGGTGCCGAACTGCTTCAGCACGGAAGGGTCCACCAGTGCGCAGGGATCAGCCGTCCGGAGGTCGCCGACCGAATCGGCCGGGCGCGGGGCGGCCGCCATCGACGCCGGTTCCTTCAGGGCGTAGACGAGGCCTCCGACCAGGACGAGCGCCGCGGCGACGCTTCCGATCGCGACGGCACGTTTGGTCACCCGGACCTGCCGGGACCGCGCCGGGGCGGCCACATCCGCGACTTCGGCCAGCAACTCGGCCGCGCGGACGGCGTTCGGCCGCCCGGCGGGTTTGCGTCGCAGCAGCTCGGTCAGCACCGGTGCCAGCGTTCCCGCCTGGCGGATCGGCTCCAGGGTGTACGACGTGGCCCGCCGGAGCTGGACGAACGGTCCCGAGTTCGGGTCTCCCCACACCGAGGTGCCTTCGACGGCGGTGAACAGCGTCGCGCCGAGCGAGAACACGTCCGCCGCGGCACCGGCCTGATGCCCCTCGGCCATCTCGGGCGCGAGGTAGCCGGGAGTCCCGACGTCGAGGCCACCGCCTGTGCGCGTCACCTCCGCCCACTGCGCGATGCCGAGGTCCGTGAGTTTCGCGGTGCCGTCCTCGGCCACCAGGACGTTGCCCGGTTTGAGGTCGCGGTGGACCATGCCTTTTTCGTGCATCGCCGCGAGCGCGTTGGCGAGCTGCACGCCGATCTTCGCCACCTTGCCGGGCGACAGCGGCCCGTCGGCGTCGATGACGTCGGCGAGGCTGCGCGAAGGCAGGTACTCCATGACGAGCCACCGGTCGTCACCGTCCATCACGGCGTCGAAAACGGTGACCACGTTCGGATGATGCAGACCCGCGCCGATCCGCGCCTCACGCCGGATCTGGCCGCTGTCCCCGGCCTGCGAACGTTTGAGCGCGACGACCCGCCCGAGGTCCTGATCGGTGGCACGCCAGACCACGCCCATGCCCCCGGCGCCGATCCGCTCCTCCAAGCGATAGCGCCCGGCGATCAGCCGGTCACCCATGAGGGGAGTATAGGAGGTTAAGCCCTTTGGGCTAGGACCGTGACGGTTCCGGGATCGACTTCGGTGAACCCCGCGTCCCGAACCGCGACGACACCGTCGCGGCGCCACGAGCCTTCGGGATCCTCGACCGGGCACAGCGCTTTCCAGGTCGCGACCGGCGGAGTCCGCACCGAGCACCGGAACCCGGTCTCGGCCCAGGCCGCCAGTTCGGCCTCGTCCAGCAACGAGGCCAGGATCATCGTCGCGTGCCCGACCTGGGCGGAGCCCTTGCCGACGGTCATCGAGACCTCGGGGTTCAGCAGCAACCGCGGGAGTCCTTCCGGCGCGGGGCCGGGTTCGTCGGCCGGGAGTTCGCTCCCGGAGATCTGCAGCCGCGAGACCTCTTTCGGCGTATCGACGACGCGGCCGGGCAGCAGGGCCCGCGCCTCGGCACCGTCGACCTCGATCGTGATGCCGGGCAGCTCCTGGACAGCCTGCCAATGCGCGCCCCGCGCACGCCGGGCGACCTTGCGGATCCGGCCGTCGACCCAGGCCTCGAGAGGCTCGTGCCATTCACCCTCGGGCCCGGCGCGTTCGTCGAGGCAGACGGCGACCGCGGCCGCCGCGGCGGCCTCCAGCAAAGCGGTCCGGGAGGGCGGTTCGGCGCGTTCCATCCGCAGGATCACCGGCATCGCGCGGACCTCGGCGGGATCCTCGTCCGAGGTGTCCACCGTGTCTTCGGCCGGCAGCCCCAGCCAGTAGGCGTAGCGCGCGGCCAGCGGCTCCAGCACGCTCATGGCCGGGACAGTTCGAGGCCGTCGGCCGCGTCGGCCGCCTCGATCTCACCCCGCGTGACGCCGAGCAGGAACAGCACGGCGTCGAGGTACGGGTGCGAAAGCGCGGTGTCGGCGACCTCGCGCAGCGCGGGCTTCGCGTTGAAGGCGACGCCCATCCCGGCGACCGACAGCATGTCGATGTCGTTCGCCCCGTCGCCGACCGCGACACACTGCTGCAGCGAGATCTCGTACTCCTCGGCGAACCGGCGCAGCGCCGTCGCCTTGCCCGCGCGGTCGACGATCTCCCCGACCACCCGGCCGGTGAGCCTGCCGTCGACCACTTCGAGCTCGTTCGCGGCGGCGAAGTCGAGGCCGAGGTCGTCCACGAGGGCCTGGATGATCTTGGTGAACCCGCCCGAAACCACCCCGCAGCGGAAGCCCATCCGCTTCAGCGTGCGGATGGTCGTGCGGGCGCCCGGGGTGAGTTCGATCGACGCGGCGACCTCGTCGAGCACCGTCTCCGGCAGGCCTTTCAGCAGGGCGACCCGGCGCTCCAGCGATTCGCTGAAGTTCAGTTCGCCGCGCATCGCGGCCTCGGTGATCTCGCGGACCTGAGGCTCGACTCCGGCGTGCGCGCCGAGCATCTCGATGACCTCGCCCTGGATGAGCGTGGAATCGACGTCGAAGACGACCAGCCGCTTGGCCCGGCGGGCGAGCCCGGCCCGCTCGACCGAGATGTCGATCCCGGCCTCGACGGCGGCGTCGGCCAGCGCGGTGCGCAGCGCGGCGTCGGCCTCCGGGGTGTCCTGGGCGAGCGAGGTGTACAGCTCCAGCCCGGTGACCGGGTAGTCGGCGACACTGCGGATCGAGTCGATGTTGACGTTCAGCGCGGCGAGGCGGCGCGCGACGTCGGAGAACGCCCGCGCGGTCACCGGGCGGCCGAGCATCAGCAGGACATGCGTCGAGTCCTTCTGGCCGATGGCGAACGGGTCGGCGCCGATGGCCGAACCGATCTTCACCTCGACCTGCATCCCGACCGACGCCATCGCCTGCTCGACGTATTCCTGCAGGCCTTCGGGGTCGCGGTACACCCCGGCGAGCACGCCGAGCACCAGCTGGCCTCTGATGACCACCTGCTCGACGTCGAGGATGTCGACGTCATGGCGCGACAGCACGGCGAACAGCACCGAGGACACGCCCGGCTTGTCGGGACCGGTGGTGGTGATGAGAACTGGTGTCTGCGTCACGGGGTCAGTCTCTCTTAGCCGGACATGAAAAAGGCGCGTGCCGCACCTCGGTGTGAGGCAGGGCACGCGCCATTTCCGCTTATCGGGTCACTTCTCGCTGGAGTTGTCCTCGGAGTGATCACCCGGCATGACCGCCTCGGTGAGCACCTGGGACGGCGCCCGGTGGGAGTTGACCTTCTGCTTCCCGAAGAAGCCGATCTCACCCTCCTTGTGGATGCGCTCCACCATGTGCGGGTAGTGCAGCTCGAACGCCGGGCGCTCGGACCGGATCCGGGGCAGCTCGGTGAAGTTGTGCCGCGGGGGCGGGCAGGACGTCGCCCATTCGAGCGAGTTGCCGTAGCCCCACGGGTCGTCCACCGTGACGATCTCGCCGTACCGGTAGCTCTTGAAGACGTTCCAGATGAACGGCAGCGTCGAGGCACCGAGGATGTACGCGCCGATCGTGGAGATCGTGTTCAGCGTGGTGAAGCCGTCGGACTGCAGGTAGTCCGCGTACCGGCGCGGCATGCCTTCGGCGCCGAGCCAGTGCTGCACCAGGAACGTGGCGTGGAAGCCGATGAACGTGGTCCAGAAGTGCCACTTGCCGAGCTTCTCGTCCATCATGCGGCCGGTGATCTTCGGGAACCAGAAGTAGATCCCGGCGAACGTGGCGAACACGATCGTGCCGTAGAGCACGTAGTGGAAGTGCGCGACGACGAAGTAGCTGTCCGACACGTGGAAGTCGATCGCCGGCGCGGCCAGCATGATGCCGGTCAGACCGCCGAAGAGGAACGTGACGATGAAGCCCATCGAGAAGATCATCGGCGTCTCGAAGGACAGCTGGCCCTTCCACATCGTGCCGATCCAGTTGAAGAACTTCACGCCCGTCGGGACCGCGATCAGGAAGGTCATGAAGGAGAAGAACGGCAGCAGCACGGCGCCGGTCGCGTACATGTGGTGCGCCCACACGGCCACCGACAGCGCGGCGATCGCCAGCGTCGCCCAGACCAGGCCCTTGTATCCGAAAATCGGTTTGCGGCTGAAGACCGGGAAGATCTCCGACACGATCCCGAAGAACGGCAGGGCCACGATATAGACCTCTGGATGGCCGAAGAACCAGAACAGGTGCTGCCAGAGGATCACGCCGCCGTTCGCGGGGTCGAACACGTGCGCCCCGAGATGCCGGTCCGCCAGCAGGCCCATCAGGGCCGCGGTCAGGATCGGGAACGCCAGCAGGATCAGGATGCTGGTGACCAGGATGTTCCAGGTGAAGATCGGCATCCGGTACATCGTCATACCGGGGGCTCGCAGGCAGACCACCGTGGTGATCATGTTGACGCCACCGAGGATGGTGCCGAGACCCGAGACGACCAGACCGGAGATCCACAGGTCGGCGCCGACGCCGGGCGAGTGGATGGCGTCCGACAGCGGGGTGTAGGCGAACCAGCCGAAGTCGGCGGCGCCACCCGGCGTCAGGAAGCCGGACATCACGATCAGGCCGCCGAAGAGGTACAGCCAGTACGAGAACGCGTTCAGCCGCGGGAACGCGACGTCCGGCGAACCGATCTGCAGCGGCAGCACGAAGTTCGCGAATCCGAAGAGGATCGGCGTCGCGTACAGCAGCAGCATGATCGTGCCGTGCATCGTGAACAGCTGGTTGTACTGCTCCTGCGAAAGGAACTGCTGCCCGGGACGCGCCAGCTCGGAGCGGATCAGCATCGCCATCGCGCCGCCCACCATGAAGAAGGCGAACGACGTGACCAGATACATGATGCCGATTTGCTTGTGGTCCGTCGTGCGGAACAACCGCAGCAGGTACGAACCCTTAACCGACTCGCGCGCGGGGTACGGGCGCGTGGCGATCGGCTTGGGGGCTACGGCCGTCACTCCTGCCTCCAACACTCAAACCTTGTGGTGGTCAATGTTCTGCCGTCGGCCGGGTTCGGGACCCATTTCGGCGGCTAGTGGGGATCGTAGCCCTCACTACCCACCGTCGCGCGCACCGGCTGGCAAGATCGCGCCGTGACCGACGAACACACGCGTGCGGGAGTGGCCGCCGCGGTCGCTGTAGGTGACCGGTACGGACTGCCGACGGGTGATCCGGAGGTGCTGCATTTCAAGTCGAACGTGCTGGTGAGACTGGGTCCGGTGGTGGCGCGGGTGCCGGGCACGACGCGCTTCGCCAGGCCGTCCCCCGAGGACTGGCTCGCGCGCGACGTCGCGCTGTCGAGGTATCTCACGGAACGTGATGTGCTCGTCGTCTCACCCACCACGGATCCCCCGGCGGGACCGCATTTCGCCGACGGCCTGCCGGTCACTCTCTGGCATTACACCCCTCATGAGCCAGGGCACCCGCTGTCGCCGCGAGAGGTGGCGATGTCGCTCGCACGGGTGCACGCCGCACTCGCGGACTACCCCGGTGAACTGCCCGAACTCGGACCGGTCCGGGAACTCCGGACACTGCTCGACCGGCACGGGTCTTACATGAACGGTGCGGCGCCGCGACTGTACGAAGAACTCGAACGGGTCACCACGGCACTGCCTGACTTGCCTGCGCGGCCGCTGCACGGGGACGCCCACCCGGGGAACATCGTCGCGACGGCGGCCGGGCCGTGCTGGCTCGACTTCGAGGACACCTGGCGCGGGCCGCTCGGTTGGGACCTCGGCGTGCTCTACGCGGAAGCGGGCGCATCGGCTCTCTCTGCCTACCCGGCCGATGTGGCGCCTTCGTCGCTTGAGCCGTTCATCGCGCTTCGGCGGCTGTTCGAGGTTCCCTGGCGGTTCGTGATCGCGCGGCGGTTCCCTTCGCGGCTCGGGGAGGCCGAAGCGGCCCTGGAGCGCTACTTCTCCCGCGTTTAGTCCTCTAGTCGCGGAGGTTGGTAGTGCGAACCACCGCGACTAGAGGACTATTTGCGTGGCGCTAGACCGACGCCATCAGGAGCTGGGCCGCCACATCGACGCCGTCCGTCCGCACCTCACCGCCGACGCGACCGGCCCGCTCGGCGACCTCGGGCCGCAGCACCTCCGCCAGCGCGGAGGTCAGCGACTCCGCCGTCGGCTCCCCGGTGATCGAGGTCCCGACCCCGAGGTCCCGGACGCGCTGCGCGAAGTAGGGCTGGTCGAACATCTGCGGGACGAGCACCTGCGGCACCCCGGCCCGGGTCGCCGCCGTGGTCGTACCGGCGCCGCCGTGGTGCACGACCGCCGCGACCCGAGGGAAGAGCGCCTGCTGGTTGACGTCCCCGATGGCGATGCAGTCGGGTTCGTCGTCGATCAGCGACAGTCCGGTCCAGCCGCGGAACACGACCGCCCGCCGCCCGTGCGCCCTCGCCGCCTCGATCATCGCCTTCGCGATCTCCTCCGGAGCGCGGACACTCCCGAATCCGAAGTAGACCGGCGGTTCCCCGTCGTCGAGGAACGCCTCCAGTTCCGGGGACAACGGGCTGTGGTCCGGCAGGATCCAGGCCCCGGTCTGGTGCACGTCCAGCGCCGACGGTCCCCGCCACGGCGCCAGCACCGGATCGGCGGCCAGCCACGGCTGTTCGGTGAAGATGTGCCCGCGGACGTCGTCGACCGGCGGCAGGCCCAGCAGTTTCCGCCGCGCGTCGAGCACCTCGCCCCATTGCCCGTTCCACCGTTCCGCGTCGTCGGCCCACAAGGCCGGGATGGTGGCATCCGGATTCTTCGGCGCCCACCCCGGGAAAACGGGCGGACGATGGTGCAGTGAGGGCAGCGTTATCGGGCAGTAAGCGGTGAAGAAATAAGGAATCCCTTTTCGTTCCGCCACCGAATGGGCGGCGATGTTCAACGCCATTCCCGCGACGACGGCGTCGCAGCCCTCGGCCACGTCCGGCATCGTCTCGAACTGGTCGACCACCATCGCCTCGGCCATCGCGCGCCGCCCCTCGGGCGTGGCCATCGCCTTGGTCATCGCGGAATCCGGTTTCGCGGTCGACCGGAGCCCGGGACCCAGCGGGGCGAAGGAAATCCCGAGCCCTTCGGCCCATTCTCGGAAATCCGGCGGCGCGCACAGCCGGACCTCCTGGCCGAGTTCCCGCAATCGCACCGCCAAGGCGACCAGCGGCTGTACCTCACCCCTCGTCCCGATAGTGGACAGGAGTACACGCATGGGAATCCCCCTTCGGCAAAACGTGAAGGCACGAATTGTGGACCGGGAATGGGGGCTTGCCGCAAGTCCCCCTGTCCGCTATACCTTTGAAGGGGCGAGGGAAACGTTTCTACGCGGGGTACCAGCCCAAGATCGCTTCGACGACTCCGGCCGGATCCTCCAGCGGCGTCAGATGTCCCACCTCCGGCAGCACGACCAGCGTCGCGTCCGGCAGTGTCTCCACCAGGGCGTTCGCCGCGTCTAGCGGGGTCAGGCCGTCCTCTTCGCCGACCACGACCAGCGCCGGCACGTTCGCCGATCGCAGTGTCTCGACCGAATCGGGCCGTGCCGCCATCGCGCGCGCCGCCCACGCGATGCCCGACGGCGGCTGTGTCGTGATCAGTTCACGAAGCCGATCCGCCACCTCGGGCCGGGTGTTCTCGGCGAGCAATCCGGGGGTGAGGGTTTCGGGCAGCCACCCGGCGCCTTCGGCTTCGACCCGGGCCGCGAGGTCGTGCCGGGCCTGCGCTGCCTCGGGGGTGTCGGCGGCCGCCTTGGTGTCGAGGAAAACGAGGCCGCCCACGCGTTCCGGTGCGACGCGCAGCACCGCCATCGTCAGGTAGCCGCCCATCGAGCAGCCGCCGAGAACGACCCTGTCGAGTTCGAGCCGGTCGAGCAACGCCACGACATCGCGGGCGGCGTCGTCCAGGCTCGGCTCCCGGCCGGTTTCGGGCAGTGGGCTGCGGCCGAGGCCGCGCTGGGCGGGCGTGATCAGCCGGAGGCGCTCCGAGAGCGGCGCGCGGACCGCGTCCCACATCCGGGCGTCGACGGGGAAAGCGTGCAGCAGTACCAGCGGTAGATCCTTCATGGCGACAATTCTGTCGCACCCCCGCGCTACCGTCGGATCCGTGCTGACAGAGATCAAAACGGAGAGGCTGCTGCTGCGGAGGCTGCGCGAGGAAGATCGCGAGAACATCGTCGCACTGCAAGCCGATCCCGAGACGAACAAGTTCAACGCCGAGCCGCACACCGTCGAAGGTTCGCAGGAACTGTACGACGCCTGGATGAAGCAATGGGCCGAGCACGGGTTCGGCTACCTCGCGGTGTCCGCTTCGGACGATCCGGCGGTCATCGTCGGCTTCGGCGGAGTCCGGTATCACGAATGGAACGGCGAGCGCGTGCTGAACCTCGCGTACCGCTTCTGGCCGTTCGCCTGGGGCAAGGGCTACGCGACGGAGATGGCTGCCGCCGTCGTCGACTGGGCCGAGCGGGAGATCCCCGGCGTCCCGGTGATCGCCAACATCATGGCGTCCAACACCCCGTCGATCCGGGTCGCCGAGCGGCTCGGGTTCAAGATCCACACGGAGGAGGAATTCGCGGGAGAACCTTCACTGCACCTGCGGCGCTGACTCACCAGCGGCCCGGACGGCGTCGGGATCGAGCGTCCCAGCACGCCTTGTGCCAATGGCGGCGGTCGGCGACCCCGCCGGTGTCGTCGGCGGGCCAGACGACCAGATGCGGGGTCCCCGGCCGGATCTCGTGGTCGCAGCCGGGGCAGCGGTAGTCCTTGGTGGCTTGCGCGCCGGGCACGGTCCGGACGAGCCACTCCCCGTCCGTGGCGGATTCGGAGCGCGCCCAGCCGGTCGACGCGCCGAGGTCGGGGCGTCCACCGCGGTCGGGACGGTTACGTCGAGGCACCCCGGAACCGTAACCGGAGGCCTGACTCAGTCGCCGAAGTAGGCGCCCGGCGTCACACCGACAGCCCGTCGGAAAGCGACGACGAAGGCGCTCGGCGACGAGTAGCCGATCCGGCGGGAGACCGCCGTCAGCGGCATGTCCCCGGCCAGCAGCGGCAGTGACGCGCGCAGCCGGGCCTGCACCCGCCACGCGCCGAACGTCGTCCGGCACTCGGCGAGGAACAGCCGCGCGAGCGTGCGTTCGCTCGCGCCCACGTCGCGCGCGAAGTCCGCGAGAGCACGCCGGTCCGCCGGATCGGCGATCACCGCCCGGGCGACGGTCAGCGCCCGCTCGTCGGACGGCATCGGCACGGTGATCGGCACGACGTCCACCGGTTCGAGCAGGTCGAAGACGACGGCTTCGGCGCGGCGGCGGGCGCCGTCGTCGAGCGCGGCCGAGCCCAGGTGGTCCAGCAGTTCCCGCAGCAGCGGCCGGACGGCGACGAGCGTCGGCACGGGCCAGCGGACCGGGCACCGGTCCTGAGCCGCGTAGACACCCCGCAACACGGTCTGCGCGGTGGCACCGGTCCGGTGGACGACACCGGCCGGGATCCACAGCGCCCTCGTCGGCGGGAGCACCCAGTGCTGCTCGCCGACGTTCACGCTCAGGATCCCCCGCGCCGCCCAGGCGAGCTGGTGACCGTCGTGCTCGTGCCACGGCAACCAGGTGCCCGCGGGCAGATCCATCTCGCCGAGCACCATCGCCGTCGCCATCGGGGGAAGGAGTCCGATTTTCGACATCGCTTGGCAGCCTATCGCCTACCGGTCACGGCTAGCTTCGGATTCATGCCGATGAACCTGGTGCACCGCAAACTCTGCAGTTCCGCGCTGTGGGCGAAGGCCGTCGCCCACGAGATGCCGGGCAACATCGCCGGTTTCGATCTCGGTGACTCCGTACTGGAGATCGGCCCCGGCTACGGCGCGACCACCCGGGCGCTGGTCGGACTCGTCCCCCGGCTCACCTCCATCGAGATCGACGAAGCGTCGGCGGACCTCCTCGAGCGCGAGTTCGACGGCCGCGTGCGGATCGTCCAGGGAGACGGCGCGGCGATGCCGTTCGAGGACGGCGAGTTCTCCGCCGTCGTCTGCTTCACGATGCTGCACCACGTGCCGACGACGAAGTTGCAGGACGCGATCTTCGCCGAGGCTTTCCGGGTGCTCCGCCCCGGCGGAGTCCTGCGGGCGATGGACAGCCTGGCGAGTGTGCCGTTCCGGCTTTTCCACCTCGGCGACACGATGAACGCCCTCGACCCGGTCTCGGTCTGGCCCCGGCTCCAGGACGCCGGATTCACCGGCATCAAGGTCGACCACGTCCCGAAGCGCTCCATCAGTTTCTCGGCGAGGAAGCCGGACTGAGCGCGGGTTAGCCGCGCGCGAGGACCAGGGGGACGAGTTGTTCGGCCGGGGTCAGCGAGCCGTGCTGACCCACCAGAGAGGACTCGACGGCCTCGGCCAGTTCCCGCACGAGCCCGAATCGCCCCTTCGCCGCCACGACGACGTCGCCGATCCGCGGCCGGACCCGGTCCGCGACCGGCCCGAACCAGCCCGCTTCGACGGCCTCGTCACGGGAGAGGGTCCACGCCCGGTCACCGATCACCTCGCGCCAGGCCGCCAGCACGTCGGCCTCCGCCCCCTGTTCGGTGTAGACGTGCCGTGCCCGGACCTCGCCCCCGATGGCCCGGACGCCGCCGAGCAGCGCGGGCGTCTCGTCGATGTCGAGCGCGCCCTCGACGGTCACCATGCCGTGGTCGGCCACGACCGCGAGGAGCGCGCCGGACGGCAGACCGTCCACAAGGGACTCGACCAGTCTGTCGACCTGCCGCAGCTGCATCCGCCACGGTGACGAGCCGGGGCCGTAGATGTGGCCCAGCATGTCGAGTTCGCTGTGATAACCCCAGCAGAACGCCGGCCGCGTCTCGAGACACCGCAGGATGCAGGCGGCCAGGTCACCGAGCGCGTGGACGCCCACGTAGCGGGCACCGGACTGCGTCGCCCGGGTGAGCGCGGTGTCGGCGAACTTCGCCGAAGACACGACACTGGTGGCGATCCCGGCGGCCGCGGCGCGCTCGAACGTCGTCGGGAGGGGCTGCACCTCGCGCGGCGGCAGCGCCCCGCGGAGATCGCCGCCGTCCACGTGACTGGACCAGCGCAACGCGTTCATGACGCCCGCCCCCGGGACTTCGAAGCTGTAGCCGACCAGGCCGTGCTCCCCCGAGGCCAGCCCCGTGCCGATCGCGCCGAGCCCCGCCGCCGTCGTCGCGGGGAAACCGACCCGCAGCGGCGACTTGGCCAGCTGCGTGAGCACGGGCGCGTCGGCGGCGTGCTCGGCCAGCAGTTCCCAGCCGAGACCGTCGATGAGCAGGACGCACGCGCTGGACGCCTCGGCCAGGCTCAGCGAGTTGGCGAACCCTGCGCCACCGAGGGCGGAAAGCACGGACGGGACGACTTGGCCGAGATGCGGCACGTGTGCCGCGACAGGCAGTTCCACCCGGCCAGCTTCTCATTCCGGAGCGGTGTGCGGGATGAGAAGATGAGCGCATGCCGACTTACGCCTACCGCTGCCGCGAGTGCACCGAGACCTTCGAACTGCTGCGGCCGATGAGCGAGTCCGGCGCGCCCGCGCCGTGCCCGGAGGGCCACCAGGACACCGTCAAGCTGCTGACGACCGTCGCGCTGACCGGATCGGCCTCCGGCCCGGCCCCTGTTCCCGCAGGTGGGGGCGGCGGTTGCTGCGGAGGCGGCTGCTGCGGCTGACCACTCGTTCGGGTGGCCTAACGTGTGATCGCCCGAATGGCGGGTACCTCCCTCCCACCAGTCTGGATCCTCCAGTCGTGGGAAGGGAGAAGCCCAGTGGCCACATCAGCACTGGCGGCCGTCGATTTCGGTCAAGGCGTGTCCAGCGCCTGGAGTTCGGTCGCCACGTTCGTCCCTAAGCTGCTCGCGTTCCTGGTCATCCTGTTCATCGGCTGGCTGATCGCCAAGGCGATCGCGAAGGCCGTGAGCATGGTGCTCGAGAAGGTCGGGTTCAACCGGCTCCTCGAACGCGGGGGCTTCAAGCAGATGCTCGCGCGAGGCCAGTTCGACGCGTCGAACATCATCAGCAAGATCATCTACTACGCGATCCTGCTGATCGCCCTGCAGATCGCGTTCGGCGTGTTCGGCCCGAACCCGGTGAGCTCGCTGCTCAACGACATCGTGGCCTGGCTGCCGCGCGCCATCGTCGCGATCGTCATCGTGGTGATCGCCGGCGCGATCGCCAAGGCGGTCAAGGACCTGGTGGGCAACGCCCTCGGCGGCGTTTCCTACGGCAAGGTGCTCGCCACCATCGCCTCGGTGTTCATCTGGGGTCTCGGCGCGATCGCCGCGCTGAACCAGATCGGCGTGGCCACCGCGGTCACGCTGCCGGTGCTGATCACCGTGCTCGCCACGGTCGGCGGGATCGCCGTCGTCGGTGTCGGCGGTGGCCTGATCAAGCCGATGCAGCAGCGCTGGGAGACCTGGCTCGGCCGGGCCGAGGCGGAGATCCCCGCCGCGAAGGCGCAGGCCGAGGCCTACCAGCGGGGTCGCGAGGACGCGAGCCGCTCCGGTGACGTGCCGACCGAACGGACGACCGCGCACCAGCCGGTGCCCGCCGGGCATCACGCGGTGAACGATCCGAACCCGGCAGGCGGCCAGCACTCGGCCCAGCAGCAGTTCCCGCCGAACCAGGGTCAGGTGCCGCAGCACCAGGATCCCGGCCAGCGGCCCCCCGGCGGGTCAATGCCCCCTCCGCCGGAGTACCGCTGACCTAGAACGGGAACGGGTAGGGCGTCCGGCCGCCCTATCCGTTCCCGGTCGGCCCTACCCGGCTGTCGTCGATCGTGGCGGCCAGCGAACACACGCCGACCAGGCGAGCGGTCGTCCAGTCGCTGGTACTCCAGGCGGTCAGATCGGCCGGGGCGCGGAATGTCCAGCCCTTGGCCTTGGCTTCGTCCAGCAGCCCTCGCGTGTAGCCGGCGAGCAGCACCACCCCGGCGACGGCCGCCGAACCTTCGACCCCCGCCGCGAGGATGTCCCGTACCGCGGCGGAGTGCTGATCGAAGACCGCCGACAGCCCGGGAAGAGCCGCCGCCGCGGCTAGCCCGGCGACGCCGATCTGCTCGTGAAGCCGCGAAAGCGTGCTACGAGCCGAAGATTCCACCCAGGACGAGACCAGATCTTTCACCCGACCAGGTTAGCCAGGTCGGACGATTTGTCGACATCCCGGTGATCACGATCGCAGTGATTCAGCACGCTTTGAGTGCCTGATCCAGGTCGTGCCAGAGATCCTCGACGTCCTCCAGCCCCACCGACATGCGGATGAGCCGGTCGGTGACGCCCGCCCCGCGCCGGTCGTCCTCGGCGACGATCCGGTGGCTGATCGACGCGGGATGCTGGATGAGCGAGTCCACGCTGCCGAGGCTGACGGCCGGGGTGATCAACCGGACCGCGCCGATGAGCGCGTGCGGATCGCCGTCGACCTCGAAAGCGATCAGCGGACCACCGATGCCCGGGTAGTGCACGGCGCTCACGTTCGCGTGACCGCGAAGCCGCTCGACGAGTTCGGCGGCCGTCGCGGACGCGGCGTTGACGCGCAGCGGAAGGGTCGAAAGGCCGCGAAGCAGCATGTACCCGGCCAGCGGGTGCAGCACGCCGCCGGTGGCGAACCGGATCTGCCGCAACATCCCGGCGTCCTCGGTGTTGCACGCGACCACGCCGCCCATGACGTCGCCGTGGCCACCGAGGAACTTGGTCGCGCTGTGCAGGACGAAGCGGGCCCCGTGGCGTCCGGGCCGCTGGAGCACGGGAGTCGCGAAGGTGTTGTCGACCAGCACCGGGACTTCACCCGCCGCGCGCACGATCTCGGCGATGTCGACCTCGCGCAGGGTCGGGTTCGCCGGCGTTTCGAGCAGCACCAGTCCGGTGTCGGGGCGCAGCGCCGAGGCGACGCCCTCCGGATCGGCCCAGGTCACCTCGGTGCCGAGCAGACCGGACGTGAGCATGTGGTCGGTGCAGCCGTAGACCGGCCGGACGGC
Source organism: Amycolatopsis sp. BJA-103 (assembly GCF_002849735.1). GTDB lineage: Bacteria > Actinomycetota > Actinomycetes > Mycobacteriales > Pseudonocardiaceae > Amycolatopsis. The sequence continues at coordinate 6,035,410 of NZ_CP017780.1, forward strand.
GACGATGTGCCGCTTGCCCTGCGCGACCGCGGCCAGCAGCGAGGCCGACACCGCGGCCATGCCGGTGGCGAACGCGACGGCGTCGTCGAATCCTTCGAGTTCGGCCAGCGCCTTCTCGAACCGCTCGACGGTCGGATTGCTCAGCCGCCCGTAGACCGGGAGCCCGGACAGCGAGCCCGTGGTGGCGAACTCGTCGATGCGGGCCGCTTCTTCGACGCTGTCCCGCGACGGGTAGGTCGTGGACAGGTCGAGCGGTGCGGCGTGGACGCCGAGGTCCGTGAGATCGTCACGGCCGGCGTGGACGGCCCGGGTGCGCAGCGTTGCGGTCATACCGAGATGGTGCGATTTTCTCCGGATCGAACGCAATATCCTCGGATATCATTCGCAGATGTCGGATTCTGTCGAATTGAGCACGGTCGACCTGCGGATTCTGCGGCTGCTGCAGAACGACGCCCGGATCTCGAACAAGGATCTGGCCGCCGAGGTCGGCATCGCGCCGTCGACCTGCCTCGACCGCGTCAACCGGCTGCGCGAGCTCGGGGTGATCATCGGCCAGCGCGCGGAGGTGGACGCCGCCAAACTCGGCCGCCCGCTCGAAGCGCTCCTGTTCGTCCAGGTCCGGCCGCACCGGCGGACGCTGGTGGACGCGTTCGTCGAGCATCTGCTGTCCCTGCCCGAGGTCCGCGCGGTCTACCACCTCACCGGACCGGACGACTTCCTCGCGCACGTCGCCACCGCTTCGGCGACCGAGCTGCAACGGCTGGTGCTCGACGAGCTGACCGCCCGCGACGAGGTCGCCAGGGTGCACACGAACCTGGTCTTCCAGCACTGGAGCGGGGGACCTTTGCTCCCGCCCGCCTAGTCGATCCGGACCTTGAACGGGTGGGTGACGTCGGTGGGGCAGGTGAAGATGTGCAGTACGTCCTGCCGGGCGAACGACCAGCCCGCCGGCTGTGCTTCGGCGACGTCGCACCCACAGCCGACCTCGTCCTCCTCCGTGGCCAGCGCGATCGTCTGCCGCAGCTCGGCGCCGCACTCCCGGCAGCCCAGCTCGTGGCGATCAGTCGTGTACCAGGGGGTCCAGCCGCCGATCTTCGAATACTGATCCAGTTCCGGCCAGCCCTCAGGGTCGTCATGCGCGTCCTCGGGGATGCCGAGCGCGGCGCGGGTCTCCGGCGGGAAGTCGCAGAGCCGGGGCAGTTCATCGATAGAGCACGGTTCGAAGACGCAGGGCGCCGGCAGGAGATCGACGTCGGCCTCCTCGGGCGCGGGCGGAGGGTCCGCGATGTCCTCGACCTCCCCGGAATCGCGCCACACCAGCCGGACCGCGGGCCCTTGATGATGCGGGCTGTTGTGCTGCATCGGGCAGAACAGGATCTGGAGGACGTCGGTGCCCTCCGGGAAGGGCAGCTCCGGGAAGTCGTCGCGGAAGAACTGCGCCGCGCTGACCATCACCGGGACCGGACCGTCGAGCGGATGCCCGCCCGCCCAGGCGTCGTCGGACGCGTCCGGGTCGGGAGGCCAGGTCACCGGGCACTCGGGCCACGGCTCGTCCGACGGCCAGAGCAGCGGGCCGCCGAAGTGGCTTTCGTCATGGCGAGGCTCGCCCGGCGCGGGGTGCAGCCGGATGGCAGTCCGGACCAGGTCGTTCAGGCCGGGGATCGGCACCCCGCCGTATGTCAGCTGACGCACCCAGGGGAGCTTAGAGGTCCGGCAGCGGATCTTCAGGTTTTGCCGCATTCCGCGAGATCTCCGCGTCGGCGGCGTGGACGGCCGCGATGTACTCGTCGTCGATCTCGTAGACGATGCCGTTGAACTTGAACCACGGGTTGCCGCCCGTCTCCACGGGGCCGATCCGATGGTTTCGCAGGGTCACCGAGATGACGCGTTTCGGCGACTTCCTGCTCAGGCGGCCGGTCGTCAGGATCGTGATCGTCTTGCGGGTGACCGCGAAGAACACGCTGGGATTGGTGCTGCCGAAGATGTCGGCTGGGAACACGTACTGGATCTCGTCGTCCGGATCGAGTAATTCCTTGATCCGCTTCCTGACCCCCGAGGAAACCGGCATACGGCCAGGCTACCCAGCCCGGTCACCGCTCGTGGCCGATGTCCCCAATGTGGCATTGGAGACGCTGAGCGTCTCCAATGCCACATTGGGGACCTTTCCCGCGAGGCTGAAACTCGGCCACGACCGCTTGCGCGACGGGGTCCCGTGTCCTGAAGAACTCACGAGTGTTACCTGGCCGAGTAGTCCTTGAAGCCCTTCCCCGTCTTCCGGCCGAGCCGCCCGGCGGTCACGAGGTGCTCCAGCAGCGGCGCGGGCGCGAAGCCCTCTTCGCGGAACTCGTTGAACAGGGTCCGCTGGATCGCCAGCGAAACGTCCAGCCCGACGACGTCGAGCAGTTCGAACGGGCCCATCGGCAGCCCGCAGCCCACCTTCATCGCGGTGTCGATGTCGTCGGCCTCCGCGTAGTGCGCCTCGAGCATCTTCACCGCGTCGTTGAGGTAGGGGAACAGCAGCGCGTTGACGATGAACCCGGCCCGGTCGCCGCAGTGCACCGGATGCTTGCCCACCGCCGCGCAGACGGCGTCCACGGTCGCGATCACGTCGGGGGCGGTGGCGATCGTCGAGACGACCTCGACCAGTTTCATCACCGGCGCCGGGTTGAAGAAGTGCACGCCGACGACGTCCGACGGCCGCGACGTGGCGGCCGCGCATTCGATGACCGGCAGCGAGGACGTGGTCGTCGCCAGGACCGCGCCCGGCTTCACGACGTCGTCGAGCGCGGCGAAAACGGCCTGTTTGACGGCCAGGTCCTCGGCCACCGCCTCGATGACGAGGTCGACGTCGGCCAGTTCGTCGAACTCCACCGCGGGTGAGATCCGGCCGAGTGCGGCGGCGGCGTCCTCTTCGGACAGCCTGCCCTTGACGACGGACTTGTCCAGCGACTTCTTCACCCGCGCGACCGACGCGGCGGCCTTCTCCGCGCTCCGCGCGCGCAGGATGACCTCGTAGCCGCGTTTCGCGAACACTTCGACGATGCCGGTCGCCATGGTCCCGGTCCCGACGACGCCGACCTTGCGCACCTCTCGCGGCGCCACGGTGTCCACTGTGGACGCCTTGACCGAGTCGGTCACCGTCGGCGAATCGGGCTCGTCGTAGGCGTAAAAGCCTTGTCCCGTCTTCCGGCCGAGCAGGCCCGCGGTGATCATCTGTTTCAGCAGCGGCGCCGGCGCGTGGAGCCGGTTGCGCGACTGGTGGTACATCGTGTCGAGGATCTCGTACGCGGTGTCCAGCCCGATGAGGTCGAGCAAAGCCAAGGGCCCCATGGGATATCCGCAGCCGAACCGCATCGCCGCGTCGAGATCCTCGCGCGTGGCGTAGCGCTGCTCGTACATGCGCACGGCGTGGTTGAGATACCCGAACAACAGCGCGTTCGCGATGAACCCGGCGCGGTCGCCGATCACCACCGGCGTCTTGCCGAGACGTTCCGCGAACGCGACGACGTCGGTGATCACCTCCGGCTCGGTGACGACCGTGCGGACGATCTCGACCAGTTTGAGGATCGGCGCCGGGTTGAAGAAGTGCATCCCGACGACCTTGCCCGGCCGCGCGGTCTGCACCCCGATCTCGGTGATCGACAGCGAGGAGGTGTTGGACACGAAGATCGTGTCCGCGCCGGTGATCTTGTCCAGCTCCGCGAACACGTCAGATTTCGCTTCGAGGTTCTCCGGGATCGCCTCGATCACCAGGTCCACATCGGACAGTTCGGTCAGCGACGTGGTGTACCGGATCCGGCCCAGCAGGGCGTCCCGGCCGCCGGCGTCGAGTTTCCCGCCGGACACCGCCCGTTCGGTCGAATGCTCCAGATGACCCCGGCCCCGGTGCACGCCGTCGTCGTCGATCTCCACCGCGACGACCGACACTCCGCTCCGCGCGAGCACCTCGGCGATCCCGGCACCCATGGTGCCGAGACCGATGACTCCCACACTCGAGATTTCCCGCGCCACAACCGGCCTCCGGAGGTTACTCGCTGGTAGTTTTCTCCGATCGTGCCATGCCGGGGCGCGGAAAGCACCGGCTGTCACCCTCCGGATCGAGTAAGTGTCACTCCCCGAAGTTCTGGTCGACGAGGTCCTTGACCTTGGTGAGCGCTTCTTCGGCCTGCGCGCCCTTCGCGCGGACCTCGATCCTGTCGCCCTGGCGTGCGCCGAGCGCCATCAACGCGAGGACGCTGTTGGCGTCCGCGGTCTCCTCGCCGAGCCGGACGGTGACCTGGGCGTCCAGCCCCGCGATGCTCCGGACCAGGACCGCGGCGGGCCGCGCGTGCAGGCCGACGTCGTTCCGCAGCGTGAGTTCGACACTGCTCTCGCCGTCTTGCGCGCCGCTGTCGAACGTCAGATCCGCTGGAGCTCCCGCCGCGGCCGCGGCACCGGCGACGGCCTGGCGATCCGCCCCGCCCTGCGCCGCGACGGCGGCGGCGATCGCGCCTTCGACGAGCGGCGCGTCCACCACGACCGCGGCCGACGGGTCGGCGAGCGATTCGACGGCGAGGTCCGCGGTCATCTGCGCGCTGCCCAGGTCGTACAGCAGGACGACGCCCGCCCCCGAATCGGCGCGCTGCGTCGCGGCGACGACCTCGTCGTAGTCCGTTCCGATCCCGCCTTGCGCCAGGCCGCCCGCCGCCACGATGGTGACGTCCGGCGCCATCTGGGCGGCGAGTTCCGCGAGCCCTTCGGCGAGTTTGGCGCTGTGGGAGACGAGCACGATTCCGACGCTCACTTGGCGGCCTCCGCGAACGCGCGCAGCAGCAGCGCCGTCGAGCGGGCTCCGGGATCGAGATGCCCCTTCGCACGTTCGCCGAGGTACGACGCCCGGCCTTTGCGCGGTACGAGGTCCACAGTGGACTCGGCGCCCTTGTCTGCGGCGTTCGCGGCCGCGGTCAGGATCGCGACGATATCCTCGCCGGAAGCCTCCTCGGCGGCGGAAACGGCGGGGATCAGCGCGTCGACCATGGTCGCGTCTCCCCCGACGGCCTTCCCGCGTGCCTGCACTCCTTCGAGTGCCGCGCGCAGGGCTTCCACGAGCAGCGGGCCGTCCACTTCGGTGGCGTCGCCCAGTTTGACCGACGCGCGCAGGAAAGCCGTGCCGTACAACGGTCCCGCCGCACCGCCGACCTTCGAGATCAGCGTCGTGGCGGCGAGTTTCGCGACCGCGGCGGGGGTCTCGGGAGTCTCGGGGGCCATCGCGTCCAAAGCGGACACGATCGCGGTGAACCCCCTGTCCAGGTTCTCGCCGTGGTCGGCGTCGCCGATCGCGCGGTCGAGGTCGATCAGCTCGGTGCGATGCTCGGCGATCACCGCGGCCGCCGCCCGCAAGGCGGCGGCGAGCGTCTCGGCGGTGCAGGCCATCAGACTCCCCACCTCAGGGCCGGGGTGTTCACCGGCGCGTCCCACAACTCGGTCAGCTCGTCGTCCAGTTTCAGCAACGTCAGGCTCATCCCCTGCATCTCGAGGCTGGTGATGTACGGCCCCACCAGGCGCCGCTCGACCACGATCCCACGCTCGGCCAGCAGCCGCTCGGCGATCCCGTGGGCGAGGTACAGCTCCACCAGCGGGGTGCCACCCATCGAGTTCGTGAACAGCAGGACCTTGTCGCCGTCGGCGAAGGGCAGGTCCGAGACCACCGCTTCGACCATGCGCGCGACGAGTTCGTCGGCGGACACGGCCGGTGTCTTTTCGATGCCGGGCTCGCCGTGGATCCCGATGCCGAACTCGATCTCGTCGTCGGCGAGTGCGAAACTCGGCTCGCCCGCGTGCGGGACGGTCGGCGCGGTGAGCGCGACACCGATCGAGCGGACCTGGCCGATCACCTTGCGCGCCAAGGCCTCCACCGCGTCGAGCGCGTCACCGCGTTCGGCGGCGGCGCCGGTGAGCTTCTCCAGCAGGACCGTGCCGCCGACACCGCGACGGCCGGCGGTGTACGTGGCGTCCTTGACCGCGACGTCGTCGTCGATGACCACGCTGCGCACGTCCAGCCCCTCGGCGGCGGCAAGCTCCGCGGCGGTCTCGAAGTTGAGCACGTCGCCGGTGTAGTTCTTCACGATCAGCAGGGCGCCCGCGTCACCCGTGGTGGCCTTGACCGCGGCCTCGACGGCGTCCGGCGTCGGCGAGGTGAACACCGCGCCCGGGACGGCGGCCGCCAGCATGCCCTGTCCGACGAAGCCGCCGTGCAGTGGTTCGTGCCCGGAACCGCCGCCGGAGATCACCGCGACCTTGCCCGCCAGTGGCGCGTCCACGCGCACCACGATCGCCGGGTCGTCTTCGACGCGCAGGACGTCCGCGTGCGCCAGGGCGAGCCCGCGCAGGGATTCCGCGACCACCGTCTTCGGGTCGTTGATGATCTTCTTCATGGCGGTCTCCGACACGTCGGCGGGTGGGATGTCCCCTTCCTACCTCGCCCGGCCGGATGCCGCCAGCGTCAGGGCTTCGGCAGCTTCGAGATCACCGATTTGGCGATCTTGGCCGTCTTCTCGCAGGACGCGGTTTCGTCCTTCTTCTCGTCGTAGTTCTGGTACGACACGGCGACGAGCTCGACGTACTCGCCCGTCCACGGCTTGTGCTGCCACTCCATCTTGCACTCGGCGCTGCTGCCGGTGCCCGCCTTCTGGAAGACGGTGATGCCATCGACCTCGACCTTCTTGGTCCCGTCGCGTTCCTGCGGCGGACGGCCGGGACGGAAGCCGATGGTGATCCGCGGGTTGGAACCCGGCGTCCAGTCACAGGCGTGGAAGGTCGTCGGGGAGGTCGCGCCGTGCGGCGCCACCTCGCCGAGGACGGCGGTGTCCGCGACGGTGCACGGGTCGACCGCGGTCAGCGTGCCCGCGCTGGTGGGGTACTTCGCCGGGGACGAGTGCAGGCTCTTCACGCCCTTCGCCGCCACCGAGCGGGCCGCCGCGCAGGGATCGCCGCCGTCGTAATTGACCGAGAAGCTCACTCCGCGCTCGGGTTTGCGCAACGTCATGACGCCGACGTCGCAGCTCTTGCCGTCCTTGCTCTTCCGCTCGACCTGCGGCAGGCCGTCCACCGCCGTGACCACGGCGCCACCGGTTTCGGACAGATAGGTCGACGCGCCGATGTCGACACTGACGGAGAACTGCTTACCGCCGGCGTCGACGACCTTCGCCCGGCAGCCGCCGAACGAGCTGGTCGACGGCACCGGGTCCTCCGGGGCGCCGAGGTCGCTCAGCGCCTCTTTGCCCACCAGTGGGCACGGGTCGATCGTGCGCATGATCGCCGGGGTGACGGCCGGGTCGTTGATGTTCCCGCTCGGCACGTCTCCGCCACTGCCCGCTTCCGCGGCGACGGTGGTACGGGCGAAGTTGGACTTGCCGAGGTTCTGTCCGCAGGCGGAAAGCGCACCGAGCGCGGCCACCAGGGCCAGCACGGACGCGATCCGGCGACGTCGAGCGTTGAGCAGCACGAAGTGCACGGTAGCCGGACCGCCGCGGCGCTGTCCGGACAACCCGGCTATTCGCCGCCCTCGCCGGTTTCGGACGTGGGCGGGACCACGATGGGCCGCAGCTTCGCCCACAGCACGAACAACGCCGCGAACACCAGCATGCCGATGCCCGCCCACAGGTTGATCCGGACACCGGCGGCCTTGGCCAGCTCCGCTTCGGTGGTGAAGCCGATGCCCATGATCGTGAGCACCAGCCCGTAGCCGCCGATGAGCAGGGCGATGATCAGCCGGATGTCGAAGACGCCGGCCTTCTTGGGAGCTTGGGACGCAGCCATCTCCGGCCTCCTAGAAGATGATGTTGAGCACGATGGTCAGGATCAGCACGATGCCCGCGAGCAGGCCCGGCTTGCGGTACCAGCCCGCGTCGTCACCGGTTTCGTCGTGCTTCAGCGACTCCTTCGGGGTGAGGGAGTAGACGAGGCCGACCAGCTGGGCTTCCGGCTTCGGCGCGGTGGCGAGCGAAACCGCGACGCTGACCACGATGTCGACGGCGAACGCCGTACCGGCGGCCACGAAGCTGACGCCCTGCCCGGTGAGCCCGAGGACCCCGGCCTGCGAAAGCAGCCACACGGTGATCGCTGACGCGGTACCGGCGACAAGGCCGACCCAGCCCGCCGTCGGCGTCATCCGCTTCCAGAACATGCCGAGGATGAAGGTGGCGAACAGCGGCGCGTTGAAGAAGGAGAACAGGTCCTGCAGGTAGGTCAGGATGTTCCCGGAGTTCGACGCGATGAACGCGGTGCCGATCGCCAGCACCGTGCCCGCCGCGGTGACCAGGCGGCCGAGACGGAGGTAGTAGCCGTCGGACTCGTTCTTCTTCACGTACGACTGCCAGATGTCGTAGGTGAAGACGGTGTTGAACGAACTCAGGTTCGCCGCCATACCGGCCATGAAGGACGCGAGGAGACCGGCGATCGCGACGCCGAGCATGCCGTTGGGCAGCAGGTCGCGCATCAGCAGCAGGATCGCGTTGTTCGCGGTGACCCCGCTGGGCGCTTCGCCGCCGTCGAGCAGGATCTGCTTGTCCTGGACGTACTCGGACACGGTGACCGCGGCGATCATGCCGGGGATGATCACGATGAACGGGATGAACATCTTCGGGAACGCGCCGATGATCGGCGTCCGCCGCGCGGCCGACATGCTCTTGGAGGCCATGGCGCGCTGGACTTCGACGAAGTTCGTGGTCCAGTAACCGAACGACAGCACGAAACCGAGGCCGAAGACGAGGCCGAGGATGGAGAGGAAGCTGTTGCCGAAGCCGGTGAGGTTGTCACCCGGCCAGGAGGACAACTGTGCCTCGCCGCCGGGGCCGGCGGTCACCTTGTCGACCAGGCCCTGCCAGCCGCCGACCTTCACCAGGCCGACGATGGTCAGCGGCAGCAACGCCGCGACGATCACGAAGAACTGCAGAACCTCGTTGTAGATCGCGGCGGAGAGACCGCCGAGCGCGGTGTAGGAGAGCACGACCGCGGCCGCGACGATGATCGACACCCACAACGGCCAGCCGAGCAGGAGGTTCACGACACTGGCGAGCAGGAACAGGTTCGCGCCGGCGATGAGGATCTGCGCACTCGCGAAGCTGATGCCGTTGACGAGGTGGGCGGGTTTGCCGAACCGGCGGAGCATGAACTCCGGGACACTGCGGACCTTCGAGCCGTAATAGAACGGCATCATCACGATGCCGAGGAACAGCATCGCCGGGATCGCGCCGATCCAGAAGTAGTGGAAGGTCGGCAGGCCGTAGAGCACGCCGTTGGCCGACATACCCATGATCTCGACGGCGCCGAGGTTCGCCGAGATGAAGGCGAGGCCGGTGACCCACGCGGGCAGCGAACGGCCGGAGAGGAAGAAGTCCAGGCTACTCGAGACCGACCTTCGCGCCATGTACCCGATGCCGAGCACCAGCGCGAAGTAGAAGGCGAGCAGGACGTAGTCGATAGGACTCGCGTCGAGCCGCAGGTTCGCATCGGCCAGCACGTGCAACCGACCCACCTCCAGAGTGAAAATGTCCACGAGAAACGCCGGTAGCGCGTCAATCGCGGACCATACTGCATGGATTCAGGAACGGCAGCGTGGGTGGCCAGGCCGGGAGCGCATCGCTCCCGGCCTGGTGTTCAAGGCAGATCCGGAGCAGGGATCACGGCGCCAATCGCCAGACCACCGGCACGCCGCCGTAATCCCTCCAGTCGTTCGTCGCGAACCCGGCGAGCGAGCCGTCGTCGGCCGCGACCGAGGCTTCGAACGTCGAGTAGCCACTCGGCGCGCGGACCTCGCCCGGGGTCGTCGTGCGCCACGCGATCGCGTTGCCGACGATCGACGGCCCCGACGGGTTCGGCACCAGCCCGGCCGTCAAGCCGACCTGGTTGACGCTCAACGCCATCGCGCCGCCCGCCAGCCCGACCGCCGGCGCGTCCGGGGACGCCCAGCGCACCGCCTGATCGACACCGCCGTAGTTCCGCGTCCCGACCACGACCCCGTTGCGGATCGCGAGGCCCCAGCCCTGGACGGACGGGCTCGGTGACAGGTGCCGGACGACGCCGTCCTTCCACAGTGCCGAGCTGCGGTTCGAGTCGAACAGGAGCGTGCCGTCCTCGTCGAGGTCGCGCACGTAGTACATGTCCGGCGTGCTCGGGACGAGCACCGGCGCGCCGCCCTCCGCCCGCCACAGGACCGCGGCGTCGCTCCCGGTGCCACCGTTGAACTTCATGGCCCGGCCGAGCACGTCGCCGCGTGTGTTGATGGCGACGCCGTACACGTAGTCGTAGCCCGCGGGGACGTCCTTGACGTGGAACCCGTTCGCGTCCAGCGTGTACGCCCGGCTGATCATCGAGTCGTAGTCGTGCGCCGTGCCGACGATGACGCCCGCCGGGTTCTCGTCCTCGGCCAGCGCCGCCTCGTAGCCGCTCGGCACGCCGCGCAGCACCGGCTGCCCGTTCCGCCAGCTGACCACCGACTGCCTGCCGTTGATCGTGAACGTGCCCGTGTACTCCCCCTTGCCGTCGGAGCCGGTCAGGAACCCGCTGCTGCCGCCGGGCGGCAACGGCAGGACCGTCGGGCGCCACGCCATGCGGTTCGCCGCCTGCGCGGGCTGCGCCAGTACCGCGACCGAAAGCACGGCGACGACCGGCGCGGCGAACCGCACCCAGGACTTGAGTTTCATGGTTTCTCCCTCGTGGTCCCCCGACCTACATGGACAATCACGCCGGAGCACGGCGTCCGGTTGTCCGCCAAAGGGAGCAACTTCCCGTGGAGTCCGATGAGGACACGGTCCGGGAAACCGGAAAAGGGCCGCCCCGGCGTCTCCGCCGGAACGGCCCTTCTCGCGACCGGTGGGGGTTTACCGGTCCGTGGGCAGGCCTACTTCGCCGTCCTCCTTGATCAGCCTGGCGAGGACGTCGTCAGGCAGGTACGTGCGGTGCGGGTAGTTCGGTCCCCACGAGTTGAGGAACGGCACGGCGCCGAGTTCGTCGGCACGCGGGTTGCCGAGGACCTCGTGCACCTCGTCGACGGTCTTCGCCCAGCGATAGGCCTGGATGCCGTTCTTGACGTCAGGCGTGTAGGCGGCCCGCTTGACGTGGTCGTCGCTGGCGTAGCTCTCCGACCACGAGACGTGGCCCAGTTCCAGCAGCACCTCGGCCGCCGCGCGGACGGACGTGCCGTTGTTGTCGCCGGGGTTGGTCTCGTCCCATTCGTCGCGCAGCTTCGACTGGTCCCACAGCCACCGCGCGGCGTAGAGGTCGCCGTTGAACAGCGTCATGCAGCGCGACCAGCCGAACCCGACGCAGGCGCCTTCCTTGCCCTGGTCGTAGAAGGCGTACTGGGTGTCGCCGTCCGTCGATTCGCCGGGTTCGAGGCAGACGCAGTGACCGCCGCGGATCCGGGTGAGCGACTTCGCGCCGCCCTTCGCGACGAAGAACTCGCCGGACTTCGGGTCCTTCTCCGGGACGTCGAATTCCGCGTACCAGTTGACGCCGATGACGACCGGGGACCGGGTGGGCCGGTCCTGGGTGGCCAGCGCGGTCAGCGGATAGCGCTCGACGTGGCGCCAGTCGTCCGGGACGAACCGGCCGAGGCGGCCGTCCGCCGGATCACTGCCGATCGGGCGATAACGCATGGGATCCTCCTATCCCTCATCCCACCGGAATACCGCCGGCGAGTTCACTGCGGCACAATCTTTTCCAGAAACCGCCGCGCGGCCTCCCGCCCGTTTTCGAAGAGGTGCTTCTTCTCCTCTTCACCGAGCCCGAAGTCGACGGCGGAAACACCGGTCGTGTCGACGTACACCGTCCGCCGGTTCACACCTTCCTCGTGCAGCCGGTAACGATTCCAGTCCGAAAGCAGGGTTTCGAGCGAACCGATGGCGATCCGCAACGCGCTCTTCACCGGTTTGTCCCTGCCGGCGGCGGGTTCCCCGGAAAGCTTCACGCCCCAGGTCGGCCAGCGCGGCTTCTTCGTGTCTGTCCGGTCGAAGACGGTGATCGGGAAGTTCGACAGCAACCCGCCGTCGACCCAGGTGACGGTGCCCTCGGGGCGGACGTCGACCTGCACCGGCCGGAAGTAGAACGGGATCGACATCGACGCGCGGACGGCGTCGACGATCTTCTCCTCACCGGGATCGCGGCCGTACTGGGAATAGTCCCAAGGCAGCCGGACGAGCACGCGGCGGGTCAGATCGCTGACGTGGACGACGAGGGAATACCGTTGATACGAAAGCAAAGTACCTTCGGGATCGTCGATGGCGAGATCGGCGAAAGTGCGCACTCCCGCCTCCTCCAAGAGCGGCGTCAGCCATTCGGCGAGATAGTCGCCGGTGTGCATCCCGTCGTGCAGGACCAGATCGACACCGTCGCCGATCGGGCCGGTGAGCTTGTCGAGCAAGGACTGATCCTGGAACCGGTGGCAGTCCATGTCGTTCATCACCGCTTCCAGACCGCCGAGATCCTTCCCGGCCTTCTGATAAGCGGCGACCAGCGCCGCGACGATCGCACCCGCGCTCGTCCCGGCGATCCGCGGGAACGAATAACCGGCTTCGTGCAACTCCAGCACCGCGCCCAGCAACCCGATGCCTTTGACGCCGCCGCCTTCCAGCACCAGATCGACACGCTTCGGAGAATCAGCCATGGGACATCACCCCTGCACCCGCGACCACCGGACTTCGGCGGTACCCCTCGCGGAAATCGAGTGTGACACAGCGCGAGACCACGTAATCCGGCGTTCACCCGAATGGCACGGAAACAGCTGGTTCTTTTGCAGGACGAGTCGAGTTCGTTAATTTCCCGCCGCCCTTTAGGGCATTCTGTGGCGCGAGAAAGAAAGCAGATACAAAACCGAGGACTCGATCGGATCTCGGCTGTTCAGCGCGTGACCGGCCGCAAGTGGTCCTCTGGTCGCGATAGTTGCACGCGCAAGTACCGCGACCAGAGGACGAATCGCGTGGAGGTCAGAAGAGGCGGAACTCGTCCGACTCGATGCCGCGCAGCGCGTCGTAGTCCAGCGTGAGGCACCGGATCCCCCGGTCCTCGGCCAGCACCCTCGCCTGCGGCTTGATGATCTGCGCCGCGAAGACGCCCTGCACCGGCGCCAGCAGCGGGTCGCGGTTGAGGAGTTCGAGGTACCGCGTCAGCTGCTCGACGCCGTCGATCTCGCCGCGCCGCTTGATCTCGACGGCGACACTGGCACCCGCGGCGTCACGCGCCATGATGTCGACCGGCCCGATCGCGGTCGGGAACTCCCGCCGCACCAGGGTGTAGCCGTCACCGAGGGTCTTGATGTGCTCGGCGAGCAGTTCCTGCAGGTGCGCCTCGACGCCGTCCTTCTGCAGGCCAGGTTCCACGCCGAGTTCCTGGGCGTGGTCGTGGAAGATCTCGTCGATCTTGATGACGAGCTTCTCCCCCTGCTTGTTCTCGACGATCCACAGCTTGCCGTCCTCGATCAGCCAGCAAGGCGGGCTCATCCAGTTGAGCGGCTTGTAGGCACGGTCGTCCGAGTGCACGGACACCGAGCCGTCGGCCTTCACGAGCAGCAGCCGGGTGGCCATCGGCAGATGGGCGGTCAGACGGCCGGCGTAGTCGACCTGGCAGCGAGCGATCACTAGGCGCACCACGCGAGGGTAGGACAAGCATGGCGATACTGTGCGCATGGACCCCGTTCAGCGTGTCAGTTCGCGTGAGGTGTACCGGAACGACTGGATGACCGTGCGCGAGGACGCCGTCCGGCGGCTCGATGGTTCCGAGGGGATCTACGCCGTCGTCGACAAACCCACCTGCGCCGTGATCATCCCCTTCGACGGCGCCTGGTTCCACCTGGTCGAACAGTTCCGTTATCCGCTCGGGCAGCGGCGCTGGGAGTTCCCGATGGGCACCGCGCCCAACCGGGCCGACGTCCCGCCGCTCGAACTCGCCGCCCGCGAACTGCGCGAGGAGACCGGGCTGATCGCGGGGTCGATGACCGACCTCGGCCGGACCGACGTCGCCCCCGGCATCTCGAGCCAGCGCGGGCGCGTGTTCCTGGCCACGGACCTCACGCAGGGTGAAGCCCAGCGCGAGGTCGAGGAGCAGGACATGCGGACGGCGTGGTTCGAGCTCGACGAGTTCGAGAAGATGATCGTCACGGGCGACATCACCGACGCGCAGACGCTGGCCGCCTACACGCTGCTGCTCATGCACGAACGCGGCTGACTCCCGCCCCCGGGCGCCATGAAAGGCCCGTTACTGGCAAAATTTGCCAGTAACGGACCTTTCATAGCAGCGCTCAGTCAGGCCAAACCGGGGATCGCTTCTCCAGGAAGGCCGCCATTCCCTCCCGCGCCCCGGGCAGCTGCGACGCCGAGGCCATGACCTCCAGCGCCAGCGCGTAGGCGTCGGCCTCGGGCCGGTCCAGCTGCGCGTAGAGGGTCTGCTTCCCCAACGCCTTGCTCGCCCGGCTCCCCCGCGTCGCGCGCGCCAGGAGCGAGGCGACGGCTTCGTCCAGCGAGTCGTCCGGGACCACGCGGTTCACCAGGCCCCAGTCCAGCGCGGTCGCCGCGTCGACGACGTCGCCGGTGAGCGCCAGTTCCATCAGGCGTTTCCGCCCGATCGACCGGGCCACCGGCACCGCGGGGGTGTGACAGAACCATCCGCCCTTGCCGCCGGGCAGGGCGAACCCGGCGGATTCGGCGGCGACGGCGAGGTCGCAGGTGGCCACCAGCTGGCAGCCCGCCGCGGTCGCGAGCCCGTGCACCCGCGCGACGACGACCTGCGGCACCGACTGCATCGTGCCCATCAGGTCCGTGCACACCCGCAGCAGCTCACGGACACCCGTCAGGTCTCGCGAGTCGACGTCGTCGAAGTCGTGTCCCGCCGAGAACACCGGTCCGGCGCCGGCCAGGACGATCCCGGTGGCGTCGGTCTCCCCCACCTCGCGGAACGCCGCGAGCAGTTCCTCGAGGTGGTCCGCCGACAGCGAGTTCCGCCGCGCGGCGCGGTTCATGGTGACGGTGACGGTGTCCCCGTCCCGTTTCACGAGGATGTGCTCGTACTCGGCCATGCTTCGACGGTAACCGACCGGAACGTCCGGCGATACGAATCGGGCCCGACGCCGACGTCGGCCCGCAGCCGTCGCCGCAGGTTGGCGGCGGTGCCGAGGCCGGAGCGCTGCGCGACGCGCTCGACGGGGAGCTCGGTCGTCTCCAGCAGACGGCGTGCGAGCCGGACCCGCTGCGCGCGCAGCCAGCGTCCGGGCGTCACGCCGGTGGCCGCCGCGAACTCGCGGTGGAAGGTCCGCTCGCTCAGCCCGGCGTGGCCCACGAGGTCGTCGACGCCGATGTCCTCGGCGATCCGCGCCAACGCCCAGTCCATTGTGGACGAAACGCTCGGCCGCGACGGCTTCGGCGGCAGCGGGTTGTCGACATATTGCCGCTGGCCGCCTTCGCGCGCGGGCGGCATCACGAGCCGCCGGGCGAGGGCGGCCGCGACCTCGGCGCCGTGATCACGGCGCACCAGGTGCAGGCAGAGGTCCAGCCCGCCGACCACCCCGGCGGACGTCAGCACGGCACCCTCGTCGGTGAACAGGACGTCTCGCTGGACGACGGCGTCGCGAGCGACGTTTTCGAGGTCGTCCAGCAGCCGCCAGTGCGTGGTGACCGACCGGCCGTCCAGCAAACCGGCCGCGGCCAGGGTGAAGGCCCCGGAGCACAGCGACGCCACGGTGATCCCGGCCCGGTGCGCCTTGCGCAGCGCCGCGACGGCGGCCGCGGGCACCTCGGCGTGCGGATCGACCCTGCCGGGCACGAGGACGAGATCGCAGCCCGCCAGCCCGCTCAGCCCATGTGTCGCCTCGACCTGGCCGAACGGGTGGATGGCGACCCGGTCACGGCCCGGCGCGCAGATCCGGACCTCGAAGGGGCCGATGCCGCTGTCGGTCCGGTCCACGCCCCAGACCTCGCCGATCACGCCGAGATCGAAGGCCCGGCTGCCCGGCAGGAGGAGCACACCCACGGTTCGCATGGCAGAAAAGTACCGCATCGCGCTTCTTCTGCCACTCCCGTCCGGCCGTGGAACGCACGAAACTCGAAGCCATGACCACTGAGAACACCAAGGCCCTGCTCGTGATCGACGTCCAGCGCGGCTTCGACAAGCCCGTCTGGGGCCCGCGCAACAACCCCGGCGCGGAGGCCAACATCAAGGCGCTCGTCGACGCCTACCAGGAGCGCGGGCTGCCGATCGTGCTGGTGCACCACGACTCCGTGCGGCCCGGCTCGTCGCTCCAGCCCGGCCAGGAGGGCAACCACTTCAAGCCCGAACTCGACGGGGTGCGCGCGGACCTGGTGTTCGGCAAGAAGGTCAACTCGGCCTTCCACGGCGACATCGACCTCGACGGCTGGCTGAAGACGCGCGGCATCACGTCGTTCGTGCTCGCCGGTATCCAGACGAACTTCTGCTGCGAGACCACCGCTCGCGTCGGCGGCAACCTCGGCTACGACGTGACCTTCGCGCTCGACGCCACGTTCACCTTCGACCTCGCCGGGCCGGACGGGAGCGTCCTCACCGCCGACGAGCTCTACCGGGCGACCGCGACGAACCTGCACGGCGGCGGGTTCGCCACGGTCACCTCGACGAAGGAAATCCTCGGCAGCCTTTGAGAGTGGGGCCGCGGTGGTCGTGAATGGCGATTCGTGTTCTAGCCAAGGGCACCCTAGGTACCTACTGGATTCTGCGTGCGAGTGTTCGCGAGTTCGTGCTGCCCAGTGGCCGTGTCGCGAAAGCCACTTTCGGGACATCAGACGTCGCGAAAGTGGCTTTCGCGACACCCGGACTGGCTGGCGCGTCCCTCACGACGACTCGACCCACTACGCCACCGCCGCTCTGGCTCGCCCCTGCGGGTGTGGAGGTCGAGTTTCCTCGGCTGAGCCGAGGGCAGGGGCCCTTCACGCACCGCCGCCGTCACTGCGACTGCGGCAGGTCCGTGAAGGCCTCCTTCACTACCTTCAGAGTAGGTAAGGAGGCCTTCACGGACCTGCGACCAACTCCAGTCACAACCAGCAGGTACCTAAGGCCCCTGGCCCGAACTCGAAACGCCACTCACGAGCACGTGGTGCCGACGCCTCACGCGCGGTCGATCACGGCCTTGAGGAACCGCCGCGTCCGGTCGTGCTCCGGCTCGCTGAACAGCTTGTCCGGCGCGGCGTCCTCCAGCACCTGCCCCTGGTCGAACATCATCACCCGATCCGAAACGTCCTGCGCGAACTGCATTTCGTGCGTGACACAAAGGATCGTGATGTCCGTGGACGCGGCGATCTCGCGCAGCACGCGCAGGACGTCCGCGACCAGTTCCGGGTCGAGTGCCGAGGTGACCTCGTCCAGCAGCAGCACGTCCGGCCGCATCGCGAGCGCCCGTGCGATCGCGACGCGCTGCTGCTGGCCGCCGGAGAGCCGCGTCGGATGCGCGTTCTGCTTGTCCGAAAGCCCGACCATGTCCAGCAGGTCGACGGCTCGCGCCTCGGCCTCCTCGCGGGGGACGCCGAGCGAGTGGATCGGCGCCTCGGTGATGTTGCGCAGCACGTTCATGTTCGGGAACAGGTTGAACTGCTGGAACACCATGCCGATCCGCTTGCGGACGGTCCGCAGGTACTTCTCGTCCGCGGGCACCAGTTTCCCGCCGCGCTCCATGTGACTCAAGTGGTCACCGCAGACCTCGATGGTGCCGCCGTCGACCCGCTCCAGGGTCATCAGCAGCCGCAGGATCGTCGTCTTCCCGGACCCGCTCGGCCCGATCAGCGAAACGAATTCCCCCGGCGCGACGGTGAAATCGAGGTCCCGCAGCACGACGTGGTCGCCATAGGACTTGACCACCTGCGAGAACCGGATCATCGGGGAATCAACTGTGGGCGGCACGGCGCTCCAACCTTCTCACCAGAATCGAAGCCGGCAGGCTCACCAGCAGGAACAGCACCCCGGCCAGGGTGTACGGCTCGATGACGCGGAACGTTTCGGCGCCGACCTCCTTCGCCCGGTTGAGCACGTCGAGGACACCGATTCCCAGGAGCAGCGGGGTCTCCTTGAACATCGAGATCGTGTAGTTGCCGAGCGCGGGCAGCACCCGGGGAACCGCTTGCGGCAGGACGACCGCCGTCCACACCCGCGACCTCGGCAGGTTCAACGCGGTCGCGGCCTCCCACTGTCCTTTCGGGACGGCTTCGATCCCGGCGCGGTACACCTCGGCGGCGTAGGTCGCGTAATGCACCCCGAGCGCCACCACCCCGGTGAGGAAGGCCGACATCGTGAACCCCGTCAGCGGGGGCACCAGGTAGTAGATCGCGAACACCTGGATCAGCAACGGGGTACTGCGGACGAACTCGATGAACAGCCGGACCGCCTGGGACAGCACGGGAATCCCCGTCCGGCGGATCAGCGCGAACACCAGGCCGAGCGCGTAGCCGACCACCGAGGCGAGCAGGGTGATCTCGACGGTGACGAGAAGTCCCTCCAGCAACAGGGGAATCGAATCGAACGCGGCTTCCCAGCTCCAGTCCATCACACACCCCCCGCCGTGGCCGCCATCTTGGCGGGCGCCCTGCCGAGCCGCCGCGCCGCGATCCGTTCCAGCGTCCGCATCCCGCTCGTGATCAGCAGCGCGAGCAGGAGATAGAGCACGAGTTCGGTCCCGTAGATCCAGCCGATCTCGGCGCCGAACACCGGCCGGAGCAGTTCACCTTGCCGCGCCATCTCCGGAACGGCGATGAACGAGAGCAGGGCGGTGCTCTTCAGCAATTGGATGAACAGGTTGTTGAACGGCGGCAGCATTTCCGCGAACGCCTGCGGCAGGATCACCCGCCGCATCCGCTGGGCGGGTGTCAGATTGAGCGCGAGGGCGCCTTCGAACTGCGCCCGCGGGACGGAATTCACCGCGCCGCGGACGATCTCGGCGCCGTACGCGCCGTGATTCAGCCCGAGCACCAGGATTCCGGCGAACATCGGGACCAGCTGGAAACCCACCAGCACCGGCAGCACGAAGTACAGCCAGAACAGCTGGACGACCTCCGAGGTGCCGCGGAAGATCTCCACGTAGACCCGGGAAATCCCCCGCACGACCCGGGACGGCGATCGCAGCGCGAGCCCGGCGATCAACGCGAGCACGACGGTGACCGCGATCCCGCCGAGCGCGGCGGTGACGGTCGCGGTCAGTCCACTGAGGACGGACGTGATGATGTGCGAAACCGACGACGACATGACGTCAGCCCCGTTACACCGCGCAGAGTTTCTCGGTGGTGACACCGGTCTTCGGCAGGTTGTCCGCCGAGAACCCGAACGGCGTCACGATCTTGGTCCACTCACCGCTGTCGTGCAGTTTCTTGAGTTCGGCATTGAAAGCCTCACGCAGCGGGTTGTCGTCCTTGCGGAAGACGAACGCGCCCGCGGAGACGACCGGCTGCCCGTTCTTGATCGGATCGAAGCCGGGCGTGACTTCGGCGGCCGCGCCCGCGTTCTTCGCCAGGACGTCCTTGAGGGAGATGTCGGTGAGCGCGGCACAGTAGACCCGGCCGTCGGTGACCGCGCGGAGCATGTTGTCCTGCGAATCCAGGGTGACGATCTGGTCTTCGGCCACTCCGGAATCCGTGGCGTAGCCCTTCTCGACGGCCGCCGAGAGCACGGCGACCTTGACCTTCTTCGCGGCGATGTCCTCGAACTTCAGGATCTGCTGCGGATTTCCCTTCGGCACCAGCAAAGCGGTCAGCGCCGAGTAGTCGGGGATCGAGAAGGCGGCGGCGTCACACCGTTCCTTCTTGATGTTCATCCCGGCCGCGACGATGTCGTACTGCCTGGCGTTGAGCGCGGGAATCAGCTGGTCGAACGACACGGCGCTGGCCTCGACATTGTCGATGCCCATGGCCTTGAATACGGCGCGCGCGACTTCGGGCGCTTCTCCGGTGACCTTGCCAGTCTGATCCGTGAAACCGTAGGGTGCTTCGTTCGCGATACCGATCTTGATCTTCTTGGCGCTTTTCGCCGCCTCCAACGCGTCTCCGGACGAGGTCGACGTGCACGCGGACAACAGCACCGGACCGCCGATCGTCACCGCCCCCAGAACAGCCGACCGCCGGAAGAATTCTCGCCTCGACCACTCGCCGTGCGCCATAGCCGCACCCCTTTTCGATTAATCGGTTCAATCGAAACGTAGGTGGGCACCTTTGCCCGGGCAATGTGAGTGACTCCCTCGCCAGCCGCCGTTACGGTACCGAGATTTACGGTGACTTTACGTGCTCAGGCCGTGGCGCTCCCGCACCAATCCGACAATTCCGTCCATGATGTCGGTGAGTTCGTAGTCCTTCGGCGTGAACACCCTCGCGATCCCGCGTTCCAGCAGGAGTTTCTCGTCGTCGGGCGGGATGATGCCGCCGACGATGACCGGGATGTCGCCCGCGCCCGCGGCCTGCAATCCGTCCACGACCTGCGGCACGACCTCGAGATGCGAACCCGAGAGCACCGAAAGCCCGACCACGTGCACGCCCTCCTGGACCGCCGCCGCGACGATCTGTTCCGGGGTGAGCCGGATGCCCTGGTACACCACCTCGAAACCGACGTCGCGCGCCCGCACGGCCACCTGCTCGGCGCCGTTGGAGTGCCCGTCGAGCCCGGGTTTGCCGACCAGGATCCGCAGCCTCTCGCCGATCTCGGTGCTCGTCGTCTTGACCCTGTCGCGCACGCGGCGGATCTCCGCGTTGCCCTCGCCCGCGGCCGCCGACGCGGAAACCCCGGTGGGAGCACGGTATTCGCCGAACACCTCGCGCAGCGCCCCCGACCATTCGCCGGTGGTGACGCCGGCGCGGGCGCAGTCGATCGTGGCCTCGAACAGGTTCTCCGAGGTCTTCGCGATGGCCTTCAGCTTCTCCAGCGAAGACTCGGCGGCCGCGTTGTCGCGGTGCGCCCGCCATTCCTCGATCGCGGAGACGGCCTGCTTCTCGACGGCCGGGTCGATCGTCTCGATCGCCTTGGCACCTTCGGCTTGCAGCGGTGAGGGCTCGGTGGTCTCGAACTTGTTGACACCGACCAGGATCCGCTCGCCGTCTTCCATGCCACGCCGCAACTCGGCGAGCGAAGCGACGAGCTGGGACTTCATGTATCCGCTTTCGACGGCCGCGACAGCGCCGCCGACATCCTGCACCCGCGCGATCTCCTCGCGTGCGCCGGCCATGATCTCGTCGACCTTGGCCTGGATGACGTGCGAGCCGTCGAAGATGTCCTCGTACTCCAGCAGGTCGGTCTCGAACGCGAGCACCTGCTGCATCCGCAGCGCCCACTGCTGATCCCACGGCCGGGGCAGGCCGAGCGCCTCGTTCCACGCGGGCAACTGGATCGCGCGGGCCCTGGCGCCGCGGGAAAGCGAGACCGCGAGCATCTCCAGCACGATGCGCTGGACGTTGTTCTCCGGCTGCGCCTCGGTGAGGCCCAGCGAGTTGACCTGCACGCCGTAGCGCAGCCGCCGCGCCTTCGGATCCGTTACGCCGTAACGATCCCGGGTGATCTCGTCCCAGAGCGCGGTGAACGCGCGCATCTTCGACATCTCTTCGACGAACCGCACCCCGGCGTTGACGAAGAACGAGATCCGCGCGACCACCTTGGCCATGTCGGCCTGCTCGACCTGCCCGGAATCCCGGACGGCGTCGAGGACGGCGATGGCGGTGCACAACGCGTACGCGACCTCTTGCGTCGGCGTCGCGCCCGCTTCCTGCAGGTGGTAACTGCAGATGTTGATCGGGTTCCACTTCGGCACGTGGTGCACGGTCCACGCGATCATGTCGGTGATCAGGCGGAGGCTCGGGCCCGGCGGGAAGATGTAGGTGCCGCGGGAGAGGTATTCCTTGATGATGTCGTTCTGCGTGGTGCCGGTGAGCTTGGCGAGCACCTCGTCGACGTCGCGCCCCTCGGCTTCGGCCTGCTCGCGCGCCACGGAGACGTAGAGCGCCAGCAGCCACATGGCGGGCGCGTTGATCGTCATCGACGTGTTGGCCTCGGCGAGCGGGATGCCGTCGAAGAGGCGCCGCATGTCACCGAGGTGCGAAACCGGGACACCGACCTTGCCGACCTCGCCCTTGGACAGCTGGTGATCCGGGTCGTAGCCGGTCTGCGTCGGCAGATCGAACGCGACGGAGAGACCGGTCTGGCCCTTGGCGAGGTTGCGGCGGTACAGCTCGTTGGACGCGGCCGCGGACGAGTGGCCCGCGTAGGTCCGCATCACCCAGGGGCGGTCCCGCTCACGATCCGTGGGATAGGGCACGGTGCACCTCCGGCACTGGACGACCGCTTGAGTGTACCGGCCGGTAACATCTGCCGCGCAGTTGAATCGGACACAGTCGGGTCATTCTCCGACGGCCGACTGCTGGCGCTGTCGTGCCTCGTCAACGGCTTTCGCGAGCTTTTCCCGCACTTTCGCCACCTCGCTGACACCCACAAGGATGACCGGCGGCTTGCGGTCCTTCCCGGAACCCGCGCCGAAGTTCGCCGACGCCCACGCCAGCACACCGAGCCTGCCGAAGGTGATCGTCCCGGTCTTGCCGGGGCCCGGGGTGACGACGGGATCCGCCAGTCCGGCCAGCTCCGCGGACTCCTCCTTGCGGCGGAACAGGGAACTGGTCGCGATGACCCGGCCGTCCGTCACCGCGTAGGTGGTCGAGGCGAGCCTGAGATAGCGGATCAACGGCCTGCCGGCGAGATGGAACACGCCCGCGACGGTGAGCACGATCCACGCGACCGTGTGGAAGGCCGTTTCGTGGTTGTAGAAGAAGAACAAGGTGACGGCGCCCAGCCAGAGCAGACCGAAGGGGACGTTGAAGTAGTCGCCGGGATTGAAGAGGGGCCTGCGCACCGGAGTCCCGGCCCAGATGACCCGTTCGCCCGGAAGGAGGTCGATCTGCCCCTCATGCATGGCACCGCACACTACCCGTCCGCGAGGCGGGCGACAGTGTCCGTTCGTCGGTTGCCTTCGGGCCGAACGGACCTAGCGGGCTTCCCGCTGGACGGAGTCGATCAGGTCGCGGACCACCGCCGGATGCTCGATGTTCAGCAGTTCCGGGTACTTCGGATTCAGGCCCACGTCGGACCAGGACTGGTCCATCCATCCCCTTCCGGTCGTCTGGACGAAGTCCGCGGGGGCGAGGTTGAAGCAGACCGTCCCGGAGCCGTCCGGGTTCTCGCGGACGTACGGCGGGCCGAGGTCCGTCAGGTAGTGGGCCACCGCTTGTTTCCCCTTCGTCCAGACCATGACGCGCCGATCGGTGATCCCGTACGAAGCCGTCCGCGACGCGGTGTACCGGAGGACCGGCCTGCCGAGCCAGAGACCGGCGATCAGCAGGAGCAAGCCCCAGAGGAAGGGTGGGAACCCGTCGCGCAAACCACCAAAAACTACGCAACTGATGACCACGAAAGCGGGAAGCAAGATCAAGTCGTTCTTGACCAGCAACGGGATCCGCTGCGGCTTGCCGGACCACAGCAGGCGCTCGCCCGGTAGCAGATCGGCGTCGATGCGTTCCATCGCGCTACCTCGCCTGATGCTGGGCCGTGGCGATCAGGTCGCGGACGCGGCGCGCGTCGTCGATCCCGACCAGCTCCGGAAGCGACGACTCGGCTTCCTGGGATTTCTTGCCTCCCAGGAAGCCGGCCAGCAGACCACCGCCGCCGAAGGTGATGGTGCCGGTTCCGTTCGCGTGCTCCGCCAGCTGCGGCGGCCCCAGGTCGCTCAGGTAGCACGACGTGACATCGGCTCCCTTTCGCCGGACCACGACACGCCGATCGGTCACCACGAACGAACTCGACCGCGTCTTGAAGTACCGGGTGATCATCTGGCCGATCCAGAGCAGCACGATCACCGTCGGCGCCACGTAGACGAACAGCGGCGAAGAATTGGTCTGTGACGTCATGTAGACCCAGAAGCCGACGAACAGCAGCCCAGGCACGATGAACAGGTCACTCTTCTCGACGGCCGGAACGCTCTTCGGCACGCCTTCCCAAAGCAGGCTTTCACCGGGCAACAGCCCCGTATCCCCCAGATACATGAGCGGACGATAAGCCCACTTCATCCCGCTGAACAGGGCTTTGCCGGAATTGTGACTGTGACCGAAATCCGCGAGACGCGCCCGTGCCCGGCGTCTAGCGTGGGCAAGCGTGACCTGGAGTTCTTACAGCAGATATCTGCTCATCGTCGTCTTGATCGTCCTCGCACCGGGGCCGGACACGATGGTGATGCTCAAGAACTCGCTGTCCGGCGGCAACCGTGGCGGATTACTGGCGACGGCCGGGATCTTCGTGGCCAACTCCGTCCAGGGCACCGCCGCCGCGCTCGGCCTCGGCGTCGTCATCGCGCAGTCACAGCCGGTGTTCGTGACGCTCAAGTGGGTCGGCGCCGCCTACCTGGTCTTCCTCGGTTTCCAGGCGCTGCGCGGCGCGTGGCGGGGTGACTACTCCGGCCTCGCGTCGGTGAAGCAGCAACGGTCGAGCGGGTTCCGCCGCTTCCGTGAAGGCTTCCTCTCCAACATCACCAACCCGAAGGTCCTCGTGCTGTACCTGTCGGTGCTCCCGCAGTTCCTCGACCCGGTGAAGACCTCCGCGTGGGACGCGCTGCTGCTCGCCTACACCGTGGCCGTGCTGGGCGCGATCTGGCTGTTGATGCTGCTGTTCTTCGTGCACCGCGTGCGGACCTGGCTGGAGCGGCGCAAGGTCCGCCGCGCGCTCGACGGCGTCACCGGCACCGCGCTGGTCGGTTTCGGCGCGGCTTTGGCGTTCGAGTCATGACCTGGGGCGTCTACGGCGGTTTCGCGCTGATGATGCTGGCGCTGGCCCTCGTCCCCGGCCCGGACAACATGGTGGTGCTGAAGAACGCGCTCTCCGGCGGGATCCGCGGTGGCGGCTGGGCCTGCTTCGGCATCGGCGTCGCGAACCTCGCGCAGGCGACGGCGGCCGCGCTCGGGCTCGGCGCCGTCATCATGAACTCGCGTCCGGTGTTCGAGGCCGTGAAGTGGGCCGGTGCGGCTTACCTCTGCTACCTCGGGATCCGGGCGCTGATCGGCGCCTTCCGCGGCGACTACGGGCGGCTCGCCGAAACCGCGGCCGCCCGGCGAGGCGGATTCCGGCGCTGGCGCGAAGGCTTCCTCTCCAACGTCACCAATCCGAAGGTCCTCGTGCTGTACCTGTCGGTGCTGCCGCAATTCCTGACCCCGGGCGTCACCGGCACCGGTGACGCCCTGCTGCTGGCCTACACGATCGCGGCGGCCGGGACCTTCGCCCAGCTTCTGCTGCTGTTCTTCGTACACCGCGTGCGGGCCTGGATGGAACGACGCAAGGTCCGCCGCGTGCTCGACGGCGTCACCGGAACCGCTCTGGTCGGTTTCGGCGCCGCGCTCGTGTTGGAAGGCTAGGCCCGCTCGGGTGGTCGTCACAGCCCACCCTTACTTGAAGTACATGAAGGCCCCCTTCCTTGCGTCTAGCGCAAGGAAGGGGGCCTTCATGTACTTCGGCACGGGATGACGGCGGTCGCAGAGTCCGTGAAGGCCTCCTCCGCTACCTTCAGCGTAGGCAAGGAGGCCTTCACGGACCGGATTGCTGCTAGGCCCGCTCGGGTTCGCCCGAGACCCGCTCGATGCGGGCACCGAGCCGGTTCAGGTTCTCCACGAAATGCGGGTAGCCGCGGTCGATGTGGAAGACGTCCCAGACCTCGGTGACGCCGTCCGCGCACAGCCCTGCCAGCACCAGCCCGGCCCCGGCGCGGATGTCCGCCGCCCACACCGGCGCGCTGGAGAGCCTCTCCACGCCGCGGACGACGGCGTGGTGCCCGTCGGTGCGCGCGTCGCCGGAGAGCCGCATCATCTCTTCGATGAACCGGAAGCGGGCCTCGTAGATGTTCTCCGTGATCATCGAGGTGCCTTCGGACACCGCCGACAGCGCCACCGCGAACGGCTGCAGGTCGGTCGCGAAGCCGGGGTACGGCAGCGTCACCCAGTCGACCGCCTTCGGGCGCTCGTTCTGGACGATGCGGAAACCTTCGCCGTCGAACGTCTCGACCTCGGCGCCCGCCAGGCGGAGCTTGTCGAGGACCAGGTCGAGGTAGTGCGGGTTGACGCCGCGGACGGTCAGGTCGCCCCGGGTCATCGCGGCGGCGAACGCCCAGGTCGCGCCGACGATCCGGTCGCCGATCACGCGGTGCTCGGTGGGGTTGAGCTTCTCGACGCCCTCGACGGTGAGGGTCGAGGTGCCCGCGCCTTCGACCTTCGCGCCCATCTCGGTCAGCATCGTGCAGATGTCGACGATCTCGGGCTCGCGCGCGGCGTTGTCGATGACCGTGGTGCCCTCGGCGAGCACGGCGGCCATCAGGATGTTCTCGGTGGCGCCGACGCTCGGGAAGTCCAGCCAGATCTGCGCGCCGCGCAGGCCGTCGGCCTTCGCCACGACGCAGCCGTGCTCGATGGTGCTGGTGGCGCCCAGCTTGCGCAGGCCGTTCTGGTGCATGTCCAGCGGCCGGGAGCCGATGGCGTCACCACCCGGCAGCGCCACGACGGCCTGCTTGAGCCGTCCGACCAGCGGGCCCAGCACGCAGACCGACGCGCGCAGCTTGCCCATCGCGGCCGAATCGGCTCGGTGGGACAGTTCGGCGGGAGTGGTGATCTTGGCGGTGTCGCCGTCGATGACGACGTCGCAGCCGACACTGCGCAGGACGTCGCCCATCAGCGGGACGTCCAGGATCTGGGGGCAGTTCGTGATGGTCGTCGTGCCCTCGGCCAACAGGGCCGCGGCCATCAGTTTCAGGACGCTGTTCTTCGCTCCGACCACGTCGACCTCGCCGACCAGCCGTGCTCCGCCGTGCACGTCGAAGTGCTCGCTCATGGGCGCCAATCATGCCCTCTCGCCCGGATTTGCCTTACGCCGGGCCGGTAGAGTCGGCTTCATGGTCGTTCGCATCAACCGCGTTTACACGAAGGTCGGCGACAACGGCACCACGGCACTCGGCGACGGCTCCCGCGTGCCGAAGACGTCGCCGCGGCTGGCCGCGTACGCCGACGTCGACGAAGCCAACTCCGTCATCGGGCTCGCGCTCGCGATGGGCGGTCTCTCCGGGGAAATCGCCGATGTCCTGCGTGGGATCCAGAACGATCTCTTCGACGTCGGCGCGGATCTGTGCGCGCCGATCGTGGAGAACCCGCCGTACGAGCCGCTGCGCATCACCGAGCGGTACATCGAACGGCTGGAAGGCTGGTGCGACGAGTTCAACGAGCGCGTGCCGAAGCTGACGTCGTTCATCCTGCCGGGTGGTACCCCGGGGGCGGCGTTCCTGCACCAGGCGCGCACCGTCGCGCGGCGGGCCGAGCGCTCGGGCTGGGCGCTGTTCGAGGCCGAGCAGGACACCACCAATCAGCTGGCGATCAAGTACCTGAACCGGCTTTCGGATCTGCTGTTCATCCTGTCGCGACTGGCCAATCCGGACGGCGACATCCTGTGGCAGCCCGGCGGCGCGAGCTGAAGGACGCTTTCCCCACGTCAGACACCGTGAAGGACGCTTTCCCCACGTCTGACGCGGGGAAAGCGTCCTTCAGCTCCGGTCAGCCTTGTTCCCGTGTCGCCCAATAGCGCTCGAGGTCGACGTCGGGCGTGCCGTCCTTGCCCGGGTCGATCGCCTTCATCGTGATCGTGTCCTCCAGGGACACGGACTCGGGAAGGTGGCTCCAGCGGTTCGTGTCCTCGCTCTGAGTCATACGCCGAGAATAGACGGGGATCACGTTCACAGCCCGGTAGAAATGCCGGTCGGTGAAGATCTCATGTTCGCTTCGCTTCCCCACTCCCACCGCGACTAGAGGACTAATTGCGGTGGAAAGCTCACAGCCCCCAGGAGGCGCGGAGCGAAGCGAGAGCGTCGTGGAACCCGGGAAAGGTCTTCTTCACGCACCCCGGATCGTCCAGCGTGATCCCCGGCGTCCGCAGCCCGGTGACACTGAACGCCATCGCGATCCGGTGATCCCGCCGGCACCGCATGAGCGCCCCCGAAGGCGTGGCAGGCTGGATCTCGATCCAGTCCCGCCCGGTCTCCACCGGGACGCCCATCGCGCGCAGGTTCTCCTCGCACGCCGCGAGCCGGTCGCATTCCTTGATCCGCGTGTTGTAGACGTCCTCGATCCGCACCGGCCCGTCCGCGAACGGCGCGATGGCCGCGAGCGTCGGCACCGTGTCGGAGATGTCGCGCATGTTCACCGTGACGCCGCGCAGCCCGCCCGTTCCGGTCACGGTGACGGCGTCCGGGCCGACCTCGACGTCCGCGCCCATCTGCCGCAGGACCTCGACGAAGGCCAGATCCCCTTGCAGAGCGCCTTCGCCAAGGCCCGGCACGGTCACCGACTGCCCGGTCAAGGCCGCCGCCGCGAAGAAGTAGCTCGACGTCGAAGCGTCGGGTTCGATCTCATAGCGGCACGCTTGGTACGGCGTGGGCGGCACGACGAACGTGTCGCCGTCCCGGACGACCTCGACGCCGAAGCGCCGCATCATCGCGATGGTGATCTCGACGTAGGGCACCGAAACGAGGTCGGTCACGGTGATCCGCAGTCCTTCGGTGGCCAGCGGCCCGACCAGCAGCAGCGCGGTCAGGAACTGCGAAGACAGCCCCGCGTCCAGTGTCAGGTCCCCGCCTTTGATCCCGGCGGCCCGCACCACCAGCGGGTGATGCCCCGGCTCGCCTTCGAAGGTGAGGTCGACGCCCAGTTCCAGCAGCGCGTCGGTGAGCGGCCCCAGCGGCCGGGCGCGCATCTGCTCGGAGGCGTCGAAGCGGAAGGTCCCGTGGCCGGCGGCGGCCAGGGCGGGGAGGAAGCGCGCGGTGGTGGCGCCGTCGCGGCAGAAGACGTCCGCGCTGTCGACGGCGGGACCCTCTGGCCTGCCCTCGATGGTCCACTCGCCGGAGGTGCGGGATACCTGATAGCCGAGCTTGAGGAGGCCCTCGGCGAAGCCCTCGGAGTCATCCGAACTCAGTGGCCTGCTCAGCACGGTCTCACCGTGGGCGGCGGCCGCGAGGAACAGGCCTCGGGCGGTGATCGACTTCGAACCGGGGATGTCGACGATGGTCACGCCGCGAGCATACGGCGTTTCCGGAACCGATTCAGGAAGCGCGCGGGAGGCGCCTGCCCGGAGGAGCGGACTCCAGCCAGGAGAGGAAGCCGGTGAGGGCGCCGGGGCCCATCGCGATCTCGATCGCCTCCTGCGTGGCCGACTCACAGCGCAGGACGATCGAACCTTCGGGGACGGCGTACGCCTCCGTACCGGAGGGATCGCGACGGTCCGCGATCTCCATACTCGCCCGTTGGAACACCCGGTCCGGGCCGGTCCGCAGGCTCCACACCCGGAACCAGACGAACTCGTCACCCTCGTAGCGGCCCAGCCCGAGATGCCAGCTGGACCGCGCCTCGTCCGGACGCCACCGCAGCGCGACGCTCACGCCACCACCGCGGCGCATCCGGACCCATCGCAACGAATACCAGGCCGCGAAAACGGCCAGGATGGTCAGGGCCCCGAGAACACCCACGGCGATTTCCACGGCCCGGCCCCTGCCCGATTCCCGGTCAGACCGACTGACCGGCCGCGCGGAGCTGGGCGGTTGCCCTAGCCCGCTCTTGCTCGTCTTCGCCGCTCAACGCCTTCTTGGCCGCGTCGACGTCGATCTCGTGCGAAAGTTCCGCGCTCTCGGCGAGGATGCTCACGCCGGTCGCGGTGACCGACAGGAAGCCGCCGTGCACCGCGGCGGTCACGGTCTCGCCGTCCGTGGTCGTCACCTTCACGACGCCGCCCTCGACGAGCTGGCCGAGAACCGGCTCGTGACCGGCCATGATGCCGATCTCGCCCTCGGTGGTCTGGGCCACCACGAACGTGGCGGTACCGGACCAGAGACGGCGCTCGACGGCTACCAGCTCGACAGAAATCTCAGCCACGTAGCTTCCCTTCACCTCAGGTGCTGCCACCGAGTGTAATAGTCAAGGTTCCATCTATGCGAACGGCGGGACCAGCGTCCACAGTAGACACTGATCCCGCCGCTCATCGGAACATCACTTTTTGGTGATTTCCTTGTACTTCTTCTCGAGGTCTTCGAGGCCACCGATACCCAGGAACGCCTGCTCCGGGTAGTGGTCGAAGTCGCCCTTGGTGATGCGGTCGAAGGACTCGATGGTCTCCGACAGCGGCACGGTCGAGCCCGGGATCTGCGTGAACGCCTCGGCGACCAGCATGTTCTGCGACAGGAACCGCTCGATGCGGCGCGCGCGCTGAACGGTCAGCTTGTCTTCTTCCGACAGCTCGTCCATACCGAGGATCGCGATGATGTCCTGCAGTTCCTTGTACTTCTGCAGGATCCGGATGACCTCGGAGGCCACGCGGTAGTGGTCCTCACCGACGATGGCCGGGTCGAGAATGGTCGACGTCGACGCCAGCGGGTCCACCGCCGGGAAGATGCCCTTCTGGAACACGCCACGCGAAAGCTCCGTGGTGGCGTCCAGGTGGGCGAACGTCGTGGCCGGGGCCGGGTCGGTGTAGTCGTCCGCGGGGACGTAGATCGCCTGCATCGAGGTGATCGAACGACCACGGGTCGAGGTGATCCGCTCCTGGAGCTGACCCATCTCGTCCGCCAGCGTCGGCTGGTAACCCACGGCCGAAGGCATACGGCCCAGCAGGGTCGACACCTCGGAACCGGCCTGGGTGAACCGGAAGATGTTGTCGATGAAGAGCAGCACGTCCTGGTTCTGCACATCGCGGAAGTACTCCGCCATGGTCAGCGCGGACAGCGCGACCCGCATACGGGTGCCCGGCGGCTCGTCCATCTGACCGAAGACGAGGGCGGTGTCGTTGATGACGCCGTCCTCGGACATCTCCAGGAAGAGGTCGTTGCCCTCACGGGTGCGCTCGCCGACACCGGCGAACACCGAGGTACCACCGAAGTTCCGGGCGACACGGGTGATCATCTCCTTGATGAGCACCGTCTTGCCGACGCCGGCACCGCCGAACAGGCCGATCTTGCCACCCTCGACGTACGGGGTCAGCAGGTCGACGACCTTGAGGCCGGTCTCCAGCATCTTCGTCTTGCCTTCGAGCTGGTCGAAGGAAGGCGGGTTGCGGTGGATGCCCCAGCGCTCGAGGTCGTCGCCGTAGCCGGGCTCGTCGAGGCACTCGCCGAGCGCGTTGTAGACGTGGCCCTTGACCTTGTCGCCCACCGGGACGGTGATGGGGCCACCGGTGTTGGTGACCTCGGCGCCACGCACCAGGCCGTCCTGCGGCTGGAGCGAGATGGTGCGGACGAGGTTGTCACCGAGGTGGCTGGCGACCTCGAGGGTCACCGTCTTGCGCAGCTGCTCGAACTCGATTTCGACCTTGAGCGCGTTGAACTGGTCGGGAACGGCACCGCGCGGGAACTCGACGTCGACGACCGGGCCGGTCACCGAGACGATGCGCCCCTTGGCACGCGGGGTTTCAGTACTGGTCATCAGTCATCACTTCCTGCTGCGGTCAGCGCGTTCGCGCCACCGACGATTTCGGAGATCTCCTGGGTGATCTGCGCCTGGCGGGCCTGGTTCGCCTCCCGCGTCAGCGTGTTCACCAGATCGTTCGCGTTGTCCGACGCCGCCTTCATCGCGGTACGGCGAGCGGCGAGTTCGGACGCGGCCGACTCGAGCATCGCCGCGAAGATCCGCGTGTTGATGTACTTCGGCAGCAAAGCGGAGAGCAGCTTCTCGGCGCTGGGCTCGAACTCGTAGCTCGGGAGCAGGCTGTCGGGCTTCTCTTCGTCACCCTCGGTGTACTCGACCTCGAGCGGCGCGACGCGCTTGGCGGTCGGACGCTGGGTGAGCATCGAGACGAACTCGGTGTAGACGACGTGGATCTCGTCGACACCCAGGATGCCGTCGGCGTTGCCCGCCTCGTCGTCGGCGCCGTTCAGGAACGACTCGACGATGAGCTCTCCGGCTGTCGAGGCGTTGACGTAACCGGGCTGGTCGGAGAACCCCGTCCAGCCTTCGGTCACCTCGCGGCCGCGGAACCGGTAGTAGCTCAGGCCCTTGTTGCCGGTCACGTACAGCACCGGCTCCTTGCCCTGCTGGCGCAGCAGCGTCAGGAGCTCCTCGGTCGCCTTCAGCACGTTGGAGTTGTATCCACCGCACTGGCCCTTGTCGCTGGTGATCACGAGGACCGCCGCGCGCTTCGCGTTGGGGCGCTCGACCAGCAACGGGTGGTCGAGGTTGGACGAGGCGCTGGCCAACGCGGAGAGCACGTTCGTGATCTCGTCCGCGTAGGGGCGCGACGCCGCGACCTTCGCCCGCGCCTTGGTGATGCGCGCGGTGGCGATGAGCTCCATCGCCTTGGTGATCTTGCCGATGGACTTGGTCGCCTTGATGCGCGACCGGAGTTCTCGGAGTTGTGCGGCCATGAGCTACCAGCTCACTTCTTCGGTGCGGGCTTGTTGACCTTGACGGTCTCCTGCCCGACCTTCTCGGCGTCCATGGCGTCGGAGACCTCGACCAGGCTCTTGCCCTCGGCGGTGGTGAACTCCTTCTTGAACTCGTTCACCGCGTCGACCAGCCCGGAAGCGGTCTCGTCGGAGAACTTGCCCGACTCGCGGATGTCCTTGAGGAGCTCGCCGTGCTTGCGACGGGCGGAGTCGATGAACTCGTCGCGGAAGCGGCGCACGTCCTCGGTCGGGACCGAGTCGAAGTGCCCGTTGGTACCGAGGTACACCGTGACGACCTGCTCCTCGACCGGGATCGGGGAGTACTGCGGCTGCTTGAGCACCTCGTACAGGCGGACGCCACGCTCGAGCTGCGCCTTCGACGCGTCGTCGAGGTCCGAAGCGAAGGCCGCGAAGGCCTCCAGCTCGCGGTACTGCGACAGGTCGATACGGAGCGAACCCGAGACCTGCTTCATCGCCTTGACCTGCGCGGCACCACCCACGCGGGAAACCGAGATACCCACGTCGATGGCCGGGCGCTGACCGGCGTTGAAGAGGTCCGACTGGAAGAAGCACTGACCGTCGGTGATCGAAATGACGTTGGTCGGGATGTAGGCCGACACGTCGTTCGCCTTGGTCTCGATGATCGGGAGACCGGTCAGCGAGCCCGCGCCCAGCTCGTCCGAGAGCTTGGCGCAACGCTCGAGGAGACGGGAGTGCAAGTAGAAGACGTCGCCGGGGAAGGCTTCACGGCCCGGCGGGCGACGCAGCAGCAGCGAGATCGCGCGGTACGCGTCGGCCTGCTTGGTCAGGTCGTCGAACACGATGAGGACGTGCTTGCCCTCGTACATCCAGTGCTGGCCGATGGCCGAACCGGTGTACGGCGCGATCCACTTGAAGCCGGCGGAGTCCGACGCGGGGGCCGCGACGATGGTGGTGTACTCCATCGCGCCGGCGTCCTCGAGGGACTTCTTCACGGCCGCGATCGTGGAGCCCTTCTGGCCGACGGCGACGTAGATGCAGCGAACCTGCTTCTTCGGGTCGCCGGTCTCCCAGTTGGCCTTCTGGTTGATGATCGTGTCCACCGCGACGGCCGTCTTACCGGTCTTGCGGTCACCGATGATCAGCTGACGCTGGCCACGGCCGATCGGGGTCATCGCGTCGATGGCGGTGATACCGGTCTGCAGCGGCTCGGCCACCGGCTGGCGCTCGACCACCGAAGCGGCCTTGACCTCCAGCGGGCGACGCTCGGTGGTCTCGATCTCGCCGAGCCCGTCGATCGGGGCGCCCAGCGGGTTCACCACGCGGCCGAGGTAGCCCTCGCCGACCGGGACCGAGAGGACCTGGCCGGTGCGCTTGACCTGCTGGCCTTCGACGACCGTCTCGAAGTCACCGAGGATCGCGGCACCGATGGAGCGCGCGTCCAGGTTCAGCGCGACGCCGAGGACCCCGCCGGGGAACTCGAGCAGCTCGTTGGCCATCGCCGAGGGAAGGCCCTCGATGTGGGCGATACCGTCACCGGCGTCGACGACGACGCCGACCTCTTCCCGGCTCACGTCCGGGGCGTAACTCGAGACGTAGTTCTCGATCGCGCTACGGATCTCATCCGAGGAGATCGTCAGCTCCGCCATTTCAATCCCGCTCTCGCTTCGTTCGTGCCAGTGTGCAAAGTCGTTGTTGTGGGTCAGCTAGCCAGCCGGCGACGCAGGGCGTCGATGCGCCCCGCGGTGCTGCCGTCGATGACCTCGTCACCGACGCGGACGACGAGTCCGCCGCCCAGTGACGGGTCGACCTCGACGTGCAGCGCGAGCTGCCGCCCGTAAAGGGCGTTGAGCTTCTCGCTCAGCCGAGCCTGCTGCTCGTCGGACAGCGCGCTCGCGCTGGTCACCTGGGCGACCGAGCGTTCACGGCGTTCCGCGGCCAGCTGGACCAGCCGCTCGAGGGCGTTGGCGACCCCGCGGCCCTTGGCGCGCAGGACGACCTGCTCGACGAGAGTCTCGGTGACCACGTCCACCTTGTCGGCGAACAGGTTGCGGACGAGGGTCCGCTTCGCCTCCGCAGGGGCTGTCAGGTCCGACAGCGCCCGCTCGAGCTCCGGGGCGCCCGCAACGATACGGGTGACCCGGAACAGCTGGTCTTCGACAGCGTCGATGTTCCCGGACTTCTCCGCACTGGTGAGCAGCGCCGAGCGGCCGAGGGCCTCGAGCCCGTCGGTCAGTTCGCGCGGGCTCGACCAGCGGCTGCCCGCCACGGAGTCGAGCACCTGCAGGGCCGGTTCGGAAACCTTGCCCGCGAGGATCCCGCGGGCGAGGCCGATCCGGGCTTCGGGCGAAGCCGAACCGTCGGCGACGGCCCGGCGAAGGCCGATCTCCCGGTCCAGCAGGGTGACGACCGAAAGCAACTCGTCGCCGACCGTCGCCGGGTCAGTACCCGCGGCGGCCAGAACCTCGCCGAGACGATTCTCGGCGAGGTCGAGCGCTTCACGGCTCGCAGCATGCAGCGTCATTCTGGTCTACTTCCCCGCTCCGTTGGAGGCACCCGCGGTCTCCAGCTCGGCAAGGAACCGGTCCACGGTGCCGTGACGGCGCGCGTCGTCCGCGAGCGACTCGCCGACGATGCGGCTGGCCAGCTCGATGGAGTTACGGCCGAGTTCGGCGCGCAGCTCGGCGATGATCTGCGCCTTCTGGGCCTGCAGCTGAGCCTGGCCCTGGGCGACGATGCGCTGGGACTCGGACTCCGCCTCGGCCCGCAGTTCCGCCTTGATCTGCTCGGCTTCGAGCCGGGCGTCGTCGCGGATCTTCGCGGCCTCGGAACGGGCTTCCGCCAGCTGCGCCTTGTACTGCGCAAGGTTTTCTTCGGCTTCGGCCTGCGCCTTCTCGGCCCGCTCGATGCCACCCTCGATCAGCTTGGTCCGCTCCTCGTATGCCGTCTCGAAACGAGGGACGACGTACTTCTTCAGAACGAACAGCAGCAGAAGGAAGGCGACGAACCCGAGGATCAACTCGGGAATGTGCGGCACGATCGGGTTGGGCACCTCGGTGGATGCCAAAACCAATTCGGTCTTCAGCACAACGTCTCCTTAAAGCGAGTTGAGTCGGGAAACTCAGGCGCCGGAGGCGAGGAAGTAGATGACGATACCGATCAGCGCGAGCACCTCGGTCAGCACGAAGGTCGAGAAGGCGATGCTCTGCAGCTTGCCCTGGGCCTCCGGCTGACGGGCGGTGCCGTTGATGACGGCGGCGAAGATCAGACCCACACCGATACCGGGGCCGATCGCGCCGAGGCCGTAACCGATGGCGGCGAGACCCGGGTTGATGTTGGCAGCGGCGTCAGCAGCCTGCGCAAGAACGATGTTGCTCACGTGCGTTTCCCTTCAAACTCGGTCCGCGCGACTCACGCGGATCGGGGGCTTTTGGTGTTTCTCAGTGCTCCGACGCCAGCGCGGCGCCGATGTATCCTGCGGACAACAGAGCGAAAATGTACGCCTGCAGGATCTGGATGAATGCCTCCAGGAAGGTCATCGCGATGGCGAAGAGGAACGCCACCGGCGACGCGACCTTCACGATTCCTTCGCCCTCGGTCAGCAGGAAACTCCCACCGAGCGTGAAGACCATGATGATCAGGTGCCCGGCGAACATCGCGGCGAAGACTCGGATGGCCAGCGTGGCCGGGGCGATGAAGAACTTCTGCGCGAACTCGATGGTGGAGTACAGCGGCAGCACGAACCCGGGAATGCCCGCCGGCGCGAGTTCCTTCTTCAGGTATCCCTTGAAGCCGTGACGCTTGAACCCGACGTAGTGGTACACCGGGTAAACGACAAGGAACGCGAGAGCGACCGGGAAGCCGATTCGCGCCATGGTCGGGAACTGGAAGAACGGAATGATCCCGAAGAGGTTGTTCACCAGCACGAAGCTGAACAGCCCCAGGACCAGCGGAATGAACGGCTTGAAGTCGGCAGAGCCGATCTGTTCCCGCGCGATGTTGTTGCGGCCGAAGTTGTAAATCGATTCGGCCATGAACTGTCCCTTGCCCGGGACGACCTTCAACCGGCGCGACGACACCATGAAGTAGGTGACGAGGATGATCAGGGAGATGACCACCAGCAACATCGGCTTGGTGAAGCTCAACCAATAGCCGGAGCCGAACAACGGCGGTAGGTTGAAGTCTTTGACGCCAGGCGGCGTGAACTCCGCACCCTCGGCTAGTACCAGCGCGCCCACTGGGCTCCTTCCGGTTCTCCCGGCCGGCGTTCACTCCGCCGGGGGAATCGTCACGATCTGGACTTAACGTACCCGACACGTATCGGGCCGTCGGAGGCGGCCACCCCACGATGTGCTGAACATGGTTTCACGTTCCGCACACGAGGATTCTCGATGCAGTGCTCCCGGGAGACAGACGCCTACCAGCGGGTAAGAAGGGACGATTCAACACCGTCGCCACACTGCTGTTCGGGGTTCGTCATCGGGAGCCGGCAGCCGAGGCCGCCGCCCATACGCGGACCATATCAGCAGGTTCGGACGCGCCGTACAGGCGTACTACATTGCCCCCGATCGGCCGAGGACCTAGGTCCCGCCCCAGGTCAGGACCTCGGTCCCGCGATCAGCGGGAAGCGGGGATGATCGTCGGGATCTTGGTCTTGCGGAACGCCGCGAACTCCACGGCGGCGGCCACGAGGATCGCGACGATCATGGTGACGCCGAGCGCCATCGGGTGAATCGCGGTCACGCCGCGAAGCAGGCTCAGCGCCGCGAAAAGGAGGACGAGCTTGAGCACGTAACCACCCAGAGCGATCACCATCACGAACATCGGGTCCATGCCCGCGCTGAAGCGCATGAGGCCCAGCGTCGCGAGCGCGGACCCGACGGCGAGCACACCACCGATGAGCGAGCCGAGCAGACCCGGCTGTCCTTTGAGGATGGTGAACACCACGATGCAGATCAGCACCGCGGGCGGGGTCAGCTTCAGGGAGGCCTTCATCATCGCGTTGGCCGCCTGCAGAACCACCTTGGCGTGGGGGTTCTCCTCCGCCTCGACGGTCTTCTCGGTCTCGCTCACAGAAAACTCCCTGGTCGTCTCAGCCATCCAGTGTAGGCCCGCGCCGATCCCGTCTTTCAGGCGGTTCGGTTCCGCGACCGCAGCCGCGGGATGACCGACACCAGAGTCGCGAGCAGGAAACCGAATCCGACAATCCAGAAAACCGCGGCATCGTCGAACAACGTCACCGAGACGGCGCCGAACGCGAGCAGGCCCGCCCACAAGTAGATGAGCAGTACCGCGCGGCGCTGCGAGTGGCCGATCTCCAGCAGGCGGTGGTGCAGGTGCATCTTGTCCGCGGCGAACGGGCTCTCACCGCGGCGGGTGCGGCGGATCACCGCCATGATCAGGTCGAGCAGCGGCACGAACAGCACCGCGGCGACCACGACGAGCGGCGAGAGCAGCGCGAGCGCGTCCTTGCCGCTGAACTGCGGGTAGGGAACGCGGCCCGACGCGGACGTCGTCGCGCCCGCCAGCATGAGGCCGATCATCATCGACCCCGAGTCGCCCATGAAGATCTTCGCGGGCTGGAAGTTGTACGGCAGGAAGCCGAGACAGGCCCCGGCGAGCGTGGCGGCGATGAGGGCGGGCGGATACGCGCCGACGTCACCGCCCGAGGAGTCGAGCAGGCCGAGGGAGAACGAGCACGTCGCCGCGGCGGCGATGAAACCGAGGCCGCCGGCGAGCCCGTCGAGGCCGTCGACGAAGTTCATCGCGTTGACCATGACGACCACCAGCACGACGGTCAGCAGCGCGCCCTGGTTCTTGTCCAGCACGAGCACCTGGCCGAAGGAGCCGTCGCCGCCTCCCCACGGCACCCAGAACGACACCCACTGCACGCCGAAGATCACCAGGATCCCGGCGCACATGACCTGGCCGGCCAGCTTCGTCCAGGCGTCCAGCTCGAACCGGTCGTCGAGCGCGCCGATCAGGGAGATCACGCCCGCGGCGAGCAGGACGCCCAGCGAGTCGAAGGAGAAGTCGAAGCCCCGGCTCAGCGCGGGCAGCTGGTGCGCGAGCCCCATCGCGGCGGCCACGCCGAGGAAGATGCCGATGCCGCCCATGCGGGGGATCGGCGTGACGTGGACGTCGCGGGCCCGCGGGTTGGCGATCGCGCCGATCCGGATGGCCACCCGGCGAACCACGCCGGTGAGCAGGAAGGTAACGGCCGCCGCGGTGAGGGCGACGAGGATGTACTCCCGGATCGGGAGGCCTTGCGTAGGAGGCATGGTGCTTACGCCGCCGAGGTCCAAGTCACTCGAACACGCTACCGCGCCAGGGGGATACGGCGGCGGACGGTCCTCAGACCCGGGGACTAGGCGAGCGACTCCGCGGGCACTCCCAGTACTTCCGCGATCGCGGCACGGCTGACCGCGCCCTCCCGCAGGATGACCGGGTCGTCGCCGGTGAGGTCGACCATCGAGGACGGCACGGGTTCCCCGGTGGATCCGCCGTCGAGGTACACCGCGACGCTGTCGCCGAGCTGGTCGACGGCTTCCTGCGCGGTGGAGGCGGGCGGCTGGCCGGAGACGTTGGCGCTGGAGACCGCCATCGGGCCGACGTCACGGAGCAGTTCCAGCGCGACCGGGTGCAGCGGCATGCGCAGCATCACCGTTCCGCGTGACTGGCCCAGGTCCCACTGCAGGCTCGGCGCGTGCGGCAGGACGATGGAGAGGTCACCGGGCCAGAATGCCTCGATGAGCGCGCGGGCCTGCGGCGGCGTGCCGAGCACGAGTCCGTCCACAGTGGACCAGGAGCCGACCAGGACGCCGACCGGCATGTCCGGGCCGCGGTTCTTGGCCCGCAGGAGGGACTGGACGGCGCCGCTGTCGAAGGCGTCCGCGCCGATGCCGTAGACCGTGTCGGTCGGGAGGACCACGAGGCGACTGGAGCGCACCGCGCTCGCCGCCGCGGCGAGCCCGTCGGCCCGGGATTCACGCTTGCTGCAGTCGTACACCGCGCTCATGGCAGATGAGCGTAGTCCTGCCCTCTCGTGAGTGGTGAGGACGGTTCTGGTGGACCGTCCGTGTCCAGGTACCGACGGGCTGGGCGGGATCGCAAGTCCGTGAAGGCCTCCTTCCCTACCTTGAGAGTAGGGAAGGAGGCCTTCACCTCTTGCCGGGTTGCGGGGCTGGGTGGTCGTGAGTGGTGAGGTGGGTCAGAAGGCGAAAGCGGCGCAGAACGACGTCGCCGTCTTGGCCGGGTCGGCGATCGACGTCGCGGTCAGCTTGATCTGCGCGACGTGGTCACCGCCCGCGGCCCGTTTG
Organism: Amycolatopsis sp. BJA-103; assembly: GCF_002849735.1. Taxonomy (GTDB): domain Bacteria; phylum Actinomycetota; class Actinomycetes; order Mycobacteriales; family Pseudonocardiaceae; genus Amycolatopsis. The sequence continues at coordinate 6,075,157 of NZ_CP017780.1, forward strand.
GCGTGCGCCGTCGCCGAAGACCGCCCGCCGAACGGGACGGTGGACAGCTCGTTCGGCAGCCGGACCTCCCAGCCCTTCGCCGTGGTGGACGCGCTCAGGCGGTAGGTGTCGGTGTTGTACGGCGCCGCCGCACCCTTCGCGTTGCCCGTGTTGAACACCGGGAACGAGCAGCTCGCGAGCCCCTGCTTGGCGAACGCAGGGATCGACGGCCACAGCGAAACGCCCCTGGCCTGCGAGCCCGCGCCGTCGAGCGAAGCCACCGTGACGACGTAGGACAGCACGCCCTTGCGGTCGCGCTCGACGTCCGAGACCAGGAACTTCAGCCGGTTCGCCTCGTCGGTGTACTCGTACTTGCTCGCCGAGCCGGTACCCGCCTTGAAGGCGGCGTCGTTGAGCTGGCGGTAGTCGCCGATGGGAATCGGGACCGGGGTGCCGTCCGGCTTCTTGTAGTCGGTCATCCCGATGTCGGCCGGATGCGCGTCGACGATCCATTCGAACGGCGCGTTGTCCTGGTTCTTCGTCTTCGCGATGATGACGCCGGAATCGGGGGCGAAGGAATCGCTGCCCATCCGGTCGACGACCTCGACGGTGTAATTGTCGTAGCCGCCGCCGTCGCAGAACGGATCCTTCGAACGATCGCATTTCGGCGAAAGGTCCCCGCCGGTCAGCGCGATGTTGATCCCGCTGTAGGCGCCCTGTCCCGGCAGGACCGAACGCGCCGTGATCCGCGTCGAAACCGGGCCGGTCTTGGCGAGCTGCTTCCGGTCCAGTTTGAGCACGTCTTCGGGGTCGATGATGTCGAGCTTCATCTTGGTGCGCAGCATGTGGTGCGACCCCATCGAGCCGCCCTGCGTCGCCGGGATCTGCCAGCGGGTGTGCGGTCCGCCGGGGCCGTTGAAGCTGCCGCGCGACATCATCTCCCACGGGCCGGTGTAGGTCCTGGACGGCGGAGTGCCGAACGGGTTGTTGTAGTTGTCGCCGATGCCGAGAATGTGGCTCAGTTCGTGCGCGTAAACCGCCTGTCCGGAGCTTTCCGCCTGGGTCGAGGAGCCGGTGACCGCGTTCGGCCAGATGCTCGCCGCGGATTTCCACGACGTCCACGGGACATAGCGGGTGGACGCGGCGTTCGGCATTCCCGCGACGCCGGGTCCGAATTCGTCGGGCACGTTCTCGCGATCGCCGAATTTCATCACGCCGAATTCCTGCCAGGTCGCGCTCTCGTCCTGGCCCGCGGAGAGATAGAAGATGAAGTCGAACTGCTTGGAGACGTCACCCACGTCCGCCCGCCAGGCGGCGCCCGCGTCGGCGCGCAGGTCGCGCTTGCAGTTCGCGCCCGGCGGACACGCGTCGGGCTGGAACTCCATGCCGTACTCGAAGGACTTGCCCGGCAGGCGGTACGGCCCGAACGCGGTCAGGTCGACGCCCATCCTGCCGCCGGAGTCCTCCATCCAGTACTCGTTGATGGTGTGGCCCTGGTTCAGCGCCTGGGGCTTGTTGAGGAAGTCCTGGTAGAACTTCGCGACGTTCGCCCGCGGGATGTTGCTGGCGGCGGGGCCGGGGTTGCCGAACACCGTCGAATGCGTCGGCTGCGTGACGGCGAACTCCTGGTCCGGGTAGTCCGCGAGTACCACGGCGCCCTTGAACGTCCGCTTTGTCGGCTTCAGCGCGGGATCGGCCCAGTTGGTGCCGGGCGGCTTGCGGTAGTCGTCCCACGTCATGTGGTCCTGGTTCTCCCAGGTCGACCCGTCGATCGGGGCGGGCCAGCCCTTCGCGGGCGCCGCGGCGGACGCGGGCTGGGCGACCAGACCGGGCAACAAGGCGACGGTGGCGAGGACGGCGAGTGTTCTGAGTGGGGCTCGTCGGAGAGACGATCGCATCGGGGTACACCTCCCAGTCGGACCGCCGAGGAGGCGGCCGTGATCGACGGTAGGAGGTGGGCTTTGCCCTGGGCACCGCCGGAAGTCGTGAGTCCCGCTAACCATCCGCCGACGCCTGCATTCAGTCCTCTGGATGCGGTACTTGCGCAGGGCAATTACCGCATCCAGAGGACGGAATGCGAGAGAAGGGCCTCAGGAGACGCGCAGGGCGGTGACGAACCGGGGGCGGCCGGCGAGGTCCAGGTGACCCCGGACGTCGGTCAGCACCCGCCGTGCCCGCACCAGGGCCGGGACGGCGGAACCGTGGGTGTCGTCGTGCTCGATCGCCATCCCGCCGGTGGGCCGCAGCAGCCGCGCGGCGGCGGCGATCGCGTGCCGGATCACCGCCAGCCCGCTCTCCTCCGCGAACACCGCCCGCGCCGGGTCGTGCTCGGCGACCTCCGCGGGCACCGGGGTGCCTTCGGGGACGTACGGCGGGTTGCACAGGACCAGGTCGACGAGGCCGTCGAGCTCGGCGAACATCGTGCTGTCCGCGACGTCGCCGGAGTACAGCCGGATGGGCGTGTCCCCCGCGTCGGCGTGGACGTCGGCGTTGTGACGGGCCCAGGCGAGCGCCTGGGCGTCGATGTCGACGGCGTAGACGACGGCGTCCGGCCGCGCGTGCTGCACGGCCAGCGCCAGCGCGCCCGAGCCGGTGCACAGGTCGACCACCACCGGGTACTCACGCCCGTGCAGCAGCTTGAGGCCCCATTCCAGGAGCAGTTCGGTCTCCGGGCGCGGGACGAACACCCCGGCGCCGACGTTGACCGTGATGTCGCCGAGCGCGGCCCAGCCGGTGAGGTACTGCAGCGGGATCCGTTTGGCCCGCTGGTTCACCAGCTGGCCGATCGCGTCGATGACCGGCGGGTCCACCAGCGGCACCATCGGCAGGCGGCCGCGTTCGACGCCGAGGACATGCGAGGCGATCAGCTCCGCGTCCGAGCGCGGTGACGCCACACCGGCCTCGGTGAGAATGCGGGTCGCTTCCATGATGGCGAGGCGCAACGGCTGCCGGTTCACTGGTGTTCCTTCACAGAGTCAAGCCTGACACACGAGGCACGCGTGCCGGGGTCGATACACGCGGGCTCAGGGTATCGATTCCTTTCAGCGCACCCGCCACGAGAGCGACGACAACGTCAGCGCCGCTTCGGCCACTCGCCGCGCGAGGTCGGTCTGAAGGCTCTTCGTCGCCGAAGCGATCCACTCGTCGACGTTCCGCACGCCGATGTCGCGGTACTCGACGGCTTGAAGCAGCATCTCGAGCTTGTCCGCGTCGCGCGCGTACAGCGCCTCCGGGCTCTTCGCGGCTTCGTACTCGTCGACAGCCTCGCGCACCGAGTCGCGCGCGACACCGGGCAGGGCCGACGTCTGCGCGGCGGTGATCGCCCGGGGGTCCGGCTTCTCGACGAAACCCTTGATCGTGTGCGGGAGGTCGCCGGTCCGCGTCTCCTGGGTGTCGTGCCACAGCGCGAGGTACGCCGCCCGCGCCGGGTCGGCGCCGCCTTCGGCCGCCAGCAGGCCGGCCAGCTGCGCGACCCGGGTGGTGTGCTCGGCGACCGATTCGGGATCGCGGACCCCGGCCTGCCACCAGCCGGCCCGGCGGATCCGCTTGAGCACACCCAGTTCGAACCCGAACCTGGCCAGGGCTTCCACGCTGCTCCCCTACTCGTCGACGATGAGGTGAACCGCCAGTGTCCCGCGCCGTCGCTCTCCGACGCTTAGAGAGGGCACGAACTGATCACCCTCTGGAATCTTCTAAGGTGGCGCGGGTGAAGATCCGGGAAATCCGACTGACCCTGGGCGTGTTTTTCGCCGCGCTCGGGGTGCTACTCGTCCGTTTCCTGGTTCCGCGTCCGATCGGGATGGCGGACAACGGCGACGGCTGGCGCATCCTGTGCCAGCTCGGCGCCCGCGAGCTCGACCGCCCATCGGAGCACTTCGTCCGTTTCTCCTACGGCCCCGCCCCGGCCTGCAACAGCGAGTACATCTCCAGCCAGAGCTGGATCGACAAGATCGCCAGCGAGATCGGGCAGCTGCTCGGCTCGTCCGCGATCCTGAACCTGCTGGTCCTGGGCGTGCTGGGCTGCCTGCTGGTCGCGGGCGGGATCGCGGCGATCGTCGCGGGCCTGCGCCTTTCGGTCCGCGACAGCTTCATCGCCACGGCCGCGTTGCTGCTCGTCGCCGCGGACTCGGCCTTCTTCGGGTACTTCGCCTCCGTGCTGAGCGAGGGCGCCGCCTTCGCGGGGATGCTCCTGCTCGCCGGCGGGCTCCTGCTGATGCACCGCACCGGGCCGTGGCGCTACACCGGCGCGGCGGTCACCGTGCTCGGCGCGATGGTCGGGATCAACGCGAAGTCGCAGACGCTGCTGCTGATCCCGCTGTTCGCGCTCGCGCTGCTGTTCGTCCGGCCCGCGGGCAGCCGCGGCCTGGCCCGGTGGGCGCTGCCGCTGGCCGTGCTCGCCGTCGTCGGCACGGGTACCGCGCTGGTGCAGGGCGCGGGCGACTCGGCCAACGCGGAGTACCGCGAGGCCAACATGTACCACGTCGTTTTCAACGGGATCGTCGACGGGAAACACGACACCACCGGCGACCTCGCCGCGCTGGGGCTCCCGCCGGAGTTCGCCCAGTACGTCGGCACGGGCTGGTGGAGCGCGAACGCGGCCTGGAAATCCCCCGAGTACGCCAAGTACCGCGACAAGATCAGCCGCCGCAACGTCGCCCAGTACTACCTCGACCACCCGGTGCGCGTGATCGAGATGCTGCACCGCTCCGCGCAGGAGACGCTGACCGCGCGGGTGCCGAACCTCGGCAGCTTCGGCGAACACGCCGGGCAGCCGCCGCTCGCGAAGGAGTACCGGATCCCGGTCCTGTCCGGGATCACCGGCTGGATCGCGCCGCTGGGGCTGTTCGCCCTGCTGCCGATCTGGCTGCTCATCGGCTGGGCGGGACTCCGGGCCTTCCGCAACCGCACCGGCCGCCGCGACGTCGGCATCGTGGTGCTCATGTTCCTGCTCTTCGCGATGGGCCAGCTCCTGGTCTCCGGTCTCGCGGAAGGCATCGAGAACGTCAAGCACCAGCAGCTGACGATCTTCCCGACCCTGCTCGCCGCCGCCTTCGCCGCGCTCTCGTTCCTGCCGCGGCGCGAGGAAGAGACAGCGGCGATCGAAGACCGCGAGCCGGAGACGGCGTCCGTCTCCGGCTGACCTTCAGCCGCAGGTTTGTGCGTTCTCGGGGTTGCGGTCGTAGCGCAGTCGGCTTCGGCCGACTGAGTGGATGAGGTTCTCCCAGAATCGTTCGAAGGTCAGCGGCGCGCGGACGGAGTCGAGCATTTCCCTGTTGTGCGGGCAGCCTAGTGTGGTCCGGATCGCGTCGAGGTTGTCCTGCTTGTACTGGCCCCGCGCCGCCGCGGTCTCCGTCGTCTCCGTGGCGAGGTCGGCGATCTCCCAGTTGGCCCCGGCGAACTTGCTGTGCCCGATCCGCCGCCCCGCGATGACGGTGGTGTGTGCCGCCACCGGGTTGGCGAGCCCGATCGGGTCGTGCACCCACACGTCGAGCGGAAGCAACATGCCGGGGCCACCGATGTTGAAGTAGGTGAGCACGTCGCGGCCGTTCGCCGAGGGATACGCGACCCAGCCCGTCGACGGCGCGGACACGTGGATCGACGGGACCTGCCGCGCGGCCAGCTGCTTGCCCGCGTCGTCGGTCATCTCCACGAACAACCGGAAATCCCGCGCCAGGATCGGATACTCGGTCCCGCTGGCCTCGACGTAGGCGGCACGCTCGTCGGCGATGACCTCTTGCTCATCGATCGGCTCCTCGAGCCCGGCATACGGGGTTCGCAGCCAGCCACCGGCGACCACGGCCCAGACCGCGACAGCGACGACCGGGACGAACGTCAGCTTGGTGACCCTCATCGTCATCACCGGAAGCAGCAAACAGAACGTCGCCGGAAGCAACATCCTCCCGTGCATGAAATCCCCACCGACCCGGACGACATACGCCGCCAACAGGACGGCACCCACCAGCGGCACGGCCACCAGCACCACCACCCGGTGGTTCACCGACCTCCGCCACATCAACGCGAACCCCGCGAGCAGACACGCGGCGACCGGAATCCATAGAAGGTACGGATCGGTGAAATCGCCGAAATAAGTCCATCCGCTGTCCCACAGCGCCTCGGAGGCTTCCTTCACCAGCGCCGTGTTCGGGGTGATCAAACCGTAGTAACCCATCCGGAACACCTGATACGACACCGGAAGCACAGCCGCGGCGGCGACCGGAACCAGCGCGTGGCGCCAACCCCGCCAAGTGAGCACCAGCAAACCGGCCATGGCGACCAGACTGAACAAAGCAAGGTCCGGGCGCACGAGCGGACCCATCCCGATGACCACCGCGGCCGACCACACCGGACCGAACGGCCGCCCGATAGCGCGCCGCACGAGCAGCCACCAGGTCCCGCCAAGCCACAGGCTGATCAGCCCGGTCTCCAGACCGGAGGTCGCGAAGTCACGAAATGGCGGCAACGCCAAGACGACCAGCGCACCCGCCGGAAACACGAAAGTGGACGCCGCCGGCCCAGCCAGCCGCCGCGCACCATCGAGTGCCAGGAACAGACCACCCGCCGAGAACACCAGTCCGACGATCACGGCGATCCACTCGAGGCTGACGCCTGGGATCCAGCCGACCAGCACGAGCACCGCCGTCCACAGCGTGCTGGTGTTCGCCTCGACCCGCTCACCGACGTTGAAGACCGGACCATTGCCCGCGAGGATCTGCCGGACCGTCCGCAGCACGATCAGCCCATCATCACTCATCCAGCGCCGCTGCCAGGCAAGGAGCACAAACCCCAGGACAGTGGCCCCGATGGCGACCCGGTTCCACGCGCGGACGCGGCCGCGAGCACGGATTTCGCCGGGTCTGTCCGATACGGCCTCGGATTCCACAGTACTCGTGCTCAATTCATTCTCCAGGCAAGTGAAAAGACGACAATCACCCAGAGTTCTGCGACGAGACAACACTGTCCGTGACTGGGCAAGACCCGCAAACGATCTTGCGTCACTCTATCGTGTATCCGAAAAAGACCGGCGCCGGGCGGATAATCAGAACCCGAGAGCGAAGGCCCTGGGCACGGTCACCTCTTCACCGAAGGCGAAATCGCCATGCCACAGAACGGAAGCACCCACGAACTTCGCTCCATCGGACACCCCGACATACACGTCCCCTCTCGTGCCGCGCGTGTAAGTGACAATGTCGGCCTTGCCGTCACCGGTGAAGTCACCGATCGCGGGCAACTCGGTCCCATAGGCGAAGTTTCCGTGCCACTTCACAGCATTCCCGATAAACCTCACGCCATTCGAAATCGCCACATAGACAGAGGCCGCCGTCCCCCGGGTGAAGACCGCGATGTCATCCTTGCCATCGCCGTCGAAATCGCCCGATGCTGGGATCTCGTCACCGAACGCGAAATCTCCGTGCCACTGCAAGGAGTCACCGACGAACTTGCCACCGTCCGAGAACGCCACGAAGACGTCGCCCGTCGTGCCACGGGTGAAGCAGGCGATGTCATCCTTGCCGTCACCGTCGAAGTCACCCACCACAGGAACTTCTGCGCCGCCGGCGAACCGGCCGTGCCACTTCGCACCACTGCCCACGAACTTCTTGCCGTCCGACAACGCCACATAGACCGAAGCCGTCGTCCCACGCGTGAAGACCGCGATGTCATCCTTGCCGTCACCATCGAAGTCACCGACCGCGGGAATCTCCTCGCCGAACGCGAAATCGCCGTGCCACTGCTGGGAGTCGCCGACGAACTTGCCTCCGTCAGACAGCGCCACATACACATCACCCAGCGTTCCCCGAGTGAAGGTCACAATGTCCGTTTTGCCGTCACCATCGAAGTCACCGGCGAGCGGCACCTCGTTGTTCGTCGCGAACCGCTCGTGCCACTTGACCGAATTTCCCACGAACTTGGCCCCGTCGGACACGGCCGCGTAGACGTCCGCCGTGGCGCCTCGGGTGAAGACGGCGATGTCGTCCTTACCGTCACCGGAGAAGTCACTCACGGCGGGAATCGGCGTGGTCGCCGAAACAACGCCGGACACCAACTCCGTCCCATTGGCCAACGTCGTGACGACCCGGTAGTACCAGGTCTTCTTGGCGGGCAGCGACTTGTGCGTAAAGCTGGTCCCCGTCGTCGAGCCGACGCGACGAGCTTCGGCCACCGGAACCGTGGAGTCCTCCCCCGCGTAGATCCGGTACGTCAACTGCCCCTGACCCGAGACCGGAGCCCATTTGACCGTGATCGCGTGGTCGACCGCCTTGGCCGTCGCGACGAACGTCTGCTGCCGAATCCACTCAGCGAGATCGTCGGTGCGCGTAGCCGTCGTGCCCTGCTGTGTCTCGGACACGGCGAGACACCCGTGTTGCCAGGAAGTGCTCACGACACCGGCCAGCTCCGCGCGGCCGGAAACCTCCCGGAACACCGCTCCCCCGGCGTCTCCCTTGCAGGCGTCCGCACCGTTGTCACCGGTGAGCGGGAACTCTGCCGCGGTCGGAGCACCGACGGCGAACAACGCCGAGTGCAGCTTGTCGGGCACCCACTCTGTCGCCGTGCGGCCATAGCCAGCCAGTCGCAGCTTCTCTCCACTCGCGGCGGCGGCGCCCACGGAAACCGGCGTGATGTCGGTGATCGTCGTATCGAGCCTCGCGAGCATCACGGCCCGGCTGGGGTGGACCACCAGGTTCGTCACCTTGGCGACCCGGCCGGCGGTACCAGCGAGATTGGTCCGGCCCACGGTGACCGTGGTCGGCTTGACCGGAACACCGCCCTGCGGATTGCCGGCGAAACAGGACGCCGACGTGATGATCCATTCGGATGCCACCAAGGCCCCACTACAGGCCGCACCCTCTGCGTTGATCTTGGCGGCAAAGGCGTAGCTCCCGTCCGCCACCGGAGTACCACCGGTGACGGCCTTCACTGGCGCGAGAACGAACAGACTGAAGGCCACCACAGATACAGAAACAGCCGAGAATCTGAGATATTTCATTTCTTCCCCATTATTCGATACCGCCCCGAAATTCGACAGAAGAACACACTTCTCGAATTGTTCACGCCGAGGTCTTGAGTTCGAGCAGGGTCGCACCGTCACCGGCGTTGATCGGAGTCCAGAGATTCTTCTTGATTTCAGTGTCCCGTGGCGCGCTTCCGGCAACGCTGACCGTTGCGATGGCCGCGTGGTCGTCACCCTTGATCGAGTAGACCTCGGGAATCGACATGCTCAGGTAGCCGACGGCTCCGGTCACCTTGAAGCAAATCGGATCAGCAAAGGCCGAACTGGACAGAACCACTTGACCGGCACCACCCGGCGAACAGTCGACGAGCAGAATGTGCCCATCGCCCTTTATCAGGGCTATCCCACGGTCGGCCAAAAGCTTGTCGGCACCCGGATAGGCGAAGTCCTCGACGAGCGATCCGGCATCGGCTTGAACTCGCGACCCCGACCCGGAGGTCTCACCACCGGAAGCTGTCGACGCACCACCCAGAATACTCACGACAGCGGCCGAGCAAACAAGTATCGCGACATAAAGATAACGCATTACCACCCCTATTCATCAAGCTGAACGAATTCAGCAGGAAGATCGCTTCGGACAGGCGGCCACACGGGAACATCGCTCAGGAACCGTAGTTTTTTCCTTAGAGCCACTGCTGACAACCCTCCGCCCAGATGGATGCTAGCGCAGGTGTAGACCTATTGGCAGATTCCTCAATGGCCCGAAAACAATATGTCAACCTAGGCCGAACGGGCTATCCATTACACCAAATGGACCATCTTTAACACCAGGGGGAACACCTGTGCGCGTAAGAGCGTGTCTCAGTATCCTTATGGCCCTCATCACATTCATTATGGGCGTCGGTCCGGTAACGAACGCGGCCGCCGAACCGATTGACAATGCCGCCGCAAACGATAGTGAACGTGCGCAGACACTCGCATTGTTCAAGTCGGGCGGCCGGGTCGTCGCGCGGGAAGCGGAATTCGCACTGTTAGGTAACGACGCGGATGTTCATCGCTTCTTGACCGAACGACGGCCGGTCGCCACCGAGCACGATGACCGAATCGCCCTGAATCAGCTGATAGCAAGGTCGGGACCCGCGGTCCGTGCCGCGGGTAGCGCGGCCTTGAGCGACTCGATCGCCGCCGTGCGGACCTTCCTTGCCACCGGGTGGCGCACCCCTTGGGAAAACGACCAGCGCCGACTCCTCAACCAGATCATGGCGCGGGGCGGTGCGCAGGTGATCAAGGCCGGAGACGCCGCTCTGAAAGGGACCATCGACGATGTCGTGGCCTTCCTGCGCACCGGTCAGTACGTCGCTCAGGACAAAGACGACCGAATCCGCGTCAACAAGATCTTGTATGCGTCGGCTGTCGGTTCGGCTGTGTACACAGCCTGCCAGAGAGTATTGAGCGGTACCGCCGACGACATCCGCGAGTTCCTGCGCAGTGGCTGGCAGGTGGCCGTGCAGCGCGACCAGGAGACACTCTCGGTCGCCGGATTGGCCGAGTTGGCCGCCGACGCCCAGCGACGCGCCGTGGAGAGCACCGACGCCGCGAAAGAAGCGGCGGACCAGGCGGTCAGTGCCGCACAGAAGTCACGTGAGGCGGCGGAGCTCGCGGCCACCGAGGCCGCGGCCGCACAAGGTGACGCGGTACGAGCCGGTCAGGCGGCGACACGTGCGGCCGAAGCCGCCAGCGCCGCGGCTGCTTCGGCCCAGACCGCGATCAACGCGGCCGGGCGTGCCAACGACGCCGCACGGGTGGCGGCGAACGCCGCGGGTCAAGCTGCGATCGCCGCTTCTCTGACCGAGAAGGCGGCGACCCGGGCACACGATGCCGCAGCCGGTGCGGCGAGAGAACGCGGCAAGGCACATGACGCCCGCGTGGCCGCCGAGGCGGCCAAGGAAGTGGCCGTGAACGCTACTGCCGCCGCCGCAGCGGCGGACGCGGCGGGCAAGGCCGTTCTCGAGGCTGGCAACGCCTCCACCGCGGCAGGCAATGCCGGGGACTTCGCCGACAAGGCCGCAAAAGCCGCCGAACAGGCCGCGACGGCCGCACGAGCGGCCGGCGCGAACGCCGACGAAGCGGAACGCGCCGCGCGGCGCGCACGCCAAGCGGCGGCGGAAGCACGGAGGGCGGCGGCGGCCACCCAGTCGCTGGCGCAACGAGCGGCAACGGCGGCGTTCGAGGCTCGTGACGCCGCCAACTCCGCCGCGGGACATGCCGTCAAGGCAGCCGAGGCCGCTCTGCTCGCGGCAGAGCAGGCCGGTGAAGCCGAGAAGGCCGCGGAACGGTCGGCAGCAGCGGCAGCGGAGGCCGACAAGGCGGCGAACGCGGCGAGTGCCGCCGCGGCCAAGGCGCACACCGTGGCCGACACCGCACGGCAAGCCGATGCCGAGCGATTGGCTCAGCAGGAGTCCCAAGGGGTCCGCGATGCCCAGGACGCAACGCTGGCAGAGGCCGCGGAAAAGCCGAACCGACGTGGAAGCCCGGCGAGCGAGAGATCATCGATCCGGATACACAGGCTCTGCTGACAGCAGCGGGCCAAAGCGGCACGTCCCCGGAGACCTCGCTTCTCAAGACACGCCAAGCCGCGCTTCGGTTGCTCACCCGCGGTGGGCCATGGGTGCAGGTAGCGGCCGAAGACGCCCTGAGCGAGACCGAGGCGGGGGTAAAGGAGTTCCTCACCACGGGATTGGCCCTGGCTGTCGAACAAGACGACCGGGCGAGCGTCAGCGTCATCATTCGCTCCACCACCAAACCACCGCAGCGCGCCGCCGCGGTCGCCGCTGCCGCGGGTAGCCATGATGTGGTCAAGGAGTTCCTTCGCACGAAGTTCTACCCCGGCAAGCCCAATGACGATCGCCAGGAAGTCAATCGCATCATGGCGGCGGCGGGCGCAGGCACCGTGGTTCACCAGGCAGGTAGCGACGCGCTGACGGCCGAGTTGAACGGGGACGCCGACGCTCTGCAGCGGTTCTTGGAACACGGCCGGTATACTGCGGCGAAGCAGGAGGATCGCAAGGCCGCCAACCGCGCCCTGGCGACCGGCGGGCCGGAAGTTCGAGCAGCCGCACAGGCGGCCCTGTCCGGGCCGGACTCGTATGTGACGTCATTCCTGCAGACGGAGCTGCCGAAGGCGCAGCTCCGTGACTCCGACACCGCGACCCATGTCTCTCAGATAGCCAGCTATCTCGCCAGCGCCGATCAGTCAGCCGCCGCCGCGCGCCAGAGTGCTCACCTGGCCGCCGAGCAAGCCGCGATCGCGCGGAACGCGGCAGACGAAGCACATCAATGGAACGAGAAGGCACAAGCCTCCGCTGCCACGGCCGCCGAAGCGGCGAAGCAGGCGAAGGAATCGGCCGATGCGGCCCAGCGATCCGCGGACGAGGCAGCCGCCTCGGCAAAGCGAGCTCGTGACGCGGCAGCCGCCGCGGGCAAGAGCGCTCAACGTGCGAGCGCGTCCGCTGCGTACGCGTCATCTCAGGCCACCTACGCTCGCACAAAGGCGGCGGAAGCAAAGCGGTCCGCCGACGACGCACGCACCGACGCGATCGAAGCCGGCAAGGACGCGGAGGCTGCAGCACGGGCCGCCGAGGAAGCCCGTACGGCGGCTGCGAAATTCACTCAGGTCGGGGAGCAACGCGAAAACATCGGCGACGTACCCGACGAGAAGGCAATCAGTCAGTTCGGCGTAGACAGGCAGCCTGAGAATCTTCGCGACAACCCCACGACGCGCGGTCTGGAAAAGTGCAAGCCGAACGGTCTGAACATCGGCGGCGGTCCGCCGATCTATATCTGCGACATCACCATCGAGCACCACATCACGGGCACGATGCGTTACTTCACCTACCAGTGCCCGCCAGGCGCCACTCAGCGCGAACAATGTACACGCGTGGAGATCGGCTCGAATCCCATCGACTTCGTCTACACCGAGCACACCCAGCTCAAGTCCTGGGAAGCAGTCGGTGACGCACTCGTGGCGATCGGTAAGGCGCTGATCGACGACTTCGTCAAGTGCGCGAACGACAAGGGCTGGAACCAGGCGGAAGGTTGCGCCTGGATCGCCGCGTCGATGATCATCCCGGTGCGGATCGCCCGGCTCGGCAAAGTAATGGCGATCACTCCCACCCGTTTCCTCGGGGATTTACCACACAAGTTCGAAGTCCGCCTCTCGGACGGCAGCGAGATACTGACAGAGATCAACAACGGCGGCCAGGTCAGTCTTTTGATCGAAGTCAAAACCGAAAGTCAGGGAATCGGCCGCGCACTAGTACAATCAGCATTCGATCATTACGGCGCCAAAATTACTTCCATACTCGGCAAGTGGGTGACGTCTATGCCCAGCAATTTGAATTCATTCAACGCCAACCTTCTCAAGAAAGAGACTTTCCATGATGCCGCATTCAACACCTTCACCGGAAAAATGGCAAGAGAATACGGATACACCAACGTCAAATTGGCGAAGGAACCGACCGGCACGCCAGGATATTACACCGATGTCGAAGTCATCTTCTACTAAGCTACCATGAGGCAATGATGGATCTTCTGCTTGAATTCGCTGGCTCCGGCAGGATTGGGCCGATCCACGGTGGGATGACCCTGAACGAAGCCTCCGAGATCCTAGGGCCAGGTCATCCCCATCCGGCGATCCGCATGCTCGGCGAGCGGGCCGACGGGTACCCGTACAACTGGGAAAGTCTATCCTTGGACATAACCCGAAATCAGGTTTCATCCATCACGCTCAAGGTGTGGCCCGGAGGAACTTTCACCGCGCCTTCTCCATTGGATCAGAGACATGAGCCGCAAGATTCAACCGTCACCAAACATGAGTTCCTGGCCGCCCTGAATAAAGCGCAAATCGGTTACAAGGATGTCGAGATTCCCGCCACCGACCAACAGTCGGCGATCCACTTTGTCAACACTGGGGTATCGGCGATCTTCGGCTTCTTCGAAGAATCCGAACTGATTACCCTCGCGGGTAACTACCTGATCTCGGTCTCCAAGGACTGCACGAGGGACATTTTGTAGCGCGCCGGGGTGTCGGTAGTATCCGGCTCCCCGGCAACCCGCGACCGGCACGATCGGGAGACTGGCAGTAGGCTAAGTGCACTTGTCGTCGCCGAAGGGCCCGCGAAATAGTCATGGATCTCCGGGAAACGGAAGTCGTCACGCGGATATCCGCGAATATCGAAACCGATGATTTCACCGCGGCCGCCGCACTGGGCGAACGCTTCATCGAAGAGTTCGAAGCCACCGAACTGGAGATCTGCCGGGCGGATCCCGAAGGCGGCTGGAAGGGATACACGGTCTCCGTCGGCTATCGCACTCCGCCGGCGGAGTGCGAGGAGCCCGTCGACACACTGCACCGCGCCGCGGTACCGGCGCTTTTCCACTTCGGCCTGAACGCGGCATTCTTCGAAATCCACGGAACGCCGGAAACCGGCCAATACGGAAGCTACGAAGCTCCCGACACCCCAGCCGACGGCTACACGCTCTATGCGCTGATGGCGTCCGTCGGCGGCACCGATCCGCGTGAACCGGCGTACGTCCCCCGGCACGATTTCACCCCGCGCGAGGACACCGACGTCATCTCGCGGGTGCATCTTTACGTGCCCACCGGCGATCTGCGGCTGGCCGTGGGCCTGTGCGGGCGGCCCGCGACCGATCTTTCGGCGTCACTGGTCCGGATCAGCACGGACGCGGGCCCCTGCGAAGCCGTGCTGCTGTCGGCTTTTCCCGCTGTCGCGGGGGAAAGCGGCGAAGAGGCGCTCAGCCGGGTCACGAACGAGGTGACCGACAGGCTCTCCCACGTGAGCATGTCCGTCCGGGCCATCCACACCGGGCTCGAGGACGATCCGTTCTACACCGAGCCCTGCTGAGCGGCCGGCTCAGCCCGCGTGGGCGGCGAGCCGCTCTTCGCGGTCCGCGGTGATGAGCGCGTTCAGCACGCCGTCGAGGTCGCCGTCGAGGACCTGGTCCAGGTTGTACGCCTTGTAGTTCACCCGGTGGTCGGCGATGCGGTTCTCGGCGAAGTTGTAGGTGCGGACCCGCTCGGAGCGGTCGACGGTGCGGACCTGCGAGCGACGCGCGTCCGACGCCTTCGCGGCGGCCTCCTCCTCGGCGATCGCCTGAAGGCGGGCCTGCAGCACCTGCAGGGCACGGGCGCGGTTCTGGATCTGCGACTTCTCGTTCTGGCACGAGACGACCACACCGGTCGGAAGGTGCGTGATGCGCACGGCCGAGTCGGTCGTGTTCACGCTCTGGCCGCCGGGGCCGGACGAGCGGTAGACGTCGATCCGCAGGTCGTTCGGGTCGATCTCGACCTCGACGTCCTCGGGTTCAGGGTAGATGAGCACGCCGGACGCGGAGGTGTGGATACGGCCCTGGGATTCGGTGGCGGGCACGCGCTGCACGCGGTGCACCCCGCCCTCGAACTTCAGCCGCGCCCAGACACCGTCGACGTCGGCCGAACGGCTCTTGATGGACACGGTGACGTCCTTGAAACCGCCGAGGTCCGAGTCGACCGAGTCGAGCACCTCGGCCTTCCAGCCGTGACGCTCGGCGTAGCGCAGGTACATGCGCAGCAGGTCGCCGGCGAACAACGCCGACTCCTCGCCGCCTTCACCCGATTTGATCTCCATGACCACGTCGGAACCGTCGTACGGGTCGCGCGGCAAGAGCAGTTCGGTGAGCTTGGACTCGAGTACGGGGATCTTGGCGGAGATCTCCTCGGCCTCGGCCGCGAAGGACGAGTCTTCGGACGCCAGTTCCTTCGCCGTCTCGAGGTCGTCGCGAGCGGTGTCGAGCTCACGGACCGTCTTGACGACCGGGCTCAGCTCCGCGTAGCGGCGGCCGAGCTTGCGTGCGCGCGCCTGGTCGGCGTGCACGGACGGGTCGGCCAGCTGTTCTTCCAGCTGGGCGTGCTCTTCGAGCAGACCCTTCAGCGAACTCGAATCCACCACTCCACCTTTCAACGGCCCGGGACAAAACCATGGCTGGGACACCAAAGAAAACGGCGCCTACCCGGACATGCGGGTAGGCGCCGTCGTTCAAGCTACTTGGCGTCTTCGGCCTTCTTGCGCTTGCCGTAGCGAGCCTCGAAGCGCGCGACGCGGCCGCCGGTGTCCATGAGCTTCTGCTTGCCGGTGTAGAACGGGTGGCAGTTCGAGCAGATCTCGACGTGGAGGTTGCCGGAGGTCTTGGTGCTGCGCGTGGTGAATTCGTTGCCGCAGTCGCAGTTGACGTGCGTGACAACGTAATCGGGGTGAATACCGCTCTTCATGGTGTCCTCTCTCGTTGGCCCCGGGTCCCCGTGATGGGGTGAACCGGTGCCGGACTTCAGCGGATGATTTTGCCAGATGCGCTGGCAGTGGGGTTAACGCACCCCTCACTCGGCATATTCCACCACGTTGAGTAATCAACTATCGACGCCGAGTTGTACGAAATTTGTACTCGATCACGAGATCGTCCTTCTGTTGGAAAATACTCCACGGGAGGTTTGCATCATGCGCACTATCCTCGCCAAGGTGGCGAAGCCCGCGTCCGTCGCGGCGCTGGCCATCGCGGCCTTCGCCATGGCTCCGGTCGCTGGAGCCGCTCCGGCCGCCCCCGAAGCGGGCGCCACCATCACCGCCGCCGACATCAACCCCGCGGCGGGCACCTTCACCACGGTGCCCGAGGGCGACCTCGCGATCCAGGGCGCCGGTGACGGCACGCCCGCCGGCGCCGTCCAGTGGTTCAAGAACAAAGCCGGCTCCACCGCGTACCAGGGCCTCTGCGAGAAGGCCGTCGAGAACGCGTATGGGACCACCGGCGTCTGGGCCTCGGCCAACGCGCACTGGAACGGCGCGAGCCCGAAGCACACGACCGGGACGCCGCCGAAGGGCTCCTTCGTGTACTGGAACATCAGCCAGTGGGGCCACGTCGGCATCGCCGACGGCTCCGGCGGGATCTACGCCTCCAGCATCGGCGGCAAGATCGGCCACGCGTCGAGCGTGAACTACTTCAACAACTACCGCGGCTGGACCCCCGCGGCGGTCCCGCACCGCTGAGCCCCCGTTCATCGCAGGTTCGGTCCGTGAAGGCCTCCTTGCCTACCTTCAGGGTAGGGAAGGAGGCCTTCACGTACTTCCGGCAGGCAAAGACGCGAGCCAGCGCCTTGTCGCGCGCGGCGAGGTCAGCCGCACCACCGGCATCCCGGGATCCGCCTCCCAGGTGCGAAGGGTCCGCCGTTTGCGGGCGAAGGACCGGAAGTGCCACACGATGATCGAGTCGCCGGAGAAGATCCCGCGCGGTGTTTCGAGGTTGCCGTTGCAGATCCGGCGACGGGTGACGCACCGCACCACCGTCCGGCGCACCAGGCGGCTCAGCGAAACCCAGCGCGGATAGTCCAGCGCCACGATCAGCTCGGCCCTGGGCTGTGCGATGTCGCGCCATTTGGAGAACATGCCGTCGATGATCCACCGGTCTCCCGCGACCAGCGCGGTGATCCGGCGCCGTTGCTCGTCGTCGGGGACGGGCACCCAGCCCGGTTGCCACGCGAGGTCGTCATCGACCGAGTGGTACGGCAACCCGGTCCGCCCGGCCAGCTTCCGGGCCAGCGTCGACTTGCCCGAACCGGTGACGCCGTAGACGACGATCCGCTCTGGCACTGAAGGGCCCCTTTCACCACATCAGACGCGACGAAGGGGCCCTTCACCGCATGCGATGCGGTGAAGGGCCCCTTCAGCTACTTGATCAGTCGTCGTCGTTCGAGCCGAGGGCCGTCTTCGAGACCTGCATGAGGAACTCGATGTTGGTCTTCGTCTTGCGCAGTCGCGAGATCAGCAGGTCGATGGCCTGCTGCGAGTCCAGCGCGTGCAGCACCCGGTGCAGCTTGTGGGTGACCGCGAGCTCGTCCGGCGAAAGCAGCAGATCTTCCTTGCGGGTACCGGACGGGTTGATGTCCACCGCGGGGAAGACGCGCCGCTCGGCGATCTTCCGGTCGAGCTTGAGGTCCGCGTTCGCGGTGCCCTTGAACTCCTCGAAGATGACCGTGTCACCGGTGGATCCGGTCTCGACCATCGTCGTGGCGAAGATCGTGAGCGAACCGCCGTTCTCGATGTTGCGCGCCGCGCCGAGGAAACGCTTCGGCGGGAAGAGCGCGGTCGAGTCGACACCACCGGAGAGGATCCGGCCGGACGCCGGGGCCGCGAGGTTGTACGCACGGCCGAGGCGGGTGATCGAGTCGAGCAGCACGACGACGTCGTGGCCCATCTCGACGAGCCGCTTCGCCCGCTCGATGGCCAGCTCCGCGACCGACGTGTGGTCGGACGGCGGACGGTCGAAGGTCGAGGCGATGACCTCGCCCTTCACCGAACGCTGCATGTCGGTGACCTCTTCAGGACGCTCGTCCACGAGCACGACCATCAGGTGGCACTCGGGGTTGTTCGTCGAGATCGCGTTCGCGATGTCCTGCATGATCGTCGTCTTGCCGGCCTTGGGCGGCGACACGATCAGGGCACGCTGTCCCTTGCCGACCGGCATCACCAGGTCGATGACGCGGGTGGTGAGCTTGTGCGACTCGGTCTCGAGGCGCAGCCGCTCGTTCGGGTACAGCGGGGTCAGCTTGGTGAACTCCGGGCGACGCTTGGCCTCGTCCGGCTCCAGGCCGTTGATCGAGTCGACGCGCACCAGCGGGTTGAACTTCTGCCGCTGCTGCTCGCCGTCACGCGGCTGGCGCACGACACCGGTGAGGGCGTCACCGCGGCGCAGGCCGTACTTGCGGACCAGCGACAGCGAGACGTACACGTCGTTCGGCCCGGCGAGGTAGCCCGAGGTACGCACGAACGCGTAGTTGTCGAGCACGTCCAGGATGCCCGCGACGGGCAGCAGGACGTCGTCCTCGCGGATCTCGGTGTCGGGCGAACCGCCCTGTTCACGGCCACCGCCGGTACCCCGGCGGCGACGGTCGCGGAAGCGACGGCCGCGACGGCCGCCTTCCTCGTCGTCGTCACCCTGCGGGCCCTGCTGGCCCTGACGCTGGCTGTTGTCCTGGCCGCCGCCCTGCTGGTTGCGCTGGCGGCTGTCCTGGCCGCGGCTGTCGCGACCGCCGTCACGACCGCCGTCACGGTTGCCCTGACGGTTGCCGCCCTGCTCACCGCGGTCGCCACGCTCGTTGCGGTCGCCACGCTCGCCACGGTCACGCTGCTCGCCGCGGTCACGCTGCTCGCCACGGTCCCCGCGGTCACGCTGCTCACCGCGATCACGCTGCTGGCCACCCTGTTCGGGCGAACCCGCGGCGCGGTTGGAGCCACGACGACGACGGCTGCGGCCGCCCTCTTCCTGCTGCGACTGGCCGTCCTGCGGCCCGTTCTCCTGCTGCGCGGGCCGCTCGGCGGCGGGCGCGGAGCCGTTGTCCGAGACTTTTTCGGCCTTCTCGGCGCGCGGGGCTTCGGCCGGGGCGGCTTCCGCCTTCGGCGCTTCGGCCTTCGGGGCCTCCTGCTTCGGGGCCTCCGTCTTGGGCGCTTCGGCCTTGGGAGCCTTGCGTGGTGCATCGATCCCCTCGAGCGGAAGCGTTTCGCTCGCCGCGGCGGGGGTCTTGCGCTTGGTCTTGCCCTGGCGCTCACGGATGGCCGCGATCAGGTCGCCCTTACGCATACCCGTGGTCTCGCCGATGCCAAGGTCCCCAGCGATCGAGCGCAGTTCGGCGACGGTCTTGCCGGTCAATCCGCCGACCGTGCGCTTGGGAGCGACGGCGCCGTTCGACTCGGCGGCGCCACCTTCGACGTCGCTCAAAAGATCGGTGTTGCTCACAAATGTCCTTCCTGACCGATCCACGCCTCCAGGTGGATCAGCGGACCGCCGTTCGCGTCCGATTGCGAAACGGCGTATCTGGCCCCCGATACGGGCGATCAGCTCCTCGGCCGTGTTGAACACAGCTAGAAGGCCTCCAGCACAGGGATTTGCGTCCTCCAAATGGAGGACGCGGAATTCGGCACCGCCGAAACCGGGAACCCGCCTGCGTCGACCTGCCAGCCCCCGCTTGCCAGGCTGTGCTGTTGCCGGACTCTGTGCGGGACTGGCGGATCAACAAAGGATGCGGGCCAAGGATGACACTGGTCACCTGGACCGGCACCGGGTGCGGAAACGCACGGTGATCGAACGCCCCCGAGGGTAGACCGCGCCACGGCCGGGTGCAACAACCACCCCCCGCGTGGCGGGATGGGGCCCCGGCATGTGACCGAGGCTTTACTGGGCCGCGACCTGAACGCCGCCCGGATCGACCGGCAGCTCGGTGACGTCGAAAGATGTAACGTCCACGCCCGCCGGGAGTATTCCCCCGGTGGTCAGCGCGAGCACGCTCGGACCGGCTCCGGAGATGGCCGCGGCCACCCCTTCGGCCCTCAGCGCGCGAACCAGTTCGCTGCTCGCCGGGTACGCGGGCGCCCGGTAATGCTGGTGAAGCCGATCTTCGGTCGCGGAGAGCAACAGGTCAGGGCGCGAAGTGAGCGCGTGGACCGCGAGCGCCGCGCGACCCGCCGTGAACGCCGCGTCGGCGTGCGGGACCTGGGCGGGAAGCAGGCCGCGCGTCGCGTCGGTGGAGGACCGCAGGGCCGGGATGGCGACCACGGGCCGGATGTCGTGATGCGGCTGGAGCCGTTCGGCGAGGAACCGTTCGCCCTCGTTCCAGGCCACCACGAAGCCGCCCAGGAGGCTCGCCGCGGCGTTGTCGGCGTGTCCCTCGAACCCGGCCGCCAATTGCAGCGCATCGTCGTCCAGGGCCTTCTCAGCCAGCGCGTACGCCGCCGCGACGCCGGTCACGACGGCGGCCGCGGACGAGCCGAGGCCGCGGGCGTGCGGGATGGCGTTGAAGCAGCGCAGGTGCAGGCCCGGCACCCGGACGTCCAGGTGCTCGCAGGCCCGCCGGAAAGCCCGGACGACCAGGTGCGACTCGTCGGTCGGGACGTCGTCCACGCCGCCGGCGCCCGCGTCGATCACCTCGATCTTGAGCCCGTGATCGGTGATCCGGAGTTCGACCCGGTCGTACAGCGCCAGCGCCAGGCCCAGCGTGTCGAACCCCGGGCCGAGGTTCGCCGAAGACGCCGGGACCTTGACCTTGAGCAGCGTCATCGCAGGTCCAGCGCTGCGGCGACGGCGGTCGGGTCGACGGCGAGCGGTTCGACCTCGACGTTGCCCTCCAGTGCCGTCGCCGGGTCCTTCAGGCCGTGGCCGGTGACGGTGCAGACGACGGTCGAGCCCTTCGGCAGGCGGCCGTCGGCGGCCGTCGCGAGCAGGCCCGCGACGCTGGTCGCCGAGGCGGGCTCGACGAACACGCCCTCCTTGCTGGCGAGCAGCCGGTACGCCTCGAGGATCTTCTCGTCGGTGATGGCCTCGAACAGCCCGGCGGAGGCGTTCTTCGCCTTCATCGCGCCGTCCCAGGACGCGGGGCTGCCGATGCGGATCGCGGTCGCGATGGTGTCCGGATCGGGCACCGGCTCGCCGTGCACGAGCGGTGCGGCGCCCGCCGCCTGGAAGCCGAACATCCGCGGGGTGTTCTTCACCACACCGTCGCCCGCGTACTCCGAATATCCCGCCCAGTAGGCGGTGATGTTGCCCGCGTTGCCGACCGGCAGGCAGTGGATGTCCGGCGCCTTGCCGAGCACGTCGCAGATCTCGAACGCGGCCGACTTCTGGCCCGCGATGCGCACCGGGTTGACCGAGTTGACCAAGGTCACCGGGTAGTCGATCGCGGTCTTCTGCGCCAGCTCGAGGCAGTCGTCGAAGTTGCCGTCCACCTGCAGGATCCGCGCGCCGTGCAGGACGGCCTGGGCGAGTTTGCCCATCGCGATCTTGCCCTGCGGGACCAGCACCGCGCAGGTGAGCCCGGCGCGGGCCGCGTAGGCGGCGGCCGACGCCGAGGTGTTGCCGGTGGAGGCGCAGATGACCGCTTGGAGCCCGCTGGCGAGCGCGTGCGTGATGGCGACGGTCATCCCGCGGTCCTTGAACGACCCGGTCGGGTTCACGCCCTCGACCTTGAGGTAGACCTCGCAGCCGGTCAGTTCCGAGAGGTGCGGCGCGGGCAGCAACGGGGTGTTGCCCTCGCCGAGGGTGATCACCTTCGCGCCGGCCGGGACCGGGATCCGGTCGGGGTAGGCCTGGATGATCCCTGGCCATGGTTGGGGAATCACTGGTCTTCGCCTTCCACACGCATCACACTGACGACCTGGTTCACCACATCGAGTTTGGCGATGTCGTCCACAGTGGACTTCAAGGCCGCGTCCGGCGCCAGGTGGGTGACCACGACCAGGCTGGCCGTGTCGTTGGCGTCGCGCTGCCGCACCGCGGCGATGCTGACGCCGTGCCCGGCGAACGCCTGGGCCACCTGGGCGAGCACGCCCGCTCGATCGGCCACGTCGAGACTGACGTGGTACCGCGTCGGCGTCTGGCCCATCGGCCTGACCGGGAGCGCGGCGTGCGCGGATTCGCGCGGGCCACGGCCGCCGACGACCCGGTTTCGAGCCACCGCGACGAGGTCGCCGAGCACGGCACTCGCGGTCGGCGCGCCACCGGCGCCCTGACCGTAGAACATGAGCTCACCGGCGGCGTCGGCCTCGACGTAGACGGCGTTGTACGCGCCGCCGACCCCGGCGAGCTGGTGCCCGCGCGGGATCATCACCGGATGTACGCGCGCCGAAACGGATTCGGCGCCGTCGTCGGAGGTGACGCGCTCGCAGATGGCGAGCAGTTTCACCGTGCGGCCCAGCACCTTCGCCGCGGCGAGGTCCGACGCGGTGACGTCGGCGATGCCCTCACGGTGCACCTCGGACGCCGTGACGCGGGTGTGGAACGCGAGCGAGGCGAGGATCGCGGCCTTGGACGCCGCGTCGTAGCCGTCGACGTCGGCCGTCGGGTCCGCCTCGGCGTATCCGAGCCTGCTGGCCTCTTCCAGGGTTTCCGCGTAGCCCGCGCCGGTGGAGTCCATCGCGGACAGGATGAAGTTGGTGGTGCCGTTGACGATGCCCATCACGCGGGTGATGCGGTCACCCGCCATCGATTCGCGCAGCGGGCGCAGCAACGGGATCGCCCCGGCCACGGCCGCTTCGAAGTAGAGGTCCACACCGGACGCGTCGGCGGCCTCGAACAGCTCCGCGGAATGCTCGGCCATCAGCGCTTTGTTCGCCGTGACAACGGATTTCCCGGCCTTGAGCGCGTCGAGCAGCCACTCCCGCACCGGCTCGATCCCGCCGACCAGTTCGACGACGACGTCGACGTCGTCGGAGGTGACGAGCTTCGTCACGTCGGAGGTCACCAGCTCCGGCGGCAGTTCGGGGTGCTTGTCGGGGCGCCGCACGGCGATGCCCGCGAGCTCCACCCTGGCGCCCGCCCTGGCGGCGAGCTCCTCCGCCTGCTCGGTGAGCAGGCGGACGACCTCACCGCCGACCGTCCCGCAGCCGAGCAGGGCGACCCTGATCACGCGTCCGTCCACAGTAGACACTTGCTAGACCTCCAGGCGCAGCATGTCGTCCGTCGTCTCCCGCCGCAGCAGCACGCGGGCGCTGCCGTTGCGCACGGCCACCACCGCGGGCCGCGGCTGCCGGTTGTACCCGCTGGCCATCGAGTAGCAATACGCCCCGGTGGCCGCCACGGCGAGCAGGTCGCCGGGAGCAAGAGTGTCGGGGAGCCAGCAGTCCCGGACGACGATGTCGCCGGACTCACAGTGTTTTCCCACGACCCGGGACAGCGCGGCGGCGACCTGGCCGTCCCCGTCGTCGTCGGAGGTGCGGGAAACGAGACGGCAGTCGTACACCGCGTCGTAGAGCGCGGTGCGGATGTTGTCGCTCATGCCGCCGTCGACGCTGACGTAGCGCCGGGCGGCCTTGTCGCCGAGCGACACGTCCTTGATGGTGCCGACCTCGTAGAGCGTGATCGTGCCGGGACCGGCGATGGCCCGGCCCGGCTCGCCCGCGATCTTCGGCACGGGAAGGCCCGCGTACTCGCATTCCTTGCGGACGATCTCGCGGATCTGCGTGATCATCTGCGCGGGCGGGGGCGGGTTGTCCTTGTCGGTGTAGGCGATACCGAAACCGCCGCCGAGGTCGACGATCGACAGCTGGTCGAGCAGATCGTTGCCGTGCTCCTTGGCGAGTTCGGCCAGCAGGCCGACCACGCGGCGGGCGGCGACCTCGAAGCCGTCGGCGTCGAAGATCTGCGAACCGATGTGGCTGTGCAGGCCGATCAGCTTGAGCGACGGCGCGTTGAGCACGCGGCGCACGGCTTCGGCCGCGTCACCGGAAGCCAGCGAGAAACCGAACTTCTGGTCCTCGTGCGCGGTCGCGATGAACTCGTGGGTGTGCGCCTCGACGCCGACGGTGACCCGGATCAGCACGTTCTGCACGATGTCGTGCCGGGCGGCGACATCCGCCAGCCGCGCGATCTCGTAGTAGGAGTCGACCACGACCGTGCCGACGCCCGCCTCGACGGCGGCTTCGAGTTCGGGAAGGGACTTGTTGTTGCCGTGGAAGGTGATCCGCTCGGCCGGGAAGTCCGCGCGCTGCGCGACGGCGAGTTCGCCGCCACTGCAGACGTCCAGGCTCAGTCCCTGCTCGGCCACCCAGCGGGCGATCTCGATGGACAGGAACGCCTTGGACGCGTAGTGCACGAGCGCCGGGTCGTCGAAAGCCTCGGCGTAGTCGGCGCAGCGGGACTTGAAGTCGGCCTCGTCGACGACGAACAGCGGCGTGCCGTACTTCTCGGCGAGTTCGCGGACGTCGACGCCCGCGATGCGCACGACGCCGTCTCCACCTCGGAAGGTGTTGCGGGGCCAGACCTTCGGATACAGCCTGTCGAGTTCTTCGGGACTCGACGGCGGGAAACCGGAGGCGTCGGCGTGGGGGTAGACGTCGGCGTGGCGGGGGCCGGCGGGGTGAGCCATCGATTACATCCGTTCCGGAGCGGAGACACCGAGCACCGTGAGGCCGTTCGCCAGTACCTGGCGGGTCGCCTCACAGAGCGCGAGCCGGGAAAACGTGAGGGGGGTGGTCTCCTCGTCGCCCTTCGGGAGAACCCGGCCGACGGCGTTCCACTTGTGGTAGGCGCCGGCGAGTTCTTCGAGATACCGGGCGACGCGGTGCGGTTCGCGCAGCTGTGCGGCCCGGCGGAGGACGGTCGGGAATTCGCCGAGTGTGCGGATGAGATCGCCCTCGGCGGGCAGGGTGAGCAGACCGAAGTCGACATCGCCATCGGTTTTGAGGCCGAGGTCGGAAGCGTTGCGCTGCAAGGAGGCCAGCCGCGCGTGGGCGTACTGGACGTAGTAGACCGGGTTGTCGTTGGAGTGCTTGCGCAACAGGTCGAGGTCGATGTCCAGAGTGGAGTCGACCGAGTAGCGGATCAGCTCGTAGCGGGCCGCGTCGACCCCGACGGTGCCGACCAGGTCCTCCATGGTGATCACGGTGCCCGCGCGCTTGCTCATCCGGACCGGCTTGCCGTCGGAGACCAGGTTGACCATCTGGCCGATCAGGACCTCGACCACGGCCGGGTCGTCACCGAAGGCGGCCGCGGCGGCCTTGAGGCGGGCGATGTACCCGTGGTGGTCGGCGCCGAGCATGTAGATGCAGAGGTCGAAACCGCGCTTGCGCTTGTCCTGGAAGTAGGCGAGGTCACCGGCGATGTAGGCCGGGTTGCCGTCCTTCTTGATGACGACGCGGTCCTTGTCGTCGCCGTGCTCCTTGGACTTCAGCCACCAGGCGCCGTCCTCGAAGTACAGGTTCCCGGAGTCCTTCAACCGCTGGACCGACGACCCGACGGCGCCGGACTCGTGCAGCGAGTTCTCGTGGAAGTAGACGTCGAAGTCGGTGCCGAAGTCGTGCAGGCTCTGCTTGATCTCGGTGAACATCAGCTCGATGCCCACCCGGCGGAAGGTCTCGGCGCGCTCGTCGTCCGGCAGCGACAGCGCGCTCGGCTCCTGGCGGATGACCTCGGCGGCGATGTCGTTGATGTAGCCGCCCGCGTAGCCGTCCTCCGGGGCGGGCTCGCCCTTGGCGGCGGCGACCAGGGACCGCACGAAGCGGTCGATCTGCGCGCCGTGGTCGTTGAAGTAGTACTCCCGGGTGACCAGGCCGCCCTGCGCGGACAGCACGCGGCCCAGCGCGTCGCCGACCGCGGCCCAGCGGGTGCCGCCGAGGTGGATCGGGCCGGTCGGGTTCGCCGAGACGAACTCGAGGTTGATCTTGAGCCCGGCCAGCTCGTCGCCGAGGCCGAACCGCTCGCCGGCGTCGAGGACCTGCTGGACGATCTGGCCCTGCGCGTCGGCGGCGAGCCGGAGGTTGAGGAAGCCCGGCCCGGCGACCTCGGCCGAGTCGATACCGTCGGCCGCGGCGAGGGCCTCGGCCAGCGCGTCGGCGAAGTCGCGGGGCTTCATGCCCGCCTTCTTGGCCACCTGCAGCGCCAGGTTGGTCGCGTAATCGCCGTGCTCGGGGTTGCGGGGACGTTCGATCGTCACCTTCTCCGGCAGCACGGAATCGTCGAGGCCGCGCGCGGTGAGAACCTGCACGGCTGAGTTACGGACCAGGTCGGCGAGAGCTGCGGGAGTCACTCGCGGAATTCTAGGTGTGACCTGGTCCGGGCTTCGCAGCGACCGCCGGAAGGTGTGAGCCAAGCCGGTGATCTTCCGGCTGTTCACGGTGATCAGACGCGCGGTCTCTACACTGGCCCGCGCAGGGACCACCCCCTTTGGAGAACGCAGGAGCCATGGCTAACGGGACAACCAGAAAAAAGGGCGCGTCGTCGAAGAACGCCATGAAGGCAGCCCGTAGTTCCGTCGTGTCCAAGAAGGGCACGCCCTGGGGCACGATCATCGCGGTCGTCGCGATCGTCGCCTTGGCGGCCTCGGTGGTCACCTACTACATGGTCGCCTCGGCGCCGAAGCGCGAGCAGAAGACCCGCGAAGAGACCGCGGCCGCCTTCGCGCCTTCGCAGCAGGACCCGGATCCCTCCAAGCGGATCAACGGCGTGACCACCACGACGTACGAGGGCTCCGTGCACGTCACGGCCGCCGAGCGCGTCGCCTACGACAAGACCCCGCCCTTCGGTGGCCCCCACGACCAGGCCTGGGCCGCGTGCAACGGCGTCGTCTACCCGGAAGCCGTCCGCAACGAGAACATGGTCCACGGTCTCGAGCACGGCGCGGTCTGGATCGCCTACAACCCGGCGCAGATCTCGGGCGAGGCGCTCGAGCTGCTGCGGGTCCGCGTCGAGGGCAAGCCGTACACCACGATGTCGCCGTACCCGAACCTCGACAAGCCGATCTCGCTGCAGTCCTGGGGCCACCAGCTGAAGCTGGACAGCGCCTCCGACGAGCGGATCGACCAGTTCATCGCGGCGCTGCGCACCAACCCCTACGGCGCGTACCCCGAGCGTGACGCCACCTGCGACGCGCAGATCGAGCCGGGCAAGTTCGACGCCACCCCGCCGGGACCGGACGCGAAGCCGATGGACTACAAGGGCACCGCGGGCACCCAGCAGGACGGGCAGCCCGGCGCCGGCCAGCCGTCGCAGCCCCCGGCCACCCAGCCGTCGGCGCCCGCGAGCAAGTAAGTGAGCCGGATGGACCCCGATCTCCAGTACGTCGACGAACCCGGCGACGAGGTACCGCGCTCGACCAAGAGCCGGTGGCTGGTGATCGGGGCCGCCCTGGTCGTCATGCTGATCGCGGGCTTCGGCCTCGGCGCCCTGACGACCAGGTTGGTCGACTCCGATCCGGAGCCGACGACCCCGGGTGCGGGCTCGGTCGAGGTCGGTTTCGCGCAGGACATGTCGGTGCACCACCTCCAGGCCGTCACCATGGCGGGCTGGGCGCGGGACCACACCGCCGATCCGGCGATCAAGACCCTCGCGTTCGACATCGAGCGCACGCAGACCGGCCAGGTCGGCCGGATGAAGGGCTGGCTGGGCCTGTGGGGCCAGCCCGAGCAGGCGAACGGCGCCTACATGACCTGGATGACCGAACCGTCCGGCCACGCCGGACACGGGGGCGTCGACATGAAGCCGTCGAACGGCGCGCCGATGCCGGGGATGGCGACTTCGGCCGAACTGGCCAAACTGCGGTCGCTGACCGGCAAGGAGATGGACGTCTTCTTCCTCCAGCTGATGCTGCGGCATCACATGGGCGGGACGGAGATGGCGCAGTACGGCAACGACCACACGTCCATCGCGGACGTGAAGTCGCTGACGCGGAGCATGCTCGTCTCGCAGGGCGCCGAGATGGACCTGATGAAGGGCCTGCTCCAGGAGCGCGGCGGCTCCCCGCTCCCCGCCTGACGCCTCCCCTCTTACTCGTTTGGTCCTCTAGTTGCGGTAGTTGGCTTCACGAACTACCGCAACTAGAGGACCAAACGCGTCGTGGGGGGTCTGCCGACGCGAGCCGATCGCGCTCCGACTGTCCACACGGGACACTTCCAGGCGGCTGAATGTCTAATTCATGCCTATATGCAGGCTTTGCAGTGGGGGTCGTGAGTGGCAAAGAGGGTTCTAACCCTCTTTGCCACTCACGACCCCCACCCCGAACCACGCAAAGCGCCTAAACCGGACGTCGATATCCCGAGACGTGTCCCTTAAGGACAGTCGAGGGAGCGTCAGGTCACCCCGGCAACCCCGCCCCCACCCGTCGGCCCCGCCTCGCCACCTTTGGCTTACGAGTCGTGGGGGTTACCAGGAGAGTTCCCGGCACCGTTGCGCGCACTGGGGCACTTCTATCTGCAGCGTCGCGTGCTCGATCGAGTAGCGGTCGGCCAGGAGGTTCTGGGCCTCGGTCAGGACCGCGGCCTGCTCGACGGTCGGCGCGATGGTGAGGTGCGCCGAAGCGACCTCCATCCCCGAAGTCAGCGTCCAGACGTGCAGGTCGTGGACGTCCTCGACGCCCTTCAGCCCACCGAGTTCGGCCTGGATCCCGGCGACGTCGACCCCCTTCGGCGCGTGCTGGAACAGGATCCGCAGCGCGCGGCGGGCGAGGGCGTAGGTGCGGGGCAGGACGAACAGGCCGATCGCGACACCGATGATCGGGTCGGCGTAGCGCCAGCCGGTCAGCAGCGTGATCGCGCCGCTCAGCAGCACCCCGACGGAGCCGATGAGGTCGGCGAGGACTTCGAGGTACGCGCCCCGGAC
This sequence comes from Amycolatopsis sp. BJA-103, assembly GCF_002849735.1. Classification (GTDB taxonomy): domain Bacteria; phylum Actinomycetota; class Actinomycetes; order Mycobacteriales; family Pseudonocardiaceae; genus Amycolatopsis. Next base: position 6,104,267 of record NZ_CP017780.1, read on the forward strand.
GTTGATGCTCTCCTCTGCGCCCTTGCGCAGGATCAAGAACGAGACGATGTTCGCGACCAGGCCCGCGGCCGCGGCCAGCAGCACCGGCAGGCCGGGGACGACGGGCGGGTCGCTGATCCGGCCGAAGGCCTCGACCAGGACGTAGCCCGCGACGCCGAACAACAGGATGGCGTTGCCCAGCGCCGCGAGCACTTCGGCCCGGTAGAAACCGAACGTGCGGGTGAGCGTCGGGCCACTGCGCCGGGCGAGCATGATCGCCGCCAGCGCCATGCCGACTCCGAGGACGTCGGTGAACATGTGCGCGGCGTCGGAGATCAGCGCGAGCGAGCCCGTGGCGAACCCGACGATGAACTCCATGACCATGAAGCCGGCGCCGATGACCAGGGCGATCGTCAGGCTCTTGAGGTAGCGGCCTGACGCGCTCGACGGCGATGCCGTCCCATGCCCGTGCCCGTGACCCATTGCTCCGCCTCTCGTGAAGTCGACAGGCCGAATATATTGTCACATGCGCATATGTGCAATACAGGTGAGCCTAAGTTCACCATGTCTTAAGCCACACAAGGAAGCCATCCCCCAGGAGGGCCTTCCCGAAACTTGAAACCGACACGGACCGCTACCGAAGCGACCGGAAGAACCCCCGTAACTGGCCGACGAAGGCCTCGGGCTGCTCGAACGCGGCGAAGTGGCCGCCCTTGGGCAGCACCTCGTACCAGCGAAGATCGGTGTAGCGCAGCTCCGCCCAGCGCCGCGAGGGGCGGATGATCTCGCGCGGGAAGATCGAGATACCCGAAGGAACCTCAATCGCCGAGAGGTCCCGCTCCTTGCTCTCCCAGTAGATCCGCGCCGACGAAGCGGCCGTCCCGGTGAACCAGTAGACGGAGATCGCGTCGAGCATCTGCCGCCAGGACAGCGCGGTCTCCGGCGAACCGTCGTTGTCGGTCCACTCCCGGAACTTCTCGGCGATCCAGGCCGCCTGCGCCACCGGCGAGTCGGTGAGCCCGTAGCCGACCGTCTGCGGGCGCGTGGCCTGCTGCTGCGAGTACGCGGACTCGACCTTCTGGAACCGGATCAGGTCACCGATCGCGGCCTTCTCCTCGGCCGTCGGTTCACCCAGCCTGGCCTCGTCGTACGGGACGCCCGCCATGTTGACGTGGACGCCGATCAACCGCTCCGGCGCGACCTTGGCGAGCATGTTCGTGACCCCGGCACCCCAGTCGCCGCCCTGCGCGGCATAGCGCTCGTAGCCGAGCTCGCCCATCAGCTCGTCCCACGCCCGCGCGATGCGCTCGACGTTCCAGCCCGTCCCGGACGGCTTGTCACTCCAGCCGAACCCGGGCAGCGACGGCGCCACGACGTGGAACGCGTCCGCGGGGTCGCCCCCGTGCGCGGCGGGGTCGGCCAGCGGGCCGAGCACGTCCAGGAACTCGACCACCGAGCCCGGCCAGCCGTGCGTGAGCACGAGCGGCGTCGCGTCCGGCTCCGGCGACCGGACGTGCAGGAAGTGGATACCGAGACCGTCCACGTCGGTTTTGAAACCCGGGAAGGCGTTGACGCGGCCGGCCAGGCCGAAGTCGTAGTCCTCCGCCCAGTAGCGGCACAGCTCCCGCGCGAACTCCAGCGGGACACCCTGGCTCCAGTCGTCCACAGTGGCCGGCTCGGGCCAGCGCGTGGCGCGCAGCCTGGTCCGCAGATCGGCGATGGCGGATTCGGGGATCCCCACCTCGAACGGTTCGATCACGACAGCCTCCCAGTTCGTTGGTGACACCAACGCTACGCTGTCCCGATGAGCACCGCCCCCGCCCGGCTCCGCACCAAGGCCAGCTGGCTGGTCAACCAGGCCGCCACCGTGGCCCACCGGCTCGCCCTGGACGAGTTCGCCCGCAGCGGCGCCCGCCGGTACCACTACGGGATCCTCGCGGCCATCGACGAGAACGGCCCGTCGAGCCAAGCGACCCTGAGCCGCGCAACCGGAATCGACCGCAGCGACGTCGTCGCCGTCATCAACGAACTCGCCGGCGCGGACTACGTCGAACGCTCCCCCGACCCGGCCGACGGCAGGCGCAACCTGATCACCCTCACCGGCGCGGGCACGAGACGGCTCGACCACCTGGAAGAGCTGGTCAGAGAGACTCAGGACGCCTTCCTCGCACCACTGGAACCCGCCGAACGGGAACAGCTGACCCGGCTCCTGGCCCGCGTCGTGGACCACCACCACGGTTAACGACCACCGCGCGCGAGGCCCCCGGACCGGATGCGCTAAGCTTTCGGAGTCGCCCAGGCGGCAACGCCCTCGTAGCTCAGGGGATAGAGCACTGCCCTCCGGAGGCAGGTGTCGCAGGTTCGAATCCTGCCGAGGGCACACAGTCGGTTCACCGATCGCCCGGTGCGAACCGGATCGGACACTCACCAAGCGTGCTGTGAAAGGCCCGTTACTTGCAAATTTTGCAAGTAACGGGCCTTTCATAGCATCGGGTGGCCTCACCAGAGAATGGGCGCACAAACGAACTTTCAGTTCGTCCGCGCAATACGAAAGCTTCACGCTCAGTGTCCCGAATGACTCTCAGGAATACTGAGCGTCCCGAATCAGCCCCCAGCCTGCGATCTCCTGTGTACGGCCCATCTTCGACCCAGGCTGCCCGCAAGGCGCACTCCCGTCAAGCGACCCCCTTGGACAGCGTCGTCACCACCGCACAAAGGCCGACATGCCAGGTAAACCGGCAGCGGCCCGGTTGCGACTCACGGCCCTTGACAAGTTCACACACCGGCTCGAATGATGGAAAAGGTTTGACATGATCCAAGTTCTCTGGGGGCTAGAAGATGTTGAACTGGCACAAGGAAAAACAGGCAGACAGTCCACAGATCCCCGTGGCCAGGCGGGAAAGTGACTGGACAGCGGCCTCGGATCCAGCGCTCGGCGACGTCGTCGAAGTGCCGCTGGACGCGTTGTCGGCGGAAAGCTCACCACGGGCGGCGGGAGTGGATCTCGCCTACGCACGAATACTCGCGGAGACGGACAACCCGCTCCCCCCGATTCTCGTGCACCGTCCCACGATGCGGGTGATCGACGGAACGCATCGGTTGCAGGCGGCCAAGATCAAGAAGGCCACCGCGATCACCGTGCAGTTCTTCGACGGGGACGAGCAAGCCGCCTTCATTCTCGCCGTGAAGTCGAACATCGCACACGGATTGCCGCTTTCCCTCGCCGATCGCAAGACCGCCGCGAGCCGGATTCTCGGACTGCGCCCCCAGTGGTCCGACCGCGCCATCGCGGCGGTCACGGGCCTGTCCCACAAGACGGTCGGCCGGTTACGCCGTTCGACTGGGGAAGTTCCCCAGTCGAACGCCCACGTCGGCCGGGACGGACGCGTCCGCGCGCTGGATCCGACGCAGGGCCGCCGTCGCGCGCACGAGCTGCTCGCGAGCAACCCGTCCGCCTCCATCCGGGAAATCGCGCGCAGCGCGGGGGTTTCCCTCGCGACGGCGCACGACGTGCGGCATCGGCACCGCCACACCGAAACGTCCTCCCCCGCGACGCCGCGGGAAGTGGGCCCGGCACGGCCCCCGGCGAGACCACGCTCCGCCGACCCTCACCCCCAGACCACCGCCGATCAAGCGGCGGTGGAGCGGCTCCGGTCGGATCCCACCATTCGCTACACCGAGGCCGGGCGCACCCTGGTGCGCTTGCTGGACGGCCATCTCAACGACCGGGACGAGTGGGATCAGGTCGCCAGGAACATACCCGAACACCGGCTCGAATTGATCTCCGAGCTCGCCAAGACCCGCGCCGAAGACTGGCGCCAATTCGCGGCGCTGATTCAGAAACGCCAGCGCTGAAATAGCTTCATACAGTATTCGGAAAACTCCTGGACGGAGCGACGTCGAGACGTCGCCCACCAGGAGTTTTTCTTGTCATATGGCACTTTTCGGCCATCCGCGCGAAAGTCGGCGACACCGCACGGTGTTGCAAACCGTGGCCTATTCGGGACACAATAGTGTCAACCCGCCCGCATGCACGGACGCCACGCTGGGGTGACTTTCGCTGCCGTGAATCACGGGGCAAGGGATCAACTTAAACCACCGGTTTACTTTTCGCCGTACTCACCCGCGGTAGAACCGGAATTCCGAACTCGTCTACCCGCGCCCATCGGCGCGGATCAGCATAAGGGGACACATGAGCGCAGAAGAGGCACGGTCGGAACTACGTCAGCAGATCTTTTCCCTGCTGTCCGAGGTCGCGGGCGGTGTTCTGGAAAACCAGACCATCGAGGCGGACACCGAGTTCCCCGAGACGGGTATGAGCTCCATCGAATACCTGGCGCTCATCGAGAAGATCGAGACGAAGCTCGACGTGTTCATCGACCTCGAAGAGAACGAGGATCTGACCACCGTGGACAAGTTCTGCGACTACCTGCTGGAGCAGGTGCCCGCCGGCTGAGAAACGACCGTCGCCCGCCGATCACGATCGCCCCCGGACAAAGAATCAAGAGGTTTTCGGATCATGAATTCCAAGGCGTTCGGCTGCTTCCTGCCGCCCTTTCACGACCCTTCGGTCAGCCCGCACGCGTCGCTGCACCGTGACATCGAACTGAGCGTATTGGCCGACGACCTGGGTTTCGACGAGATCTGGCTCGGCGAGCACCACTCCAGCGGCTGGAGCACGCTCAGCTCGCCGGAAATGCTGATGGCGGCACTGGCCAGGGAAACCCGCCGCATCCGCTTCGCCACCGGCGTGATCCCGCTGCCCTATCACCACCCCCTGCACGTCGCGGAACGGATCGCGCTGCTCGACCACCTCACCGCGGGCCGGGCGATCCTGGGCGTCGGGACCGGGACCTACGTGCACGACATGGAAATGATCGGGGTGGACCCGGCCACGGTCCGCGATCATTTCCGGGCGGCGCTGGAGACGGTTCAGGCGCTCCTGAACGGCGAGACGGTCAACACCACGACACCGTGGTTCACCGTCAAGAAGGCCGTCCTGCAGCTCCAGCCGTTGCGGGGCCCCGGAGCCATCGAGACCGTCGTCGCGTCTTCGCTGAGCCCCGCCGGCATCGAGCTCCTGACGGACACCGCCACGACCCCGACCGTCCACGTGGCACCGCCGTGGGGCTCCATCCGGCCGGGCATGGATCCGGATCCGGTCGGCGCGCTGATCGAGCGGATCGACTCCTACCGGAACAAGTCCGCGGGCGGGACCCGGATCCGGTGCAACGTCTTCGTGCACATCGCCGACTCCCCCGCCGAGGGCGTCGAGGAACTCCTGGAAGGGTTTTCCGCGCTGCGGCGCGGTCTGTACCGGAACACCCTCGGCATGCCGATCCCGGATTCCCCGGTGGCCCATCGCAAGACGCTGCAGAACCTCGTCGACACGGGCGGGTTCATCGTCGGCGACACCGCGACCTGCGTCAGCCGGATCCGCGATCTGCTGGACCGCGTCGGCGACCCGGTCTCGTTGAACTTCTTCGTTCCCCGGTGGGTCTCGCACAAGGCGACTCTCGAGCAGCTGACGGGTCTCGCGCACGAGGTCGTGCCCGCGCTGGCGGGCGGATACGCCGGGACCACGGAGTCCATCAGGCTCACCTCGGAAGAGGCTGGCCGCCAGCTGAAGTCCCGGACCGAGCTGGTCGGCAACGGAGGCGACAAATGAGCACCACGAAGGTGAGTCTGGACTTCGGTTCGGACGAATTCCTCGCCGATCCGTGGCAGATCTACAAGGAACTCCGGCGGTCGGAACCCGTTCACTGGTCGTCGGCCTTCAACGCCTTCCTGATCACCCGGTTCGACGACGTCCAGGAATTGCTGTCGGACCGCCAGGTCGGCAGCGGGTTCCCGATGCGCAGCAGCCGCCGGTTGTTCGGCCGGACACTGCTGGACACCGACGGGCCGCGTCACCGCGATCTGCGCAAGCTGTTCATGCCGCTGTTCGCCGGTGGATCGGTGAAACGGCTGCGCACCGAGATCCTCGTTCCCGCGGTGGACCAGGTCCTCGACTCGATCGAGGCCGAAATGGGCTCCCGGGACGAGATCGACGTCGAGTTCATGGAGCGGGTCGCGGTCGGGGTGCCCTACGCGATGGTCACCCGGCTGTTCGGCCTGCCGCCGGAGGACGCGGCCTGGCTGCGCCCCCGGGTCCTTCCGCTGGCGGGCGCGATCGAGTTCCCGGCGACCTCGCTGGACTCGGCGCTCACGGCCAAGGCGGAGCTGATCGAGTACCTGAAGGACAAGATCGCCGCTCGCGAGGACGGCGCCCGGATGCCGTTCCTCGACCTGGTCTTCCCGCCGGGTGAACCGGTCGACGAGTCCATGCTGGGCACGGCGACGCTGTTCCTGCTGGCCGGAACCGAGACGAGCGTCGCCACCATCGGCAAGATCATGTACGCCGTCCTGGCGCACGACGTCGAGCTTTCGGCGCTGGCGGATCAGGAATACCGGACCCAGGTGGTGCGCGAGACCCTGCGGTGGGAGCCGCCGAGTCACACCATCCTCCGGTACGCGACCACCGACCTGACGCTGCACGGGGTGGACATTCCGCGCCGGTCCGCGCTCCTGCTCTCCCTGGGCAGCGCCAGCCGCGACGAGAACACGTTCGAGGATCCCGACACCTGGCGCCCGGAACGCACCGACCAACGGCTGCTGGCGTTCTCGGCCGGTCCGCACACGTGCCTGGGCATCCAGCTGGCCCTGGCGGAGTTCGACACGCTGTTCGAGCGGTTGTCGCTCCGGTTCGGCGGCGTCCGGCTCGGCGGCTCGCTCGACGGCATCCGGAAGGGTTTCTGGCGGCTCCGCGAGCGGGGTCACATCTTCCGGCGGCCCGACCACCTCCACGTCCGGTTGGAGCGCCTGAACGCGGGGAGCAGCAAGGCCGATGCCTGAGGCGCGCCCCGTTCCCTACGAGCTGACGGCCGGGCTCGCGGCCGGATCCGCCGCGGACGACCGCGCGGCACTGGTGGTGGCCGCGTTCGCGGTCACCCTGTGCCGGTGGACGGCCGCGAGCGAGGCCGCGATCTCGGTCGCCGGGAAGGTGATCCGGCTCCGGATCGACGACGACGCGCTCGTCGGCGACTTCCTGCGCTCGGTCCGGACGGCCGGAGACGGCGGAGACGGCTCCGCGGACCTCGAAATCGTGTCCGCGGACGCCGACCTGCGTTCCGGGGAGATCCGCTTCGTCACCGAGGTGCCGGACGCCGCGCACGGCTTCGCGGCCGACGTCGCCACCGCGGTGACCGAGCTGGCCTCGCTCGACGGCCGTCTTCAGGACGTGCGCTGCATCGCGCCGGAACGCCGCCGGATCCTCGACGCGCTGGCCGGCGCCGACAGCCCGCCGTCCGGTATCGAATCCCTGTTCCTGGAACAGGTCCGGCTCCGGCCACGGGAGATCGCGGTCCGGGACGCGAACGTCGAGCTGACCTACGAACAGCTCGCGCTCGCCGCCGGGCGGTACGCCGAGGTCCTGGAGGACGCGGGGGTCCGGGCCGGTGACACGGTGCTCATCGCGGCCCGGCGGTCGGCGGGCGAGATCGTGGCGTTGCTCGCGATCATCCGTCTCGGCGCCGCGTACGCGGGATTCGACGACGACGCGCCGGACGCCCGGTTGGCGAGGATCGTCGGCAAGCTGGCACCCGCGGTCGCGGTGGTCGACACCGCCACCGCGGATCATCCCGTCCTGCGCGGGCTCGTCCGCGTCGATTCCTGGGTTCCCGGGCAGCATCCGGATCCAGGGTCACCGAGCCGGGCACCCGGCTCCGAGGACCCGGGCCGCACGGCGTACATCGCGTTCACGTCCGGTTCCACCGGCGAACCGAAGGGCGTCGTCGTCCCGCATCGCGCGGTCGCGCGGCTCGCGCGGACACCGGAACTCCGAACGCGCCCCGGCGACCGTGTGCTGCGCATGGCGCCGCTGGCCTTCGACGCGTCGACGTACGAGATCTGGGTGACCTTGCTCAACGGCGCGACGCTGGAGGTCTTCCCCGGGAGGCTTCCGGCGGTCCGGAAGCTCGAAAAGTTCTTCATCGAACGGGAAGTCTCGGTCGCCTGGCTGACCGCCAGCCTGTTCCGGCTGGTGGTCAAGTCCCGGCCGCAGGCACTCGCCGGGCTCCGCTGGCTCTTGAGCGGCGGCGAGGTCGTCCCGCACGACGCCGTGACACAGCTGCTCGAGTCCTATCCCGGGCTGGTGATCACGAACGGCTACGGCCCCACCGAGAACACCACGTTCACGACCACGCACACCGTGCGGTCCGGCGCGGAGGTCACCGGGCCGCTTCCCATCGGCAGGCCGATCGCCGGCACCAAGGTCTTCGTCCTCGACCGGAACGCCCGTCTCGTCCCGCCCGGCGGGATCGGCGAACTGTACGCGGCCGGAGCGGGAATGGCCGACGGCTATCTCGGCGACGAGACCGAAACGGGAAAACGGTTCGGCCACTTCTCGCCGGACGCCGGCGAACGCCTGTACCGCACGGGGGATCTGGTCCGGCTCGATCCGGACGGCAACGTGCTCTTCCTCGGCCGCGCGGACAAGCAGATCAAACTCGACGGGCATCGCATCGAAACCGAGGAGATCGGCACCGTCCTCGCCGGTCACCCCGGGATCCGCGACGCCGTGATCGTCGTCTCGCGGCAACCGAACCAAAGTCTCCAGCTCGTGGCGGCCATCGTCGTGCACCCCGGTGCCGAGGCGGATCCGCGATCGTTGCGCGAGTTCCTGTCGCGTCAGCTGCCGAGCTACGCGTTACCCGCCCGCTGGGTCCAGGTCGACGAGATTCCCTTGACCCGCAACGGGAAAGTCGACGAAAAGATGCTGATCGAAGCCGCGGCCCCGCCGGTACCCGCGAGCGTCGGATGAAGGAGAAGTCGATGAGGTTGTCGCTCGGGCAGGAGCGTCTGTGGCTGGTGCAGCAGCTCGATCGGACCAGCGCCGCGTACAACATCCCGATCGTCCTGCGGTTCCACGACGGCGTCGATTTCGAGGCACTCGAACGGGCGCTCGGCGCGCTCGTCGAACGGCACCCGGTGCTCCGCTGGAAGTTCGTCGTGGACGGATCGGGGACGCCCGTCGCGGTCTCCGTACCGGACTTCCGCATCCCGGTGACGCGGCGGACCGCCGGCCCCGGTGAGAACGCCTGGCAGCAGCACACCGCCGAACTGGTCAGCGAACCGTTCGATCTCGCGGCGGCGCCGCCCGTGCGCGCGATGGTCGTCGAGTGCGCCGACGGATCGGCCGTGCTGTGCGTGGTGAACCACCACATGATCACCGACGGCCGGTCCATCCAGATCGTGACCGAGGATCTCGTCACGCTCTACCGTTCGGAGACCCCCGCGCCGCTCGACGTGACCTACGAAGAGTTCGTCGCGGCGCAGCGTTCCGGCCGCGACAACGAATCCGCGGCGGAACACCTCGGCTACTGGTGCCGGGAACTCGCCGGATTCGAACCGCTGCGACTGCCGACGGACCGCCCGCGAACGGGCAATCCCGGCTTCGCGGGCGACCACGTCGATTTCGAACTGCCCGCCGAGCTCACGAAGACCTTCAGCGCCTTCGCCCTGCGGAACCGGTGCGCGCTCTCCAGCGCCGTGGCCGCGGTGTTCCAAGCCCTGCTGTCCCTCCATTCAGGACAGCAGGACGTCACGATCGGAACGGTGCTGGCCGGCCGCGACGACCGCCGGTTCGCCGACGTCCTCGGCTTCTTCGTGAACACCGTGGTGCTCCGCGCCCACATCACCCCGTCGATGTCGTTCCGTGAACTGCTCAAGGTGACGCGCACCAAGATGGTCGAGGCGTACGCCCATCAGCAGGCGCCGTTCGACCAGGTCGTCGCCGAGGTCCGGCCCGAACGCGACGCGGGCCGCAACGCGATCTTCGACGTCGTGGTCGTGCACAACGGGGAGCTCCCCACGCCCGGCGAAGGCGAGATCTCCCCCGTGCCGTGGGCGGGCGTGGCGACCCGGTTCGACCTGGAACTGGTCACCCACGTGCAGGACGGCAAGCTGCACGGCTCACTGGTGTTCCGCACCAGTCTTTTCGACCGCTCCACCGCCACGCGGATCGTCGGCAGGCTCGTCCGGCTCGTCGAACACGCGATGCGGAGCCCCGACGAGCCGATCTTCGAGGCCCTGCAGGGGCAGCTCGACTACTGGCGGGACGAACTCGCCGACGTGCCCGAGGCGCTGGAACTGCCGACGGATCGCGCGCGTCCACCGGTGGCGTCCTACCGCGGTGACTCGGTCTCCTTCGACGTGGATTCCGTTGTCGCCGAACAGCTTCGCGAGCTGAGCGGCCGCCACGACGCCACCCTGTTCATGACCCTGCTGGCGACCTTCAAGGTCGTGCTGTCCCGCTACGCACGCACCAATGACGTGACGGTCGGCGTGCCCGCGTCCGGCGAGACCGGCCTCGGGTACGACGCCAAGACGTTGGTGCTGCGCACCGATCTTTCCGGCGACCCCACGTTCCCGGAGCTGCTCGGGCGCGTCCGGGAGACCACGCTCGGCGCCTACGCGAACCCGGACATTCCCTTCGAACGCCTCGTCGAAGAGCTGGCGCCCCGGCGGGACTTCGGCCGCAACCCCCTCACGCAGGTCGCGCTCCGGTTGGTGGACGTGCCGTTGCCGGAGGTCGCGCCCGCCGGCACGGAAGCGGATCCGTTCGACCTCGAACTCCAGGTGTCGGACCGGAACGGTGTGCTGGAGGCGCGGGTCGACTACAACTCCCGCCTGTTCGACCGGGTCACGATCGAGCGGTTCATCGGGCACTTCCGGCAGCTGCTCGCGTCCGTCGGGGAAGGACGGGAGCGGCCGCTGTCCGCCCTGCCGATGATGGACGACGCCGAACTCCGGCGGCTGGCGGAAGACTGGAACGACACCGCCACGGCGTTGCCGGATCCGGCGACGGTGCCCGCGGTGTTCTCCGCACAGGTCCGCCGTCGTCCTGACGCGACAGCCCTCGTCTGCGGCGAAGACTCGCTGACCTACGCCGAACTCGACGTCCGGTCCAACCGGCTCGCGCACCGGTTGCGCGCCTTGGGCGCCGGGCCGGGAACCCTCGTCGGGGTGTGCCTGCCGCGTTCCATCGGGCAGATCAGCGCGTTGCTCGCGGTGCTCAAAACCGGTGCCGCGTACCTGCCGATCGATCCGGAGTACCCCGAGGAACGCCGGCGGCTCCTGCTCACCGACGGTGGGGCCGAACTGGTGATCACCACCGATCTGACCGGTGATCCCACCCTGGAGGACGAATCACCGGCCGCGGTCGAGTCCGGTGTGGAGCCCCGGGACCTGGCGTACGTCATCTACACCTCCGGCTCGACAGGACGTCCCAAGGGCGTCGAAATCGAGCACCGGGCGATCATCCGGCTCGTCACCGGGCTCCCGGAAGGCATCCTCGGCCAGGACGAAGTGGTGCTGCACGCGTCCGCGATCTCGTTCGACGCGGCGACCTTCGAGATCTGGGGCGCCCTCCTCACCGGCGCCACCTGCGTGATCGCAGGCGAGCGGGTGCTCACCGCCCGGCCGCTCGCCGAAGCGATCACCCGGCACCGGATCAGCACGGCCTGGCTGACCTCGTCGTTGTTCAACCACATCGTCGACGAGGACACCTCGGCGCTGACCGGGCTCCGGCAGCTGCTCGTCGGCGGCGAAGCGCTGTCCGTCACCCATGTCCGCCGCGCCGTCGCCGCGCTGCCGGGCACGCGGTTCTTCAACGGCTACGGACCCACCGAATGCACCACGTTCACCACGTGTCACCCGATACCGGCCCCGGTTCCCGCCGACCTCACCGGCATCCCCATCGGCCGCCCGCTCGGCAACACCCGCGTGTACGTCCTCGACGAGCAGGGCAGGCTCGTTCCGACGGGGGTGCCGGGGGAACTCCACGTGGCGGGACCCGGCGTCGCACGAGGCTATCGAGGACAACCGGAACTCACCGACGAGCAGTTCCTCCCCAACGGCCACGACACCACCAGCGAGCGGCTGTACCGGACCGGGGACATCGTCCGCCACAACGCCGACGGCGACATCGAGTACCTCAGGCGCGTCGACGACCAGGTCAAGATCCGCGGCTTCCGTATCGAGCCACGAGAGATCGAAGCGGCCCTTCTGTCCAATGAGGACATCTCACAGGCCGCCGTCGTCGCGCGCGAAGACAGGTCCGGGCAGAAGAGGCTCGTCGCGTATCTCAAGGTCTCGGGCGTTCTCGACGACAACGCACTGCGCACCCGGCTGCGCACTGTGCTGCCGGAGTACATGGTGCCCGCGGCGTTCGTGTCCATGCCCGAGCTCCCGTTGACCCTCAACGGAAAGCTCGACGCGAAGGCACTCCCGGAACCCGACGACGGCCCTCGATCGGACACGCCGTTCGCCCCGCCACGGAACCCGACCGAGGAGACCCTGGCGGCGATCTGGGCCCAGGTTCTCGATCGCGAAGCCGTCGGCAGGGACGAAAGCTTCTTCGACGTCGGCGGGCACTCCCTGAAGGCCGCGCAACTCGCCGTCAAGATCGGGGAGACGCTCCAGATCGACCTGCCGCTGCGGACGTTGTTCGAGCGGCCCACGATCGCGAAACTGGCCGAAGGGATCACCGGCGAGGGGCTGACGACCGGCGCCCGCTCGTTCGATCCGCTGCCGATCCTGCGCGGCATCCTCCCCGACCCGCTGCCGCCCCGCGCGCCCGGCGAGGTTTCGGACATCCTGCTGACCGGGGCCACCGGCTTCGTCGGGGCCTACCTGGTCCGCGAGTTGCTGAAACGGGACGGCGTGCGCGTCCACTGCCTCGTCCGGGCCGCGGACGAGAACGCGGGAAGGCGACGGCTGCGCGAAAATCTCGACCGCTACGGCCTGTCGCACGAGGTCGACCACGAACGGATCAAAGTCGTCCCCGGTGATCTCGCGGCGCCCGGGCTCGGGCTCACCGACGCGACCTTCGAGCGGCTCGCGGGCGAAATCGACCTGATCTGCCACAACGGCGCCTGGGTCGACGCGCTCTCCAGCTACGAACAGCTCGAAGGAGCCAACGTCGGCGGCACCCGCGAGCTGATCCGGCTGGCGGCCACCACGCGGCTCAAGCAGGTGCAGTTCGTGTCGACCATTTCCGCCGGCGCCGAAACCGGCGCCCGCAGCGGGTACGCGGAGACCAAGTCGCACGCCGAACAGCTGATCTCCGCCGCGTACGAACGCGGGATCCCGGCGGCGACCTACCGGCTGCCCCGGATCGTCGGGGATTCGCGGACCGGGCAGGGAAACTCCCGGGACATCATGCTGCGGGTGCTGCGGGTCATCCTCGAACTCGGCGCCGCGCCGGACACCGAGCTGGAGGAACCCTGGATCGCGGTGGACGAGACGGCCGGGCAGCTCGCCCGGCTCGGCGCGGAGCGATCGCGGGACGGCAGCCGATTCGTGCTCGACAGCCGCCGTCCGATGCGTCTCACGCACCTGCTGGATCTCCTGCGCGGCGACGGCACGGCGATCGGCACCCTGCCGTTGTCCGATTGGCTCGCCAAGCTCGAAGCGCATTCCTCGGAGGAACACGCCATTCTGAGGCTGATCTTCGAGTCCTCTTTCGACTCCACAAAGGACAGTCGCCCGAACGACGAGTTCACCCCGATCGTCGTACCGAACCCCGACGACGGCGCGCTGCTTCGTTACGTCGACAGGATGCTCGTCCGGCCCCGTCCCACCGTCGACCACGAAGGGCTGTTGCAAAAATGACCCGTGAACACCAGATGGCCCTGTACCGGTCCATGAAACTGATCCGAGAGTTCGAAGAGCGCTGCCTGGCGATGGCGATCGACGGCGAGATCGACGGCGGTATCCACCCGTACATCGGGCAGGAAGCCGTCGCCGTGGGCGTCTGTTCGAACCTGACGGACGAGGACTACATCACCAGCACCCACCGGGGACACGGGCACGTGCTGGCGAAGGGCGCGGACCCCCGCCGCCTGCTCGCCGAGCTCCTCGGCACCCTCGAAGGCTTCAACAAGGGCCGCGGTGGATCGATGCACGCCGCGGACATGAAGCTGGGCATCCTGGGCGCCAACGGAATCGTCGGCGCCGGCGGAGCGATCGCCTCCGGCGCGGCGTGGGCGGCCAAGGCACGCGGGAACTCGCAGGTCGTCGTCAGCTTCTTCGGCGATGGCGCGATGAGCCAGGGTGTCCTGCTGGAAGCGTTCAACCTCGCCTCGATCTGGTCTCTGCCGGTGTTGTTCGTCTGCGAGAACAACATGTACGCGACGAGCCTGAAACTCGAATCGGGGCTCGCGGGCAACGCGGCCCGCCGCGCCGAAGGATTCGGGATGGTCGCGCGCACCGTCGACGGCATGGACGTCGAGGCGGTGGCTACCGCGACCGAGGAACTGATCGAGCACTGCCGCACCGGTCAAGGGCCCGCTTTCCTGGAATGCGCGACCTACCGGTTCTTCGGACATCACTCCGTACTCGAACTGCTGGGTGTCGAGTTCCGCGATCGCGACGAAGTGGCCCAGTGGCGCGAGCGGGATCCGATTCCCTTGCTGGGCGGAAAACTGGGCGACGACGTCGTCGCCGAAATCGACGAAGCCATCAAGAACCAGATCGACGACGCGGTCGAGTTCGCGAAGAACGCGCCGTCGCCCGACCCGAAGGACGCGCTGATGTACCTGTACGCGGGATCCACCGCCGTCCGGCCGGGGGTGATCCTGTGAGCGAGCTGCCCTCACCGGAGAACTTCGGTTACATGCACGCGATGAATCTCGCCCTGCACGCCGAAATGGCGGCGGACGAGGACGTCTTCCTGCTCGGGGAAGACGTGGGCGTCGGCGCGAGCGGGGTCACTTCGGGGCTGCTGCCCAGGTTCGGCCCGGAACGAGTGCTGGACACCCCGTTGTCGGAACAGGCTTTCACCAGCTTCGGGACCGGCGCGGCGATGCTCGGGAAGAAGCCGGTGATCGAGTTCCAGATCTCCTCGCTGATCTACCTGGTCTTCGAGCAGATCGTGAACCAGGCGCACAAGTTCTCGCTGATGACCGGCGGGCAGGTGCAGATCCCGGTCACCTATCTCGTGTCGGGGTCGGGTTCGAGGTTCGGCTGGGCGGGCCAGCATTCGGACAACCCGTACAGCCTGCTCGCGCACGCGGGGATCAAGACGGTGGTCCCCGGACTGCCGTCGGACGCCTACGGGCTGCTGCGGTCGGCGATCCAGGACCCCGACCCGGTGGCGGTGTTCGCTCCTTCTCCGCTGCTGGGGGCGACGGATCCGGCCTACGGGGGCGAAGACGAGATCGTGCCGCTGGGCGAGGCGAACGTCGTCCGCGAGGGCGGCGACCTGACGATCGTCGCGGTGGGACAGCACGTCGGCACGGCGATCGAGGTCGCCGAGAGCCTCAGCCACCGGGTGGACATCGAGATCGTCGACCCGCGGACGGTGTACCCCTTCGACTGGGACTGCCTGCGCAAGTCGGTCAACAAGACCGGGCGCCTCGTCGTGATCGACGATTCGAACCGGATGTGCGGGCTGGGCGCGGAGATCGTCGCGACGGCGGCCGAGGAATTCGATCTGGTGGCGCCGCCGAGGCGGGTCTGCAGGCCGGACGGCACGGTCATCCCGTACGCCCTCGCGCTCGACAAGGCCTTGATACCGGGTGCCGAACAGCTGACGGACGCCGTCAACGCGACGCTGAAGTAAGGAACCCATGGAAACCGACGAGACCTTGGACCGCTACCGGCGGACACAAGACGCCTTCGAGGCCGTGCTCGCCGCCGTGTCACCGGAGCGATGGAACTCGGCGTCGGCGTGCGAACACTGGACGGTGCGTGACGTGGCGGGTCACGTCATCTGGGGCCTGGAAGTCCTGCGCCACCACCTGGCGGGCGAGGAATACGCGCCCCACAACGGCCCGGCGGGCTCCGAGAAACCCGGCGAACTGGCGGGGGAAGACCCGCTGGCCGGGTGGCGCGAGACCCGCGAGGCAACGGCCGCCCTCTTCACCGGCGATGTCCTCACCCGGCCCGCCCCGGCGTGGTACGTGGCCAACCGTCCCGGCGTGACGGTCACGGACTACCTGGCGTTGCTGACCTTCGACACCCTGGTCCACACCTGGGACGTCGGCTCGGCGCTCGGCGTCAAGGTGACCATGGAGGCCGACATCGTCGCACCGTCGTTCTCCCTCGCCCGGTTGATCATCAGCCGCACGCCGGACACCTTCGGCCCCAAGGTGAAACCGGCGCCGGGTGCCGACCAGCAGACCCGGTTCCTGGCCTTCCTCGGTCGATCGGCCTGAGGGGACCTTCGGTACAGGTGGTCGTGAGTGGCGTACGTGGCTGGCGATGCCACTGGGGCTAAAGGTGCTGCTCGAGACAGCCGCCGAAAATCGGTAGGACGGCTTCTTACGCTAGTGGCATGGAGATCATCGGGCCGGACGACGCCCTTCCCGTGCGGCGGATCCGGCGGGCCGCGGTGGCGGGTCCCGCCGGATCCGGGAAGTCGACACTGGCGCGGACCCTGTGCGAGCGCATGGGATTGCCGTATGTCGAGTTCGAGTCCTTTTTCCACGGACCGAATTGGACAGTGCGGGAGACCTGGCAGGCAGACGTCCTGAAGTTCCTCGACGGCGATGAGTGGGCCATCGAGTGGCAGGGCGAGGAGGTCCGGGAGCGGATGACCGAACGGCTGGACGTACTGGTCTGGCTCGATCATCCGCGGGTGATGACCATCGGCCGCACCATCGTCCGGACACTGAAGCGCAAGGTCGGGCGCGGCTCGAAGATCGCGGGCGGCAACGTCGAGGGGCCGCTGCACACGTTCTTCACCGACCCGGACCACATCGTCAAGCTCGCCTGGCGCTACCACCCGATGATCCGGGCCCGCGTGCACAAGGTCATCGAGGAGAACCGGTATCCGGGCCTCGTCATCGTCCGCCTGCGCGGCCAGCGCCAGGTCGACCGCTGGCTCGACGGGGCCTTCGCCCGGAACCTCCGCTAGCGAAGACTCCGGACGCGCCACACCACACCGAGCCCGGGGTCCCCTGTGGAACTCGGCTCGATCCCATCCATGGTGAAACCCTCGCGCTCGTAGAACGCGCCGGCGCGCTCGTTGGCCACGAAATGCTCGATGTACAGCCGCTCGGCGTCCACGGGCAACTGTCCGATGAGGGCATCGAGCAGCCGAAGGCCCAGCCCTCCGCCACGATGACGAGGATGCACGTAGAGCTTGTAGATCACGTGGTCGTCGCCGTTGAGGCCACGTTGTCCGACGCCTGTCAAGTGCCCGCCATCGTCCGCGACCACCACCGAACCACGAGCGACGGCCCCGGCGATGTTCGTTTCATGCCACCACATCCGGACCTGTTTGGCGGCGGCTTCCTCACCGATCAACGGTGCGTAGTGGGCTCGGACGTGCTCCTCCCCGAAGCGGCAGATGGCCATGACGTCGTCTCGTTGGACGTTCCGCACGGCCGGTCTGGTTCCCATCGCACTGCCTTTCCACCGCATCGTGGCCTGATTCGTCACCCCGACCGGACCTTTCGGGCACTCCTCGGTCGCCGGGGTTGTCCGAACCCCTACCTGGTGGTAACGATACGTTCAGGATCATGGCATGGCCGCCTTTTCATCGGACTTGGCTCGATGCCAGCGGGGGAACGGCTTCACCTTGGTGATCGCGTGAGGCGGCGTGCATACAACGAATCAGCCGTTACAGGGAGCAAGGTGTGGAGCCGGATCTGAAGCCAGGCGAGGACCTGCAGTACTACCTCGAACGACAAGCTCGCGAAATGCAGGAAAAGGCGACCCGGCTGGAAGAAGCCTTCGCCAGCGCGGGCGCCACGGTGACTTCGCCCGATGGCTCCGTCACGGTGACACTGGCACCGAACGGCGCGCTGGCCAACATCCAGCTCGGCCGGCGGGCGTGCGCGCTGGGCGAGGCCCGGCTGACGGCGACGATCATGACGACCGTGCGCGAGGCACAGAGCCGGACCGCGCGCGCCGTGACGAGCTCGGTGGAGGCGATCGTCGGCGACGGTGAAGCCGTCGAGATGATGAAGAGCTTCCTGCCGCCGGAACCGGCTGTCGACGCCTACATCGACCAGGTGAACAAGTTCGCCGACACACCCGAGCCGGAACAAGCTCCCCCGCCGCCGCGGCCCTTCACACCGCCGCCACCCCCATCGCAGCCGCCGCCGCCGAGGCAGGCACCCCCACCACGACGTCGTCCCGCCCGTGACGACATGGACGAGGACGAAGGGAACCCCTGGTGAGCGGCGGACAAGACATCCCGGCTGCCGAAGCTTTCGACACCTACGGCAAGAACCTGGCATCGCACGCGGACGAGGTTCGCCAGACCGGGGACCTCGTCGGCCACATGGTCGCCGATCCGGGTCTGTACGGGATCCTCATGGGGCAGATCATCGGCGCGGCCGCTTCCGCCTACTGCGCCGAGACGCGGGACGCCTTCAACAAGTACGGCGAGTCTCTCCAGAAGCACAAGGAGAAACTCGACAAGGCTTACAAGGAATACCAAGCCAACGAGGACCACGCGAAAGAGCAGATCTCGAAGGTCGAAAAATGAGCGGCGCGGACACCGGAAAACTCGGTGACAAGAACAAATACGAAGACAATGTCAATTACAAGCCCAACGATTTCTGGCACAATCCGAAA
Organism: Amycolatopsis sp. BJA-103; assembly: GCF_002849735.1. Lineage (GTDB taxonomy): Bacteria > Actinomycetota > Actinomycetes > Mycobacteriales > Pseudonocardiaceae > Amycolatopsis. The sequence continues at coordinate 6,122,876 of NZ_CP017780.1, forward strand.
GACCTGATCACTTCCGATGACACCCGTACCAACGGCGCGGGAATCATCAACACGATCGACCAGCTGCAATTCGCCGTCAAGGACAACGACAAGGTGATGCAGGGGATCGCGGGCGCGGGCCTCGTGCTCGAGACCCTCGGCCTGGTGATCGACCCGCTCGGCAGTGTCCTCGCCGCGGGGATCGGCTGGCTCATCGAGCACATCACCCCGTTCCGGATTCCGCTCGACATGCTCCTTGGCGACCCCGAGGGCATTTCGACGGCGGCCGCCGCCCTCGGCAAGGAAAAGGACAAGATCGAGGGGCTGGCCCAGACCCTTAAGGACGAAGTCGGCAAACTCGTCGACTCCTGGAAGGGCAACGCCGCGGACGCCTTCAAAAAGGCCACCGAGGACCTCGCCGCGGGCGTGGACGCGCTGGGCACGTCCCTTGAGTCCGCGAAGAAGACCGTGTCGATCTGCGGTGCCGTCATCGGCGCCGTCCGAGGGATCATCCGCGACCTCGTCTCCGGCGTGCTCGGCGGCATCCTCGCGGGCGCGATCGCCGCGGTCGCGGCCATGCCGTTCACGTTCGGCACCTCGATCGGCATCTTCCTCGGCACCGTCTTCGCGACGGTCGCCGTGGCGCTGTCCAAGATCGGTATCCAGATCACGAAGCTGACCAAGGCCATCACGTCGGCGGCGAAGTCGATCAAGAACCTTTCGAAGAGCACCAAGGGTTTGGCCGACGACGCCGCCAGGGCGGTGGACGACGTCGTGCCCACGCCTGGTGGCGGACGGCCGGGCAGCGGTGGTGGTTCCGGTTCGGGCAGCGGCAGCGGCTCGGGCAGCGGTTCCGGCAGTGGCTCTGGCTCTGGCTCTGGCTCTGGCTCTGGCTCTGGCTCTGGCTCTGGCTCTGGCTCTGGCTCTGGAAGCGGAAGCGGTTCGGGCAGCGGCTCCGGTTCGGGATCCGGTAGCGGCTCGGGTAGTGGCTCCGGTTCCGGCAGCAACAGCGCCGACGGCTCCGGCAGCGGCAGCGGTTCTGGCTCCGGTAGCGGCTCGGGCTCCGGCAGCGGTAGCGGCTCCGGATCGGGAAGCAACAGCGCCGACGGCAGCGGCTCGGGCTCCGGATCGGGCAGCGGTTCAGGCTCCGGGACCGACAGCCCCTCGGGCAGCGGTAGCGGCTCGGGCAGCGGTAGCGCCGACGGCTCCGGCTCCGGCAGCGGTGGCGCTGGCGGTCCGTACCGCGACAACGGCGACCCCACCTACAACCCCTGGACAGACCCCAAAGCCGACAACGGCGCAGGCAGCGGCTCGGGCTCCGGTAGCGGCTCCGGCTCGGGCAGTGGCAGCGGCTCGGGCAGCGGTTCCGGCAGCAACAGCGCCGACGGCTCAGGTTCTGGCAGCGGCTCGGGGTCCGGTAGTGGCTCCGGGACCGACAGCGGTGGCACCGGTGGCCCGTACCGCGACAACGGCGACCCCACCTACAACCCCTGGACAGACCCCAAAGCCGACGACGGCGCAGGCAGCGGCTCCGGCAGCGGCAGCGGCTCCGGATCGGGCAGCAACAGCGCCGACGGCTCCGGCAGCGGTTCCGGGTCGGGTAGCGGCTCGGGCAGCGGTTCAGGCTCCGGTACTGACAGCGGTTCCGGGTCCGGTTCGGGCAGCGGTTCGGGCACCGACTCGGGCTCGGGTAGCAGTTCCGGCAGTGGCTCCGGCAGCAACAGCCCGGACGGCTCAGGTTCTGGCTCTGGCTCTGGCTCCGGCAGCAACAGCGCCGATGGCTCAGGTTCCGGCAGCGGCTCGGGATCGGGCAGCGGTAGTGGCTCCGGATCGGGAAGCAACAGCGCCGACGGCTCCGGCAGCGGTTCCGGGTCCAGTAGCGGTTCAGGCTCGGGTACTGACAGCGGCTCTGGCTCGGGCAGTGGTTCCGGCAGCGGCAGTGGCAGTGGCTCGGGCGGCAACAGCGCCGACGGCAGTGGTAGCGGCTCTGGCTCGGGCAGCGGTTCGGGCTCCGGTACCGACAGCGGGTCCGGTTCTGGCTCCGGCGGCAACAGCGCCGACGGCTCCGGTTCGGGCAATGGCTCGGGATCGGGCGGGAGCAATAACGCCGACGGCAACGGCGGCACTGGCGGCACCAACAACGCCGACGGCAACGGCGGAACCGGGGCTCCGGCCAAGGACGACAAGAACTGGTTGTTCAACAGCAAGGAAAAGACTCACGATCTGTTCATGGACGGCGCGCGGAAGTACGCGAACGAGCACCCTGGCACGATCAACCAGAACCAGCTCGATGCCTTCGACAAGAAGATGAATGAGATCCTGAAGGTCATGGACGGGCCGGCGGGGTGGGCCGACAACAAGGAGTTCACCAAGGTCGTCGACGTCATCAAGCACATCACCGATCCGAACCACAACGGTTATGCGCTGATCACGAAGGGCACGATCGACATGATCCGCGGAGCGGTGCTCCCCGGTATGGCCTCCGGAGGAGTCTTCTCCGACGAGTCACGCGGGAACAACGCTCCCTGATCCGAAGAACAACGAACTGAGCCCCGGTGCGGGTGTCCACACAGGACACCCGCACCGGGCTTTTTCAAGCCGATCAGCGGCGAACCCGGCGGCGCGCGAACCACAGCATCCAGGCGCCTGCCAGCATCGCGGCGAAGGCCAGCGCAAGCAGATCACTGGTGTGCGAACCGGTGGAAGCCAACGGGCCGGGCGGGGCGACCGGCGGGGCCGGATCAACAGGCGGATCGACCGGTGGCTCGCCTGGGGTGACCGGTGTTTCGGTCGAGCAGCCGGGTTCGGCCGGGGTGAGGCAGTTCGCGCCGGGGGTGGTGGAGGTGACCGCGTTGCGCAGCTTCCCCGAACCGGCCGTGACCGAGTACGTCACGACGACCTTCTGTCCGACTGCGAGTTTGCCGTGCCAGCGGAGCAGTTTTCCGCTCAGCGCGACCGATCCGCTCGTCGCCTTCGCGTCACCGTTGTACGTCGCTCCACTGAGGACTCCGGCCAGGTCGTCGGTCACGGCGGCGTCGTCATAGATGCCGGTGCCGGTGTTGGTGATCGAGAGCATGTACGTGACCTTGCCGCCCGGCGCGACGTCAGAAACCGGCGACGCCGTCTTGGCGATGACCATCGACAGCACCGGGGTACGGGTGGAACAGGCAGGGTCCGCCTGTTCTGACGGCGGGCAGTTGGTCCCTTCGTCGCCCGTGACGGCGTTGTCCAGGAAGTGGTCTCCGCGCAAGGGTTTCGCCACGGTGACCGAGTAGGTGATGGTCGCCGCGGCGCCGGGCGCGACCGTGCCCGTCCAGGTCAGCTTCGGCGCCTTGTACGCCACGGTGCCCGCCGTGGCCCGCGCGTCGTCGTTGTAGGTCGCGTCGTCGAGGACCTTGGTCAGGTCGTCGGCGAAAGCGGCGCCGGGATACGGCGCCTGACCGATGTTGCGCACGACCACCGTGTACGTGACCTTGCCACCCGGTGCGGCCACCGCCGGGGCGGCCGACTTCGTGATGCGCAACGCGGGGGTGGGCAGTTCGTTGCGGCAGTCGGGGTCTTCGGAGCCCTCTTCGCAGTTGGAGCCCGTGCCGGTGACCACGTTGACCAGGCGTTTGTCGCCCTTGTTGGTCACGACGACGGAATAGGTGACGGTGGCCTTGTCGCCAGGGGCGAGAGAACCGGTCCAGGTCAGGGACGGCTTCACGACGGCGACGGTCACCGTGCCCTTGTCCGCCTTCGCGTCACCGTTGTAGGTGGCGTCGTCCAGCACACCGGTGAGGTCGTCGGTGAACGACGCGGCGGGATCCGTTGCCGCGCCGACGTTTTCGACGGTGACGGTGTAGGTGATCGTGTCGCCGGTCTTGACCTCCTGCGGGGTGGCCGTCTTGCGGATCTTCAGCGACGGCACCGGCGTGACCGTCCCGCAGTCCGGATCCGCCGAACCCGGCGGGCAGTTGCCGTCCGGGGTGCCGGTGACGGCGTTGGAGAGCTTCTTGTCGCCGCCGGGCGGGCTGTTCACGGTGACCGAATAGGTGATGGTCACGGTGGCACCGGAGGCGACATCGCCGGTCCAGGTCACCACCGGGGCCTCGTAGCCGGTGGTGCCGCCGGTCGCCGCGGCGTTGTCGTTGTAGGTCGCGTCGTCGAGGACCCCGGTCAGGTCGTCGGTGATCCGGGCTCCCGGGTAGGCCGCGGTGCCGGTGTTCTGGACGCGCACCGTGTAGGTGACCCGCTCGCCGGGCCGGGGCGTGGCGGGGGCGGCGGTCTTGACGACCCGCAGGGCCGCGACCGGGGTGACGGTGGAGCAGTCCGGGTCCGTCGAGCCGGGCGGGCAGGTCGAGTCTTCGGTGCCGGTCACGGAGTTGCGCAGCGTCCGGTCCCCGGCGGGCGGTTTGTTCACGGTCACCGAATAGGTGATGGTCACCGTGGTGCCCGCCGGAAGGTCCGCCGTCCAGGTCAGCTTCGGCTCCGCGTACGTCACGGTGCCCGCGGTGGCCCGCGCGTCCTGGTTGTAGGTCGCGTCGTCCAGGGCCCCGCTCAGATCGTCGGTGAACCGGGCGCCGCGATAGACGCCGGTTCCGGGATTGCTCGCGGTCACGGTGTAGGTGACGACCTGACCCGGCTTCGCGGTCGCCGGTGCCGCGGTCTTCGCCAGCACCAGGACCCCGATCGGGGTTTCGGTCGCGCAGTCGGGATCCCCTCCGCCGTCCGGGCAGGTGGAGCCGTCCGGTCCGACGACGACGTTGGTCAGCCTGCGGTCCCCGGCGGGCGGTTTGCCGACGGTGACCGAGTAGGTGACCGTGACCGTGCTCCCCGCGGCGACGTCACCGGTCCAGGTGAGTTTCCGGCCCGGCTCGTCGAACGTGGCCGCACCCGAGGTGGCGGAGGCGTCACCGTTGTAGGCGGCGTCGTCGAGGACGCCGGTCAAGTCGTCGGTGAACAAGGCACCCGGGTACGCCGCCGGACCGACGTTGCTGACCTTCACGGTGTAGGTGACCTTGTCGCCGGGCATGGCCGAGGCCGGGCTCGCCGTCTTCTTGATCTCCAGTGCGCCGATCGGGGTCACCGTGCCGCAGGCCGGGTCCGTGCTTCCCGGCGGGCACGACGAGCCGTCCGGACCGGTGACCGCGTTGCGCAACACTTTGTCCCCGCCCGGTGGCGTGCCGACCTTCACCGAATAGGTGATGGTGACGGTCTTCCCGGCGGGGACGTCGCCGGTCCACGTCAACGTCGTGGTCGCGCTGTCGTAGCCAGGTTGCGCCGGGGTGGGCACCCCGTCGGCGGTGGCGGCGGCATCACCGTTGTAGGTGGCGTCGTCGACGACGCCCGACAGATCGTCGGTGAGCGTGACACCGGCTGCGGCCGAACCGTCGAGGGTCCGCGCGGTCAAGGTGTAGGTCACGACGTCGCCGGGTTTGGCCGTGGCCGGAGCGGCCGATTTCGTGATCACGAGTCCGCTGATCGGCTCGTCCGTGCCGCAGTCCGGATCCGTGCCGCCTTCGGGGCAGGTGGAGCCGTCCGGGCCGACGACCGCGTTGGTCAGCCGCTTGTTCCCGCCCGGCGGGTTCGCCACCGTCACCGAATAGGTGATCGTGACGGTGCCGCCCTTCCCGACGGTTCCGGCCCAGCGCAGGGTGCTGTCACCCTCCAGATAGGTCACGATGCCGCCGGTCGCGGTGGCGTCGCCGTTGTACGCCGCGTCGTCGAGCACATCGGACAGATCGTCGACGGCGGTGGCGTCCGTCCAGTCGGCCGTGCCGTCATTGGTGAGCTTGACCGTGTAGGTGACCTTCTGGCCCGGCATGGGCTTCTTCGGCGCGCTGGTCTTGACGATCTTCAACGTCGCCACGGTGACGAGCGCGGCGCAGTCCGGGTCCTTCCCGCCCTCGGCGCAGTTGCTGCCCGGCACGGTCACGACGTTCTCGAGCTTCTTGTCGCCGCCCGGCGGGCTGTTCACGGTGACGGAATAGGTGATCGTCACGGTCGCGCCGGCCGGGATCTCACCGGTCCAGGTCAGGCGCTTTCCCGCGGCGTCGTACTGGGGTTTCGCCAGCTCGGAGCCGCCGGAAAGGGCTTTCGCGTCGTCGTTGTACGCGGCGTCGTCCACCACGCCCGACAGGTCGTCGGTGACGACCGTCCCGGGTGCCGCCGCCGTTCCCTCGTTGGCGACGGTGACGGTGTAGGTGACCTTTTCGCCCGGTTTCGCGTCGGCCTTGTCCGCCTTCTTGGCGACCACGATCCGTTTCGTCAGATCCGGGGCGATCGAGCAGCTGGCCAGGTCGGTGATGGGCCAGGTCCCGCCGGATTCGGAGGTGATCCGGCCGACCTGGTTGGAGTGCGCGTTGCCGCCGGGGACCTGCTGGGACACGCCGGTGCGCGGATCGACCTTGTACAGCGCGCCGCCGTAGTAGCCGAGATAGATCGAGCCGTTCAGGAAGGCCATGCCGTAGTTGTTGAAGCCGTTGGACGAGCCGGGTCCGGTGACCTTCACCGCCTGGGTGGTCTCGCCGGTGTCGGGATCGAACCGGTAGACGTAGCTCTGCCCGCCGTAGACGATCCCGTAGTACACGCCGCCGGAGGAATCGACGAACAGGTCGGGCACGAGCGATCCCCCGGCGAACACGGGGTCGTTCGCCGGAACGGGCTTCAGCGTGGATCCCCGGGAGAAGGTCTTCGTCTCGCCGCCGGCGAGATCCATCGCGAACAGCACCGGCGCCCCGCCGTTCTGCGCGCCGTAAAGCATCCCGGTGGCGGGATCGGCGCCGAGCCCGCCCCAGTTGACCCCGGCGGGAAGCTTGCGGGGCGCTCCCCCGGCGATCTCGTCGGTGACCGTGTTCGTTCCCGACACATGCTTGTAGAGCGTGAGATTCCCGGTGGTGTAGCTGGAGTAGAACGCCGCCACCCGGCCGGTGTCCGGATCCTTGCCCAGCGCCATGTTCGTCGACCAGTAGTCCGGCGGGGCCGCGCCCGCCCGCTTGCTGATCACCGTGTTCTGGATCTCCGCGTCGCCCGAGGCGCCGGTGCGGAACTGCATACCGGACCGGAAGTTGCTGTAGTACAGGTGATCGCAGTCGAACGTCGACGGATCGTTCTCGCCCTGCACCGGCCACGTCGCCGCCTGCGCCGCCCCTGTCGGGACCAGCGCGCCGAAGAGGAGGGCCGCCACTGCGCCGAACGACAAAACCCGTCGTGACAACGGTTTCAGTACACGGCGCCGGCACTGTGCGACGACCACGAAGAGCCTCCCGGTGACGAGCGAACTCAGCCCGACGCTACAAGCCGCGCCACCACACTCAACTCGAAAGTCCGGGCATCACCTGAACGTGTTCGATCATGGGTGAGACGAAGTCGGTTCCGCTCCGGCCGTCACTGTGCTTTCGTTCGGATCATGACTGAGCGGGTGAACATCTCCTCCGGTGGGGACTTCGAGCGGATTTTCGGCTACAGCCGGGCGGTACGCGTCGGCGAGCACATCCACGTTTCCGGTACGACGGCGCGTGAGCCGTTCCGGTCGGGCGACGCGTACGAGCAGGCGTCGGCCGTGCTTTCGATCATCGAGACCGCGCTGCGGGAGGCCGGTTCGAGTCTCGCCGCGGTGGTGCGCACGGTCACCTACGTGACCGACATCAAGGACGCCGACCTGGTGGCGCGGGCCCACCGCGAGGCCTTCGGCGACGTACTGCCCGCGGCCACCATGGTCGAGGTCTCGGCGTTGCTCGACCCGAAGATGAAGGTCGAGATCGAGGCCTACGCCATCGAGAAGTAACCGAGCCCAGGTCAGGCCTCGTGAGTGGTAAGGACGGCTAGATGGTCGCAGGTCCGTGAAGGCCTTTCCCCAAGTACATGAAGGCCCCCTTCCTTGCGCCTGGCGCAAGGAAGGGGGCCTTCATGTACTGCAGGGGCGAGGTCACCTCCCGAACGACCCGACCAGTGCTTCGGGAGCCTCACGCGTCGCGTAGAGCTTCCAGAAAGCGTCGGCGAAGACATCCGGGTGGATCACCTCGGGTTCGAAGTCCAGCGGGCTCGAGGTGAGCACCCGATGCGGGACGCTGCCCTCGATCAGCGCCCCGATGTTGACGGCTCCGGCGTAGACGCCCTTCTCGGCGAGCACCGCGTTCAGGTTGTGGAAGTAGTTCCGCAACGCCGCCTGCGCCATGCCCGCGTTGCCGAGGAACGGCGCCGGGTGCAGGCCGGATTGGCCCGCGGTGAACAGGATCGCGCCGTCGCCGCGCTCGGTCATGGCGGGCAGGACCGCCCGCACCAGCGCCACCGCCGACACCAGGAACCGGTCCAGGATCAGCCGCAGGTTCTCCGGGTCGACGTCGAGCACCGGCGCGATGCCCTCGCCCATGCCCCCGCCGCCGGGGTTGAACGCGACCGCGTCGATCTGGCCGATGGCGGTGACAGCGGCCTCGATCTGGGCCGGTTCGTAGACGTCGGCGACGTGTCCGCTCGCTTCGATGCCGTCGCCGTCCAGTTCGGCGACGAGCGCGTCGAGGTTCTCGGTGGTGCGCGCGACGAGGGCGATCCGGAAGCCTTCGCGGCCGAAGCGCCGGGCGAGCGACAGTCCCAGCACCGGTCCGGCGCCGAAGATCGCGAGCGTCTTGGTCATATGTCCTCCCAGAAGCTTAAGTTGAGGATGCCCTCAACTTCTTCGAAAGTACACACAACTTGAGGCCACCTTCAACTTGACTACCATGTCGTCATGAGAAAGGACGCCCAGCGCAACCGCGACCTGCTGATCGAGGCCGCCAGGGGGCTCTACGCGGCGCGCGGCCTCGACGTCGCGCTCGAAGAGATCGCCAAGACCGCCGGCGTCAGCATCGGCACCCTGTACAACCACTTCCCCCAGCGCGCGGATCTGGTGAACGCCGTGTTCGCCGACCGGACCGAAACCGTCGCGAAACTGGCCGAGCACGCGCTGTCCCTCGACGACGCCTGGGCCGGGTTGACCTCCTTCTTCGAACGGATCTGCGAACTGCAGGCCGCCGATCGCGGCTACAACGAACTGGCCTCGACGCGGCCGCCCTTGGCCGAGGATCTCGAACGCGGATACGAACTCATGACCCGCGTCGTCGAGCGCGCAAAGGAGAGCGGAGCCCTGCGCGCCGATCTCACCCTCGAGGACATGGCCTTCGTGACGTGGGGGATCGCGCGCACCGTGGAGGCGACCGCGGCCGTCCGGCCGGAGGTCTGGCGACGCCATCTCGCCCTGCTGTTCGACGGGATGCGAGCGCCCGCCGCGACCCCGTTGCCGGAACCGCCGATGCTGCCCGCGGAACTGGCGCGGATCATGGGCGACTGCGGCTGAAGCCCTCAGGCAACCCCCGGCCCCTCCGGAACGTGTTCACCCCGGAGGGGAGATCCGATGAAGACGAAAATTCTGCTCGTTTCCCTGGTGGGGGCCCTGTTCGCGACGGCGGCGTGTTCCGGGGAGCCGCCACCGGCGCCCGTGACGGTCACCGCCACCCCGTCGTCCACGGTGCCCGCGCCGCCCGCCGGGCCGGACGCCAAGACCGTCGCGTGGCTCGACGGGGTCTGCGGCGCGGTGTACGGCTTCATGAAGGCCCACGACGAATACTCGCGCAAGCAACAGTCCGGGGTCGAAGTGACCCGCAACGCGCTGAAGGAAGAACTCGGGATCCGAGCGGGATTCGCGGGCAAGACGGTCGACGACCTGAACGCGCTGCCCGCATCGCCGATCCCCGGCGGTGACGCGGTGAGGAAGTCCCTTGTGGACCAGTACACCGCGGCACGGGACGCGGCGGCCGCCGGGAAGCAGCGTTTGGAGAAGTCCGGGAACGAAGCCGCCATGGACGCGGCGATCAAGGCGATGGACGCCGTCCAGAAACCGGTCACGGACACTCCCGATCTCATGCCCGCACTCAAGATCGAGACGCAGGAGCTGATGGCCGCGGCGGCCGCGGCCAAGAACTGCGCGTCTCCCCACTAGCCGGAGCGTCACCCGCGAACGGAGTCCCATGAAGCCGAAAACCCTGCTTGTTCCACTGGTAGGGGCCCTGTTCGCGGTGACAGCCTGTTCGGGAGAGGCACCGTCCGCTCCGCCGACGGTCACCGTCACGCCAACGTCCACCGCGTCCGAACCGGACGTCCGGACGGTGGCCTGGCTGGACGGGATGTGCGGCGCGATCTACGGCTTCGTGAAGGCCAGCAACGAGCACGCGAGCAGGCAGAGTTCCGGCGTCGAGGTGACGCGGCCCTGGCTCAGCGACAACCTCGGGGTCCGCGCTCAGCTGGCGGGCAAGGTCGTCGAGGAACTGAACGCGCTGCCCGCGTCACCGATACCCGGCGGGGACACGGCGAAGAAGTCCCTTGTGGACAGTTACACGACGGCGCGGGACGCGGCGGCGGAAGGGAAACGGAAGCTGGACTCCTCCCAGAGCCAGACCGCGCTGGACGCCGCGCTCAAGGCCCTGGAGTCGGCGCAGAAGCCGCTCTTGGAGACCACCGACCCGTTCGCGTCGGTCAAGATGGAGACACCGGATCTGCTGGCCGCCGTGGCCGCCGCCAAGAAGTGCGTGCCCGGCGCCTCGTGAGCTGCTCCGCCTCCGCTCGATTGTCGCGCGACCGCGAGGTTCCCCATGTCGCATTTGAGTCGCTGAGCGTCTCGAATGCGACATCGGGAACCTCAGCCGGGCGAACCTCAGCTGGGCGGGGTGGCTCCGGGCGGCATGACCATCGGCCGTCCGGTGTTCAGGCCGCCGTCGACGAGGACGGAAGTCCCGGTCAGGTAGGCGAAATCCGGTGACGCCAGGGCGAGAACGGCCGAAGCGATCTCCGCGGCCTCACCCATCCGCGGCAGACCGTGGACGTTCAGCGGCCCCCAGGCCTGTTTGAACTGCGCCCACAGGTCGTCCGGGATGCCCGGCGGGCGTACCAGCCGGGTGTCGGTCGTGCCCGGGTCGATCGAAAGCACCCTGATCCCCTTCGCGCCGTAGTCCAGCGCGGCCGCGCGCACCAGACCCTGCACGGCGCGTTTGCTCGAGGTGTAGGCGGCGTGCCCCGGACGGGTCTGCTCGGCCTGCGCCGACGCGGTGCAGACGATCACCCCGCCGCCCGCTTTCAGCAGGTGCGGAACCTCGTACTTGATCGAGAGGAAAACGCCGCGCGCGTTGGTGCGCTGCACGTCCTCCCACTCGTCGACGGAGATCTCGTGCAACGGTTTGCCGAGGTGGATTCCGGCGTTGTTGAACGCGATGTCGAGCCTGCCGTACCGGCGGACGACACCGTCCACGAACGCCTGGACCTGTTCGGGGACCCGGACGTCCGCCCGGAGATAGGTCGCCTTCCCGCCCGCGCGCCGGATCTCCCGTTCGACCTCGCGGCCGAGTTCTTCCCGCCTGCCACAGAAACCGACCTTGGCACCGGCCGCGGCGAAGGCGATGGCCGCCGCCCTGCCGATGCCCGACGTCGCCCCCGTGACGATCACGACCTTGCCCGAGAACCGCCGGCGGTTCTCCTGTGCCGTGGCGGTGTTCCCGGCCAGCATCGCGACACCGGCCGCCGCCGCGCCCCCGAGCACGGCGCGCCTGCCCACTGCTTCGCCCATAGTCCCTCCAGATGGATAGCTCTACTTCCCAAAACGGAAAGTAGAGCTATCCATCTGAGAGGATTCTCAAGAAGTGATCTCCGGCGTGATCCCACCCGCCGCCGCGAGCGCGCGATGCAGCGCGAGCTCCGCCGTCGGCCCTTCGGCCAGCACGATCCCCGTACACGACCGCTGATCCGCGAGGTGCCGGATCTCGTCACCGGGGCTCGCCGTCGGGTACCACTCCGGCGCGCCGGGCAGGCCGGACAGGCGGTCGAGCCCGGACCAGCCAGTCAGCACGCCTTCCACGGCCGGGTACGCCAGGACGAACGCGACGCCCGGTCCCCCACCGATCTCCCGCGTGAGCAAGGCGGGTTCCTCGCCCAGCGCCATCGAGATCATCGCGGAATAGACGTTGGTGTCCAGCGACCGGCACAAGGCCTCGCCGAGCATCGCCCCGCCGATCCGGATGTTGATCTCGACGACCTCCGGCCCCTCGATGGTGAGGACGAACTCGGTGTGCGCGAAGCCCTGCTCGTGTCCGGCGGCCTTGAGCACCTGGCCGATCCAGTCGGCCAGTCCGGCGTACTCGGTCTCGGGGAAGGCCACCGGGAACGCGGCGGCTTCCTCGCGCCGCACGGGTTCGGGCGAAAGCTGACGGGAGAGGATCCCGAGCAGCCGCGTCCTTCCTTGCCAGGTGACGGTTTCCGCGCTGTAGAGCGGACCGGCGAAATACGGTTCGGCGATCAGGTGCCCCTTGAGCGGCGTGTCCTTCGCCTCCCGCCTGGCCTGCTCGAGTTCGGCCGCGTCACGGACGAGCCACACCCCGCGCGACGACGTCCCCGATGAATCCTTGACCACCAAAGGGAATCCGAGCTCCTCGGCGATCATGACGGGTACCGGGCGGCCGCGGGTGAGCCCGTGGTCGTACAGCAGATCGCGCACCGCACCCTTGTCCCGCAGCACACGGACGGCCGCAGCGTCCGGACCGGGCAGGCCGAGCCTGGCGGTGAGTTCCGCGCCCGGCAATGCCCAGGTGTCGGTCGAGTTGATGATCCCGGCGAGGTCCGGGATGGCACGCAACGCCGCTTCGCAGGCCGCGATGTCGGTGGTGTCGATGTCGACGACCTCGACCCTGTCCGGCCCGAGGGTGCCGAGTTCGTAGCGGTAGATGTCGCGGTTTCCGGTGAACAGCACCAGTTTCCGCCCGGCTTCCGCCGCCGCGTCGGCCAGCCTGCCGAGGCCGAAGGTGAGTGCTTCCAACAGGACGACGGTCATGACACCCGCTCCTTCCGGTACGACAGCTGCGAAGGTATCCCGAATTTGCGGCGGCGCCACTCCATCGCCGCCCACGGCAGGGCGAGGTCGTCGAGTGAGGCGATCTCCCGTGGCGCGAGCCCCGCCGGGTCGACGGCTTCCCGGTGCCGGGCGAAAACCCTTGCCGTGTAACGGTGCCCGGTGTCGGCGCCGATGACGACATGTGTCCGGTCCGGATTCCGCGCCGCCTCCCAGCCCGCGACGAGGTACGCGGCGCCGGTGGAAAGCCCGGCGAAGACGGCGTGGTCGCGCATCAGGCCGACGGTCGCGGCCATGGCGTGCACGAAGTCCAGCCAGTGGATCCGGTCGTACAGTTCGTGATCGACGTTGCCGAACGGGATGGCGGAGCCGATGCCCGCGATGATCGCGTCCGGATCGGTGAACCGTTCACTGCCGAAGGTGACGCTCCCGAACGGCTGGACCCCGGTCAGGCGGACGTCCGGATCGCGTTCGCGCAGCGACCGGGCGATCCCGCCGGTCGACGCGCCGGTGCCCACGCTGCCGACGACGGTCAGCGGCCCGGACGGCAGCGCGCGGGCGACGAGATCGGCGACCTCGCCGTAGCCGAGGTAGTGCACGGGATCGTGATACTGGCGCATCCAGTGCATGTCCGGATGGCGCTCCAGCAGCTCGTGCACGCGCGCGACCCGGCGCCGCTGGTCGAGGCGGAGGTCCTCGGACGGCGGCATCTGGTCCACCGTCGCGCCCAGGATCTCCAGTTGCGAACGCATGGTGAGGTCGACGGTGGTGGACGCGACGATATGGCAGCGCAGACCGTAGCGGTGACAGGCCATCGCCAGCGCGAGCGCGTAGATCCCGCTGGAACTGTCGATCAACGTCTGTCCTTTTCGGACGGTGCCGTCGGCGAGCAGCGACCGGACGGCGCCGAGCGCCGCGTAGACCTTCAGGGTTTCGAAGCGGATCAGCACGACGTTCGGCGTGAGCCGGATCAGCGCCGGTGTCTTGATCGCGTCGGTGACGTGCTCGTGGACCAGAGGGGCGGTCTCGACGGGCATCGCGTTCACCGGCCGATCGATCGGAGGTACGCGGCCAGGGACTCGGCGCCCGCGGCGTTACGCGGTCCGCTCACGAGGTCCCCGTAGGAAACGACGTGGAACCGGTTGTCGCGCACGGCGGGCGTGTTCTTCAGCTGTGGCGCGGATTTGATGAACGCGATCTTGTCCTGCGCGGGCTGGTCGGCGTAGTCCACCACGACGATCACCTCGGGTTCGGTCTTCACCACCGCCTCCCAGCCGACGCTGCCCCAGCCGTCCTGGAGGTCGCGGAAGACGTTGGTCCCGCCCGCGGCGTCGATGATGTCGTTGGGAGCGGCGTGTTTCCCGGAAGTGAAGGGTTGGTCGGTGCCGGAATCGTAGACGAACACCTTGGCGGGCGGGGTCTTCGGCGCTCCGGCGCGGACCTTGTCGAAGCGTCCCTTGAGTTCCGTGACCAGTTCGTCGGCCCGCTGGCGGACGCCGAAGATGTCGCCGAGATTGCGCAGATCGGTGTAGAGCGCCTCCAGCGGTGTCACCTCGGCCTTCGCGCCTGCGTAATCCCAGCAGGTCTCGGTGTGCAGATAGCTGCGGATGCCGACCTGGTCGAGCAGCTTCGGGGTGATCCCGCGCTCCTCGCTGAAGCCGGAGTTCCAGCCGGCGATCACCCAGTCCGCCTTGGCGTTGACCAGGATCTCGCGGGTGACCCGGGAAGTGCCGAGCCGTTCGACCTTGGCGTAGTCGTCCTTCCACGGCGAACCCGCGATCGACGGGTCACCGAGCGAATTCATGACGTAGCCGCGCATCCGGCCGGCGAGCCCGAGCGCGAACATCTTCTCCGCGCCGGAAACGTCGTAGGCCACCGGACGCTGCGGCGCCGGGAAGGTGACCTGCGCGCCGCAGTTGGTCACCGTGGCCTGTGCCGGTGCGGCCGGTCCGGCCTCGACCTGGGCGCCACAGGCGCTCAGGAGCAGCGCCGCGGTGAAGAGCGCGATCACCCTGGACGGCTTCATCGTGAGATCCCCTCGGTTTCTTCGGCGGGAAGGTCGTAGAGCAGCTGGAGGGCGCCGGTCACGGGATGGGTCACCTGGGTGACCTCCACGCCGAACACCGCGCGGACCGTTTCGGGCGTGAGCACTTCGGCGGGGGTGCCGCAGGCGGCGAGCGATCCGCCGCGCAGCAAGGCGATCCGGTGGCAGACGGCGGCGGCGAGGTTGAGATCGTGCAGGGCGACGAGCACGGTGAGCCCGCAGTCGCGCAGGAACTTCAGCAGTTCCACCTGGTGACGGACGTCGAGGTGGTTGGTCGGCTCGTCGAGGACCAGCACCTCGGGTTCCTGCACGAGCGCCCTCGCCACCAGGACCCGCTGCCGTTCGCCGCCCGAAAGCGTCAGCACACTGCGCTGGGCGAGATGAGTGATGTCCAAGCGCCGCAACGCTTCCCGGCACAACGCGCGTTCGCGGGCCGACAACCGGAGGTTGCCGCGCTGATGCGGCGACCGGCCGAGCGCGACGACCTCCTCGACGGTGAAGTCCAGATCCGCTCGGCTGTCCTGGGTGAGCGCGGCGATCCGGCGGGCGGTGTCGCGCAGGCTCTGCTCCGCGAGATCGGTGCCGTCGAGCAGGACGGCGCCGCCGGACGGCGTCAGCGCCCGGTAGACACAGCGCAACGCCGTCGACTTACCGCTTCCGTTGGGACCGAGGAGGCCGAGGACCTCGCCCGCGCCGACGTCCAGCCGCAGCTCGCGGATCAGCGTCGATCCGGCGACCTCGACGGAAAGGTCCTTCAGGGACAACATCAGCGGCCCCCGAACGCGTAACCGCGGCGCCGCATCACCACGAGGAAGACCGGGACGCCGATCAGCGCGGTGATCACGCCGAGCGGCAGTTCCTCGGGCGCGACGAGGGTGCGGGCGAGCAGGTCGACCCACACCAGGAAGACCGCGCCCACCAGCGGCGCGAGCGCCAGCACACG
Organism: Amycolatopsis sp. BJA-103; assembly: GCF_002849735.1. GTDB lineage: Bacteria > Actinomycetota > Actinomycetes > Mycobacteriales > Pseudonocardiaceae > Amycolatopsis. The sequence goes on from NZ_CP017780.1 coordinate 6,138,689, forward strand.
GCGATGTCCCGAACCGGCGACCATCCGCACCACGTGCGGCAGGACGAGCCCGACGAACCCGATCGAGCCGCTCACCGCCACCAGCAGGCCGGTGACGACCGCGGTGAGCAGGAAGAGCCAGCGGCGCAACACGGCCGCGTCGGTGCCGAGGCTCATCGCGGTTTCGTCGCCCATGGACAGGACGTCGAGCGCGGTGCCGTAGCGCAGCAGGACCACGATCGCGACGGCCACTCCGAGCGCGGCCAGCGGCAGTGATGCCCAGGTCGCCGCGCCGAGGCTGCCGAGCAGCCAGAACAGCACGGTCTGCGCGGCCTGGCCGTTCGGCGAGAGGTAGACGAGCACGCTCATCACGGCCTGGAAGGCGTAGGTGAGCGCGACCCCGGTGAGCACCAGGCGCAACGGCGTCAGGCCGAATTTGCTGCGGGCGGCCAGATAGACGAGCGCCGTCGCGCCCAGCGCCCCGAGGAAGGCGGCGGTCGACAACGCCAGCACGCCGAGCCCGGCGAACAGGCCGAACACCACGACGGCGGCGGCGCCGACCGAGGCGCCCGAGGAGATCCCGAGGACGAACGGATCGGCGAGGGCGTTGCGGACCAGGGCCTGTACCGCGACCCCGACCACCGCGAGTCCCGCGCCGACCACGGCCGCGAGCAGCACGCGCGGGGTGCGGACCTGCCAGACGATCGAGTACCCGGTGACCTCGTCGCCGGTGATGGTCCCGCCGGTGATCGCCTTTCCCAGGTAACGCAGGACATCCGGGAGGGCGACCGTGGTCGGGCCGAGCGCGATGCCCGCGATCAGCGAGATCAGGAGTGCCGCCGACAGCAGGATCACCGGTCCGGTGAGCCGCAGCGGGCGGGCGGTTCCTTCGTCGGGCTCCGCGAACAGGCGGAGCGTTTCAGCCGGCACGTTCACCACGCACGATCAGGCGGCGCGCGTGGTTGTCGTAAGGCGAGCCGTCGAAATCGCCGAAGCACTCGACGTCCGTGAACCCCGCCGTCTCGAACAGCGCCTTCAGTTCCGCCGCGCTGTACAGGAAGGACAGGATCGACGCCTGCTTCGCTTCACCACCGCGGACCAGGGTCCAGTCGGTCTTGAGCCGGGACCAGTCGTCGAGGATGGTGTCGCGCATGAACACCGTGCCGCCGTCGATGTCGACCGCCTTCGGGCGGCCGACCCAGCCGGCCAGCACCTCCTTGCCGAGCACGTCGATCAGCAGCCTGCCACCGGGCGCGAGGCTGGCGTGGGCGTTGCGCAGCACGGTGAGGTTGTCGCCGGGCTCGGTGAAGTAGCCGAACGACGTGTACATGTTGACGATCAGGTCGTACGCGCCGGGCTCGACGTACTCGAGCATGTCGGCCTGGATCAGTTTCGCGGCGACACCCGCGTTTTCGCAGGCCTCGCGCGCGCGTTCGAGCATGGCCGGGCTGAGGTCGACGCCGGTCACGTCGGCGCCTTTCCTGGCCAGCGGCACGACGTGGATCGCCGGGCCGCAGGCCAGGTCCAGCACCTTCGTCTCTTCGGTGACCGCGAGCAGCGGCGACGTGGCCGTCAAGCGTTCGGCCTCTTCGGACCGGCTGGGCGGGAACATCACGTCCGCGAAGCCGACCCACAGGTCGTCGTCCTCGTACCAGTGCATCTCTCTCCGCTCGCCGGGCCGCACGATTCAGCCCCACAAGTCGTCGGGAAGCCGTCCCTGGTTCCCGGCTTTCCCAGCTTTCTCGTGGAGTGATCACGGAGGTACGGATCGGCACGCTTGGTTAAGATGCGAGTGGTCTGGACCGGTCAAGGGGGCGGGATCAGGTCGATGAGGAACAACTGGTCGGGCGCGCCGGAGCAGCGTTCCCGGACGACTTCGGTCCCCGCGGCGGTGTCCTGGTCACGCAGGCCGAGACACTGGCTGGTCCCGACGGGGCTGATGACGTATTGGGCCGCCTCGGGCGGGCCTGCCGGTCCGATGGTGAACAACTGGTCCGCACTGTCGTCGCCACAGTCGTCGCGGGGTTCGATCAGGTCGTGTCCCATTCCCTCGTTGACGACCGTGAGGCAGCCGACCCCGGTGTCCGGATGGTGCCACTGGATCTGCACGGCGTTCACGTCCCCGACGGGGTCGATGAACACGCGGGGCGAGGTGGCCTCCCCACAGGGTTGCTGGGCGACGACGGTTCCCGAGTAGAGCTGGGTCCGGTCCTTTCCCTCGGCGAGACAGAACTCGGGCGAGCGGGCGGGCCGGATCTGCGCCCAGCTGCCTATCTCGCGGAGGGCGAGCCCCGGCACCGTGGCCTCGGCGACCTTGTTCTTCGAGGACGTGTTGAAGGGCCAGGTCAGATATCCCAGCGCGCCGACGAGGACGATGCCCACGATCGCGACCACGATCAACGGCGCGCGCCAGCGCTGCCAGCGCCGCGGTTCCGGCCGCGCGACGGCGCTCACCACCTCGTCGCCGGCGATCCGTTCCTCGACACGCGGCGGGCTTCCCAGCGCGATGCGTGTCCTGGCGTCGAGCCACCGCCGCACCTGCTCGTCACTCAGTCCGCACGCGCGCGTGAACGCTTCGACGAAGGATTCGCGAGGCAATGTGGTGCGGCCGAGAGTGGTCGCGATCGTGCTCGCCGGAAGCGCTCCCCCGAGTTCTGCCGCCTTTCCGGACAACTGCCGATAAGTCAGTCCGGACCATGTTCTCAATACGCGCAGTGCCGCTGTGAACTCAGCCGGTGAAGTGGCCGGGTCCGGTGGCGGAACTTCTGTCGGCGACTCCCCGTCGTCGCCCCCCTCTTCAACGATCATCGCTCTAGATTGACTGAGGCCGTCTCGGCCGCGATACCGCCAATCAGCGGCGCCGGAATCTGCTGTTCGGGCGCGCTCGAACGGTTTCGAACAAGCCCGAACTGGCCGAAGGTTGCCCACGCGCTGGTCAGGAAGTCAGGCTGACCTCTGTTGGTCCCACATCGACCGCACCGGGGGAGGCGCGGAAATGGCTGGGCTCCGAAAGTGAGCAATCGAAAAGAACCGGCGGGATCATCGTCAGTGCCGACGGGAAACTCGACGGAAACACCAGGGTTACCTCGGAAGGCATCCACGGGAATTCCCGCTTTGAAGACCGGGTGACGCTCGTCGCCACCCGCATGGGGGAAGCGATCAGGCCTGCTCGGAGGGTGAACGAGCGCTCGTCCGCTCGATCCCGGCGGCGGATCGACAGTTCGCAGACATCGGTGTCCCGAATAACTACGCCGAATCGGTGACAGTGAGCCGATAACGGTGAGTGCGGACACCGTCACTCAGCATGCCTGCCGGCGGCCCGGCTCGAAATCGGTCGATCAAAAATGGCGAACACCGGATTACCTGGAGCGTTGTTGATGCACAGCGGGCAAAGTGATGTGACCGAGAGGCAGGTCGTCATTGTCGGAGCGGGTAATGCCGGTCTCTGTGCGGGTATAGCCGCACTACAGGCGGGCGCCACCTCCGTCACCGTCCTCGAAGCCGCACCGAAGGAACTGCGCGGCGGGAACAGTTCCTTGACCAGGACCATGCGTTTCTCTTGGCAAGGAAGATCATTCATCTCCGGCCTGCTCCGGGAGGCCGACAAAGACCGGGCCGAAGAGATACTGGCCGGCCGATCGGAATACACGGACGAGCAGTATCTCGGCGACTGGTTGCGGGTATCCGGAAGTCAGGTGGACGTCGCGCTGATCGAATCGATCATTCGCCGTTCGACGGAAACGATCACCTGGATGCGCGATTTCGGCCAGCGCTGGGCACCGAGGCCGACTCCCCTTCCCGGCGATGTGCCGATCGTTCTCGACGGCGGCGGCCAGAGCCTCCAGGACCGGAACTTCGCCCAGTTCGACCAGCTCGGCGGAACGGTCTTGTACGACAGCGCCGTCACCGGCTTCGAGAAGACCGACGGCGACCGGTATCTGCTCCACGGATCGGGGCCCGCTTTCCCGATACTCGCCGACGCGCTGATCCTGGCGTCGGCCGGCTTCGAGGCGAACACGCGGTTGCGTGAACTCCACCTCGGAGAGGACTGGCGGGACGTCAAGCTGCGGGGTGTCCCGTTCAACGAAGGCGCTCCGCTGGCGGCGGCCGTCGAACTCGGCGCAGACACCGCGGGCAACTGGGAAAAGTGCCACACCACGCCGCAGGGCGTGAAACTGCCCGACTACATGCTGCCGGGGCAGATGCACAAATCCCACGGCCTGGCCAGGTACGCCTTCCCGCTGGGCGTCGTGGTCAACCGGGAAGGGCATCGGTTCTTCGACGAGTCCGGCTACAGCAACCTCACCTACGTCACGCTGGGACAGAAGATCCAGGAGCAGCCGGGGAAGATCGCGTTCCAGATCTTCGACGACCAGGTCGTCGCGGCGGGCGCGCTCCCGGACGGCTACCTCGGTGACCCGGCGGCGGTGAGTGTCTCCTCGATCGAGGAAGGCGCCCGGCGGCTCGGTATCGACGCCGCGACCCTGACCGCCGAAATCCGGCGCCTGAACTCCGATCGAACGCCGAAACGCCTCGACACGCCTCCGTTCCTGTTCGTTCCGGTGGTCTGCGGCCTGACTTTCACCTACGGCGGGCTGTCCGTGACCGCCGACGCCGAAGTCCGTGGCGGCGGCGAACCGATCAGCGGCCTCTACGCGGCGGGCGTGATCGCCGGTGGCCTTTACGACCAGGGATATCCGGGCGGCACCGGGTTGATGGCGGGAGCCGTGCTGGGCCGGGCGGCCGGTACGTCCGCCGCGGGCCACGCCCTTCGGTCGAGGGGAGGCAAAGCCCATGCGGTCACCGTCGCCGACTGAACGGGAGATCGTGATCGTCGGACTCGGCAAGATCGGGTCGCTGTATGCCGCGTGGTACGGCGAAGCGGGTCACCGGATCCGCACCGTCGACACCGGGAACAGCGCCGACTGGGACCGGGTGGCCCGCGTGCCCGATCCCTCCGGCGTCGATGCCTGGGTGGTCGCCACACCGACCGCCACCCATCTTTCCGTCGTCGGAGAAATCCTGCGGATACAGCCGGATGCCCGCATCCTGCTCGAGAAACCGGCCTGCTACCCGGAAGACCTCGCCGGTCTCCAGCGCGTGATCCGGCGGAATCCCCGTGCCCGGATCATCGTCAACGACGTCTACTCCCACAGCGAGGCCGTGCGGCACTTCGCGGAGTCGGTGCGGAACCTCGGCGAAGCCGATCCGATCAAGAAGATCACCGTGGAGTTCACCAAGAACCGGGAGCTCGACGTCGCGAACGGCAGGTTCGTCGACACCCAGTACGGCGAAGCCGGCTACGAGGGTTTCCACATGTTGAGCATTCTGCGCGCGATCCTTCCGGCCGAGCAGTATCGGACGTATCTGCGCACGGTGCCGATGTCGGTGACCGCCGAAATGCGGGTACGGACCTTGGCCGCGGGCCTGCCGGAAATCGAGCTCTACACGTCATCGACCGGCACCATCGCCTTCGCCGGTCTGGCTGGATTCGCGTTCTCCGAGGGCGTTTCGAGGAGTTACCTCACCCCCGCCGTCATTCCGTACGGGTCCGAGTTCCGATATCGCTTCGCCGACGTGGAACTCGCTTCCGGCGAACACGTCACCCTGGTTTTCGAGCCGTTCTTCGACTCGGAGCCCGACTACAAGAACCTGCACGTCGTCAACGTCCGGAACGCCACGCGGCGTTCCGTGATCGCCGTCAACCATTTCAAGGAGGCATTGCTGGCCCAGCTGGAACTCTTGCACCGCATCGACGAGGGCACCACGGCGATACGGCCTGCCGAGCACCGGTTCCTCGCGGCGCTGGGTTCGGCCATGTTCACCGGAACCTTTCCCCGCACCACGGAAACCGATCACCAGGAAAACGAAGAGAAGTTCGCACGAATTGGGAGCGAAGCATGACGCAGATCATCGAAGACCTTTCGACGCTGTTGCGACCGGCCAAGGACATGCTGGCCGAAGTATCGGACAGGGAAGCGGCAGTGGCCCAGGTGACGAGCCAGATCAAGAACGACGACGCGGCCCGCGCGTTGTTCGCGCAGGTGTGCCGTTTCGAAGCTCCCTTCACCGCGAGCTGGGTCCACGGACCCGGTGACGATTCCCCTTACCTGTCCTTGGAGCTGGCCGCGGCGTCGCTGGACGACGACCGGTATCGCGCCCAGCTCGCCGACATCGTGCTGTCGACGTCGACCTCCATTCCCTTCGACTACCGGGCTCTGGCGGCGGAGAAGCTCGTCCAGGTCGGAGCGGGCGAGTTCACCGGCGCCCTCAAGGAGGTCGTGGACTCGTACGAGCCGCTGCCCGTCCGCGGCCTGCAGGCGAAGATCGCCGTCCCCACCGACGGCATCGATCACCTTTTCGACATCCCGGACACGGTGACCGGCAGGCTCAACATCCTGATCGCGGCCAGCAGGGCGAAAACGCTGGAGAGCCGGTACCTGCTCGCTGGGCGGGTCCTCGGGAACGGGGTCGCGGAGACGGCGCCGGCGGGTGAGCCGGAACGGCTGATCCTCGAGGACGTCGGGACGACCATGGTGTCCCCTTTGGACTACCTGGTGCCGTGGGACCAGGAGTTCCCCGGTGAGAACGGCAGCAACCTCACGCTCGCGGAGTTGATGCGCATCACGCTGATGTGCGGGGAATTCCAGCTTCCGGACACGACCGTGCGGCCGATCCTGGTCGACTTCTACCGCTCGGTGCTGCGGACCGGCGGCCGCTCGATCATCGGCCTCGCGGCCGGTGTGTTCCATGTGGAGCACGGCACTCTCGCCACGCCCTCGTACTACTACCAAGGCCGCGACGCGATCCTCGGCAAGGGCTGCGTGATCGACTGCGTCGGCGGGGCGGTCCTGCAGGCCGGTTCGTTCCTCGGCGGGGGCTACATGCCCATCCTGATCCACACCCACAAGCACATCCGCAAGAGCAACCAGGCCGCCGCCTCGGAGCGGAAGCAGATCCTTCCGTGCATCTTCGCGGCCGAGGCGGGCGCTCGCTATCCGATGGACGCGATCGGGCTGTTCGAAACGGTGGACTACCTCGGCAGGGAAACCCCCTACGAAGGCATCCGCGCGATCCCGCACGCGAAGTAACGCGTCCGAACACGAAGTCCGCATCTCTCGATGCCACCGGGCAGGACGGCTCCGTCCTGCCCGGTGGCATCGAAAACAGGAGGGTCAAAGGGAATGAGTGCAATGTTCGGGACCAAGGTCGCCGTGATCGGCGCCGGTTATGTCGGGTTGACCACGGCCGCCTGCCTTTCGTCACTGGGACATCAGGTCGTGTGCGCGGATGTCGACCGGGAAAAGGTCGACGCCTTGAGCCGCGGTGAGGCGACCATCCGGGAGCCGGGTATCTGCGAGCTGGTGGTGGACGGGCTGGCGTCCGGCAGGCTGGGATTCGTCCTCGGCGCGAGCGCGGCGGTGTCCGAGGCGAGCATCGTGATCCTGTGCGTGCCGACACCGATGAGCGCCACCGGTGCGGCGGATCTGACGACGCTGGAGTTCGTCGTGGCCGAGGTGCGGGAGCTGCTGGCGCCCGGATGCGTCGTGGTGAACAAGTCGACGGTTCCCGTCGGCACGGCGGCCCGTGTCGCGGAACTGATCGATCGGGCGGACGTGGCCGTCGTGTCCAATCCCGAGTTCCTCCGCGAAGGGTCCGCGGTCCACGACTTCCTGAACCCCGACCGGATCGTGGTCGGTTCGGCCGATCGTGACCCGGTCTCCGCCCAGCGTGTCGCCGACCTGTACGGGAAGCTCGACACTTCCGTGCTGGTGACCGATTCCGCGAGCGCCGAGATGATCAAATACGCGTCCAACTGCTACCTGGCGACCCGTCTGTCCTTTGTGAACACCGTCGCCGAGTTGTGCGAGTACCTCGACGCGAATATCGACGACGTGACACTGGGAATGGGGTACGACGAACGGATCGGCAAGTCCTTCCTGCGGCCGGGTCCGGGCTGGGGTGGTTCCTGCCTGCCGAAGGACACTTTCGCGCTCCTGCACACCGCGGAGTCGGCCGGCAGCGATTTCGCCCTGCTGCGGGCGGCGATCGAAACCAACCTGAAGCAGCAGGAACTGGTGGTCGACAAGGTGCGCAAGGCCGTCGGCGGCGATCTGGCCGGCGCCCGGATCGGCCTGCTGGGCTTGACGTTCAAGGCCGGGACGGACGATTTGCGGGACTCCCCGGCGCTGGCGGTCGCCGGGCGGCTGGCCGCCGAAGGCGCGGAACTGTTCGGCTACGACCCCAGCGTCCACGCCCCGGTGCCGGGAGTGACGGACGGTGTGCGGATCACGGGAACCGCCTATCACGCGGCGAACGGCGCGGCGGCGATCGTGCTGCTGACCGAGTGGCCGGAGTTTCGCGCCCTCGACTGGGCGCGGATCGCCGACCGGCTCGACGGCCGGGCCGTCATCGACACCCGGAACCTCCTCGACCCGCTCATCGTGGCCGGGACGGGCCTTTCCTATCAGGGCATCGGCCGCCCGGCGGTCGTGCCACGCGCCGGTGACATCGTCCGGCAGGCAGGCTGACCGGGGGTGGACGGCGAGCGACCCGCCCCCGGGCCTCACTCGTCGTCCCCTCGCCGTCGAGGACGGGACGACCGATGACGAAGCGAGTCAAGCCCTGGTCCGCGCTTTTCGCGCTGTGCCTGGGTTTCTTCATGGTCATGCTGGACATGACCATCGTGAACACCGCGGTGCCGTCGATGGTGCGCGAACTCGGTACCGAACTGACCGCGGTGATCTGGGTGACCAGCGTGTACCTGCTCGCCTACGCCGTTCCGATCCTGCCCGCCAGCAGGCTGGGTGACCGGCTCGGTCCGAAACGCGTCTTCGTCGCCGGGCTCGTGGTGTTCACCGGGGCGTCCTTGTGGTGCGGGCTTTCCGGTGACGTGGAAACCCTGATCGCCGCCCGCGCGGTACAGGGTCTCGGCGCCGCGCTGATGACGCCGCAGACGACGGCCTTCATCACGCATCTGTTCCCGCCGGACGAACGCGGCCCGGCACTGGGGGCCTGGGGCAGTGTCGCGGGCGTCGCCATGATCACCGGTCCGGTGCTCGGCGGTGTGCTCGTCGACCGGTTCGGCTGGGAATGGATCTTCTTCGCGAACGTTCCGATCGGACTGCTCGCCCTGGCGCTCACCGCCGTCCACGTGCCCGACTGGAGACCGGGGAACTCGCACCGCTTCGACGTTCCCGGCATCCTGCTCTTCGGCGCGGGTCTCGTCTGCCTCGTCTTCGGAATCCAAAATGGACGGACTCACGGATGGGGGTACGCCGGGGCGGGAGTGCTCCTGCTGGGCGCTTTCGTCCTGTGGCAACGGGTCAACCGCCGCGAACCGCTGCTGCCGTTGCGGATCTTCCGCAACCGCGACTTTTCCCTGGGGGCCGCGACAGCGGTGCTGGTCGGGTTCGCGATGACCAGCACGCTCCTGGTGCTGGCCATCTACCTGCAGTCGGTGCTCGGCATGTCCCCGACCGACGCGGGCCTGCTCACCGCGCCGCTGGCCCTGATGTCCGGCGCCGTCGCGCCGTTCGCGGGACGGTTGTCGGACCGGACGCACCCCAAGTACCCGCTGATGTTCGGCCTGTTCTCGCTGTGCGGCGGCCTGTGCGTCCTCTCGCTGGTGATCATCCCGGCGAGTTCGCCCGCGGCGCTGATTCCCGGGCTGCTGTGGTGCGGTCTCGGTGTCGGCTTCATCTTCTCCCCGATGAGCAACGTGACCATCAACTCGGTCGAGCGGTCGCTGGTCGGCAGCGCGTCGGGCATCTTCAACACGGCGCGGCAGATCGGCGGGGTCCTCGGCGGCGCGGCCGTCGGTTTGGTGCTGCAGGCACGGACCAGTGCCCCGATGGCGGGCAGGGCGAACGAGGCCGCGGACGCGGTCAAGACCGCCTTCCTGCTCCCGATGGGCGTGCTGATCCTCGGGCTGCTGTGCTCGGCCGCCTTGCGCCGTTCCCGGCGGGAACCGCGGCCGATCGGGCAGGACGGATCGCCCGATCGGATGACCGCGGCCCCGTGATCACCGGCTCCGTCCTGGCTACCGTCGTCTCATGACCCTCGTACCGACGATCGACCTGAGCGGCTGGGACGACGGAGACCGCGCGGAGCTCGCGCACACCGTCGACGAGGCTTTGACGCGTGTCGGGTTCCTGCAGCTCGTCGGGCACGGCATCCCGCGGGCGACGATCGACGGGATGCGCGAAGCGACAGCCGCTTTCTTCGCTCTCCCTGTCGAGGAGAAGCTCCGCTCCGCGCCCGCCGACCGCGCCTCGGATCGCGGGTACGCGGCCGAAGGCACCGAAGGGCTGGCGTACAGCCTCGGCGAGACGACGCCGCCCGACCTGTCGGAGTCGTTCGTGATCGGCGCGGAAGACATCGACGGTGAGGACCCGTACGGCTTCTTCGTGCCCAACATCTGGCCCGGTCTGCCGGAAAGCCTGCGGCCGGCGCTCACCGCCTACGAGGCGGAAGCACACCGCGTCGCGAAGGTCCTGCTGGAGATCTTCGAGCAGGCACTCGGACTCCCCGGCGGCTACCTGGGGGCGTACACCCGGCATCCGACGCGCACCTTGCGGGTGAATCACTTCGAACGCCGCGCCGGGGCGCCCGCACCGCTGCCGGGACAGATGCGGCTCGGCGCGCACACCGACTACGGCATCGTCACCGTCCTGTACGCCGATCCCGTCCCCGGCCTGCAGATCCACGGTCCCGACGGCGCCTGGCACGACGTCGTCCCCGCCGAAGACGCGCTGGTGGTGAACCTCGGCGACCTCACCGCGCAGTGGACCAACGACCGCTGGCGCTCCACGCTGCACCGGGTCGTGCCGCCGTCCGGGCCCGGGCCCTCGCGGCGCCGGAGCGTGGCGTTCTTCTTCGACGGTGATCACGACGCGCTGTTCGAATGCCTCCCGACCTGCCACTCTCCCGGGAATCCGCCGAAATATCCGCCGGTCCTCGGCGGGGCGCACCTCTACGCCAAGATCACCGGCGGGCGGACCCTCGAACCGGCCGACGCGATGAACACCGCCGCCGACCGCGGCTGAGGGAGAATTCCCGGCGAACGATGTCCGGTCCTGTCCGGCGGCTCCGACGTCTCCGGCAGAAGGCACCGAAACGGTGCCCGCCGAGAGGAGACAACCGTGAAGTACATGATCATGATGTTCGGGTCGCAGCAGGATCTCGACGGCATCGGCGGCAAGTGGAGCGCGGACGAGGTCACCGCCCTGCACGAGTTCATGGCCAAGTGGAACAACGACCTGGTCGAGTCCGGGGAGTTCGTCGACGCGCAGGGCCTTTCCCAGCCGGCGCACGCCCGCCGCGTCTCCCTGCGTGACGGCGCGCCCGTGGTGACCGACGGGCCGTACGCCGAAACGCAGGAGGTCCTGGTCGGCTACACGACCGTCGACTGCGCGAGCTACGACCGCGCGACCGAGATCGCGGCCAAACTGGCGGCCACCCCGCATCCGGAAGGCACCGACTTCGGCCGCGAGTGGTACGTCGACATCCGGCCGTGCGCCGACAGCTTCGAAGAACTGGAGCTCTAGGTGCCGGACAGCGGCGTCGAGGACCTGCTGCGCACGCTTTCGCCGCAGGTCCTCGGCGCCGTCGTCCGCCGCTATGGTCACTTCGACCTGGCGGAAGACGCGACACAGGAGGCGCTTCTCGCGGCCGCGGCGCAATGGCCCGCGGAAGGGCGGCCCGATGATCCGCGCGCGTGGCTCATCACGGTCGCCTCGCGGCGGCTGACCGATCTGCTCCGAGCCGAGCAGGCGCGGCGCCGTCGCGAGGACACCGTCGTCCAGCGGACGTTGCCCGAGGAACACCTCGCGCCCGCGGCGGACCGGCGGGCGGCAGACTCCGACGACACGCTCATCCTGCTTTTCCTGTGCTGCCACCCGTCCCTGTCACCGGCGTCGCAGATCGCGCTGACGCTCCGGGCCGTCGGCGGCCTCACCACGGCGGAGATCGCCCGCGCGTTCCTGGTCCCCGAAGCGACGATGACCCGGCGGATCAGCCGCGCGAAGACGGGCGTCAAGACCAGCGGCGTCCCGTTCGGCATGCCACCGGAAGCCGCGCGGGCGGCGCGGCTGGACGCGGTCCTCCACGTGCTGTACCTGATCTTCAACGAGGGTTACGCCAGCACGTCCGGCCCCGACCTGACGCGGAGTGAGCTGTCCACCGAAGCCATCCGGCTGACCAGGATCGTCCACCGGCTCCTGCCGGAGGACAGCGAGGTCACCGGACTGCTGGCGCTGATGCTGCTCACCGACGCCCGCCGCCCGGCGAGGACGGCGCCGGACGGTGCGCCGATCCCGATGTCCGAACAGGACCGGAGCCGCTGGAATTCCGGGTACGTCACCGAAGGGATCGCGCTGCTGTCCGAGGCGTTGCCGCACGGGCCGACCGGGCAGTTCCAGATCCAGGCCGCGATCGCCGCGCTGCACGACGAGGCGCCGACTGCCGAAGAGACCGATTGGCCGCAGATCGAGGCCCTCTATGACCTTCTGCTGCGGCTCTCCGACAATCCCGTGGTGGAGCTGAACCATGCCGTCGCGGTCGGGATGGCCCGAGGTCCGCGAGAAGGGTTGACGGCCTTGGAAAAGCTCGGTGACCGGGTTTCCGGTGACCATCGGTTCCACGCCGCCCGCGCGCATCTGCTCGAACTGGCCGGGGACCCCGCGGGCGCCGTCGAGTCCTATGTGGAGGCCGCCCGGCGTGCGACGAACCTGCCGCATCAGCGCTATCTCCACGCTCGCGCCGCCCGCCTGCGCTGAGGAGGGGTCGCTCTCAGGGCGGGTGTTGCGAAAGCCACCTTCGCAACGCTGAAGGTTGGGAACAAGGCTTTCGCAACACCGTCGCCCCGAACGACCCCCACGCCCGACTGCCCGAGTCCGGTCGGGTTGGTCGTGAGTGGCGTTCGGGTTCTCTTGAGGGCAACCCAAAAGGCGGCGCCGTGTCTGCACCCAACGTGATCTAGGGCGTGACTCGCGTGATTGGGGCCGGATCTCACGTGATCGCTACCCGATCACGCGTGAACGCCCACGCCGCTCGCCTGCGCTGAGGTACGTGAAGGCCCCCTTCCTTGCGCTAGACGCAAGGAAGGGGGCCTTCACGTACTTGCCTAGCAGCTGAGCAGGAGCCCGGTGATCGCGGTGCAGGTCGACGACGCGGTGTTGTTGGCCGCGTTCGGGTCGGCGACGGAACTCTGCGTGATCTTCGCGGTCGTCTTGACCGGTCCGATGGTCAGCAGTCCGGCGGCCACCGTGAACTTGGCCGTGCCGCTGGTGCCGGTCGCGAGCGACGAGAAGTCGCAGTTGACGACCTTCGAGCCGCTCGGGTTCGAGCAGGTCGACGAGCCGGTGAAGCGCAGCCCGTTGCCCAGTGTCGACGCCACCCGGATACCGGACGCCGCGCCCGGACCCGCGTTGGTGACCTTGACCGTGTACTCGATCGAGGACGTCAGGATCCCGCGCGGGGACGCGGTCAGCGTGACACCGAGGTCCGCGGCGCTCTGCGCGCCGGTGACGGTCAGCACGGGGCCGTCGAGGATCTCGAAGCTGTAGTTGTCACCGACGAACTGGTGCTGCAGGGTGACGCTGCCCAGCGGGGCGTCGTCCTTGACCCGGAAGGTGAACAGCACGGTCTTGCTCTGGCCGGGGGTCACGGTGCCGACCCCGCCGCGGATGCTGCCGCCGAGCATGTCGCAGGCGAACGCGCCGGGACAGGACACCAGGTCGACGATCCCCGGAAGCGAGGATTCCTTGCCGTAGAGCGTCGCCTTGCCGCCCTCGATGGTCGAGGTCGCGTCGGCGTTGTAGACGGTTTGCGAGACGGTGAACGTCTGTCCACGTTGGACAGTGGTCGGCGAAACCTCCACCGCGCTGGTCGGCGGTGCCGCGAGGGCGGAGGCGGGCGCCACGAGCATGATCGTGGCCACCGCGGCCACCAAAGACAGAACTGAGGCTCTTCGAAGCTTCATCGGTTCTCACAATTCCGGTCGGGGGCGTCGCGCCGATCGGTGCGGACAACGATCAGTCGCCCAGGAACGGACATTCGTTACCGGTGTCTCCCGCCGGGTGGCCCGGAGTTCTCACCCGCTCGGAGTAACCCCGCCGCGTGTTCCCAGGTCCGGAAGACGCGGGTTCGATCAACACCGGCATCGCCTCGTTTCCAAGCTGTGACAGAACGGGCCGTTCACGGGGACGGCGTTCCCGCTTCGCGGAGCGCCGGGAGCAGATTCGCCTCTTCGTAGGCGAAGTGTTCCTCGAGTCCATTCGCGACCCGCTCGAACTCCTCACGCAGTGCGGCGGTTTCGAGTTCCCCCTTACCCTGCAGCAACCCGTCAAGATCGAGCAACGCGCGGGACACGGTTTCGTGCTCTTGGCGCAGCCGGGTCAGGGCCGGCGCGAGTCCGGGATACGCCTTTTCGATCGCCGTGAACGCCCCGTCCTCGCGAAGATGGTGCATCCGCAGGCCGTTGCAGAAAGTGACACAATGACCGAGCAGCCCGCGCCGCACTCCCGGCCGTCCCCGCACCGGCTCGCCGTCGAGTTCGGCCCGCGCTTCCGCCAGCGCCTTCCGGAGCTCGTCGTGGTGGACGAGCAACTGATCGGCGATCGCCCGCCCGCGGGCGGCATCGACCTCCAGCAGATGCAGCACGAAACCCCGCTCCCCGCCTTCGAGCGGCACGGCATACGCGGCATGCGGAACCCCGTCGATCCCGAGTGTCGCTTGTGGACTGACGAGAAGGTCGCGATACCAAGGAGAATCGGCATCCGGCGCGTACGCCAGATACCGGCTCCCGTGACTGCGACAGGCGACGGAGGTCGTGCGGGGACGCCCCGTCCCGGCGTCCATGGTGGTCATCGACAGCGATTCCACGGTACTCCCCAGGTAGCATCGTCCTGAAAGCCATTTTGCTTTGCAAGCAAAGCCTCTTTGCTTGCAAAGCTATCCAGGAGGGTGCCCGGTGTCAACCGAGGACATGGAAGCCGACGACGCCGTGCGCGCCTTGCTGCTGCTCATGCCGCGGATGGTCGGCCGCGCGAAGCGGATCAAGATCCCCGACGAACTCCAGTCGCTGTCGCTGGCTCCGCGTCACTTGTCGCTGCTGTCGTACCTGCTCTTCGACGGTCCGATGACGGTGAACGAGCTGGCCGAACGGCTCGAGGTCGCCCCGACCACGGTGAGCCTGATGGTCGGCGAACTGAGCAAGAAGGACGTTCTGGACCGGCGTGAGGACGAGGCCGACCGGCGTCGGCGGATCGTCGCCATCACCGAGCGCATGCGGCCCGCGATCGACGGCTGGCTCGCGCAGGGCGCCCGCGCCTGGCAGAAAGCGCTCGCCCCGCTGACACCGGCGCAGCGCCGCCTGTTCATCGACACGCTTCGGGCCTACGAGGACGGGCTCACGGACTAGGCCGCGTCCTGCAAGTCTTGTTCGCGGTCTCCGCGCCCAGGCGGCCCCTGACGGCACGGGCAGACGCGGCCGAGTGCGACCCGGTACGAGGCCGATCCGCCCGCACCGCCAGGAACCACCTGGATCACGAAGCCCATCGAACAGACTCACAGGACACGACCTAGGAGAACCGGTGCGATACCTGCTCATGCTCTGCGGGGACGTCGGCGACGAAACGCCCGACACGGACATCACCGAGCCCTGCCGCGCCTGGCGCGAAGAGCTGACGCGGCGCGGGATGCGCGTCGACGGGATGGGCCTGCACGCGCCGGAGTCGGCGACGACCGTCCGCGTCCGCGACGGCAAGGCGCTGCTCACGGACGGCCCGTTCGCCGAGACGAAGGAACAGATCGGCGGCATCACCGTCCTCGACTGCGAAAGCCGGGAACAGGCCGTCGAGGCGGCGAAAAGTCATCCCTGGGCCGCGATCGGGACGATCGAAGTCCGCGAAATGCTCTAGCCGGTGATCCGGACGGTGACCTGGTTGTCGGCGTAGGTGTAGGCCACGTATTCGAATTCGGTGCCGGTGCGTTCGACGTATTCCAGCCACGCCCGGTGTTCGTGCCGCTGCCAGCCGGGGTAATTGAAGAACTCGTCGAAGTGCACGATGCTGCCCGGCCGCAGACGCGGGCCCGCCAGGTCGAGTACGGTTTTCGCCGAGCTGTACAGATCACCGTCCACGTGAAGGAAATCGACGGCACCTTCGTGCCGCTCGAGAAAACCGGGAAGCGTGTCGGCGAAAAGACCGACGACGAGTTCGGCGCCGGGGACGTCCGGCAGATCTTCGCGCGCGAACGAACCGGCGGGCATCCCGTTGAGCCAGTTCTCCGGCAGGCCCTGGAACCAATCGAATCCGTAGGTTTCGGCACCGCCGCGCGCCTTGGCGATCACGCGCAGCGTGTTCCCGCTCGCGACACCGAATTCGAGGGCCATTCCCCCTGACGGGGCAAGGGAAAGCGCGTACGCGAGCGTCGCTTGTGGACGGGCGAAGTGGCGGGTCCCGGTCAGGTGCTCGCGGGCGAACCGGTTGCTGTCCCGCGCCGCGTCCTGATCACCGGCGTAGATGATGTCACGACGGCTCCGGATTTCGAACTCGATGACGCGATCGAAACAGCGATCTCCTTGCCGGACGATCTCCGCGCGCAGTTCCCCGGCGACCCGGTTCAGCTCCTCGGTATAAGGATCATGGAATCGCCGGGCGAGCCGGTGCAGGCCCCGGCCGAGAGTGCCGCGGGCCGATCGGCCCAACGTGTACAGGGCTGAATGGGGTACCAGGTGACGCATTCCGGGACGATACACCAGCACCATTCGGGTGAACGGACTCAGAACATCGAGGGGCCGGTTTCGTTGCGGTAACCGAGGGGTCCGCTCCTACCATCGCGTTCGCCGCCGGTGATCAGGTACCGGCACGGGAAAAGGAGCGCGATGAGCAAGATCGTCATCTTCGGGGCAGGCGGACGTGGAGGACGCCGAGCCGTCGCCGAAGCCGTGAATCGCGGGCACCGGGTGACCGCCGCCGTCCGGGATCCCCGCCGTCACGCGGATCTCGCCGGTGACGCCGTCACCTTGATCGCCGCCGACGTCACGGTGTCCGACGACGTCGCGAAGGCGGCCGCCGGGCACGACGCCGCGATCAGTTCCATCTACCGCGCGGATCTCCCCGCGCGGGAGTACTACCCGGCCGCCGCGCACGCGCTGATCGACGGCCTCGGCCAGGCAGGTGTCACGAGGCTGGTCGTCGTCGGCGTCGGGTCGGCGTTGGAGATCGCGCCGGGCGTCGCGTTCCACGACCAGCCGGGCTGGCCGCCGGAACACCGCGAATTCTCACTCGGGCACACGGCGGAGCTGGAGGTCCTCCGTGCGTCCGGCGGCGCGCTGGACTGGGTGGTCGTCGCGCCACCGCCCGCGATCATCGACGAACACGCCGAGCGGACGGGCGAGTACCGCAGCGGGGACCACCGCGTATTGCCGCGCGCGGAAGACGCGGGGCCGTTCTCGTACGCGGATCTCGCGGTCGCGCTGGTCGACGAGATCGAACGGCCAGGGCATTCGAGGGAAATGGTCGCCATCGACCACTGACCGGGCAACCTTCCGCACGGGTGGTTCGTAAGGAGTTCACAGCACTCCCTGCGACAACTGGAAGGGTCCCAGATGCAAGGCGTAGCAAGACGATCCACGCTGACCGTGTCCGGTCTGGTCCTCGGCCTGTCCGGCCTGCTCACGAGTACGGCGTCGGCGAGCGAGGGCTGGCGGCTGGAACAACCGCTGGACAGCACGGTGAACCGGATCTACTACGGCGTCACGGCCACCGGCGTGAACGACGCCTGGACCGTCGGGAGCACCTGGACCGGCAGCGCCGAAGTCCCGGTCGCGGTCCGCTGGGACGGCACGAAGTGGGCCGACACCACCCCGGCCCCGATCACCGGCACCAGCGCCCGGTTCACCCAGGTCTCCGCCTCGGCACCGGACAACGTCTGGGCCGCCGGTGACCGCACGGTCGAGGTCGGCACGCGGCAGGTCGCGGATCCACGACGGCCGCGTCCCGCCCGCGTGGCGGCGACCGGCTCGTCGACGCTGGTCCAGCGATGGGACGGCAAGACCTGGACCGACATCGAACGCCCGAAGCCGCCGGCGGGCATGGAGGGCTTCACCAGCGACATCGCCGCTTTCTCGCCGAAATCGGTGTGGCTGGTCTCCTACGACTACGACTTCAAGACGAACAAGTCCGTGGACCATCTCGAACACTGGACCGGGAAGGCGTGGGAGCAGGTCGAGATCCCGCAGACCGGCGCCCGCCCGCTCCGGCCGTCCCGGGTCGGCGGCACCGGTGACGACGACCTGTGGGTCTCCGCGTCGTCGGTGGCGGCCGACGGGAAGGAGACCCCGTTCCTGCTGCACTGGAACGGCGCGGGCTGGCGGCAGATCGAGGTTCCCGTGCCGTCGGACTACCGCACCGGGTGGCTGGTCAACCACGTCGTCCCCGACGGCCGCGGCTCGGCCTACGTCGTCGGCAGGGTGAACGAATGGAACGCGACCGGCATCCCCGCGTTCGTCACCCGCTGGGACGGGCAGAAGTGGAGCTCCCTGCCGTCCGGCCCGTTCGACGAGATCAACGCGGCCGCGCTCGACGGCTCCGGGAAGCTGTGGACCGCGGGCTGGGTGCCCGGTGACGCCCACGTCCTGATGTCCGTGTGGAACGGGACCGAATGGCGGAAGGACGCGCTTCCGCCGGAGGTGGCCAAGACGGCCGACGGCAGTTCGATCCTCGGGTTCGCCGCCGTCCCCGGGACGCCGGGCGTGCTGACCTCCGGGGTCGGCAGCTCGGGCGGGCTGGAGAGCACTTGGGGCGTGCTCGCTTCACTCGACCTGCCCTGATCCGCCTCGTGAGTGGTAGGGACGGTTAGAACCGTCTTTACCACTCACGAGCAGGGCGAAGGTGAGGCATGGTAGCCGAGGGGGTCGCTCCGGTCTCGGAGCGCCAGAAGTCCGTGAAGGCCTCCTTGCCTACTTTGAGGGTAGGGAAGGAGGCCTTCACGGCGATTCGGGACAACCGAACCGCTCAGCGCTCCGGGGTGTCGCCACCGTTCTGCTCGGCGAGGAACCGCTCGAACTGGCTACCCAGCTCCTCCGCGGTCGGCATGTGCTCCACCGACTCCGCGAGCAGGCTTTCCTTGCTGGACGCCTCCATGAAGGTGTCGTACTGCTGCTCCAGCGCGCGCACGACGTCGGCGACCTTCTCCGACCCGGCGACCTGGCGCGCGATCTCGGCCTCCGCCTCCTGCGAGGCCTCCCGCAGATCGCCGTCCGGCAGGTTCAGCCCGGTCGACTCGGCGACGGCCTCCAGCAGGTGCAGCGCGGCGCTCGGGTACGTCGAGTCCGCCAGGTAGTGCGGCACGTGCGCGGCGAATCCGGACGCGTCGTGCCCCCACTCGCCGAAGCGGAACTCCAGCAGCCCGGCGACGCTGCCCGGCACCTGCATCCGGTTGGGCAGCGGCCGGTGTTCGCCGACCAGCTCGTCCCGCGTCGCGTGCGCTGTCACGCCCAGCGGGCGGGTGTGCGGCGCGCCCATCGGGATGCCGTGGAAACCGGTGGTGAGCCGGACGTCCCAGCGTTCGACCAGCGCCCGCACGGCCGCGCAGAACCGCTCCCAGTCGTGGTCCGGTTCCGGGCCCGTGAGCAGCAGGAACGGCACGCCGTCGGCGTCGTGCAGCAGGTGGACGACCAGTTCGGGGGCGTCGTAGGCCTCCCAGTGGTCGATGGAGTAGGTCATCGTCGGGCGGCGCGAGCGGTAGTCGATGAGGCGGTCGACGTCGAACCGCGCGATCACGCGGCGTTCGGGCGAGTTCAGGAGGTGCTCGGCGACGAGTTTGCCGGCCGACCCCGCGTCCATGAACCCGTCGAAGTAGTGCAGGAGCACGGCCCCGCCGAGGTCAGGGACGTCCGAGTCCACCTCGTACAGGTCTTCCGGGTCCAGCGCCACCAGATCCTCCAGGTTTCGTGCGTACAACCGTCTACGGGTGGCAACGCCCCGATAGGGGGCATCCATTCCGCCGATGGTGGCCGAGATCCTATCGGTCCGTGACAGGTGTCGTGGGCGGTCCGTGCCGGGGTGGTGCACGCTGAAGAGGTGACAGAAGAGACAGCACCGCCCGAGCGGCTCACCCTGCGCCCACCCGCCAACCGGGTCAGCCGTCGTGCCATCGGGTACTGGACGGTGTGGGCCGCGGCCGGCTGGGCGGTGCTCATCGGCGTGCAGGCGGTGTTCGTGCTCACGAGCGACGACCCGCCGACGTGGCTCACGGTCACGCTGACGATCTCGTGCGTGCTCGGCCCCCTGCATCTCCTGGTCATGCCGCAGTGGCGCTACCGGATCCACCGCTGGGAGGTCACCGGCGAGGCCGTGTACACCCAGGAAGGCTGGCTCAAACAGGACTGGCGGATCGCGCCGATCTCGCGGATCCAGACCGTCGACATCGAACGCGACCCGGTCGAGCAGTTGTTCAAACTGGCGAAGATCACCGTGACGACGGCGTCGGCCGCGGGTCCGGTCAAGATCGCCGGTCTCGACCACGCCGACGCGCTGGCACTCGCCGCGGAACTCACGAAGACCACGCAGGCCACCCCCGGTGACGCGACATGAGCACCGAGGCACCACCCGGCGCCGCCATCGATCAGTGGCACCGCCTCGACCGCCGCATGCTGCTGATCCGGCCGGTGCTCGACGTCGTCAAATCGCTGCCGGTGCTGATCGGGACGGTGCTCCTCGGCCAGGGCAACGGCTGGGAGTGGATCGGGCTGGGCGTCACCGCGCTGACCGTGCTCGTCGGCATCTCGCACGTGCTCACGTCGCGCTATCGCATCGCCGACGGACAGGTGGAATGGACCACCGGACTGTTGTTGCGCAAACATCGCGCGATCCCGCTCGACCGCGTCCGCACGGTCGACGTCACCTCGGAGCCGAAGCACCGCCTGTTCTCCCTCAGCGCCGTGCGCATCGGCACCGGACGGCATTCGGCCGTCCAGGGCGCGGGCAGCGACCAGCTCGTCCTCGACGCCGTCAGCGCGACCGAAGCACATCGGCTGCGCACGGTTCTCTTGCACCGCAAGGAAGTCGCCGCCGAAGCCGAGTCCGCGCCGCCGCCGGAGCAGATCGTGGCGGAGGTCGACCGGAAGTGGGTACGGTACGCGCCGTTCACGCTGTCCGGGCTCGCCGTGGTGGGCGCGGTGTTCGCCGCGGTCTGGCATTTCGCGCACCAGCTGAACATCGACCCGGAGAACGTCGGGCCGCTGCGGGACCTGATGGACGATCTGGCGAACACCGCCGTGTGGCTGATCGTCGTCGTCGCGGCGGTCGCCCTGCTGGTGCTCGTCTCGCTGCTTTCCGTCGGCGGCTACGTGCTGTCGTTCTGGAACTTCAAGCTCACCCGGGAGACGGAAGGCACCCTGCACGTCCGGCGCGGGCTGATCACCACACGTTCGGTGTCCATCGAAGAGGACCGGCTTCGCGGCGTCGAGGTGAAAGAGCCGCTGCCGCTGCGGATCGCGGGCGGGGCGCGGCTCACCGCGATCGCGGGCGGGCTGCGCGAGGGCAAAGGCGGGGACAAGGGCGGCGGTCTGCTGCTGCCGCCCGCGCCCGTCGGCCGGGTCCACGAGGTCGCGGCCGAGGTACTGCGGGAGAACTTCGACCCGGCCACCGTGCCGCTGAACCGGCATCCGCGGCGCGCGCTCACCAGGCGGCTCACCCGGGCCGTCGTCGGCGTGCTGATCCTGGCGGCGGCAATGTTCGGCCTGGCGTGGATCGATTTCCTGCCGGACTGGATGTGGCAGGTCGCGCTCGGGCTGCTGCCGTTCGCCGTGCTCGTCGGCTGGGACGGCTACCGCAACCTCGGCCACGCGATCGTCGGGCGGTATCTGGTCAGCCGCTCCGGTTCACTGGCGCGGGCGACGGTGGCGATCCGGCGCGAGGGACTCACCGGGATCGTCATCAGCCGCTCGTTCTTCCAGCGCCGCGGCGGGTTGATCACCGTGACCGCCCCGATCGCGGCGGGCCGGGGCGGCTATCAGGTGGTCGACGTCGGCGAATCGGCCGGGCTGGCGATGGCGGAGCAGGCCGCGCCCGGCCTGCTCACGCCGTTCCTGCGGCGGGAGGCTCAGCGGTAGCCGGTGACGTCCGCCGGTTTGCCCGGATCCTGGACCTCGACGAGATAACGCCAGCAGTCGGGGCGGCTGCCGTCGAGGTCGGTGAATCCGTAATCCTTCGCCAATTCGCCGCTGGACACCGATTTCCCGTTCCAGCGGGCGACTTCCGCGTCACCGGCCAGCGCCGCGACCGCCCTGCCGACGAACGCCGGGCTTTCAGAAATGGCGAAATGCGGCTGCACCTTCGTCGCGTCCCGCCAATTCTCTTCGGTGACCTGATAAGCGTCGAGCATCGCTTCCGAACGAAGCCAGCCCGGCGTGACCGCCACCGCGGTACCGCCATGCGGTTCCAATTCGTGGGCGAGGGCGAACGCCATCCGGTTCACCGCGGTCTTGGCGAGGTCGTAGAAGAACGAAACGCGGTAGTTCCCCGAGTTGTACGCGGTGGTCCCGTCGTTGACCTCGATGACCAGCGACCCCGGTTTCCTGATCATGAGCGGGAGCGCGAAATGGCTGGTGATGGCATGGGTGTCGATGGCGAGGCGCAGCGTCCGCAATCCGGTGTCCAAAGTGGACTCCCAGACCGTTTTGCCCCATTCGATGGGTGCGCCGTAGATGTCGTTGACCAGGACGTCCAGCGCTCCCTGCTCGGCGTCGATCCGTTCCACCAGCTCGCGGACCTCGTCGGCCTCCAAATGGTCTACGCCGATCGCGATGCCGCGCCCGCCCGCCTCGTCGACGAGTGCCGCGGTCTCCTCGATCGTCTCCGGGCGGTTCATTTCGGATCTCCGGGAACCGGTGCTGCGACCGGTCACGTAAACGGTCGCGCCCGCGGCCCCCAGCTGGACCGCTATTCCCCGCCCGGCTCCGCGGGTCGCCCCCGCGACCAACGCGATCTTGCCCGCCAATGGCTTTTCCATGGTCCGAACCTAGCAAGAAGTCCGTTTGTTCGTGGACCAAAGTCCCTGGTCCACAATTCACACAATGTGCTACTTTCTTGACTCTTTGTGATTGCCCCGGCGAGAGGTCGAGATGACGCCTGCCGCACGATCCCTGGACACCACCGCTCCCCCGAAACGCACCCCCGGCGCCAGCAGCTCACGCAAAGTCCTGCAGCTGCTGCTCTCCTTTTCCGAACGCCGCTGGGACGCGAGCGTCGCCGAACTCGCCGCGAGGATCGGCACCCCGGTCGCCACGACGTATCGCTATGTCGCACTGCTGAAGGAACTCCAGCTGCTGGAGGAGGGCAAGACCGGGCGCTATCACGTGACGAGCCAGGTGATGCCGCTCGCGCGGGCCGCGCAACTCGCCAACGACCTCGCCCGGCTGGCGCGCCCGGCGATGGAGGAGGCCGCTCGCGACCTCGGTGAGACGGTCCTGCTGTTCCAGCATTTCGGCGATTCCGCGGTCTGCGCGGACCGCGTCGAATGCGAACGCGCGATGCGCTTCACCTTCCAGCCGGGCCATTCCGTCCCGCTCGGCGCCGGCGCGTCGGGCAAGATGCTGCTCGCCATGCTGCCGGAAGGCGAACGGGAACGGCGGCTTTCGTCGATCGTCCAGCGTCGCGGGCCGACCGTGCGGGAAGAGGTCAAACGCGCGGGCATCAACCGGTATTCGGTCAGCTGGGGCGAACTGGACGACGGCGTCTGGTCGTGTTCGGTGCCGATCCCGAGCACCGGGCACCGGCCCGCGGTGCTGAGCCTCGCCGCCCCCGCGACCCGGATCAGCGACGACGCGAAACGGGCCGCCATCGTCGCGCTCCAGTCGTACGCGAGCAGGATCCACCGGGCCGTTTCGTCGTTTTCCCTCTGACGCGGCGGTAATTCGCGCGCGCCCGCCCCGGCGCCGGGGTAGAACTCGACCCGTGATCCGACCAGCCGTACCCGAAGACCTGCCCAGGCTCCAGGACATCGAGCGCGCCGCGGGCGAGCCGTTCCGCGCCCTCGACATGGCCGCGATCGCCGACGACGATCCGCCGTCGCTCGAGGACCTCGCGGCCTATCAGCGCGCGGGCCGCGCCTGGGTCTGCGACACCGGCGACGGCCCGATGGCGTACCTGCTCGCCGAGGTCGTCGACGGCTACGGCCACATCGAGCAGGTGT